>CAZNQP010000075.1:0-6965 GCA_964575355.1 uncultured Chloroflexaceae bacterium
ACGCCTGCCATGAGGGCATTCACGTCGCGCCAGCGCGTCATACCGAGCAGGCGCGGGATCGCCAGCATCTCATCTTCGGTCAGTTCAATTTCGGGCGAGCGTTCGGTGATGAGGAAGGCGGGCAGTTGGTCTAGCCCCTTCAGTTCTACCTTCCAGTCAAGGTTGATGTCAGAACCGGGCTGAATGGTGGGCGCAATGGCGATAACGCGACGGCAACTACGGAAGTTGACGTGCGCGGCTTTGTGGGTGGGCAGCAGGGTAGTGCGGTTGTCATTGAGAAAGTTGGTAAGGCTGTAGTAGTACGAAATGACCTGATTATAGGGGTTCTTGCGTCCGGGGTTGAGCCGCCGCCGTTCGCCGTTGGCATCTTCGAGATACCACGCGCCGTTGACATCGCCGAACACCTTGCCGTCTACATGCTTCAACTCCACAATGAAAATGCCGTCGGGCTTGATGATGGTCAGGTCAATCGTGCGCCCGTTGACGTGAAAGTTGGCGAGCAGCAGGTACAGCCCTTCGAGGCGTTCCAGCCCGTTTGCCAGCGCGACAATCGCGCGTCGTTCGTTTGCGTGTTCTGGCTTGTCGCCAATCCAGACCTGCACTGCCATCTCGTAATACTCCTGTTATGTTGTGCGCGAGCGTGCCCGTGCCGGGGGCACTGGTGGGGCAGCATCGTCGTCGTCCTGCAACGCAAGCGTCTTGCGTAGCTCAATGACCTGATCGCGGAGGGCGGCGGCTTGCTCGAAAGCAAGGTCGCGGGCGGCTTGCTTCATCTGCTTCTCAAGGTCTTTGATGAGGGCAAGTAGTTCTTTGCGCGACACCGTGACCTGTTCGCCGTGAATGGCATCGCCGTTGGTCTGATAGACTGCCACACCCTCCGCGACCTTGCGCCGGGCGGTGCCGTCGCCGTCCTCACCCGCCATGCGCTTGAGGCGGTCGGTGAGATCGCGTACTTGTTTATGAACGCCGGCGGGCGTGATATTGTGCCGCTGGTTGTGTGCCATCTGGATGTCACGGCGGCGTTGCGTCTCGTCTATCGCAGCCCGCATAGATTTCGTGATGGTGTCGGCGTACATGATCACGGTGCCTTCGAGGTGGCGGGCTGCCCGCCCAATCGTCTGGATGAGCGATGTCTCCGAGCGCAGGAAGCCCTCTTTATCGGCATCGAGGATGGCAACAAGTGACACTTCGGGCAAGTCGAGACCCTCGCGCAGCAGGTTGATGCCAACCACCACATCATACACGCCAAGCCGCAGGTCGCGCAGGATGGCGACGCGCTCAATCGTGTCAATGTCGGCGTGTATGTAGTGCGTGCGAACCCCCATTTCGCGCAGATAGTCGGCGAGGTCTTCCGCCATGCGCTTGGTCAGCGTCGTGACGAGGGCGCGTTGTTCGCGCTGCACGCGCTGGCGGATTTCGCCCAGCAGGTCGTCTACTTGCCCCTTCGTCGGCTTGACGTGGATCACCGGGTCGAGCAGACCCGTCGGGCGGATAATCTGCTCGACAATCTGCTCGCTGTGTTCGCGCTCATACGGTCCGGGGGTTGCCGAGACATAGATTGCCTGATAGACGTGCGTCTCGAACTCGCCGAAGCGGAGCGGGCGGTTATCGAGTGCGGACGGCAGGCGGAAGCCATAGTCTACGAGCGTTTGCTTGCGCGAGCGGTCGCCTTCGTACATGCCGCGCACCTGCGGCAAGCTGATGTGGCTTTCGTCTACGAACAGCAGAAAATCGTCGGGGAAGTAGTCCAGCAGTGTCCACGGTGTTTGCCCCGGCTGGCGGTGATCCATGTGGCGCGAGTAGTTCTCGATGCCGCTACAGAAGCCCATCTCTTGTAGCATCTCAAGGTCATAGGTGGTGCGTTGCTTGAGGCGCGTGGCTTCAAGCATTTTGCCCGCTTCCTCGAGTTCGGCGACGCGCTCAGTGAGTTCGCTTTCAATCGTCTGGACAGCCCGTTGCAGGCTCTCTTTGGTGGCAACAAAGTGCTTAGCGGGGTAGATTTCGACGGTGCGCCGTTCGGCGAGGATTTCGCCCGTCAGCGGGTCTAGCTCGACAATGCGCTCGATCTCGTCGCCCCAGAACTCGACGCGCAACGCGATTTCGCTGTTGGCGGGCAGAATGTCGAGGGTGTCGCCCCGCACGCGGAAGCTACCGCGCTGGAAGTCCATGTCTTTCCGCTCAAATTGCAGGTCGAGCAACTGCCGCATAAGTTTGTTGCGGTTGCGGACTTCGCCCGCCCGCAACGGGATAGCGACCTGCCCATAGTCGTGCGGCGAGCCTAGCCCGTAGATTGCCGACACCGACGCGACAATCACCACGTCGCGGCGCGTGAATAGCCCCTGCGTGGCGGCGTGGCGGAGGCGGTCAATCTCGGCATTGATCGAGGCTTGCTTCTCGATGTACAGGTCTCTGCCGGGGACGTAGGCTTCGGGCGTGTATTCGTTATAGTACGAGATAAACATCTCGACAGACGCATCGGGCAGGAACTCGCGGAACTCTGCCCAAAGCTGCGAAACGAGCGTTTTGTTGTGCGCGAGGATGAGCGTGGGGCGTTGCACCTGCTCGATAATCCACGCCATCACTGCCGTTTTGCCCGTGCCGGTCGCACCCAGCAACGTCTGGTGGCGGTAGCCGTTGCGTAGCCCCTCCACCAGTTTCGCAATCGCGTTTGGTTGATCGCCCGTCGGTTTGTAGGGCGCGTCTACCCGAAAACTCATACCCTGCCTGTCGTTTGCACTGCTGCTTAGACCCACCAAAAGATTACCACGACGCGCCGATGACGCGGGTGGCACGAAGCACTAGTCTGTATTATAGCCCACAGTGGCACCTTTCGCCATAGCGAAAATGCCCCGACACACGGGTGCCCGTCTCGTGCGACACGCACAGGAACGCCGGGGGAGGTACCCCCGGCGCGGGCTAGGTGGGGCGAGCGGGGCTAGGCTTTCATCGCTTCGGTGCGTTCGCTCCCCAGCTTGTGTTCGGCGTGCGTGATGCGCGGCATGATGGGCGTGCCGCGTTCGAGTTGCGTCTCGTGGTAGAGGGCGAACGTTCGCACCCCCCCGGACAGTGACGCGACTGTGTGGTAGCCGGACTGTACCAGCACACGGTAGGCAATATAGCTGCGTACCCCACTCTTGCAGTAGACATAGAGCGGATGGTCGGCGGGCAGGTGCGCCAGTTCGTCCAGTCGCCCGCGTAGCTCGGTGTGCGGAATGTTGAGCGAGCCGGGGATGTGCCACGCGGCGTGTTCCTCGCGCGTCCGGACATCAAGGATGGTGCCGTGTTCGCCGCACGCGGGGAAGTCCTCGGCGTACCACAACACGATGTCGCCGTGCAGCACGTTGCTGGCATGGAAGCCCACCATGTTGATCGGGTCTTTTGCCGAGCCGTAGGGCGGGGCATACGCCAGTTCGAGGTGCTCAAGGTCATACACGGTCATGCCTGCCCGCACTGCCACTGCCAGCACGTCAATGCGCTTGTCCACGCCGTCGAAGCCGACGACTTGCCCGCCCAGTAGCTTCCCCGTCGCCGGGTCGTACAGCACTTTGAGGTGCATGGGGTGGGTGCCGGGGTAGTAGCCTGCGTGCCCGTTGTGGTGCAAGTAGACTTTCTGGTAGGGGATGTTCTGCCGCTTGAGCTGTTTTTCGGCTGCGCCCGTGCCGCCTGCCGTCATATCGAAGACTTTGATGACTGACGTGCCCTGCGTAGAATGGTAGGCACTGTCGCGCCCGCATATGTGGTCGGCAATGATGCGCCCCTGCCGGTTGGCAGGTCCGGCGAGTGGCACGGTAGCGGCAGTACCCGTCACGGTGTCGGTCACTTCGACGGCATCGCCGCCCGCGTAGATGTCTGGGTCAGAGGTCTGCATGTGGGCATTGACCTTGATGGCACCGCGTAGCCCTAGCTCTAACCCGACCTGCTGTGCAAGTTGGGATTCGGGGCGCACGCCGATAGCAAGGATCACCATGTCGGTGGTCAGGGTTGCGCCGTCACTCAGGCGCAGGGTCACGCGCCCGTGGTCATCGCCGAACGCTTCGGCGGCGGTTCCGAGCCGGAAGTCTACGCCGTGGGTTTCCATGTGGTCAATCAGGGCGCGGTCCATCTCTGCGTCGAGCGGCGGCATAATCTCGTTCTGCAATTCAACGAGCGTCACGCCGAGGTTGCGGTGCCGCAGGGCTTCCGCCATCTCAACCCCGATGTACCCGCCACCAATCACGACCGCGTGCTGGGCGTTGTCTGCCATCGCCGCCTCGATTTTATCCATGTCGGGAATGTTGCGGAGCGTGAAGATACGCGGGTGTTCGATGCCGGGGATGGGCGGGCGCATCGGGCTGGCACCGGGGGTCAAGATGAGCTTGTCGTAGGGCTGGGTGAACGTTTCGCCCGTGGCGCGGTTCTGCACGACAACCTGCTTCGCGGCGCGGTCAACGCGCACAACCTCGTGGTTGGGGCGCACGTCAAGGTTGAGGCTGGCGTGCAGGTCGTCGGGCGTGACAATGAGCAGGCTGTCGCGGTCGGGGATGTCGCCACTGACGTGGTAGGGTAAGCCACAGTTGGCAAAGGATACGTAGGGATCGCGCTCGAACACGGTAATCTGGGCGGCTTCACTCAGGCGGCGGGCACGCGCGGCGGCAGACATGCCAGCCGCAACGCCGCCAACAACGACAATGCGAAGTGCCGATTCAGCCATAGTCAGGTCTCCTTTGTTATTTGTGGCAACACCACAGGCGTACAACGCGGGTGGTGTGCGCTGGTTTGGTGGTGAATGCACCTATCCACGCGGCATTCACTCACCAGTGTACCGCACGCAGGAAAATGTGCCGCGCCCCGGCGGGCGGTGACACCGCACGGGGTGGCGGCGGGGCGGCAGGGTTGTGCCGCCCCCACCCGCTTCAGTAGATAGACAAGCAAGAGGTAGACAAGCACGCCCACCGCGGGTCGCCTATGTCGGCGTGCGGCGCGTGCGCGTGGTCATGCACAGGGCGGTGCAGCCGCGCAGCACGGCAGGGTGCAGTGCTTGACGAATGCCTGTCAATACGTTACTATCGCTATGAATCAGGGCAGCGAAAGGACACACCATGCCTGATACAATCAATCCTGCAATCTTCCGTGCCTATGACATTCGCGGTATCGTAGACCAAGACCTGACCACCGACGTGCTCTTCACGCTGGGGCAGACAGTTGGGACGTATTTTCGGCAGCAGTATGCCGCCCAGCGCATGGTTGTCGGGCGTGATGTACGCCCTAGTTCGCCTGCGTTGCAGCAAGCCTTTGTGCGTGGGGTGCAGGCGGCTGGGCTGCACATCATTGACATTGGTGAAGTCGCCACCCCGGTGATGTACTTCGCGGTTGAGCATCTCGGCGTGGATGCGGGCGCGGTCATCTCGGCAAGCCACAACCCCCCCCAGTACAACGGGGTCAAGTTGCGTGTGCGCGACGACCAGCACGGCAGTGCGCCACTGGCGAGTAGCGAAATTGCCGCGTTGGGGGCGTTGGCACAGCAGGGGATGTTTGCGACTGGGCGGGGCACCTACGCTTCCCACGACATTCGTTCCGCCTACCTCGACAGCTTCCAGCGGCGCGTGACCCTGCCGCGCAACTATGGGCTGAAGATTGTCTTGGATGGCGGCAACGGCGTAGCGGGACCGCTGGCGCGGCGGGCGTTCGAGTTGCTGGGCGTGGAGGTGGTGCCGCTCTACATCGAGCCGGATGGTACCTTCCCCAACCACCACCCCGACCCGGTGAAGCCGGAAAACCTGCGTGACCTCGCGGCGGCAGTGCGCGAAAGCCGCGCCGACCTTGGCATTGCGCTTGACGGCGACGGCGACCGCCTTGGGGTGGTGGACGCAACCGGCACGGTGGTGCCCGCCGACCGCGTGATGATTGTGCTGGCACGGCACTTGCTGCGCGAGAAACCCCAGCAATCGGTTGTATTTGATGTAAAGTGTAGTATGGTGCTCATCAACGCGATCAAGCAGTTTAATGGGCAACCAGTGATGGGGAAAACGGGCTACCCGAATATGTCTGCCAAGATGCGCGAAGTCGGTGCCGTGCTGGGCGGCGAACTGAGCGGGCATATCATTGTGCCGGTGCCGGGGCATTACTTCGATGATGGGGCGTTCGCCGGGGCGCACCTGCTGGCGGCACTCTATGGGCTGGCACGCGACGAAGGCGGCTGGCGGTCACTACACGACGTGCTCGCGCCCCACCCGGTGTTGCCCGTTGCCAACGAGGGGCGGATCGCCTGCCCGGATGACCGCAAGTTCGCCGTGATCGCGCAGATGCACGAACGCTTTCGCGCCTACAAGCCGATTACGGTAGATGGTGTGCGGGTGGCGTTGCCGGACGGCTGGGGGGTGGTGCGTGCCTCGAACACCGAGCCAGCCATTACGACGCGCTTTGAGGCAACAACCCCTGAACGGCTGGAGGAAATCCGCGCGATGCTGCTTGGTGCGCTCGATGAGTTCCTCGCCACCCCGGAGGCAACCACTACCCCATGAGTGCAACCAGCCACCTGTCGTTCCAGCAGTGGGAAGGCGTGATCGCCGCCGATTTTACGCTGGATGCGGTGCGTCGTCATGCCCACCAGTTGGCGCATAGTATGCGTGAGCAGGGGATGACCTGCCTGATCGCGCACGATACGCGCTTTATGTCGGCGTTGTTCGCCCACGACCTGCAACGTCTCTTCGAGAGCTACACCGTCAAGGTGCAGCGCGTGAGCAGTGTTGCGCCGTTGCCTGCCGTCTATCGGGCGGCAGAGGCAGCCCGCAACACCACCGCCCTGATCGTATCGGCGCGTAACCGCCCCTACTGGTACAACGGGTTGGTGGTGCTCGCGCCCATCGGGAGCGGGCTGTCGTTCGCGCCGTTGGCGGGTACGCTCCCGCCCGACGTACCCGCCGATGCCCCGACAGGTGGGCTGATGCTCCCCGTCACCCCACAGCAGAACAGTGGGGCAAACACGG
>CAZNQP010000075.1:7065-16754 GCA_964575355.1 uncultured Chloroflexaceae bacterium
CCAGATAGACCTTGCGTTGCTGCGCCGTGCCACACTGACAATCTTTGTTGACCCGATGCACGGCACAACGGCGGGGTGTATCCCGCATATCATTGGCGAGGACACCCAGACCCGCGCCATCGAAATCAACCGCGATACCGACCCGCTGTTCGATAGTGTGTCGCCGTTGCCGGGTAATGGGAGCCTGTCGCGCCTGTGCAAGCTGGTGCGCGATAGCGACTCGCACATTGGGCTGGGCTTTTCGGCAGACGGCACCGCGCTACGGGTGGTAGACAAGTTTGGCGAGATTATCGGGCTGTGCGAAATGTCGCTGTTGCTGGCTGCCTACCTCAACCGGCACTATCGGCACAGCGGCGTGGCGGTGGTGCCTCCACCGGCTGAGCATTCGCCCTTGGCAACCGTGGCGGCACAGCACGCAGGCTGGCAACAACTGCTGGGCTTCGCGGTAGAGATAAGCACCACGCCAGCGACGCGCATTGCCGAACTGACCACCGACAGCGCGAAACCCTTGTTGGTGGGCTGCACCACCGATGGTGAGTTGGTGATGGGCAACTTTGGGCGCACCCCGGATGCGCTGCTTGCCGGGTTGCTGTATATCGAATTGACCGCCCGCAATGGGGGGAGTTTACGCCCATTACTCGACGAGTTGTACACAAACCTTGGTGCTTGACCAGCACCACAAGTGACCAGCGCGGGGGGCTATGGAACAACTACAGCACCGCATAGCAGCGTTGCATATGCTTGTACGACCGCTGGCGGTTATTTTCCTTGGGGTGGTGCTGCTTTCGGTGGGCGTGGCGGTGCTGCTGTTTTACAGCTATCAGGGCGTTGACCTGCCGCCCATCTTGTTCTACCTTTCGCTGCAATTCTTGCCCGAACTGATGCGCGGCTGGGTCTTGATTGTGCTGGGCGCGGCGGTGTTGCTGCTTGGCATCTGGCTCCTGAGTAGCGTGGTGGTCATCCGCCTGTCCGACGCAATGCGCGGGCGTGCGCCGGTTGCGCTGGGCTATCGCCGCACCAGTCCGCCGCGCATTGCGGTATTGTCGGGCGGCGCGGGGGTGTTGGTGCTGTCGCACCTCAGCCAGCACGCCCGCAGCATGACGTGCATCACGCCATTACACGAACCGATTGAGTACTATTACCGTGCATCGGGACCGTTCCAAGGGTCGAACGTGCATTACGTCGTGCCGACCCCAGAGACCCCCGCCGTGTACGCGCAACTGAACAATGGCAACACGGCAAACGTAATGCACGTAGACCATACCGCTACCTATGCCGACCTGCATGTGACGCGGCTGTTTTTGCAGCCTGCGGGCAGCAACGGCAACGGCAATGGCAACGAGGCGGACGGTGCCAGCGTGCGCGGCAACGGGCGGGGCACCCCGCGCGACACGCTGACGGCAACCAACCCGACGACGTTGCCGTTGACCCGCCCCGCCCGCGACGCTATCGTGAATGCCGACGTGCTGCTGTTGGGTCCGGGGAGCCTGTTCGAGAGCATTCTGCCCAACTTTTTGCTCGACGAGATGGGCGAGGCGGTGCGCCAAAGCAAAGCCCGCAAAATCTATATTTGCAACCTGATGACCGAGCCGGGGTTGACCACGGGCTTTAGTGTGGGCGACCACATCCGCGCCATTCGCCAGTATGCCGGGTTTGCCCCCGACTATGTGCTGGTGAACGTGCAGCGCATCGAGTCGGGGTTGCAGCAGTTGTATGCCAGTGCCCAGCAAACGCCAGTCTATCTGTCGCCCGAAGAACTGGAAGAAACGGTGGTGCCCTCGCGTGAGGGGTTGGCACGCACGCAATTGATGCTTGAGGGGAGCGTGATTGTCGAGGCAGACCTTGCAAGTTCAGTGGTGCAGTACAATGCCTCGCTCCAAAATCCGGGGCAAAGCTGGACAGTGCGCGTGTTGCGCCACGACCCCGAAAAGCTGACCAACGCGATTCTTGCTCTGCTGCAAAGCGGCTAACCTACAAGACCATGCGAGGGAGGTATCGGTATGCTCATCGTGTTTGAGGACGAACTGTGGCATCATTTCGCGCCTCTCAGCTACACGCGCCCAGTGTATGAACTGCGGTGCGGTGCCTATACCACGCGCGAGCGTATCCGGGCGGTGCTGGAATCGCACCCTGCCCTGACGACACAGCAGCGGAGTGTGGTGCAACCCAACCTCAGCCGCCCGGTCTTTTCGCTCTCCGAAGACCACGCACGAGCCATCGAGCAACCGCTCCCGCTTGGTATCTGTCGTCCCTACCTGATGGACTGCTATGGCGCGATTGGTGGCATCGGGGCGGTGCTGCGCGAGAGTATGCCCATCACGCTCATCAATGGGCGGGCACTCACGCTCGACTGGTTGCCGCGCCTGCTGGCTGCGCCTATCAATACGGTGTATGTGTGCGAAGACGCGCTCCTCGCTGCGAGCATCACGCCCGCGCTGGCGAGTGTGGTGCTGTACTACCTGCGCGATCAGCAGGCGGGCGAAGCCCTCAGCGAGCTACGCCGCTTTGCGCGGGTGGTCGAGGTACAAGCCACAATGGTGCGCTATCCGTGGGACTTGATTACCGAGGTCGGCGAGCAATTGGTGCGCGACCATTCGCTGCTGACCCACACGCTACCGCGCTACCACGGCAAAGACCCGAACGTGGTGGTCTACGGGTGCGATCAGGTGTTCGTGGCTACTTCGGCGCAACTGGACGGACCGCTCGTGTTGGACGGGCGCGACGGTCCGCTCTACATTGACGAGGGTGCCCACATCGAGCCATTCAGTTTCGTGCAGGGACCGGCGTATATCGGACCGCGCACGCTGATCGCCAGTGCGCTCATCCGGGGCGAAAGTAGCTTTGGTCCGGTCTGTCGTGTGGGCGGCGAGGTGGAAGCCAGCGTGATGCAGGGCTATAGCAACAAGCACCACGATGGCTTTCTGGGGCATAGCTGGCTGGGCGAGTGGGTCAACATTGGCGCGATGACGACCAACAGCGACCTGAAGAACACCTACAGTAGCGTGCGTGTCGTGATTGACCAACTTGGACAGGTTGACTCGGGGGTGATGAAACTGGGTTGCTTCCTCGCCGACCATGTGAAGCTGGGCATTGGGCTGCACCTGCCCGGTGGGGCGGTGGTCGGTACGGGCAGCAACATCTTTAGTGTGCATATGGTGCCCAAGACGGTGCCGCCCTTTACGTGGGGCAGCGATGTGTTCTATGAGTACGAGATTGCCCGGATGATTACGGTGGCTGAGCGTGTGATGAAGCGGCGTAAGATTACGCTCACGCCGGACTATCGCGCCCTGCTCGAAACGGTCTTCCAGATGACGCGGGCGCACCGTACCGGGGCGACGCAGGTTGCGGGGGCGGGGAGCCGCCGCCAACGGGCTGCTGCCGCCGCCGCCAGTACGCAACTGGCGAATGCCGAGCAAGCGGTGGTGCAGTAGCCGCACGGGCACACGAACCACGCGAACACGCGAACATGGGGGTTGACAAATGCCGCGCCGCCCTGTATGCTGTTAGGCGTTACGTGTTTGCACGGACACTGTGCCGAAGTGGCGGAATGGCAGACGCGCTACGTTCAGGGCGTAGTGAGGGCAACCTCGTGTGGGTTCAACTCCCACCTTCGGCACCACTGCCAGACAGGTTCGACGTTGGGGAATAGTTTAACGGTAGAACGCCTGATTCTGGCTCAGGTAGTCGGGGTTCGAGTCCCTGTTCCCCAGCCAGTTTCAGCAGAACGCACGACATGCACAGGGTGCCACATGGCACCCTTTTTGGTGTGCTGCCACAGCCCTACTACCCCAGTAGCCCCGTTACACCGCGCCACGTAAACCACAGCCCGAACACCAGCGACACCGTGACGACAATGGCACGGTTGTGGCGTTCCAGCCACGCCTGCACCCGGTCGAGGGTCTGTGCTGACCATGCAGGCGCAACTGCCGTGATGACCACGGGGGTGAGCAGCAGCGATTGGGCGGCGACGGCGTAGCCGAGAAACAGCGCGACGTTCGTGGCAGTTGGGAGCTGTGCGGCGACAATGATACTCACGGCAGACAGGGTGAAGACCCACTGCTTGACCGCCACGACCGTCAAGAGCACCCCCATCCCGAACGCCCGTAACGGGGTCAACCCGTCGAACATGGTCATCCATTGCGGCGGTGGGGCATCGGGGTCTTCCTGCTTAGCCCACTTCTTGACGGCGGTAATCAGCATGAACACCCCCACGAGCAGCAGCAACGTTGCCCCGATCAGCCCGGCACTCTCCTCGCCGTAGCTGCTGGCGGAGGCTTCGTAGAGCAGACCAAACGCGATGCCCTGCACCAGCCGTACCAGCGTTGCCCCCGCAAGGAACATCGTAGCCTTGAGCAACCCGCCATCGCTGCGGAGGATGAACAGCGTAAGGACAATCCAGACGGGCAGCACGGCTGCCCCGATAACCAGCGGTAATAGATTGGCGATGACACCGAACCCATTGTGTGCGCCTGCTCCCGCTAGAGCATTCTAGCGTGCTTTAGCGTGCTGCTTGCCACCACCAACCGCTGTGGTTGCGCGGTGCCACCGCCTGCCTATTCACTGCGGCGTTGCCCGATGGGCTGGCGCGTTGACTGTCCGGCGGTGCCGTACACCACCTGCACCTGCCCGCCGCTGGGCACTGCTGGGGCGATAGCGGGCGCACCCAGTACCACATCGGCGAAGCCGTCGCCGTTCACGTCGCCCGCGCCCGCCACACTGAAACCAAGGTTATCGCCGTCGTTGCCACCAGTCAGCAGGGCAAAGGGGAGCGCGGCGACCCCGTCGTTGGCGGTGGTGCGAAAAACTAACCCCTGCCCGCGATTGGTGCCACCTGCCGCCGCCGAGGGCGCACCCAGCACCACATCGGCGAAGCCGTCGCCGTCCACATCGCCCGCACCCGCCACACTGCTACCCAGCCCCGCGCCGGGGGTGTCGGTGGTCAGTACGTCGTCGGGTTGCGGCGGCAACCCCGTGACCCTGCCGTAGAGCACGTATGCCGCGCCGCCCACGCTCCCCGTGCCTGTGGCGTTGGGCGCACCCACCAGCACATCGGCGAAGCCGTCGCTGTTCGCATCGCCGATGCCCGCCACACTCAGCCCGAAGAAGCCCGCCGGGACACTGCCCGTCACCACACTGAACGCCTCCAGTTCGACCCCGGCGAAGCTCCCGCGATGCAGATAGACCTGCCCGTTGAGCGTCGCGTCAGGGGCGGCGTAGGGGGCACCCACCAGCACATCGGCGAAGCCGTCGCCGTTCACGTCGCCCGCGCCCGCCACGCTGGTGCCGAGGTTGTCGGCATCGGCAAAGCCCGTGATGATGGTGGCGGGGGCAGGGTTGATGCCTGCGAAACCGCCGTGATGCACGTAGGCTTCGCCCCGGTCGCGCCCGCCGCCCTCGGCGCGGTCTGCCCCGATAATCACATCAGCGAAGCCGTCGGCGTTCACGTCGCCCGCACCCGCGACGCTCAAGCCGAGCCGGTCGCTGGTGTCGCGCCCCGTTATGACGGTGGCAGGGGTGGCGATGATGCCCACGCGACTGCCGTGGTAGACGAGGGCTTGCCCGCGGTCGCGGTCGCTACCGTCGGCACCGGGTGCGCCGATAATCACGTCGGCGAAGCCGTCGCCGTTCACGTCGCCCGCGCCCGCCACTGTCCAGCCAAAGAAGTCGTCACCCGCGCCGCCCAGCAGCACCGTCGTGGGGGTGGTGCCAATCCCGGTGGGGCTACCGTGATAGATATGCACAAAGCCGACTGGGGCGGCGTAGGGGGCACCCACCAGCACATCAGCGAAGCCGTCGCCGTTCACGTCGCCCGCGCCCGCCACACTGTAGCCGAAGCGCGTGCCCGCGTCGGGGGAGCTGAGCGTCGTGCTGGGCGGGGCGGTGGGCACCTGCGCGTGCAGCCCGCCGGGGACGATGAGCAGCAGTGCGAGCACTGCCAGCGCAGCAAGCAATCGTAGCGACATCGTGGTTTCTCCTATGGTGTGCCGTCGTCAACACGGCATTGGTTTGTTTCCCGCGTCCTGATTATACCTGAAATGCCAACCGTGTGGGGCGCGTGGTGGGTGTGGCGGGCAGGTGGGGCTACCTGCCCGTGCGCCCCGTGGGGGGCGGCGTGCTCAGGGGAGCGTGATTGCTGCGAGTTCTTCCGGTGTGCCGACGCGGAAATTGCCGTTATCGTTGAGGTAGACCAGCACTTCGCCGCGTACATTGACGAGCAGGTCAACGTGTTCATCCCCATTGAGGTTGTGCAGTTCGGGTTGTGCCACCACATATTCGTTGTCCGCGCCAAACAGGTACGGTCCTTTAAGTACCTGCACCCGGCTCGCGTCACCACCCGGCATGACATGGGTCGTGATTTGCCCGCCCACGTTCATTGTTCTAATAATGGTGGGCGACAGGCGTTCATCGCCATGCCCGACGTAGCCATTGATCTGGACACTGCGCGGGAAGCCATAGCGCACGTCGTCGAGGCTGCGCGTAAACCATCCCGCTGTTGCTTGAAACAGCATCCCGATTGCCACAAACGCGAGCACAATGCTGCCCACGCGCACCGCGAGCGGGAGCATGGGCGGCAAAAACAACCGCGTAAACCACGGTAGTGCTAGAGGTGTGCGGCTGAGCGAACGACTGGTACTGTTGCTGTGTAACGTGCGACGTACCACTGCCATACGGTGTCCTCCCTTTCCGTGGTAGACGAACGGCATGGGGCTACCTTTCCTCTACCCTATCATTGAAACATATGTTTGACATGATTATAGAACACTATTTCGCATGTTGCAAGTGCGAAAACCGCCGCCCCTGATGACAAAACGATTGCACGCCCCGGCACGGTCGGGCGCAATGCGTGGCATGTCAATGCTTAAAGGTAGAAATAATTGACATTCATGCACATTTCGGTATGATGGTACCGAGAGGCAGTTGCCGCTAGGAACGTGCGCCGCGTGGCGGGCGTGAGTTGGAAAGGACACCCCCATGGCGGATGTGGTGCGTCGTATTGGTTGGATACGGTTGGTATTGGTACTGGTAGCCGGGGTGCTGGCGGCGTGGCTGTGGCTTCTGCCGTCGCTCAGCGATGCCCAGAACAGCGGGCAATTTTTCGCCACCACCGGGCACAGCATCACCGATGAATACGGCTTTCTCAGCTATTGGGAAACCCACAGCGGCGCGGCGTTGCTCGGCGACCCGGTGACGGCGGTGGTGCAAGAGGATGACCGCCCGGTGCAATACTTCGAGCGCGGGCGGCTGGAGTACCACGCCGACCAGCCCGCCAACCCGGTGCTACTGGGGCGCATCGGTGCCGACTATGCCGCCGCGCTGTGGGCGCAGTTTGCTGCGCCGCCGGGCGACCCCGCCACTGGTGTGCTGTTTGAGCAGACTGGGCACACGCTGGCGGCTCCCTTCCTTGCGGCGTGGTACGCGCATGGCTCGGTGCAACACCTCGGCTACCCCATCAGTCAGCCCTTTTGGGAGACGATTGGCAACGAGGCGGTACAGGTGCAATACTTCGAGCGCGGGCGGCTGGAGTATCGCCCGTCGTTGCTGGGGCAAGCCGACGCACTACGGGTGAGCAACCTCGGCGGCATGGTGGCGCAACTGCGCGGGCACAGCCTCGCTGCGGGCACCGATGCAGCCACCACCAACGCCACCACCAACGTGCCGTTGGCAGAGCAGGGCGTACCGCCTGCCGTCTCGCTCGACGACGCGGGCGGTCCGGTGCTGTTGCCCGCCCCCGCGCCACTGCCAGCGGTGTACACGCCGCCCGCCGATGCCGCCGAGCCAGTGCAACCCGCCGCCGCGCCTGCCCCCGCGCCGGAGCCGGAGCCGGTGTACGTTGAGCCGGAGCCGGTGTACGTTGAGCCGGAGCCGGTGTACGTTGAGCCGGAGCCGGTGTATATCGAGCCTGCCCCCGCCAGCTTCGGCGGCAAGTCCATTCAGGTGAGCATTGGGGCGCAATGGCTGTATGCCTATGAAGGCGGCGTGCTGGTGTTCGATGCACCCGTCACGACGGGGCGCGACGGCTTCAACACGCCCATCGGTGAGTACGCGGTCTACGCGAAAATCCCGGTGCAGACGATGAGCGGGACGCTGGGCGGCGAATACTACAACGTGCCCGATGTGCCGAACGTTATGTACATCAATGGTGGGGTCGCGTTGCACGGCACCTACTGGCACAACTGGTTTGGGTCGGGGGTGCGCGTGAGCCACGGCTGCATCAACCTGCCGCTCGACTCGGCGGCGTGGCTGTACAACTGGGCACCGATGGGCACCCCGGTCAGCGTGACGTGGTAGCCCCACCCGCCACGTCAGGCGGGCGGTGTGGGCGGGGGTGGGCGGCTCCCGCGCACATCGGTTTGAAAACGCCGGGGAAACGCCGGGGAAACGACCGGAAAGTAGTGGGAAAGTAGCACGAACGGTGACGCGGTATACGAACAAATAAGCGGAATGTGGCAGTTGTGTGGGATAAACCCCACCGCCATGTGGGATAACGTGGGAAATAGGTGGGATAGGGTGCGAACCATGTGGGATAACGTGGGAATAGGGTGGGATAGAATACGAACTATGTGGCATACGACAGAATGCGACCGAACGGGGGCGATATGCTGCCACCGCGCATGAGCCGCCGCCGTTTTCTGCGCCTCGCCGCCGCGACTGCCGTGGGTACGCCCGTGGTTGGCGCGGCTTCGTATTGGTACGGGCGCACGGTGGGCATCGAACACGCCGTGATTGAAGAACACCCCATGCCGATTGCCGGGTTAGACCCTGCCTTCAACGACTATCGTATGGTGCAACTGAGCGACCTACACGCCGATGACTGGATGGATGCTGCCCGTCTGTCTGCCCACGTCGCCACGGTCAATGACCTGTCGCCCGATGTGGTGGTCATTACGGGCGACTTCGTGACGCGCTACCGTGTGGCATACGGCGACGCGCTGCGGGCGAGCCTGCGCGACCTGACCGCCCCCGATGGCGTGTACGCGGTGGCAGGCAACCACGACCACTGGTCTGACATTACGGCGGTGCGGGCGGTGCTGCGCGATGCGGCGATTGGCGACCTCAGCAACACGGTAACGACGCTACGGCGCGGGGGCGCGGTGTTGCACCTTGCAGGGCTAGACGATGTGTGGGTGGGCGCACAGCAACTGGCGACGACGGTGCAGCAGGTGCCCCCAACGGGTGCCGCGATTATCCTCGTCCACGAGCCAGACTATGCCGATACGGTCGCGCAGACGGGGCGGTTTGCGTGGCAACTGTCGGGGCATACGCACGGCGGGCAGGTGGTGCTGCCACTGGTGGGGGCACCCGTGCTGCCCTACCTTGGGCGCATGTACCCGGCAGGGCACTATACCGTCGGCACCATGCAATTGTATACAAACCGCGGGCTAGGGTCGCTCCCCGGACGGTACCGCATTCGCCTGAACTGCCGCCCCGAAATAACCCTCTTCCGGCTCCGGGCGGTGTAGGGAGCGACACACCGGCACCGGGCAAGCGGGCAGGCGGGCAAGAAGAGCAGCGAAGGGGGGAGGGAGGAGGAGCTCGGAACGGAAGGGCACAGAACTGCTCCATAGTAGTACTCATCCACGGTTTTGAGCCAGCCTGCGCGACGAGAGGCACAGACACAGAGAGAGGAGAGGAGAGAGAGAGAGAGAGAGAGGAGGGATGGAGCTGCACCATCACTTGCCCCTCTGCCT
>CAZNQP010000076.1:0-1816 GCA_964575355.1 uncultured Chloroflexaceae bacterium
CACTGATGCACCCGCCGCGCCTGATGCGCCCGCCGGAGCCGCCGCGCCCGCCGGAGCCGCCGCGCCCGTGGCAGAGGCAGCACCCGATCAGTCTGCTGCTGGGGCAACCTTCACGCCGAAGGATGACGACGGAGCGACCGACGACCGTGACAGTGGTCGCCCGCGCCGCATGGAAGACCTGAATGCGGGGATGCAACTTGCTGGCACCGTTACCTCTATCGCCATCTACGGTGTTTTCGTGGATGTAGGGGTGAAACGTGACGGTCTGGTGCATATCTCGGAGATGAGCGACCGCCACATTGCGTCACCTGATGAGTTGGTCAGCATTGGTGACAAGGTGGAGGTGTGGGTCAAGAGTGTTAGCCCAGAGAAGGGGCGCATCAGCCTGACAATGCGTCAGCCGGGGCAGGCTCCCGTGCGCGAGCAACGCGAACGCCGCCGCCCGCCGCGCCAAGAGATCAACCGCGAGAAGATGACCGCGCTTGCCGCTGGGCAGGACGTGGAGGGTACGGTGACGGGGCTGGCGAAGTTCGGCGCATTCGTAGATATTGGCGTGGGCAAAGACGGGTTGGTGCATATTTCGGAACTGTCCGAGCAACGTATCAACGAGCCGGGCGACGCGGTTAAGGTCGGTGATAAGCATATCTTCCGCATCCTCGAAGTTGACCCGGAAGGGACGCGCATCAGCCTGAGCCTCAACAAGGCACAGCGGGCTGCCGTCGAAGCCAAGCTGAACGCCCTAGAGCCAGACGCAGAGATCGAAGGCACCGTGAATGGGCTGGCTCCCTTTGGCGCATTCATTGATATTGGCATGGGGCGCGATGGACTCGTCCATATCTCACAGCTCGCCGACCAGCGCGTCGAAAAGGTTGAAGACATTGTGAAGGTGGGCGACAAGGTGAAGGTGCGCGTGCTCGAAATTGACCTCGCCAACAACCGCATCAGCCTGACCATGAAGACCCCCAATGCCGAACGCCCCGCCGCGCCCAACGACAGTAACGGTGGCGATGATGCGGCTGAGGGTGGCAATGCCAACCGAGGGCGCACCGTCGAAGACCGGCAGGCACTGTTCGAAGCAGCCGCCCGCCGTTCGCGTGAGGAACAGGGCGGCGGCAAGAAGCGTGACCGCCGCAACAACCGCCCGCAACGCGCGCAACCCGAAACCTACAGTGTGGGCGACGATGACGAACAGGAATTGACGGGCGACGCGACGCTCGAAGATTTGCTGAACAAGTTCGGGAGCGGCGGGCGCAAGAACCGTCGCAACCGCGACGGCGAGGACGGTGGCGACAGCGACGATCAGGCAGATGTGATCAGTCGCACGTTGCAGGGCGACGACAGCTAAGCTGGTCTGCCTCCCCCCCACAACACCCACTCAACGCACCACACCCGCCCTACGCGCAAGGGGGCGGGTGTGGTGTGTAATACGGTCGTACTCTGGTACAGGTGCTACGGCGCCCGCCCCGGCACCTCGTCCGGGTCAGGCTCCCAGCCATGCACGGCAAGGTCAATGCGCCCGTTGGCACCGAACGCCACGCCCTCAGCGGCAAGGCGGCGGCGTTGCTCGGCGGCGGCATACTCGTTGCTGATGTACCCCTGCACATTCACCACGCGCCACCACGGGGTATGCGCGGCGGCAGGCGGCTGGCGCAGCAGGGCGTGCAGCGCATAGCCCACCAGCCGCGCCTGTCCGGGGTAGCCCGCCAACACCGCAACCCGCCCGTAGGTACTGACCATACCGGGCGGGATCGCCGCTACCACACGGTAGATACGCTGATAGCTGTTGGTGGGGTCGGGCACATGCGCCCCTATCGTG
>CAZNQP010000076.1:1916-16743 GCA_964575355.1 uncultured Chloroflexaceae bacterium
GTGTTCGTGCTCGGTCGTGCGTGTTCGTGACTGCTGATAGTGAGCGGTTATTGTGTGCGCTTGGCGCGGGTCAGCGCGACGGGTAGATAATCACCTTGCGCCCGTTCCCCTCGCCCGCGCTCTGGGTGTAGACCTTTGCATCGCCGCGCAACGCCAGATGCACAATGCGCCGCTCGTAGGCTGCCATTGGTTCGAGCGTGATGGGGCGACCCGACTGCACGACGCGCTCTGCCATGCGGCGTGCCAGCCCTTCCAGCGACTCGCGGCGACGCTGGCGATAGTTGCCCACGTCCACCACCAGTTGCGGCCACTTCTGCGTTTTGCGGCTCACCAGCAAGTTGACGAGAAACTGCACCGACTGCAACGTCTCGCCGCGCCGCGCAATGAGCAAGCCCATTGCCTGCTCGTCGGCACCCTCGATGTGCAGCGTGATCGTCTCCTCTGCTGCCTCGTCGTCGCCGAGGGCGGGCGTGTGCGTCGTGACGGCGGTCACATAGCCGTGAATGTCGAGGTGTTGCAGCAGTTCTTCTAGCACCGTGCGGGCAAGTATGCTTACCTCGTCGCCCGGTGCCTCAACGTGGTAGGGTTGTACGGGCGGTGCAGGGTGAGCGGGCGCGGCAGGCGGGGTGGCGGCAGGCTTGGCGGGCGAGGTGGCGGCAGGCTTGGCAGTAGGTGCGGCAGGCGGGGTGGCGGGCGTGGCGGCAGGCGCGGCAGGTGTGCCGTCGTCGTCGTCTATCACCGTGACACGGACAAGGGCTTCGCCACTGTCGCCGTTGTCGAGGACCGAAATAGCCACATCGTCGCGGTCGCGTCCGAGTTGCTGCAACGCAAGCTCGACCGCCTCCGAGACTGTGCGGGCACTGATTTCAATGCTGTTCATTGCTTTCTCCTCAGTCACCAGTCTCACCCGTCAGCGCTGAGCCGCCGCTAGCGTTTGTTCCGCTTGCGCCCCGAACGTGCCCGGCTACTGCGGTCAACGTGCTGCCGCTGGTGTGGCGCATCGCCACCCCGGCTGGTGGTTGCCGCACCATCGTCGCCATCGCCCGCCACACCGCCACTAGTGGCAAGTGCGGGGACGGGGTCGCCCGCGGTGCCATCAATCAGGGGGCGCAGCACGTCATCAAAGGTGCGCCGCGGTTTGGTGGTCACATCGCCCGCATCCTCGTTGTTCGCGGCGGCGGTGGCGGCGGCACTCAGTGCGGCTTGTTCTTCCTGCCGTTGCTGCACGCCGGGCGGGTCGGGCGGCAAGAAGCGCAGATAGTTGGAGAGCGACCCCCAGCCCGAAACGAAGTATTGCTGAATGATACCGATCAGGCTACTGGTAGCCCAGTACAGCACCGTCCCCATCGGGACAATCACCATAATGTACCCCATCATCAGGGGCATAAACAGCATAAACTGCATCATCATCTTTTGCTGCGGGTCCATCACGCGCGGCATTGCCATGACCTGTTGGACAAACTGGAAGATGATTGCCGTGACGGGGAGCGCAAGGTACGCGATGCCGTTGAAGGTGCTGAAGTTGTCGGCAAAGGTGGGCAAGCCAAGGTTGATGATGCCAAACACGGTGTCGGTGAGCAGGCTGGTGATGACCGTCGCGTCTTCTTGCCCCGTCAGTTGCCATTCCCACAGCGGACCGGTGAGGGGCAACGTTTGCAGTTGGCTAATGTCGTTGTCTACAATGGCGGCACGCATGGCGGCACCAAGGTTCTGCTGCTGGTCGGGTGCCATCAGGTGGATGATCGCCTGATACACGCCGAGGAAGATCGGCATCTGGAACAGGAGCGGGAGACAGCCGCCCACGGGGTTGACTTTGTGCTCGCGGTAGAGTTTCAGCATCTCCTCGTTGAGCTTCTGCTGGTCTTTGCCATGCTTGCGCTGAAGCTCTTTCATCAGCGGCTGTATCTTCTGCATTTCGCGGCTAGAGCGGATGGACTTGAGCGTGAGCGGCAAGATCGTCAGGCGGGCAAGCACCGTGAACAAAATGATGCCGAGTGCCATGCTGCCCGTCATGACGGCAAACAGCACGATGATCTGCTCAAAGAAACCGACAAAAATCGCCCATATTTCGAACATAGTTACCTCTTCTCTGGCTCTGGTTGGGGGGCAGGCGTGGCGGGGGTGGGCTGCCAGACGTGTGCTGTCTGGAGCAGGTGTTGCAGTGTGCTTTGCAGGTCGGTGAACGCGATGGTTAGCATGTCGCGTCCATAGATGGTGAACACCAAATCTACCCCGTTCTGAATATGTGGGAACACGAGCCGGATGGCTTCGCGCAGGCGACGGCGGGCACGGTTACGCTCGACGGCGGTTCCGAAACGCTTCGTGACCACAAACCCACACCGGCTGGCGCGGCGACGGTTGGGGGCGACGGTCAACCGAAACAGGTGGTTGCTGACACTGTGCCCTGTGCGGCGCACCCGCTGAAACTGACGTGGTTGGCGCAGGCGGTGCTGGCGTTTCACTCCGGCTCGCTACCATCCTTTTGCTACAAACCCGACACTGAAAGCAGACCACGCGGGCGGGCACTCCCCGTTCGCGGCGGTCTGCTTCGTTTGCGGTACGCTGTGGCGGGTGGCGTGGTGCCACCGCGTCGGTTTAGCGATGCCCGCCCCGTACTGCCCGCCGCTCGTTGCTTACGGTCAGCGCGTGACGACCCTTCTGGCGGCGGCGGCGCAAAACCGCCCGCCCCTCGCGGGTCTCCATACGCGACAGAAAACCGTGCTTGCGTCGGCGCGGGATGCGTTTCGGCTGCCAGGTTCGTTTCGGCATGGTGTGTTGTCCTTTTCCTTCGTGTTCGTGGTGGTGTGCGGGCACCTGCGGCAACCCTCACCCACGCATGTGTTCGTCGTTCAGACATGATCAGATATGAACAGACACCGCACGTTGCCGCAAACAACCCGATACGGCAGCGGCGGTGCCTGTGCCTAGCGTGCATTATACGTGGTGCATAGGGGGCTGTCAACCTACGCGGCACCCCAGCGGGCAACCCACAACGGTGCGTTGTCGGTGCGCGGGCGGTGCCCCTGCCCGCGTGGTACAATAAAATGGAACACACGCATTGAGTGAGAAAGTATGTCAACGGTATGCAACAGGCAGAGATAGCGCAGTTTGTCCAGCAGCGAATGCCCCCCCCCTTCGCTAGCCAGCCGCCGCTGGTGCGCCTCTATGATGACGAAGTGCTGATTATTCTTCAGAGCGACAACCCGCCCACTGGTGCCGCCACCACCCATGACTGCACGGGCGATGCGCCGGACGATGCCCAGCGTACCGCCGAGATTGACGCGGCGATCCAGCAGCGCGAACAGACGCGCAAGGTGCGGATGAAAGTTGCCAACGACCTGCAAGCCCGCCTGCAACGTCCCATCGCGTGGGGAATGCGGATGGGCAGCACCGAGGTGGTCTTCACGACGCGCAGCGTGCCCGTGATGACACGGCTTGCCCGCCCCGAACGCGAAGTACTCGATACGCTCGTGGCGGCGGGGGTTGCGGATACGCGCAGCAGTGCGCTGGCGTATATTGTGCGTGCCTTCGCCACCGAGCACGCCGAGTGGCTGACGGAAGTCCGTACCGCCATCGCGCAGGTTGCCGAGGTTCGCGCCCGCCTGACGCACCCGCCACGCCCCGGCGCACCCGCCACGCCGCCCGTGACGGTGCTGGCAACCGACGACACGCCGCGCAAGAGCGAGCAACCACACGTTAGGCAAGCGAGCGACACGCCGCGCCAGAGCGAACAACCACACGTTAGGCAAGCGAGAGAGGAGAGCCAGCTATGTCTACCCCCGACCGCGCCCCGCCCCCGCCGACCGTCAGCCGCACCTACCGCATGGCTATTCGGCACGGCGAGGACTTTATTACTGTTGAGGAAGTGGTGACGCTGCCCACCGATGCCGACGATGCCACGATTGAGCAAGCCGTCGCCACGGGGTGGCGCATCTATCTGGCACAGCACGCCGCCGTGCAAGAGCAGGTTGCCGCTATCCGTGCCACGCTTGAGAGCCACGACAGCCCGCCCAATGTGCGCAACCCGGAACTGCCCGCCACTGAGCGGCAGCGCAACCTGATTGCCGCCTATCAACAGCGGCTCCACTGGGACCGCGAGCAACTGACGCGCTACGCTGACCAGCACGGGGTGCTGCTGGCGGACCTCAACCGGGGGCAAGCCTCTGAATTGATTGACCAGTTGAAACAGGTTGCCGAAGCCCCCGCCGCATATGCGGTAGCCGAAGGGGTGCCGCCCTCGCCACCTGCCACCGAGAGCCAGCACAATGCCCTGCGCGACCTTGCCCAGCGGCGCGGGGTCGCATTGGCGACGGTGGTGCAGCAACGCTTTGGCACCGACCCCGCCGACTTGACCGAAGCACAGGCGGCGGTGCTCATCCGCGAATTGAACCGGCGCGGCGACGAGCGGGCGAGCGGGAGCTAGGGGGTTAGCTCACCTGTGGGGCGCAACAGGGGCAACGCAAAGGCAAATGTGCTGCCGTGCCCTACTTCGCTTTCGAGCCAGATGCTGCCACCATGCGCCTCGACGGTCAGGCGCGAGAAGGTCAGCCCGATACCCGTACCACTCGAGCGTTTGCGCCGCACCTGCCCGAACTTCTCGAAGATGCGCTCGTGATATTCGGGCGGGATGCCTTCGCCCTCGTCGCGCACCCACATGATCAGCCACTCGTTGTCGGGTAGGGCGGGGCACGCGACCGGCAGGTAGGTTTCGTCGAGGCTGTGGTCTTTGACGCGCGGCACCAGCACCCTGCCATCCACCATGTCAATATGTTGTGCGCCCAGCGTGACCGTGCTCCCGACCGGCGAGAACTTGATCGCGTTGTCGAGCAAGTTTTGCAGCACGCGCAAGATTTTGCCCCGGTCTGCCTCGACCAGTGGCAAGCCCACGGGCATGTGGCTGTGCAGCCGAATGTCGCATCCTTCGGCGGTGGCACGGAGCCGCGCCATCGCATCGTCTACCAGTGTGTACGCCGAGAATGGCTCGGAGTTGAGCGGGATAGTACCCTTTTCCATGCGGGCAATGTCGAGGAGCGTATTCACCATTTCGAGCATATTCTGGCTACTCTGGTACGAGAGGCGCAGCAATTGTTGCTGCTGGTCATTGACGGGACCGCCCAGCCCCCGGCGCACCATATCAATGCCGTTCATGATGGCGGTGAGCGGCGCGCGCAGGTCGTGAACGAGCATCCCTGTGAAGTCGTCGCGCATCCGGTTGAGTTCGTGGTCGTTGGTCACGTCTTGGAAGATGAGCAACTCGCCGAGCGATAACCCGTCGCGGTCGTAGACCGGCAGGCTGAAGTGGCGCACATACTGGTGCATTGCGCGGTCGCCCAGCTCGAACTCGGTGACGGTGGAGCCACGCGCCACTGGGTTATCGTCGTTTAGCCACGGCGGGGCGTTGACGTGGTAGGCACGCGCCATCATGGTCGTCATCATGGTGTCAATGTTCTGCCCCGCGATGGCACTGATCGGGATGTCGAACAGTTGCGCGGCGGGCGGGTTGGCTATCACCACATGGCGGCGATGGTCTGCCAGTACCATGCCGTCGCTGGTCGAGTTGAGGATGGCGGCGAGTTGTTCGCGCCCTGCCACGGTGTCAGCAAAGAGCCGCGCATTTTCGAGGGCAATGCCGATGGTGGTTGCCATGCTTTGGAGACGGTTGGCATCGTCGGTGCTGAAGGGTCCGTCGGTCTTGTTGAGCAGTTCGATCACGCCGATGACCCGCCCCCGGTTGAGGATGGGCACACAGAGAATAGAGCGGGTATCGAAGTTGACCGAGTCGCTGACGGCGCGGTAGAAGCGCGGGTCGTTGGCGGGGTCAAGCACGATAGCGGTGTTGCCCGTTTCGGCGACCCACCCCGCCACGCCGCGCCCGCGTGGTACCATCGTGCCTTGCAACGTCTCTTGCTCTTGTTGCAGCATCATCGTAAACTCAAGGTCGCCTGTTAGCTCGTCGCGCAGCAGAATTGCCCCTGCCTCGACGTGGAAGTAGCGGTTGATCTGGCGGACAATCTGGCGCAGGATAGCGGGCATATCGAGCGACGAGGTGATGGCATTGGCAATCTCGTTGAGCGTGGCGAGTTCGTCGGCGCGGCGGCGGGCATCGGCATCGCTCTGGAAGGCGACGATCCCGGCGGCAAGCGGGCTACTGAGCACGCGGGCAAGGTTTTGTTCGTGCGTGGGGTAGTCGCGGGGGTCGTCGCTGGTTGCCAGTCCGAGCAAACCAATCACGCGGTCGCGGGCGATCAGGGGCACCACCATGCCGCTGTAGCAGCGGGTATCGTGGACGAGTGCCGCCAGCGCGTGCTGCGCGGGGCTTCCAATCACATCGTTGAGGAGCGTGACGCGGCGGCTCCGGGCGATGTGTTGTAGCGGCGGGTATTCGCCAAGGCTGGGCGGCAACGGGGGTTGCACCTGTGGCGGGTGGGTCATCTGCAACCAGCCTGTTTCGTCTGGGTTCGTCAAGAGGATGCCCGCCCGTGGGACACCGAATACCGCGGCGAGCTGGCTCAAGCCGAGCATCAGTAGCTCATCGAGGGTGGTTGCAGTCTCGACTGCCGTGCTGATGTGGAGGAGTGCGCTATGATCCGGGTGCGTCGTTTCGCTCTGCATGCTGTGCCTTCGCTACCATAGGGGGCGGAACGAGCCAACCTGCCCGCCGATGTGACTGACGTAACGGTTTTATTGTACCACGTCTGCACCACACAGCCCTGCCCAATGCCCGCCAGTACCCCAGCAAGTGAGCACACAAGCGCGGAGCACGCCTTCACGCGCGGTGGTCATATCACCACGCTCACTGTTATAGGTGGGGGGGCGACTCTGCTACAATAGTATACGGAAACCCAACGAGGAGGAGCAATGAGCGGTTTACAGATAGACCTACGGGTGTATGATAGCGAAGATGAATTGGTTGCAGGGCTGCATCGCGGCGACCCAGATGCGTGCGCCTGCCTGATGAAGCAGTATGCGGCGCGGTTGTTTCGGCGGGTGCTAACGATAGTGGGCGGTGACAGCGACCACGCCGAGGCGGTGGTGCAGTCCACCTTTATCAAGGCGTGCGACCGCTTCAACAGCTTCGAGGGGCGTAGCCAGCCGGGGACGTGGCTGTACCGCATTGCCATCAACGAAGCCCTGATGCAGCAGCGCAAAGCCCACGCCGAACGCCAGCACGTTCCGCTTGACCTGACCGACCTGCTGCCCACTGCCGCGCCCATCCAGCATGCCAAACCCTGCGACCCAGAGGGTGCCGCGCTGCAAAACGAACTAGCGGCACGGCTGCACGCCGCGATTGCCGCGTTGCCCGCGCACTATCGGCAGGTGTTTGCGCTGCGCGATATGCAGGGCAAGAGTGTGAAAGAGACTGCCGCCGCGCTGGGCGTGAGCGAAAGCGTGGTAAAGGTGCGCCTGCACCGCGCCCGCAAACAGCTAGCGGCTGCGCTCCGTGCCTATGTTACCCCTACCAGTGACGATGCGTGACCTGCCCCATTGCCCCCGTTACTTCCGTGCCCCGCGTGCCCTGCGTGCCCCGCGTGCCCCGCGTGCCCTGCGTGCCCTATGACCAGTGGGCTATTGCGCCCGTCGCTATAATAGGGATAAGGTTAGTGGGGATATTATCAATGGGGGAAACGGCGGGGGAAACGCCGCGTCATACCGCGACCAGCCCGCGCTTGCCGGACGAAGCTAGCCCAAACACGAGCCAGAAAGAAGGTGTTGTATGGATGTGTACGACGCGATTGAAAACCGCCGAACCATCTTTCGCTTCAAGCCCGACCCGCTGCCCGCCGCCGTGCTCGAACGCATTCTGACGGCTGGTATCTGGGCACCCAACCACCACCTCACCGAGCCGTGGCGGTTTGTTGTGCTGGGCGACGAGGTGCGCGGCGTGCTTGCCGAACGCTTCGCTACCGTCCAGATTGCCAAGCTCCCCGCCGGCATGGAGCCTGACCAGCTTGCGGTCAAGCGCGATCTCGCCCGCACCAAGTTTCTCGATAAGCCCGCGATTGTGGCGGTGGTGTGCCAGCAAGCGGGCGACGACTTGCGCCAACGCGAGGACTATGCTGCCACCTGCTGCGCGGTGCAAAACATGCAACTCGCGGCGTGGGCAGAAGGTGTGGGGGCGCAGTGGGGGACGGGGGTGTTGACGCGCCAGCCCGAAACATACAGCCTGCTCAACCTTGACGCAGAGGCATACAGTATCGTGGGCTTCCTCTATCTGGGCTACCCGGCTGAAGTGCCGCAACGCACGCGCCGCCGCCCGCTCGCCGAGGTGGTACAGTACACGCCCTAGCGGGTGCGCGAGCCGGCGCCGGTGCCCAGCAATCGCGCGTACAACGCCCGGAAGCCGTTGCCGAGTTGGTCGTAGCCAAAGCTCGCAACTACCTTCGCCCGCCCATGCTCGCCGTACTGCCGCCGGAGCGGTGCATCGTCGCCCAGCTGTTGCACGGCGGCGGCATACCCAGCTACGTCGTTGCGCTCGACGAGTACCCCATTTTGCGCGTGGTCTACCACTTCGGGTAGGGCGGCAATGCGCGTCGTGACGACGGGTCGCCCGCACGCTAGCCCCTCGGCGGGCACAATGCCGAAGCCCTCTAGCCGCGACGGGAACAGCACAATATCGCAACTCTGGTAGGCTGCCACCAACCCGTCACGGTCGGGTACCCCGATAGGCACCATGCGCGGGTGGGGCGGGGCGGTGTCGCGCCCCTGAAAGCCGCCCGTATAGTACAGCACATAGTCGGCGGGCAACTGCGCCATGATCGCGGGCAACAGGTCGAAGCCTTTGCGCCGCGTGCGGTTGCCTACAAACAGCAACCGGATGCGCCCGCCATCGCCGGGGGCGTGTGACAGGGGTAGCCCGTCGGCGCGGCGGGCACCACCGGGCGGCGGCACAAACACGTCGGTGTCAATGCCATCGTAGATCAGTTCGGTGTCTACGCGCCCGTAGGTCTGGGCGACCTGCTGCTGTGTAAAGCGGCTGACGCACACCACCGCGTCGGCGTGCGCGATAGACCAGCCATCGTAGCGCGATTCGACGAGACGGTAAAACAGGCGTTGCTGCCACGAGCTAAACGGCTGCAACAGCGGGTCGGTCGTCAGGTGGTGAACGGTGGTCACGGTGGGCACGCCGCCGCTCCGCAGCGCGAACGCCACCCGCGAACGCCCCTGTACCACGTCGAAGGTGCGTGCCCACCCCGGCGGCAACGAGCGCGGAATGAGGAATGGCGCGAAGTTGTACAGTTCGGGCAGGCGCAGGAGCGTAGCATCGGTCAGCCCAGCACGCCGCACGGCGCGGGTGATATTCTGGATGCCAAAGTCTACGCCGCCGCGCCCGATGGGTGAGACATACAACGGGCGCATGCTTAGTGCCCCCCCTGCGCGGGCTTCTCCACGACAATGAAATAGCTCCCGGAGCGCATCCAGCCGAAGAGCCACAGGTCAAGTTCCATCACGAGCGTTACCGCCTGCAAGCCGTGGTAGACCGGGTTGCCGGGGCGCAGGCTACCCCGGAGCCGTTGCCGTGCCCGTATCTCGCGGGCGGTGCCCGTGCTGACGGTCGTGGGGGGGGCGGTGCCGTTGCTCCTCCCGGTGGCGGGGGGCGCGTCCGTGGGGCTGGATGCGGCGGCGGGGTCGCCCGGTTGGTCGCTGCTGCCCCGCCCGACAACCGCCTCGCCCAGTTTCATCAGTACATGCTCAACAAAGGTGGTGAACAGGCTGTTCCAGAACACCACCTTGACGGGGCGCAACCCGGCACGCGCAAACGCTGCCTGTACGTCCTCCCACGTTGCGAGGGCTTTGAGGTGGTCGGACTTGCGCAGAGCTTCGCGCTCGAAGTCGTACACGCCCATCTGCACGAAGCCGCGCCCAATGCGGCGGCTCACGTCAATGATGGGCTGAATGGGCGACGGCTCGCGGGTGTTGGAGAAGGCGAGGAAGCGACCGCCGGGGCGCAGCACGCGGGCGGTCTCGGCGAGGTAGTCGTCTATCACATCGAGCGGGAAGTGTTCGAGCACGTCAATCGAGAAGGCTTTGTCGAAGCTGTTGGTGGCGAACGGCAACCGCCGCGAGTCGGCACGGAGGAGCGCGACGTGCGCAACGGCAGCATCGGCAAAGAGGGTCACGGGGTCGCTCCCCACCATCAGGTCAACCCGCGTGGCGTTCCATGCGGCAAACTTGGCGGTGCCACAGCCCGAATCGAGGGCAATGTCGTGTGGGCGCAGGTCGAGCAGGCGCACGAGGGCGCGGTTGCGAACGCCCGCCGCCAGCAACGGCGGCGCGAGGGCGCGGTAGTCCAGTTCGGCGGCGAGTTGCTCTTCTTCGGCGACATACTTCGACACATAGTCGAAGGCGACCCCCTGCGGCATCATGTCGAGGTAATGGTCGGTGACGCGGTAGTGTGCGCCGCACGCACCACAGTATAGCCCGTCGTTACATAGGTAGAGCATCTGCGAGCCACAGGTGGGGCATTGCAGCAGGCGGAACAGTCGGCGTGGAACCATGCAGGGGTATCTTTCTAACTAACTCAGTCTCCCGAACGTAGCGAGCTACCGAACTCAGTGAGCTACCGCGCAGACGAATGCGGCGGCGGCAACGTGCGGGCGGCAAACTCTGCCGGGGCGTGCCCGTGCTCGAACTGGATGGTATGCACCGGGAAGGGGATGTGAATACCCTCTTGGGCATAGCGGACGTGCAGCCGCTTGAGCAGTGCGCTCTGGACACCGAGGCGCACTAGATAGTGCTGCACCCGCACGATGATCAGCAGGTTGATGCTGAAGTCGGCAAACTCTTTGACAATCACCTTGCACTCGTAGTCGGGCACGCCGCCGGGGTGCTCGAGCATGACCGCCTGTGCCTCTTCGAGCGTTACGCGCGTGACGTGCTCAAGGTCGCTGTCGTAGCTCACGCCCAGTTCGATCACATGGTCGAGGAACGACGTAGGCTGGTCAAAGTTTAAGACGTGCTCTTGGGCAATCAGCGAATTGGGCACCTGCACGGTGGTGTTGTCCCACTGCAAGATGCGCGTGGTATACCAGTTGATGTCAACCACGGTGCCTTCGTTGCCGTTCGAGAGGCGCACAAAGTCGCCGGGGCGTATCTTGTTGCTGACCGCCAGCACCACGCCCGAAAACAGGTTGGTGATGGGCGACTGGAGGGCGAGCGACAGACCGAGACCCCCCGCCGCAAAGGCGGTGAAGATGGGCGCAGTGGGCACCCCAAACCACGTCAGAACGATGAGGGTCGTGGGCACGAAGATCAGCAGATAGATGATGTAGCGCAAAATGGAGGTGGTCGCCATCGAGCTGTTGCGCCTGCTGGCATAGTAGGCAAGCAAGTCTACCCCGATGCGGACTGCCCACAGCGCGATGCTGCCCATCAGCAGCACGCCCACCGCGAGCGTGCCAACCCGCACCCAGTACACCTGTGTGACGCTGTAGACGATGGCAAAGAGCACGCCAATAGCGGTCAGGTTGATGAAAGGCAACCCGCGTGCGCTATCTACGATGATAGCGGACGTGTTGAGTTTGCGTCCGCGCACGAAGGCGGACAGCACTTTCAAAGCCCATTCGCTCAATGAGCCGATGATGACACCGATGCTTATCGGGGTGATGATGTTGAGTATGGGGTAAAGTTGTTCCATCCTGATCCTGCGTCTGCGCTGTGTGCGCGAACCATCCTTGCCTGATTATACCGCAGGTGCGGGCGGCGTGCAGACACCGGGCGGCGTAGCGCGGCGGGAGTACCCTGCGCTACACCGCGGCTGTGTGGAGAAGCGGCGGGACTATTCGGAGAAGATAGCCGTAATGAGGAAGGTTTCCCCACTGAGCGGATCATTGCCCTGCGCGACCATCAGGATTTGCTCACCGGCAAGCCCACCGCGCTGCCAGCCCGCCACATTGATGAACTCGCTTTCTTGGTTCAGTTCGCTGGCGGCTTCCCAGTCGCCTTCGCTCACGGCATTGCTATAGTGGCTCTGCACGTCTGCCCACGCCGTGCCAGCCGGCAACGTGTACAGGCTCGACTCCGCCGTCATGGATTCGGGCAACGACGACTGCACGGTGTCGAGGAACAGGTCTGCCGTCTGATTTTGCCCTGCATCAATGGGGGTTGCATTCGGGAACGTTGGAATATCCGTCAGTGCGATGGGTTCACCGCCACCGCACGCGCTCACCAACAGCGCGACCATGAGGACTACCACCAGACCGATTGACCGATACCAGACCATAGGTCTCTCCTTCCTTTGCTTCGCTTCGCTTCTCATAGAGAGGGAATTGTGTTGATTGTATTGTATGAGCGATGCTTGTTATGATACCACAATGCTATAACCTAAGGACGTTTGGCGGGCGGCAGAAGTTCGCTCGGTGTGGCGGTGGGTGTATCGGGTGTACTATAGGGCAACGGAACGACCGCGTAACGACCGTGACAGAGAAGCAAAAAGAAGCAAAGAGAAAGGACAGCTTTATGATACGCGCACTGACGGCACTGCTTGGCTTGCAACTGGTGGGCGAGGTGATCGCACGCGGACTGCACCTGCCCGTGCCCGGTCCCGTCCTTGGGATGCTGCTGCTGGTGGGGTTGCTGCTGTGGCTTGGCAAAGTGCCCACCGACCTTGATGCAACCGCCCGTGGTCTGTTGAACCACCTCTCGTTGCTGTTTGTGCCCGCCGGCACGGGCGTGATCGTCCATCTGGAGTTGTTGCAGCGCGAGTGGGTGCCCATTCTCATCACGCTGGTGGTCAGCACCTACATCACGGTGCTGGCGACGGGCGGGGTGTTGCGGCTGTTGCGGCACCTGATGCAGCGTCGCACGGGGGAGCAACCCAATGGATAGCACGATTATTGACATCTGGGTGTATCTGGCACGCACGCCGCTCCTGTGGCTGACGGCGACGTTGCTGGTCTTTCAGGGGGCGCAGTGGCTGTTCGTCCGCACCCGTGGCTTCCCGTTGCTCAACCCGGTGCTGGTGTCGGTGGTGGTGTTGGTGCTGCTGTTGCAAGCCACGGGTACGCCCTACGAGACCTACTTCGACGGGGCGCAGTTTGTGCATTTCCTGCTCGGTCCCGCGACGGTTGCACTGGCTATCCCGCTCTATCGCCAGCTCGAACGGCTGCGCCAGAACGCGCTCCCGGTGGCAGTGGCGTTGCTGGGCGGGGCGGCGGTGGGCGTACTGTCGGCGGTGCTGGTGGGGCGGCTGGTGGGCGTGAGCGATGTGGCAATCCGTTCGCTGGTGCCCAAGTCCGTCACGACCCCGATAGCCATGGGCATCACCGAGCAACTAGGGGGCTTGCCGTCGCTCACGGCGGTGTTTGTCATCCTCACCGGCATCATTGGTGCCATTCTGGGGCGCGAACTGTTGCTGTTGGCGGGTGTGCGCCGCAGCAACGAAGTGGGCTTCGCGCTAGGGCTGGCGGCGCACGGCATCGGTACTGCCCGTGGCTTCAGCATAGACGACGAGGCGGGCGCGTTCGCGGGGCTGGCAATGGCACTCAATGGTGCCGTGACGGCGGTGCTGGCACCGTTGCTGGCACGCTGGCTGGGGCTACTCTAGCCAGCCCGCCGCCCTGCCCGCGTTATGCCCCAGCTTGGGGGGCGGCTTCCGCTTCGGTCAGCGCGGCGCGCAGAATAGCCGCCGACTCTTGTAGGTCGTGCAGTTCGTTGGGTGCCAGCGGGATGTCGAGGATGTGCTCCACGCCGTCAATGCCCACCACCATCGGCACGCTGACACACATATCGTGAATGCCGTAGTGCCCATTGAGCGGCGCGGTGACGGTCATCACGGTGTCTTGCTCGCGCACAATGGACTCGACGATCTGGAGCAAGCCTAGCCCAATGGCATAGTAGGTCGCGCCCTTACGCCGGATAATCTCGTAGGCTGCCATGCGTGTCTGGTCGAAGATTGCCTGCAATGCGGCGGGGTCGTAGCCCTGCCCGCGTGTCCCGGTGAACTCGTGCAGGCGTACCCCCGCGATGTTGGCGAGGCTCCAGACGGCAAGCTCACTGTCGCCGTGTTCACCGATGATGTAAGCGTGGACGCTACGCGAGCTGACCTGATAGTGCTGCCCCAGCAGGTAGCGAAAGCGGGCAGTATCGAGGATGGTGCCCGACCCGAAGATGCGCCCGTGTGCTATGTCGTGCCCGATTTCGACGGCAACCTGTGTCATGATGTCCACTGGGTTGGAGGCAATGACATAGATTGCCTCGCGGTTGACGGCGAGTGCCGCTCCCATCACCTGCCGCATAATGGCAATGTTGCGGTGGAGCAGGTCAAGGCGGGTTTCATCGGGTTGCTGGTTGGTGCCCGCCGTCACGACAATCACGCTGGCATTCCGCAGGTCGGCATAGTCGCCCGCCCGAATGTTCATGGCACCAGCAAAGGGGATGCCGTGCCGCAAGTCCATGGCTTCGCCCACGGCGCGGTCGTGGTTTTTGTCCACCATAACGAGTTCGCCCACGATGCCGCGCTGCATCAGGGCATAGGCGAATGCCGAGCCAACCATGCCGGTACCGATCAGCCCGACGGTGTGCGGCTGCGTGCTTCTGTTCATGCGCTCTCCGTGCTCCTTACTTGTTGCTGCTGGTTGCGTCTGTACTGGGTGCTGCTGGTGGGGTGGCTGCAAGAATACTACCCAACTCTAGTATAGCGCAGACGGGCGGGCAGCACCACGCCCCCTGTGCCCCCTGTGCCGTCGGGCGAGCGCGAGCGTGGTGTGGGGTATTGCGCTCGCCTACCTGCTATAATGACAGCAGCAGCACACACGGCAGGCGCAATGGGCACAATGCGAAGGAGTGATGGGGTGAAACACATACAAACCATCGGCTGGCTTGTGCTGGT
>CAZNQP010000077.1:0-8405 GCA_964575355.1 uncultured Chloroflexaceae bacterium
CACCCGCCGCGTCTGCCCGCGCCCGTAACCCGCCGCGCTATGGTAATGAAGGTAACGGTGGACTGGCAGCAGTGGGTTGCCCGTCTGCACCAGAGCGCACCAGACACAGGAAGCGCACCAGACACAGGAACACAGCAGAGGAGTGCAAACGAGACCATGCAGCTTGTGATGAAGTTCGGTGGTACGTCGGTGGGTAGCCCAGACGCGATCCGGCGCGTATGCGCGATAGTCGGCGAGGTTGCCGCCGCGCATCAGGTGGTGGTGGTGGTGTCGGCGATGAACGCGCCCCACCTGCGGACGACTGACACCCTGATTACCGCCGCCCGTGCCGCCGAAGCGGGCGATGCCCGTACCGCGGAAGAAGCCGCGCCGCGCCTGCTCGACCTGTACGTGGCGGCGGCGGGCGAACTCGCGTCGCCGGATGAGCAGCAGGCATTGGCAGACGAACTGGGCACACTGTTCGACCACATCACCAACCTTGCCCGCAGCATCGCCATTCTGGGCGAACTGACCCCGCGTGCCCTCGACCTGATTAGCGGGCAGGGCGAACGCTGCAATGCGCGGCTCGTCGCGGCAGCGTTGCGCTCGGCGGGCGTGGCGGCGCAAGCCGTGGATGCCACCGACGTGATTGTGACCACCGACCGCTTCGGCAATGCCGACCCCCTGATGGACGCAACCCGCGTGCGCTGCCAGCAACGCCTCGCGCCGCTCTTGGCGGCGGGCACGGTGCCTGTCGTGACGGGTTTCATTGGTGCCACCGAAACGGGCATTGCAACCACGCTGGGGCGCGGCGGCAGCGACTATTCGTGCGCGATACTGGGGGCAGCCCTGCACGCCGACGAAATCTGGTTTTGGAAGGAAGTGGACGGCGTGCTGACCTCGAACCCCAAACTGGTGCCCGATGCCCGCAGCATCTCGCAGCTTTCCTACATCGAGATGGGCGAGCTATCGTACTATGGCGCGAACGTGCTGCACCCGCGCACAGTCTACCCTGCCGTCGAGCGGCGCATCCCCATCCGCATCCGCAACACGTTCAACCCGCACCACCCCGGCACGCTCATCACCGACCGCTCGCCGGGGGGCACCGTGAAGGCAATCACCGCCATTAGCGGCGTGAGCCTGATCACGGTGGGCGGTCCCGGCTTGCTGGGTCTGACGGGCGCGGCGGCACGTACCTTTGGGGCGGTGGCACGGGCAGGGGTCAACACCCTGTTGATTGCCCAAGCCAGTAGCGAGCAGAGCATCAGCTTTGCCGTGCTGCGCGACGAAGCCGATGCCGCTACCGCCGAGTTGCAGCACGAATTGGCAGACTACTTCCGGCTGTATAACGTCAAGCATATTGATGTCGCCGCCGATGTCGCTATTCTCGCCGTTGTTGGGTCGGGGATGCAGGGCGCGGTGGGTATCTCCGGGCGCGTGTTCGGCGCACTGGGCGCGGCAGGCGTGAACGTGGTCGCTATCGCGCAGGGGCACAACGAGTACAATATCTCGATTGTGGTGGACGGGCGCGACACCGCCACCGCGTTACAGGCAATCCACGATGCGTTCGGGCTGGCCCACAACGGCACCACCGCGCAGCAGCAGTAGGGCAGCAGGGCATCCAGCACGGAGCGGACAGAGGACGCGCAGACGCTTGCGATTACGGGGGCGAGTGCGGGCATTGGCAAGGCAACGGCGCAGCACGTTGCGGCGCAGGGCGTGCTACCGCCACCCAACGACTGGGCGGGGGGGTGCCCCATCGCTATGTTACACTGGGGCTGTTTGCCCCCGCCGTGGGGGTGTTGCCACAGCAGGTGGCATGCTTCAGAGAGGAGCGCAAGCGTGGGACAAAAACTGGAAAATGCTCAACGGCTGTACATGGAAGGCATCCGCGACGGCAACGCTCGTGAGGCAGTTACGAAGTATACGGGTGCCCGCTACACGCAGCACAGCACGGGGGTGCGCGATGGTGTCGAGGGCTTCGTGGCATTCTTCGAGCCATTCATTGCCCGCAACCCCAAGCGCGACATTCGCGTGCTCCGCGCACTCGAAGACGGGCAGTATGTGTTCCTCCATGTCTACCAGTCGCTCAACGATGGCGAGTCGGAATGGGTCACAACCGACTTCTTCGACACGGACGACGACGACAAGATTATCGAGCACTGGGATGTCATTGCAGCGTATAGCGCACAGACCCCGTCCGGGCATACCACCACCGACGGCGCGACGGCAATCACCGACCTAGACAAGACCGACGAAAATAAGCAACTGGTTCGCAACTTCATCGAGGATGTGCTGCTGGGTGCAGACCCCACCAAGATTGACGAGTACATTGCGAGCGATACGTATATACAGCACAACCGTGAGGTGCCCGACGGGCGAGCGGCGTTCAAGGAACTGGTATTGGCAGCAGACCGTGCGCTGGTGTACCAGCGGCTTGTGCTGCTGGTGGGGCAGGGCAACTTTGTGGCAACGCTGTGTGAAGCCCACTGGCGGGGGCAACCCTACGCACAGGTAGACCTGTTCCGCATCGCCGACGGGCGCATTGTCGAGCACTGGGACAACGCCGAACCCGTCCCGCCGCCGGAAGAGACGGTCAATAGCGGGAAGTTCTAAGCCCGCCCCGCCGCGTCTTGTTCCGTTTGTCGCTATTGTTTATGTGGAGGGGTATCACCATGTTCACTGCCCATGCTGCTGCGTCGTTACACGGCATACCCCTATCAGTCACGACTGTGAGGAGTCACTACTGTGCAAGACAAGCCATCAAGCCCTGACACGACCCGCGAACTTGCCCACCTGCGGCAACGTGTTGCCGAACTTGAAGCCGAGCTAACCGCCTGTGAAGAACTTGTGGAAACCCTGCAACTTGCCCGCGTGACGCTCGAAAACGTCGGTGAGGCGATTGCGTGGTATGACCCGGATGGCAAGGTCCACTACATCAACCGCTCCATGCGCGAACTGTACGGTTACACCGAAGACGATGTCGCGTGGCTGCGCGTCGAAGATGTAGACCCCGCCTTCACCGCCGAGCTACGCGCACGGTTGATGCACCGCCTCGAAACCGAGGGGCGCGTGCTGGTCGAGCGCACCCACCGCCACCGCGACGGCACGCCCATCGTGGTCGAGGCAACCAACAGCCTTATTCGCTACGGCGCCCGGCAATACATCTGTGTGGTGGGGCGCGACATCCGCGAGCGCAAGCAGGCAGAGCAAGAGCGCGAGGCATTGCAGCAGCAGATTATCGCTACCCAGCAGGCGACGCTCCGCGAGCTATCCACGCCGCTCATCCCCGTGTCAGACCGCGTGGTCATTCTCCCGCTCATTGGCGCAGTAGACGAGCAACGCGCGGCGCAGGTGGTCGAGGCACTGCTGGAGGGGGTTGCCCGCTACCATGCCGAACTGGTCATCCTTGATATTACGGGCGTGGGCGTGGTAGATACCAATGTCGCGCAAGCACTAGTGCAGGCGGCGCGGGCGGTGCGCTTGCTTGGGGCACAGTTCATGCTTACCGGCATTCATCCGCGCATCGCCCAGACCCTCGTGCAACTCGGTGTAGACTTAGGCGACATCCGCACGCAGGGCACCTTGCAGGCGGGCATCGCGGCGGCATTGCAGCGGGCGGGCTAACGCCGCCGCCACGCAAACACCCCCCACCCAACGACTGGGCGGGGGGTGCGTTGTTGCCATATCAGCGCGGGGCGCGGGGTGGGGCGGGGGTGCTACGATGCCATCGCCAGTTGCTGCCGCGTTGCGCCGCCGCGCAAGCCGAGTGCCTGCGGTAGCCCGTACAGCAGTTGGTCTTCGGCATAGATACGCAGCAGGTTGAGCGGGTGCATAAACTCGTCTACCGAGGTGGCACCGTTGTACATGCCAATGTAGCGCGTCATCACGTCGGGGCGGCGCGAAATGGCTTGCATCAGCGGCGTGCCAATGTCAATGCCCAGTTCGCGTAGCCATTCGGCTTGCGACCCAAAGCTAATCAGGTTGAACATGGGGCGCGTGTAGGCATCGCGGTTGCGCTGATATTCCGCCATCGCCTGTTCCCAGCTTGCGCGGCGGCGCGTGCGTGCCCACGCCTGCGCCAAAAATGCCGCCCCGTACAGGGCGTAGTTGATGCCCTGCCCCGTCACGGGGTCTACGTAGTGCCCCGCGTCGCCCACCAGTGCCCAGCCCGCACCGTAAGACTGGCGGTAGTAGCTGTCAATCGGACCCTGCCCCATCACCTTCGTGACGCGCTCGGCATTGCGGGCGCGGTGCTGCACTTCGGGGAAGGCATCAATGACGCGCCGGAGCGTACCCTCTGGGTCTTTGCGGGCAGTCGCAAACTCGGCGTTGGGCACGCCCACCGACACGACGGTCAGCCCCGCGTCGGCATCGAAGACGAGCGTCGTCAGCAGCCGTTCGGGGTCGGCGTACACCACCGCGCTCGGCTCGCTCAGCGGCTCGAAGTTGCGGTAGTAAGCGTAGAAGATGCACGACGGGTTGGGGTGCGACAGGTAGATGGGAGCTTGTACCTCGCGTGCCACCTTCGAGCGTTTGCCATCGGCACCGACAACGCCCCAGCCGTAAATCGTTTCGAGTGCGCCGCCGTTCTGTCGCCCACGCACGCCCACCACGCGCCCGTTGCCCCACACCAGTTCAGTCACGTTGAAGCCTTCGCGCACCGTGATACTGGGCATCTGCTTCACTTCGTTGAGCACCACCGTGTCGAGCACATCGCGCCGAATGGAGTAGGCATAGTCGCGCCCGAACACAGCAGGCAACCGCGCCACAAGATCGAGGTTGGGGACGCGCCCGCCATAGTAGCGGATTTTGGGGGCACCAATCGCTTCGACGGCGGGCAGTACGCCCATCTCGTCGAAGATTTGCAAGCTATTGCCGTAGATGATAGGACACGAGACCGTCGGGGCGGGCAACGTGCTGCGTTCGAGCAGCAACACACGCGCACCCTGCTGCGCGAGCAGGGCGGCGGTAGCACTGCCTGCCATGCGTGCGCCCACGACGATAACATCGTAGAGTGGCTGTGACATACGGGTAGCGGTATCCTTTCCAGTTCCAGTTGGTCTAGTTGGTACGGTTAGTCTAGTTGGTACGGTTGGTCTAGTTGGTACGGTTGAATGTATCGTGTTGCGCGTGTTGGTTGCGAAGCATCTGGGCTGTATGCTATATAAAGTATCGTACCAGAAAAACGACTTCCCGTCAGGGATGACATGCCGCTCGCGCCCGTAGCGGTTGCGCCGCCCGCGCACCTACGCCGGGTCGGGGCGGGCGGGGTCGTCTGGCGCGGCACCCTGCCCCCCCAAGCTGGGTGGCACAAGCTCGCGCGTGGCATAGTTGAGGTCAAGCAGGTTGCGTTCTTTGCCGCTGTGCTGCAAATTAATCGCCTCTTGCTGGGCGAGGGCGGCAAGCGCAGGTTCGCCCAGTTCGGCGAGGCGACCGGCAAACTGGCGTAGCAACCGCGAGCCGTTCTGCGGGTCGTGTTGCTTCACGGCGGCGCGTGCCCGCCGGAAGTGGCGCAACGCCGTGGCACGCGCGGCGGCATCCACCACCACGTCAGCGAGCGCAGGCTCCAGCGTAATCTGCGCGGTAATCGTCTGCCCGACGGTGGTTGCGGGAATGCCTGTGCGGGCTTCGAGCGTGACAAGGTTTTGCAGCCCCACACTGCGCCGCGCGGGGGGTACTTCCATCTCCAACAAAACCTGCCGGGGTTGGTCGGCGGTCACGCTACCAACCGTCAGTTGCAGCAACGTGTCGGTAATGTACTGTGGCTGCAACACGGCAAGGGCGGGGGTCAGGGCGGTGGCGTGGCGCAGGCGCACCCCCGGCGCAAGCGTCACGCGCAGCACCGACTGGTAGGCGGTCATCTGCTGGGTAGCCGTCGCCACTGTGGGCAGCAGGTCGGGCACCTGCGCGGCATCATCGGCAACCATGGCGATGCCCCCGGTCAGGTCGGCAATGTTCACCAACAGGTCATCGCCAAACTGGTTGCCAATGCCGATAGTATGCACGATGATGCCTTCGCTGGCTGCCTGCCGTGTCAGTTCGAGGCAGGTCAATGGGTCAGCCGTGAAGCCGTCGGTGATGACGGTGAGTTGGCGCACCGTCGGCGTGTCGGGTGCGGTCTGGCGTAGCGTCATCAGTGCCATGCGTAGCCCATGCACGAGGTGCGTATCGTCGCCAAGGTCGAGTTGCAGCAACTCGCGCAAGCCCTGCAACAGTGCGTGGCGGTGGATCGGTTGTATTGCAGGCACCAGCATGTGCGTATCGCGGGCAAACGCCACCAGCGCGAACTGGTCGCTGGGGCGCAGCATTGCCACACTCTGTTCGAGTGCGCGGGCAACATACGCGAGGGGGCTGGGTGCGCGAGCGGTTGGGGTTGCGGGCGCACGCGGCGCGAACTGCCACTCCGGTACACCGTCAATCAAGACCTCGTGGGCAATGCCCGTCTGGAGCTGTTGGCGAAACCGTTCATCGCTCACGGTGGGGGTACGCATCGAACGGCTGGTATCGGCAACGACCACATGATAGTGGGGCACGGTGGGCACGCTGGGCGATGCGGCTGCCCCAATGCCCACCAGCAGGTACGCCATCTGGTACCCTTCGCGGCGGGCTATCTGGGGAATAGTCGGGGTGATATACATCTGCACCATACACACTGTCCTTTTCGTATTCGCACTTATTTTGCTGGGCGGCTCACCACCGCCGAAGGTACCCACTCGCGCAACGGTTGCCACGCAGCAGTGATTGCCTGCCGCACCCCGGCGTATATCAGCAGCACACCGGGCAGTTGCACCAGATGAAACACCCCGTTATGGTCGAGTGGGATGGGGTGCGCGATGGTGACGGCGCGGGTAGCTTGCAGCCCAGCCGCGACAATCGTCACCAGAATGCCGCCCGCCAGCAGAGCCGCGCCCTGTCGCCCGTGCCGTGCCAGCCAGCTATACACCCCCAGCGCAAACAGCATCCCCACCGTTTGATAGAGCACAAAGACCAGAAACGTCCCCGGCACCAGCAACGTAAAGCCAACGAACGCCACCCCCACCACGGCGGCACCCGCGAGGGCGCGGCGGGCTGCCTGCTGTCCCCACAGGTCGTAGGTGGTACCTGCAATAAAGAACGCAACCGTAGCGGCAAGTGCCACATTGAGCGGCTGCCATAACAGAAAATACGCCTGCGCGGAGAGGTCTAGCCCATGGGCAACGGTGCCCAGCATCGCCGCCGCCGCCAGCGCACCAAACGCCGCCGTCCAGAGGCGTGCCTTGACAGGGTGGCGGGCGCGTCGTCGCCACAGGTCGGCGGCGCACCCCACCGCCACCACCGCAAGGATGGCATCGGTCAGGGCGGTAGTCTGTTCGGTCACACTGGGGTTAATCCCCGGTAGTAGGTTCCACATTGGGTTGCTCACTTTCTGGTGGCACGGTGGCGGCGGGTGTCGCGCTACCCGTTGCCGTCGGGGTGGTCGGGTCGGGTGTCGCTGGCGGGGTGGTCGGGGGCAACGCCGTAGGCGTGGGCGGCACCTGCATGTCGGCGTACAGGGCAGGCGGTACGCCCGCAGCGGCGAGCGTCACCGCTTCGAGCGGGTTAACGCGGTCGCCATCAATGGTGGCAACCACCTGCCACTCGCTGCCCTGCCGCACCACAAACAAACGCTGTGGCACGACGCTACGCGGGCGCGTCAGCAGCACGCGCCCCGCCCCATCGGCTTGCAATTCCAGTGTCAGCGTCAATTGGGGAGCCGCGCGTTCGCGCACATAGGCTTCGGCGGCGGCGAGCATGGCGCGGCGGGGGTCGGGCACGCGGCTGGCATCCACCAGATGGGCGACGCTAGCTTGATAGAACGCATCGTCGGGCTGCAATGCGGCAGCCCGCTGCATGTCCGCCAGCACCGCCGAACTGGCAGGGCTGATGAGATACGTCGCGAACGCCCGTACCGTGTAGGCGGGTGCAAGGTCAGGTTGGGCAGCAAGGGCGCGGTTGCTCTGCTCGGTCAGGGCGGCGGCAAGCTCCTGCTCCCAGCCCATTGCCACGGTACCCGTCACGGCGGGCGAAGGGTAGCGAAACAGGTCGGCAGGGGCGTGCTCGCGTAGCACCGCTTCGGCGGCAGCAAAGTCGCCATACAGGGCGTTGGCAAGCAGCGGCAACGGCGTGTCGGTGGCGGCGGCTTGGTGGGCAGCGTGCTGCGCCTCCAGCACCCCCAGCATCCAGCGGGCTTGCTCGGCGCGGTCGGCGGTGGGTTGGGCGGTGGCGCGGTCGGCGGTGGGCTGGGCGGCTACGTCGTCCATATTCCTCGCGGCTTCTGCGAGGAGTGCGGGCACAGGTTGCCACAGGTCGGCGTTGGCAAGGCGAAGGGCTTCGTTGAGCGGCACGCGCACCGCCGACGGCACCTGAAACGCCAACGGCGCAAGCTCGACTGGCTCGAAGCCCCC
>CAZNQP010000077.1:8415-15851 GCA_964575355.1 uncultured Chloroflexaceae bacterium
TGGTAGCGCAGCACCGCCACCCGCGTAGCACGGATGCCACAGGCGCGGCACAGCACATAGGGGTCGCTCTCGTCCAGCAGCACTTCGGGCAGGTCGTCGCCATTGATGTCGCGCAGGGTGGCGGCGGGCGTGACGGCGGCAACCGTGCTAACAGGGGTGTGCAACTGGGCATTGTCATATTGGTAGAGCGTGAAGGTACCGCCGCCCGTGGCAAGCGCACCCTCAACCACAAACCACGTCCCGCGGGGCGTAACCGTGACGGGGCGCACACTATCGGCGGTCAGCAGGTCGGGCAACGGGAGCGGCTCATCGTGCAGCGCGACCCACGCGCCGCCCGCATAGCCATAGAGCATCAGGTGGTGTTCGCCCCCCAAGGGACGTTCGCCCGTGCTAAAGACCGCCCACAGCGGCACCGCGTCGCCGGTGTACAGGGGCACCGCGTGCGGCGCGGGCATGTCGGCGGCGGCGGTGGCAACCAGCGCGGCACGGGCGGTGGCGGTGGGCGGTGGTGGCACGGCGGGCGCACTCGTCGCCAGCGGGAAGGGCGTGGGCGTAGGAATGCCGGGCGCGGCAGCAGCACTGCACGCACCCAGCAATACTGCCACCACCAGTGCAAAGACAACGCGCGAAATGCGCGGAACGTAGCGTTGCATACAACTCCATCGTGCAGCCGTCGTGTGGGCGAAGGGCGGGCGTGCGGGGGCGCGACGGTCAGGGCGTATACCTCACCCTCATTATACCAGCCTGTTGCCGTTCGTGCCGCGATGTGGTCATACATCAGCATGGGGGCGCGGCGGGGGCGCGTGGCGTACAATGCTTGAACTTTCAGCAATATGCTTGTTCCGCTTTTGTACAGGATATGGTATTATACGAATGCAATTATGTGTTCAACCTGTATAGCGAGTGCAAGGCAAGGTGGTGCGTGATACCTATCTTTTTTGACCCACTGTATCTAGTGCTGATCGTCGTGACCATGGCGTTGTCGGGAGGTGCCCAGTTCTATCTGATGCAGACCTATGGCAAGTGGAGCAAAGTTGCCAACGGCGCAAACCTGACGGGCACGGAAGTCGGCTTCCGAATCATCACAAAGACCGACCTTGGGACGAACGAACCGGGCGCACGTCCCATCATGCGGCGGGGCGGCGTAGACATCGAAGGGCTACGGCTCGAACGGATTGCCGGGACGCTCACCGACCACTACGACCCGTCGTCGAACACGGTACGCATGTCCGATGCCGTCGCCGACCAGCGGTCGGTGGTGGCAATGGCGGTCATCGCGCACGAACTGGGGCATGCCCAGCAGTACCAACTCAAGTCGCCCCTCATTGCCATGCGGGGCTTCTTGCTGCCCGCGTTGCGCTTCTCGCCGATGGCTTCGTATGTCCTGATCATCGCGGGGTTGGTGGTGGCAGGGACGTTCGGGCAACAACTGTTTTGGCTCGGTATTCTCTTCTTCGGCGTGTCGGTGCTGTTCAGTGTGCTGACGCTCCCAGTGGAGATTGACGCGAGTCGGCGCGGTCTGACCCTGCTGCGCGAATCGGGGGTGATGCAAACCGAGCGCGATGCACAGGGCGCAAAGGCGGTACTCATTGCGGCAGCTTCGACCTATCTGGCGGCGACCATCTCGTCGGTGCTGCAACTGCTCTACTACGTTAGCCTCGCACGACGCACAGGCTAACGCGTTAAAAACTGAAACCACCACGGGTGTGTCATCTTGCCCCAACGGTGTGGTGCAATATGTGCAGTTCAATGCTCATCCTTTGACGCTATTTTGACTGCTAGTTGTGCTATACTGGACATCCAACCCATCACCCATTACACAGCAGGCAGGTACTTTATGGCACACCCAGATACCGAAGACAAACGGCAGATACTCTATCTGCAAGAAACGCTCAACATCTCGCGCCGCCGCGATATGCTGCTGCAAGCCATCGCCACCATGGCAGAGCTTGCCCTGCGGTCGCCCGTGGGGCACGAACCGCTCGTTGCCATGCTGAAAGTGCTAGGCGAAGCAAGTACCTTCAGCCGCGTATATGTCTTCCAGAACCACGCCTCCGCCGATGGCAAACTGCTGATGAGCCAGCGGTTTGAATGGACGGCAACCAACGTCTACCCGCAACTGGACAACCCCGCCCTGCAAAACCTTGTCTATGACGACTACTTCCCACGCTGGGCACGACTCCTCGCAAACGACGAGGCAATCGCTGGGTTGATACGCGATTTCCCCGAAAGCGAGCAAGCCATCCTCGCGCCCCAAGACATTATTGCGATTGCCGTTGTGCCGATCTGCGTCAACGGGGAGTGGTGGGGCTTCATCGGCTTCGATGAGTGTGATCGTGCCTATGAGTTCACCCCCACCGAACTCGATGTGCTGCGGGCTGCCGCCAACATTTTCGGGGCAACACTGCGCCGCCGCCAGATGGACGTAGCCCTGCAAGCCAGCGAACGCCGTTACCGCACGCTCGTTGAGACAGTGCAAGACATCGTGTTTCATACCGACGCGCAGGGACGCTGGACGTTCCTCAATACGGCGTGGGAACATGTGATGGGCTACCCCGCCGACGAGGTGTTGGGGCACGGCTTTAGCGAGTACGTCTACCCCGACGACCGCCCGGCTGCCCTGCAACACTTTCACCGCCTGCTGCACGGGGTCAAGCAGCACGTCACGCACGAATCACGCTATGTGACCCGCGATAACGAAGTCCGTTGGTTCGAGGTGCGCGCCCACGTCGCGCAGGGCGATGCCGGGCAGATGCAAGGCACGGTGGGCGTGCTGCGCGATGTGACCGAGCGCAAGTCGCACCTTGTCGCAATTGAACGGCTTGCCTACGACGACCAGTTGACCGGGCTTGCCAACCGTCGCCGCCTGTACGACTATGGCAACGAGGTGATGCAACGCATCGGCGACTCGTTCACGAGCGTGGCACTGCTCTACCTCGACCTGAACAACTTCAAGCAGGTGAACGACTGGCTAGGGCACGACGCGGGCGACGAACTGCTGCGGCAGGCGGCGGTACGGTTGCGGAGTTGCCTGCGCGACAATGACCTGCTCGCGCGGCTGGGTGGCGACGAGTTCGCCATTATGCTGATGCCCGCCAGCGAGCACGAAGCGGAACTGGTGGCGTGGCGCGTGGCGCGGGCACTCGAAAAGACCTACCTGCTGCACGGCACCGAGGTCGATTCGAGTGCCAGCATTGGCGTGGCACTGTCGAGCGATCCCAACATGCCCTTCAGCACACTGCTGACGCGGGCAGACATTGCCATGTACAACGCCAAGCGGAGCGGGCGCACCGACGGGCGCGTGAAGATTTACAACACCACCCTGACGCGCATGTTTAATGACCGCGTGGCACTAGAAAAAGACTTCCGGGGTGCGCTGGCATCTGACCAAATGGTGGTACACTACCAGCCCATCATTGCGCTGCACCCACACGGCGGCGGTCTAGGGCAGGCAAACCGCGAATGGTGCGAGGGGTTGGTGCGCTGGCAGCACCCGCAAAACGGGTTGTACTTGCCGCCTGCCTTCCTGTCGCTGGCACACGACATGGGCTTGATGCGGGCACTCGATACGTGGGTCATGCAGCGGGTACTCGCAGAGGCAGCACTCTGGCGCGAACAGGGGCACCCGCGCACGGTCAGCATCAACCTGAGCGCGGCAAGCCTGAATGCGCCCCGCCTGACCAGCGAACTGGCAAGCCTGCTGCGGGTACTGGGTGTGTCGCCGTCGTCGGTGGTCATCGAAATTAGCGAGACGGTGCCCAACAGCAACGAAATCCAGCTCAGCAACACGCTGCTGGAACTGCGCCAGATGGGGCTGAAGGTAGCCATAGACAACTTTGGCAATGGCACGGGTGCCCTGATGAGCCTGCTGCACCTGCCGCTCGATATGATTAAACTGTCGCCGTCGCTGGTCTCGACGCTGACCACACGCGGCTCGGCACAGGTGATGGTGCAGCACATCATCGCCACTGGCAACGCGCTTGGCATTGAGGTAGTGGCAGTGGGTGTGCGCTCACGCGATGTGCTTGAATGGCTCCGGGCGGCGGGGTGCCACCACGCGCAGGGCTACATGCTGGGCTTGCCCCAACCCGACCTCACCGGCGTGTCATGGCAGGTGCCGCTGTAGCAGGCGGCGCAACACCTCATCGTTGCTTTCGGTGGGGGCGGCGGGGGCAACACGCGCCCCCGCAGCGTCGGCGGGGGTGGCAGCGCGGCGGGTCGTGCGGCGGCGGCGGCGCATGGCATAGCGGCGTTGCTGGCGGCGGCGGCTCCAGCGCAGATACACCGCGCCCCCCACAAGCAGCAGCACCAGCGGCACTAGTCCGCACGCGAGCCACAGGTTGACCGTATCGGGGGTAAAAGTCGTTTGCCATAGCAGCACAACCGCTTGCATCTCAGACACTCCCGAAGTAGCGCAATGCTAGCCGCAACCGCTCTTCGAGGTCGGGCGGTGCGTCGGCGGGCAGGCTGGCAACGGCGGCGGCGGCTTCGCTACTGCTATAGCCGAGCGTTTGCAGCAGGTCGCTCAATTCCTCGTTGAGCGCGAGTGCGCCCGTGCGAGCGGCATCGGCGGGGGCGGCGGCGGCGGGTAGCCCAGTGGTATCGAGTTTGCCCTTCAGTTCGAGCAAGAGCCGTTCGGCGGTGCGCTTGCCAATGCCGGGGACACGGGCGAGGCGTTGCACGTCTTGCGTGGCAACGAGCGTGCGGAGTTCAGCCGGCGAGGCTGCCGCAAGAATACCGAGCGCGACCTTCGGACCAACCCGCGACACACCCAGCAGTACCTCGAAGGTGGCACGCTGGTCAGCATCGCTGAAGCCATAGAGCGTCATGGCATCCTCGCGTACCACCAGCACGGTCAACAGGGTTGCCGCGTCGCCCACATTGCCCAGTGCCGCCAGCACCGGGCGCGGTGCATAGACGAGCCAGCCGATGCCCGCCGTGCTGATGACCACATGGTCGCTCCCCAAATGCTGAATTGTTCCCTGTACCGATGCAATCATGTGTTTTCCTAGGGTGCCCCGCATGGGGGGTGTCCGGCGGGTCGCACACCTGCGCGTATTGTACCATAGCGTGTGCCACCCGCCTGCTGCCCTGCCGTTGGCGGGGCGTAGGTTGGGTGCTGCAAAGTGTGTCAGCATGGACTATAATGGAGAGCGAAACGCAGAATTGTCGCACCCATAACACACGAGGGGAGCTACGCCTCTATGAGTGACACACTGCCTACCGTTGCCGCCCTGCAAACGGAGAACGCCGCCCTGCGGGCGCGGCTCGCCATCTACGAAAACACCGCCCTGACGCTGAGCGAGCGCGAGGTCGCGCTGCTTAGCACGCTGTTTCGCGGCGGGCTGTGCTTAGTCTACCGGGTGCTGCTGGACGACAACCAGACCATGGGCTACGTGTCGCCTAGTGTGCGAACGTTCGGGGTGGAGCCAGAGGACATTGTGGATGGTACCATCACTATGGCAGACCTTATTCACCCCGACGACTACGAGCGCGTCGCGGGTGAGTTGATGCACTATCTGGCGACCACCGACGGCAGCACGGGCTTCGCGCAGCAGTACCGCATTGTCACGCCGCGCGGCACACTGCACTACGTCTATGACCACAGCATTGTGCAGACTGCCGATGACGGCACGCCTGCCGCAATGGTGGGGTATATCTTCGACACGACGGCACAGCAGCAGGCATCTGCCGGGCTTGAGTTGACACGCTCGACGCTCGAAACGGCGGCAGACGCGATTACGTGGTTTGACTTTGAGGGCAACATACGCTACATGAACGCGGCCGCCCTTGCCATGTACGGCTACACCGCCGACGAGATACCGCATCTCCATGCCGCCGATTTTTTACACAGCGACATGCACCCGTTCGAGATGTGGCGCGATGTCTTCATTGAACGTCTCCGGGCAGGCAATACGAGTGCTCAGCACTTTACCTACACGGGTCGCCGCAAAGACGGCAGTTTGTTCCCCATTGAAGTATCGGTGTCGGTTATTCGGGCGGGCGATGAGCAGTATGTGTGCGCCATCATCCGCGATATCAGCGAACGGCAGCAGCGCGAGCAAGAAACCGCCGCCCTGAAAGAGCAGGTTATCACGGCACAACGCGCCGCCCTGCGCGAACTGTCCACGCCGCTCATTCCCATCACTGATGACACGGTGATTATGCCGCTGATTGGCGCACTGGACGAGCAACGCGCGGCGATGATCCAAGAAACGCTCTTGGTGGGGGTGTCACGTTACAATGCACGGCTAGCTCTGCTCGATATTACCGGGGTCGCGGCGGTGGATACGCACGTCGCGCAGGCACTCATTCAGGCAGCGCAGGCGGTGCGGTTGCTGGGCGCACGGGTGGTCATAACGGGTATTCAGCCTGCTATCGCCCAGACGCTAGTGCATCTGGGCGAAGACCTCGGCGACCTCGAAACGTACAGCACCTTGCAGGCGGGCATTGCGCGGGCGTTGCGGTTGCGCGGCTAGGCACGCGGTCACAACGCCCGCCGGGGGCGATGCCGTGGCATTAGCCCTCTATCTTTGTGCCGAGTACCGCGAAGAACTTATTCAGCCAGAGCGGGTGGGCAGGCCATGCCGGGGCAGTGACGAGGTTGCCGTCTACGTGCGCTTGGTCGGCGGGGATGTCTACGAATGAGCCACCTGCGCCCGTCACATCGGGACCGCAGGCGGGGTATGCCGAACACTGCCGCCCTTCGAGTACCCCGGCGGCGGCAAGCACCTGTGCGCCGTGGCAGATCGCCGCAACCGGCTTGTTGTCGCCCATAAAACTACGCACAATCTCGAGCACCCGCGCATTGAGGCGAATGTATTCGGGGGCGCGTCCACCGGGAATAACGAGCGCGTCATAGTCGGCGGGGTCTACCTCATCGAAGTTGGCGTTGAGCGCGAAGTTGTGCCCCGGCTTTTCGCTGTAGGTCTGGTCGCCCTCAAAGTCATGCACCGCCGTGCGGACTGTCTGCCCGCTCGTTTTGCCGGGGCAAACGGCATGGCAGGTGTGCCCAACCGCTTGCAACGCTTGGAAGGGTACCATCACCTCGTAGTCTTCGACATAATCGCCCACAAGAAAGAGAATGTTCTTCATACCGTGACCTCCTCTGGTACAGGTAACGCTTTAATAGCCTGCGTGCGGGGCAGTCAGTGCCCCATGGTTCCATTATAACACGCGGCTATGAGAGTAATAACCGGGTGTGTGCGAACAGTCGGCTATCCGCTCCACCCGCCGTGCGCGTGGGGGCATCGGCATGGCACCTGCCACGGCGGTGCCCCTGCGCCTTGCCGCGCATCTGTGCTACAATAGCAGCAACACCGTCGCACCCACGCACGCCACCCCATAGGCTACACGCGCCACACGCGCCACAGGACAGAAGAGGAGGCACCACCCGTGAGTACCGCCGATACCGTTGCCCAAACGGCGACGCTGCA
>CAZNQP010000078.1:0-15793 GCA_964575355.1 uncultured Chloroflexaceae bacterium
TCCAGACACACGCGACGCAGGTGGAGAACTTAGACGTGTAGTTTGTTGTAAGTGTAAATTGTCACACGCAGTGCGAAGAGCGTCACACGCAGTGCAGAACCCTACATTACACGCAGTACGACCACAGGACACGCTGCACGCCTGCGCCCCCCCGCCTACCCGCTAGGTGGGGGGCAACGTCTGCCGCCCCTCCCCCACTGGCGCACCACCCCATTTTGCAGTACAATACCAATTACCCAATTACACGTAATGGGCATTACCCACGCCAGCCCCGGCTGGCGCAGACCAAATGCAAGAGGGGAGCAACCACCCAATGCTTGAGACACCCATAGACGAAACCGCCGCCCTCGATGCCTACTCGCAGGCAATCATCGCCGCTGCCGAACGCGCCGGTCCCGCCGTCGTGAAAATCGAGACCGGGCGCACCCGGCGCGGACGCTTCGACCAAGGGCTAGGGTCGGGCGTACTCTACAGCAGCGACGGCTACATCCTCACCAACGCGCACGTCGTGGCGGGGGCACGGCAAGTCGTGGTATCGCTGCCCGACAAACGCCGCTTCCCGGCAGGCGTGGTAGGTGCCGAACCCGCCCACGACCTTGCCGTGCTGCGCGTCGCCGAGCGCGGCTTACCCGTCGCACAACTCCATGCCGCCGCATTGCGCGTCGGGCAACTCGTCGTAGCGATTGGCAACCCATTCGGCTTCGACTTCACCGTGACAGCCGGTGTGGTAAGTGCGCTCGGTCGCTCGCTCCCGACCGGCGACGGGCGCACGCTAGAGCCACTGCTGCAAACCGACACTTCGATCAACCCCGGCAACTCCGGCGGTCCGCTGGTAGATGTGCACGGGCGCGTCGTCGGCATCACCACCGCCATCGTGCCCTACGCGCAGGGGCTAGGCTTCGCGGTACCTACCACCACCGCCCTTGACGTGATCGGGCGCATTAACGCCGAACACCGCGCCACCCTCGCGCGGGGGGCACTGGGGGTCAGTGCGCTGACCACACCGCTCGCACCGGAAACCCGCGAACGCCACCGCATCGCGCAAGAGCACGGCGTGCTCCTGCTCGAAGTAGCCCGCGACGGTGCCGCCGACCGCGCCAGCCTGCGGGCAGGCGATGTCATTCTTATGCTGGGCGACCACCTGACCGACAGCGTAGACAGCCTGAAACAGGCGATTGCAACCCTACGGGGGCGCAGCCCATGGCGCGTGTCGTTCGTGCGCGACGGGCGGCAACGTAGCGTGTCGCTCGTGCCAACGCGCTAGCCCGTGCCCGCCCGCGCCAACGCGCTAGTGCGTGCCCACCCGTGCCCGCCCGCGCCATCAATGGGCAGTGGGCGGTACCAACTGGTGCAGTACCTCGTACAGCAGCACCCCGGTTGCCACCGCTAGGTTGAGCGAGTCGCTCGTGCCGCGCATGGGGATATGCACAACCACAGCACACGCCGCCTGCTGCGCGGCATCTAACCCCTGCCGTTCGCTCCCCATCAGCAGCATCAGTGGAGCGCGGTAGGATGCCGCCCGGTAGTGCGTCGCCGCCGCGTCCGACGTACCCACCAGCAGCACCCCATGCTGGCGGCAGTGTGCCGTCACGTCGGCAAACGTGGCACGCACCAGCCGTTGCGTAAAGACCGCGCCCATACTCGCACGCAACGCGGCGGGGTCGTAGGGGTCAGTCGTATTGCCGAGCAACACCACCCCCCGCGCCCCCACCGCGTCAGCAGTCCGCAGAATAGTACCAAGGTTGCCGGGGTCTGCCACGCTATCCAGCGCAACCCACACGCCGCCTGCCGCCGCGTCTACGGCAGCCAAAGGGTGCCACTGCTGTGCCACCACCGCCGCAATGCCCTGCGGTCCATCCTTGAGCGACAACGATGCAAACACCGCCGCACTGACCGCCAGTACGGGCGTGCCCGCCGCCTGTTGCCCCGCCACCAGCGCACGGGCAACATCGCTCTGCAACAGGTCGGGCGCAACCACCAGCCGCACCACCGCCGCGCCCTGCTCAATGGCGGTTGCCACCGGACGAATGCCCTCAATGACAAACTGCCCGCTCGCTTCGCGCTGTTTGCGCTGCCGCAACGCCCGGATTGCCTTCACCTGTGGGTTGGCACTGCTGGTGATCGTAACGTGCAACCTTGCCCCCTTCGTCTACGTATTAGAAAGTACTGTGACGCGCAATACGTGCTGCCCGTCCTGTTTGCCGAAAGAGACGGGCTATGGTATAACCAGAATGAAACAACCGGGATGGCATCTGTTAGCACCAGAACAAAGGTCGCGCCGATGAGCAAACAATTCTTGACCGCCCCGGTGCGGCACATCATCTGCCCGGTTTGTCAGGCACAAAACCCCAACGACGCACGCTACTGCGTCAACTGCGGGGCGGCAAACCTTGTCCTCAATGACGACCTCCCTACCCACGACACGCGCCGCTATTTTATCACACGGGTACTCAAGCAAGGGGGGCAAGGCTCGGTCTATGAAGGCGTAGACCAAGATGGCAACATCTACGCCATCAAAGAAATGCGCGACAACTTCACCGACCCACGCGAACGCGCCGAAGCCACCCGCCGCTTCAACACCGAAGCCGACATCCTCCAGCAGGTGCGCCACGACAGTGTGCCGCGCATCTATAGCCACTTCACCGACGAAGGCAAGCACTACCTCACGATGGACTTCGTGCGTGGCGAAGACCTCGAAACCGTGCTCGAACGTGAACCGCGCCTGTCCGAAGCTCGCGTGATAGCCCTAGCACGCCAACTGTGCGACGTACTGAGCTACCTGCACCAGCAGGGATTGGTCTACCGCGACGTGAAGCCGTCCAACATTATGTTTGAGAAGAGCGGGCGCGTAAAGCTGGTAGACTTCGGCATCGCCAAACTGTTCAACCCCACCGACCGTGGTGGCACCCAGATTGGCACCCCCGGCTATGCGCCGCCCGAACAGTATCAGGGCTTGGCAACGCCCGTCTCCGATGTATACGCCCTCGGCGCAACGCTGCACCACCTGCTGACCGGGCGCGACCCCACCGAAGAGCAACCCTTCTCGTTCCCGCCCGTGCAGCAACTCGTGCCCACCGTGTCACCGCACGTCAGTGCTGCCATTGCCACCGCCCTTCAGATGAAGCCCGAAGACCGCTTCCAGAGCATGCAAGCCTTCTGGTCAGCCCTCGCAAGCCCGCCCGCCGCCATGCCCGCCGCCGCCCGTGCCGCCAGCCCTGCCACGCCGTCTACCATGCGGAGCGCCCCACCGACTACCCGCACGCCACCACCACCCACCGCCCCGCCCACGTCTCGTGCCCCCGGACGTACCGGCACGGTACCACTCAGCCAGCCGCCCGTGCCCCCCCCACTGCCATCGCAAGCACCGCCACCTACCTTCAACCAACCCAGCACTGCCGCGCCGCCCCCACCCGCGCACCCGCCGCGCAAGCAGCAGCGTGGCGGGTGGGTACGCAGGCTGATACGCGCCACACGGCGTGCCGTGCTGCTGCTCGTGCTGCTGTTCGTTGTGCTCGCAGGGGCAGGTATTGCGGTCGCCGTGTTCTACCCGGACGTGCTGCCACCCGCCGTGCAAGCGGTGCTGCCCCTGCCAGACCGCGAGGTACAAGTGGGGCGACCGCAGGCGTTAGAGTTTGAGGTGGAAGCCACCGTACCCAGCAATGCCGACGACGCGGCAATCTTGGCTGCGCTACGCGATGCCTACCGCGAGCAACTCCAAGCCGAATATCCCGGCGCACGTGTCAACCAGAGTGTGCCCATCACGCGGCAGGGCGACGCGAGCGCAGTGGGCAGTACCGCCGACGAAACGACCTACCGCGCCACCATGAGCGGCTTCGTCGCGCTCCCCGAATAGCCCTGCTTGCCGTTCTCACACTGCCCCACGCACACCCCCGCCATACCAAACGGGGCACGCCCCCTGCGTACCCCGTCGTTGTCCTCACCCGTTGGCGGTAGAGCGTACCCCGGCTACTGGTACAGCTTCTCCTTGATCGCCAGTACCTCGTTGCGGAGGCGTGTATCGTTGTTGATCTCGGTGGCAATCTTGTCGCAACCGTGAATAACCGTCGTATGGTCGCGCCCACCCAGCAGGTTGCCAATCTCGACCAGACTACTGCCCGTCTCTTCACGCAGCAGATACATAGCGACCTGCCGTGGTATCACCACGTTGCGGCTACGGCTCTTGCCCTCCAGCACGCGCATGTCCACGCCATAAAACTGGCTGACGGTCTGCAACACGAGGTCCGGCGTAATGCGCCGCCGTTGCGACTCATCCAGCAGTTCCGCCAGTGCCGATGCCGCAAGGTCAACCGTGATGGGCGCGTGCTGCATCGCAGCGAACGCCGCGACGCGGTTCAGGCTCCCCTCCAGCTCACGGATGTTCTTCTGGATTTTGGTTGCCAGAAAGTCAATCACGGTATGCGGAATGGGGATGCTCATCTGCTCACCCTTCGCCCGCAAAATTGCCGTGCGCGTCTCTAGGTCAGGGGCGTGGACATCCACAATCAGCCCCCACTCGAAGCGCGAACGCAGCCGTTCTTCCAGCGTCATAATCGCTTTTGGCGGACGATCCGAGCTAATCACAATCTGCTTCGAAGCGGCATGCAGTGTGTTAAAGGTGTGAAAGAACTCATCCTGTGTGGACTCTTTCCCGGCGATGAACTGGATGTCGTCAATCAGCAGCACGTCAATGTTGCGGTAGCGTAGCCGGAACTCTTCCGTCTGGTGTCGCCGGATCGAGTTAATCATGTCGTTGGTGAACTTCTCCGACGACACATACATCACATTGACTTCCGGGTCTTGGTCGAGCACAAAGTTCCCGACGGCGTGCAACAAATGCGTTTTACCCAACCCGACCCCGCCATACAAAAACAGCGGGTTATAGTTGAGCGCGGGACGCTCCGCGACCGCCATGCACGCGGCGTGTGCCATGCGGTTGCTGGCACCCACGATAAAGCTCTCGAAGCGGTAGCGCGAGTTCAGCATGCCATCACGAGCAGCACTACTGAGTGACAACTGCGTGCCGCTCCCGTGGTCGTTGCTGCCAACACCATTGCCAAGGCGGTTGACGTAGGGCATGTCGGGCGGTGCCGGGGGTACGCTATCGGGGTGTGTTTCGCCGGACGGTGCATCGGCAGGCGCGTCGGCAGGCACGGCACCATTGGCGTGGTGCCGCCCGTTACCATTGCTCGACGGGCGCGGCGGCAACGCCACCGGCGGCAGGGCAGCCCCATTCCCGTTGCCATGGCTCGACGGGCGTGGTGTGGCGATCACAAACTGCACCTGCATCGGCACCCCCACCACATCGCCCAGTGCCTGCCGCACCGGGGCAAGGTAGCGGCTTTCCAGCACTTCTTTCTGAAACGGGTTTGCAGCCCCGATGACGGCACGCCCCTGATCAAGCTCCAGCAACGCGGTATCCAACAACCAAGTGTTAAACTCTTGGCGCGGGGTTTGCAGTTGCATGGTGCCCAGTGTCGCCTGCCATATCTGGTTTAGCTTCATGCACGTCTCCGTTTCTGCACTGTGGTTCAGGGGGCACACTAATTGCCCGCTCACGACTGCTGCCGTCGCCTGCTTTCTTCGCATGACCGTTCCTCGGGTTCCTAACGTCTCATGTGCCAGAAAATGGCGCACAAAAGCCTGTCCGCACAGCGCACCGGGATGGTGCCCTGAACATACACAGATGCCCCGGTAGATATGTCCTTGGCAGTACTTTCGTGAAGCCGCCTAATGGCGTTGCGCTTGATCATACCTGATCCACCGTGGATTTACAAGCAACATGCTGGGGAAAATCTATTACAGTTTCTTATAGTCATGCCCCTAACCCTATGGCTAATTCGGGGGTTGACAAGCCCTGCATGTCGAAAACTGCCCGCCCGCCATGTGGATAACCCCACAACACCTGTCCCCTACCACGCCCCCGATGAGCCGTCCCTATCAGCAATACCTCCTACTCGCCACCCACCGCCGCGTGTGGATAACAGGTGTATAACGTGGAGACAAGGTTGGAAAACTACACGCCGCAAACATGTTCGTCCACACTTTGCCCACAGCCCCCCGCGCATCGCCTCCAAGCCACCCTCCCATCAACCGACACGCAACAGGCACGAAATGCGAACAAACAAACCACCCCAAGACATTACGAGTACATGAATATGTTACCGTGACACACCACACGACAGGAACTGCCCACAGTTGCCCGACCTAATGGGTTACATACGTTCGTTTATCTGAATAGATAGTACGACCACCACCCGTGCGGCGCAGTGCGCTTGCCGCCGACAAGCGAGCGTGGTATGATCGCGTGGGCTATGAAACAGCGAACAACAACCTATCACCGGGGCGCGTATGCCTGAAACGCTCACCACCCTGCTGGTTGCGGCGGTGGCACTGCCGCTCGTGCTCTATCTGCCGGGCTGGTTGCTGGCACGCTGGCTGTTGCCCAACCCCGACCTGCTCGAAAGTATCTACGAGCGCGTGGTCATTAGTGCGCTCCTGAGCGGCTGGCTCGCCCTGCTGCTTGCAACGTTCGGTGTGTTCAGCCTTGCGCTGCACCTGCTGCTAGTGGGGCTGGTGTGCGCCGCCGCGTGGTGGGGCAACCGCCGCGCCCCCGCCACGGCGGTGCTGCCGCCGCGTAGCCCGCGCTGGCTCACCGCCGCGTTTGCCGCCGTCACGCTCCTGGCACTGTGGCTTGTGCTGCCGCCCTTCGAGGCAGTGACGGGCGCACGCGACGCGGGCGTGTATGCCAACACAGGCATCGCCATTGCGCGTACCGGCGGGCTGGTACAGTACGACCCCCTCGTCGCTGACCTCGCGCAGCAGGCACAAGCCGCCGATACCACCACCCGCGATGCCGCCACGCAAGCCCTCGCCAACCTGCTGGGCGTGCAGCACCCCGAACGCTTCATCGCCACGCGCCTGTATACGGCAGGCTTCTTCATCCACGAGGGCGACGCGACACAGGGGCGCATCGTGCCGCAACACCTGCACCTCACGTCGGCATGGCTCGGCTTGACCAGCAGCATCTTCGGCGCACGCTGGGGGCTGGTCGCGCCCGGCATCCTTGCCGTCATCGGGCTGTGGGGCGTGGGCATGCTAGGGCGGCGGCTGGCAGGCAACGCAGTCGGCGTGCTGGCAATGCTGCTGCTGGCTATCAACACCGTACAAGTCTGGTTTGCGCGGTACCCCACCTCCGAGACTACCGCGCAGTTCCTCATCTTTGCCGCACTGTTCTGGTTTGTGCGTTGGCAACACCTGCCCGCCGCCGCGCCCGCCGCGCCCGCCACGCCCGCCGCCACGCCCGCCACGCCGCGCCGCGTCACGCTCGCGGTTGCCGCCCTGTGTGGCATTGCGGCAGGGCAGGTCGCGCTAGCACGCATTGACTTCTTCCTGATTGTCGCGCCACTCATGGCATACCTGCTCTATGTGCTGCTGTCGCGCCGCTGGCACGCCGCCCACACCGCACTAGCAGTGGGCATGGGTGCCATGCTGACGCACGCCGCGTTGCACATCATCTTTATCGCACGCGCCTACTTCTTCGATACCGCCTTCGCCCGCCTGCAAGACTACGCCCTGACCTCGTACCTTGCGCTCCCGTTCGTCACACCACTCATCCGCGAGGTCTACCACACCACCAGCCGCAGCATGCTGAAAGACCCGCTCAACCTGTGGCGCGAACTGGCACTCGTAGTAGCGGGCATCGCGGTGCTGTGGGCACTATGGCGGTGGCGGCAACCGCTCGCCCTCTGCGAGCGCGGGCTACGCGCCGCCCGCCCCTACCTGCTCGGCGGCATGGCAACCGGGCTGGTGCTACTGGCAGGCTACGCCTACTTCATCCGCCCGCAAATCCTCGACGCGCCGACCATCGCCGCCGCCCCCGCCTGCCTGCTGCCCGGCAGCAGCACCCCCGCCGTTGCCGCCAGCCCCACCGACGACCGCGACACCGCCGAGCGCGACCCCTGCCTAACGTTGCAGGGCTACGTCGGGGCACCCATTGCCATCCCCGAACCGCCGCCCGGTCTCGACTACAAGCGCATGGTACCGCTCGCCAACTTTGTACGTATGGGCTGGTACCTGTCGCCGCTTGGCGTGGTCCTAGGGGTGGTGGGCTTCGCGCTGTGGTGGTGGCGCGGTCTCAACCGTGCGTCGTGGCTGTTTCTGGTGGTGGGCTTGCTTGGCACGGCGTTTTTCATCCGCGACACCTACGGCACCAGCGACCAGTCGTACATCTATATTTTGCGCCGTTTTGTGCCGGTGGGCTACCCCGTGTTCAGCCTCAGCATGGCATACATGCTGGTGGCGATTGCCCGCGCCCCTGCCGCCCGCGTATGGCAACGGCGCACGCTGCAACTGGCAGCCAGTGGCATGGCGGTGCTGCTCGTCGCGTTCTTCCTGTACACAGGGCGCACCGTTGCCGCGCACGTCGAATATGGTGGCACGCTGGCGCAACTCGCGCCGCTTGCCGCCCAGTTCGACGACGACGACGTACTGCTCCTGCGCGGCGGCGGGCATGTCTATGGTGCCTACCGCGACGTGCCCGACCTGATCGCCACACCGCTCCGCTATGCCTACGGCGTGAATGCCCTGACGATCAAGGGGAGCCACCCCACCAACTACGCCGACGCACTCGCCCACCAGATCGGGATGTGGCAGGACGCGGGGCGCGACGTGTACCTGCTTGCCAGTGCCAGCGGCGGGAGCTTCTTGCCACCGGGCTATGCACTGCAAGCGGCGGGCACCTTCACACTCGACGTACCGGAGTTTGAGCAACTGACCAACCAGAAGCCGCACAACGTCGCTCGCCTGCGCCTGCCGTTCGCTATCTATCGGCTGGTACCCGCCGCCCACGCCACGCCGCCCCTACCGCCCGCCGCCCCCTACACCGCCACCGACTTCGCGGCACAGGTGCGCGGCTTCTACCTGAGCGAGCCGGCGCAACCCGCCTACCCCGCCTATAGCTGGACGGACGGCGACGCGATTCTCCGCCTGCCGTGGACTGCCGCTACCCTCCCCGCCGCCCTCGATGTAACGGTAGCGACGGGCGAACGCCCTGCCAGCGTGGGCAACAGCGACGTGTGCCCCACCCTGCTCGCGTGGGACGGCACATGGTCGCCCGACGAGCCACCGCCCACTGCGCCACAGGTCGCGCTCCCGTGTTTCACCCCCAGCGACACGCCCCAACGCTCGCGCGTGGCGGTGCCCGCCACTGCCACCGCCGCGTTGCCGCCCGACCTACCGGTGTTGCTGCGCCTCACGTCGCCCGCGTGGGTGCCCGCCACCGCCGACCCCGCCCTGAACGATACGCGCAGCATTGGCGTGCAGTTCATTGGGTTGGCAGGTAGCGACACCCCCTAAACCCAGAGCACCCAGCCTGCCCTCGCCCTCCATTCACCTGCCCTTGAATTGACGCGACGCGCCCCCATCACTACAATAGCAGTGGAAGGAATCGTCGCACTGTCCCGGCGATGGGCTACGACAGGCGGCGGTTTGTGTTGAACAGGCAAGGATAACGCTATGGCACAACTGCCGCACGTCGGGAGCACCCTTAGTCTCGCAGGCATCACCCTCGGTGCAGCCGCCGGGCTTGCCAGTGTCGGCGCACTCGCCACATTCCGGCGGTCGCTCCCGCGCACCAGTGGCACCCTGTCGCTCCCCGGTTTGCAGGCACCCGTCACCATTATGCGTGACCGCTGGGGCGTGCCGCACATCTATGCCACCAACAACCACGACCTGTTCGCCGCACTCGGCTTTGTCCATGCCCAAGACCGCCTGTGGCAGATGGAAGTCAACCGCGCGACTGGGCTGGGGCAGGTCGCTACCATTGTGGGCAGCGACGGGCTAGACACCGACCGCTTCGTCCGCACGGTGGGGCTGCACCGCGCCGCCGCCGCCGACTATGCCCTACTGGACGACGCAACCCACACCTTGGCAGCCGCCTATGTTGCCGGGGTCAACGCCTTTCTCACGACGCACGAACACCGCCTGCCCATCGAGTTTGGCATCCTGCGCTACACGCCGCGCCCGTGGGAGGTACTCGACCTGCTGGCGTGGCTCAAGGTGGTAGCCTTTGCCCTCTCAACCAACTGGGCTTACGAGTTGCTGAACGCCCACCTTGCCGCGGCACTGGGTGCCGAACGCGCCCACACGATGTTACTGCACTACCCCGCCGATCAGCCCTTCACCGTGCCCGCCGACGTACTGGGCAATGTTGGCATCGGGGCGATTGCCACCGACCTGCCGCGCCACCCCACCGGGCGCAACGGGCGCACCCGCAACAGTAGCGCACCGCTCGGTGGGCACCCCGGCGAGGGCAGCAATGCGTGGGTCGTCAGTGGGCAACGCACCCACAGCGGCGCACCCCTGCTGGCAAACGACCCACACCTCGCCGCGTCCTTACCGCTCGTGTGGTACGAAGCCCACCTGCACGGCGGCGACTACCACGTCACGGGCGTGACCTTCCCCGGCTTGCCCGGTGTGGTCATTGGGCACAACGAGCACATCGCGTGGGGCATCACCAACGGCATGGTAGACGTGCAAGACCTCTTCATCGAACGCTTCGACCCCGCCAACCCGTTACGCTATCGCTGGCAGGGCGGCTGGCGCGATGCCGAACTACACCGGGAGGAAATCCACATCCGGGGGCACGCCACCCCCCACATCGAAGAGGTTCGTATCACACACCACGGTCCCATCATCACCCGCGTCACATCGCCCACCGCCGCCGCCCCCGACAGCACGCCACCCCTGCCCCTGCTGCCCAACGACGGGCTTGCCCTGTGTTGGGCGGGGCACACCCCCGGCACCACCCTGCGTGCCGGGTTAGCCCTCAACCGCGCCCGCAACTGGGACGAGTTCCGCGCCGTGATGGACGACTGGGGTAGCCCGGTACAGAACGTGGTGTATGCCGATGTCGCGGGGCACTATGGTTATGTGCTGGCGGGCAAAATGCCCCTACGCCGCAAGGGTGAGGGGCGGCTCCCCGTCCCCGGCTGGACGGGCGAATATGACTGGAACGGCTACATTCCAGCCGCAGCCCTGCCCGCCACGCTCGACCCGCCCGTGGGCTATGTCGTCTCGGCAAACAACCGCGTGACCAGCCCCAGCCACCCCTACCACCACGCCATTCAGGGCGAATGGCTCAACGGCTATCGTGCCCAGCGCATCAGCGACCTGCTGACACACCAGCCCAAGCACGACATTGCCAGCTTTGCCACGATCCAGTTGGACGTGTACAGCATCCCCGGTGCTGCACTGGCACGGCTGGTTGCCGACCTGCCCCTGAGCGACCCCGCCGAACAGCCGGCGCAAATGCTGCTGCGCGGCTGGGATGGCACCCTCGATGCTGAGAGTGCGGCGGGGGCGGTCTATACCCTGCTGCGCTATCACCTCGAACGGCTGGCGTATGCGGCAATGGGCGACCTGCGCTACCAGTCGGCGGGGATCGGGCTACTGCAAACGCTGCCCGGTGCCGAAGGGCTGTCACGCCGTTCGCTCCCCGGCATCCTTGCCCGCATTGCCGCCGCCCCGCTGCCCGACCGCCCCGACGAGTGGCTCGGCTACGACAGCGACGGCACGCCGCGCACATGGAATAGCGTACTACACACCGCCCTCAGCCATGCCGTCGCCGACCTACACGAACGCTGCGGGCACGACCCCAAACACTGGAAGTACGGGAAAATCCACAGCCTGACATTGCGCCATGTGCTGGGGCGCGTGCCGCTCCTCGCGCCCATCTTCAACCGGGGCAACTGGCAGACTGGCGGCGACCTCGACACCGTGAACGTCGGCTACCTCACGCCCGACCGCGACCAACCCGCCTATGTTGCGCCGCTCTATCGCCAGATATGCGACCCCAGCGATTGGGATGCCAGCGTGAGCATTCTGATCAGCGGACAGAGCGGGCACCCCGCCAGCCGCCACTACACCGACATGACCGCCCTGTGGCAGCGTGGCGAGTACCACCCCATGCTCTGGAGCCGCGCCCGCGTCGAGGAGCACGCCGTTGCTACCCTGCAACTCGAACCGGCAACCCACGACAGCGACGACGCATAAGACTGTGGTATAGTTATGCATGGTTTGACAAGACACACAATGCACGGGAGCCTGTGCCAGCAATGACAACCGCCGATACCAACCTGCCCCCGGTTGCCACCACCCGCGACACCCCCGCCGCCGCCCCCGTAACGGGCGGGCTGGCGCAGCGTGTGGGGGTGCTGCTCACCGTCGAGAACCTGCTGTACATCGGCATCGCGGTGCTGTCGGTGCTGCTGCACATGTACGACCTTGGCAACCGCGCCCTCCACCACGACGAAACGCTCCACGCCGCCTACTCGTGGCGCATCTATCAGGGTGACGGCTACATCCACGACCCACTCCTTCACGGTCCGTTCCTCTACTACTTTGGTGCGCTCGTCTACTGGCTGTTCGGCGACAACGACTTTACCGCCCGCTTCGGCTACGCCCTGTTTGGCACGGTGCTGGTGCTGCTGCCGTGGTTGGTGCGCCGCGAACTAGGGCGCGTGGGCGCACTGGCAGCCAGCGCGTACCTGCTCATTTCGCCTGTGTTCCTGTATGTTGGGCGGTTTGCGCGACATGATATTTACTCGATGGTCTTCGAGATGCTCGTGTTCGTGGCGGTGGTGCGCTATGCCACCACGCGCAAGGCGGCATGGCTGTTCACGGGGGTTGCCGCCTTCGCCCTGATGTACGTCAACCAAGAGACCAGTTATCTGTTCCTGCTCATCATGGGCACGCCCATTGTGCTGCTGTTGCTGTGGCAGGTCTTCCGCCCCGGCATCGCCCTGATCGGCGGGCTGGGGGTAGCCCTCGCGTTGCTGGTGTTCGTGCTCCCCGGCACTGCCATTGTGGACGGTGGGCACACCGCCGAACGCGACCCGCAGACGGGCGCAATGGTGATAGACCAACCCGGACCCATCTTCGGCTGGGCACCGCTCGAAACCGAAGACAATGCCTACGCGCTGCAAATCCGCAACCGCCCCGACAACCTGAACGGGCAACCCCTCTATGCCAACTTCGTGGGCTACCTCGGCGAGGTCGGGCGATTTTTCGCCCACCCCGCCATTCTGCTGAGCACCGGCTTGACGCTACTGGTGGGTGGGGTGCTGCTGTGGGCAATCTGGCTGCGCCGCGCCAGCGACGGCACCACGCAGTGGCAACGCGCCGCCGCCGCCGATGCGACGATAGTGCCCGTGTTCGGGAGCCTGTGGGGGCAGCGCGGGCAACGCCTCGTGATAGCAGCAGGCATTTTCTTCGTGATTTACGCGCTGTTCTTTACCGCATTTCTCACCAACATCATCGGCGTAGTGTCGGGTACCACTGGCTCACTGCTGTACTGGTTGGCACAACACAACGTCGAGCGCGGCGGGCAACCGGGCTATTACTACCTCGTGCTGCTTGCCGTCTACGAACCGCTTGCCGTGCTGTGGGCACTGGCAGGCGGCGGCATCATTGTCGCCCAGCTGGTGCGCCTGCGCCGCAGTGGGGGTAGCCTCGTGCCGCTGCTGCTGCCGTTGCTGCTGCTGTGGTGGAGCATCGCCGCACTCGGCATCTATTCGTGGGCGGGCGAGAAGATGCCGTGGCTGACCGTGCATGTCTTGCTCCCGCAGATTTTGCTGGGTGCGTGGGCATTCCAGCAGGTTATGCAGCACACCTTCGCGGGTACGCGCTGGCACGAGCAACGCGGCTCGTTGCTGCTCTTTGGCGGGCTGTTCGCCCTGATGGTACTGTTCGGCTACACCCAGATGACGCGCTTCATCAATACCACCACCGCCGTGGACAGCACAAGCATGTCGGCAGGGCTGGTACTGTTGCTCACACTCATTCTGCTGCTGCTGCTGGTGATCGGCACCGGTATGCTGCTCGACTGGCGGCGTGCCCTCGGCTGGACGGCACTATGCCTCACGCTCCTGCTGGCGTTCTACACCGTCCGCAATGCGTGGCGGCTCAACTATGAACTGGGCGACGTGCCGCGCGAGGTACTGGTATACACCCAGACCTCGCCCGATGTCATGCACGTGGTGCGCGGGCTAGAGGACATTTCGGTGCTCCAAACTGCCGGACTCGATATGCCGATCATCTACGATAACGAAACCGTCTGGCAGTGGTACTTCCGCAACTGGACAGACGCACGCGGTGGCGGCGTGCCCGACGGAACGTTGCCCGCCGCCGACGTGCAGGCAATCGTCATGCTAGAAGAAAACTATCGCCGCCTCCCCGCAGATTACGCGGCGGGCTTTGTCGTCCAGACCTACCCGTTGCGCTGGTGGTTTCCGCAGGGCAACACCTACGAACTGCCCCCCGACTGGCAGACCGCGCCCCCCGAAAACCTGCCCTTGCTGGGGCAAGTGCTGCGTGCGCCCTTCAACGACCAGACGCTCGTCGGGCTGTGGGACTATCTCTTCCACCGCGACCCCGGCTCACCGCTTGGCGCAACCAACTTTGTGCTGCTCATTCGCCCCGAAATCGCGGATCAGGTTAGCCCCGGTCTGGGTAGCCCAGAAGCCCCATGACGATGATACTATGCCAGATAACACTCTGCCAGATAACACCATGCAAGATGACACCTATGCCAAAAGATACGAACTACCGACAGAACCCCCTTTATAAAGGAGTACTACCAACCCATGGCAGTTGAGACACTCCCGCCGCACCGCCCCGTGCTTGAGCAACCTTTGCTACTGGCACGCATCAATATCGAAGTCGTTGCCTATGTCGTGCTGTTCGTAGTCAGCACGGTTGCCCACCTATGGAACCTCGGCTTTATGGCGATGCACCACGACGAGTCGATCCACGCTTGGATGAGCTGGAAGTTCTACACGGGCGGCGGCGGCTTCACCTGCGCCAATGGCGAAGCCTTCAGTACCTACTGCTACGACCCCGTGTACCACGGTCCGTCGCTCTACATTCTGACACTGCTATCGTACCTGCTGTTTGGCGACGGCGACGCACAGGCACGCCTACCGATGGCACTGGCAGGCATAGCAATGGGCATGTCGTGTTGGTGGTTGCGCCCCTACCTTGGCAAGCGCGGCGCGTTCGTGGCGGCGGTGCTGCTCAGCTTCGCGCCCACGCTCCTCTACTTCAGCCGCTTTGCCCGCCACGACGGGCTGATGATGCTGTGGGAACTGTGGCTCTTCATCGCGGCGTTTCGCTGGCTCGATAGCGGCAAGGCGGGCTGGCTCTACCTGCTGGCAGCCAGTGCCGCCCTCGCCATCGCCACGCACGAACTCTACTATATCGTATTCTTCATCTTCGGCATTGTTACCCTCACGCGCCTGATCTACGAGAGCGCGTATGCCCGTTACCTCAACATTGGCTTCGGCGTGGTGCTGCTGCTTACTCTCGTGTTTGTCATCATCAACCCGCCGCTCCCCGTCGGCGAGGGGCTGTACCTCGGCGAGAAGATGCTGCTGGTTGCCGCCACGCTCGGCTTGACGTGGCTGGCATCGCGGGTCTGGACACCGCAGCCAGTGCTGCTGCCACGCCTGCAAACACTGTGGCGCGAGCAACGCACCACCATGTACATTGCGCTCGCAATTCTGCTGGGGCTGCACACCGTTATGTATACCACCTTCTTTGCCTACCCACGCGGCTTGCTCGGTCCGATAGACGGGCTGGCGTACTGGCTCGGTAGCCAGCAAGAGTTCGCCCGTGGCGACCAGCCATGGTACTACTACCTGATGCAGCTTGGCGTATACGAGCCGCTCGGCATCATCTTCGAGCTAGCCGCCGCCGGGTGGTTGTTCTCGCGCCCCACCACCCACAACGCCAAGAC
>CAZNQP010000079.1:0-12716 GCA_964575355.1 uncultured Chloroflexaceae bacterium
GTGGGGGGCGTGGGGGAGGCAAGCGGAATCCATGCCCGCAGTTCGGTGCCTTTGCCGGGGTGGGCAAGCACCGTCAGTTGCCCCCGCACCACGGCAAGGCGTTCTTCCATCTGGCGCAACCCAATCGGCTGGTAGCCAGCATAATCGCCGGGGGTCGCCGGATCAAAGCCCTGACCGTTGTCGCGCACCACCACCTGCAAGCCGCGCATCACCTGCTCGATACACACCTCGACATGCGAGGCGTGGGCGTGCTTGGCAGCATTCGTCAAGCCTTCCTGCACCACCCGAAAAGCCACCGCTTCCAGTTCGGGCGGCAGCGTCGCCGGGGCGCGTTCGAGGTCAATCGCAAGCTCCCAGTCTTGTTGGTAAGCAAACTCCTCGATGTAGCGGCGCAACCCAGCAACGAAACCCAATTCGTCAAACTGGACGGGGCGCAGGGCAAAAATTGCCCGCCGTAGCTCAGCAATCTGCATCCGCAGCGTGCCCTTCAAGTCCTGTAGCTCACGCCCCAGCCGTTCCGGGTCATCAGCAACCCAATCGAGCCACAGGTCAACCCGCAGGCGCAAAAACGCGAGGCTCTGGGCTAGCCCATCGTGGATGTCGCGGGCAATCCGGGCGCGCTCTTCCTCGATAGCACGCTCTAGCTCATACATCGCCCGCACCTCGGCGGCACGCTGGCGCAGGCTGGCGATGGCTTCGGCGATCTCGCTCGCAATGGTCGAGAGCAACTGCACCTCATCGTCGGCAAGCACGAGCGGGTGCGTCAGGTACAGTTCGATCCACCCAATAGTCTGCAAGCCATCATGCAGCGGCAACAGCACACACTGCGTGGGTGCGCCCTGCGTCGCCGCCACCAGCGGCACAAGTTGCGGCTCCCGCGCGACAGCCGCCCACCGCGGCAAGTCGCACGCCTCGCGTAGCGTAGTCGCTGCTGGGCGCACACTGCCCTGCGTCCGTGCCTCCACGATACTATCCGCGTTGCACAGCACCAGTGCCGCTGCCTGCGCGGGCACGAGCCGCTGGGGGAACAGCAGGGCAGCATCAAGAATATCGTCAAGAGTGGCAGAGATTGCGATATGCTGGTTTGTTGCGCTGAGGAGTGCGAGGTGACGGTTGGCACGCTGCAACTGCGCGTTCAGCTCTTGCTGGCGTTGCAGGTTGCGGGTCAGGTCTGCCTGATGCTGCTGCTCGCGCCGCGCCGACCACGCGAGGCTCAGCCAGACGGCAAGTGCCGTGAGCGCAACCCACCCCGTGAGATCAAAGAACAGCCGCCACGTCGGGCTATCTACCAGCAGCAACGAAAGCACCTGCCCAATAACGAACGCCAACAGCATCAGGAGCAGGACGTGCCACTGGTCAGCCAGCACCCGCTGCCATGTTGCCAGTACCCGTCTGAACGTCTCGCGCTGCATGCTTCCGCTCCGAGCTACCAGCGCACCTGCTGAAACAGTTCCACAACGAGGGTTTCACCCGGACGGGCTGCGTTGACGAGCACCGTCACGGGTTGCCCCACTTCCAGCGGTACCTGTGGCGACAAGACCGACACCCGATGCGAGCGGCGGTACGGCTTCCCCGCGTAGGTATAACTGTACGTGAAGTTGTAGCGGTGTCGCCCCCGCCCACTGGCAACCACTGGGCGACGTATTTCATCTAGTTGTCCCGTCACATGGTCGCCGTCGCGCAAGATAGCATCGAACCGCCGCAACCGCCACACCAGCACCCCCGCGACCGCCGCCGCAACCGCCACACACCCCAACCCAACTGCGAGGTGCGTCGTGAACGCGAGAAACATGCCACCGAAGGCAGCAAACAAAATGATGACCGCAATCATCTGGAAGCTCCGCACATCCACCAGTGCCACTTCGACTAGGCGGGGGCGGGTTGTCTCCGGGGTCTGCGTGACGTAGATCAACTCGTCGTTCCGCTTGCCAGCATCGGGCACATCGCTCATGAAGCACCTGCCTGCGGAGTCCGCCGATTTGCATCGGGGTTGCCCCGCCGCCACGCCATAAACGCCTGATAGACCAGCGAACCTGCGGCAATGCCGCTGATCACAGCAACGCCCGTACTCACTTCATCAAGGAGTGTCGGTGCCACTTCCCCTGTGATCAGTACGCTGACATAAAGCAGATACAGCAACAAAAAGATGCCCCCCTCAAGGCGCGACACCTGCCACCCACTGTAAAAAACCGGCAGGCACAGCAACGCCACGACGATCATCACCGGGAAGTCGAATGCAATCGCCGCCGGGTTGACCCGCAAGCCAATGCTCGACACCAGACTGCTGCCACCCAGCACCATCAAGATATTGAAGATGTTGCTGCCCACCGCGTTGCCCACCGCAATATTCACCTTGCCGCGCAAACACGCCGATACCGTGGTCGCAATTTCGGGCAACGACGTGCCCACCGCCACCACCGTCAAGCCGATCAGCAACTCGCTCACCCCGAACCCCCGCGCTAAGGCAGTGGCACCATCCACGAGCCAGTCCGAACCTACGACCAGTAGAAACAGCCCTACTGCGATAAACAACAGGTTTCTAACGATGTACCCCACTGAGCGTGTAGGTATAACTTTCGGCGGTGCCCCGGTTGCGCGGTCATCGGTTGCGCCGCCATCGGTTGCGCCGCCATCGGTGGGAGCTGCCGCCTGCGCCGGTTTGCGACTACGCGGGGTGCGACTGCGAAAGATGAGCCATACAATGTACGCGACAATCGCCGCTACCAGCAACACACCGTCAAGTTGATAGATAGTGCCGTCAAGCGACATGGGCAGCAACACAATCGAGGCGATCACCATCACCGGCAGATCATACTTCAGCAGTTGCCGCTGCACGATAAGCGGCGTGATCACGGCACCAATGCCCAGAATAAGCAACACATTGGCAATATTGCTCCCCAGCACATTGCCCACAGCCACGTCTACCCCCGCCGCATCACCCGTCGCGTTGTAGCTTAGCGCACCCGTCACCCCGACGGCTAGTTCTGGGGCACTCGTCCCAATCGAGACGACCGTCAAGCCAACCAGCAGCGGTGAGACCCCCAACCCAATAGCCAACTCGGACGCGCCCCGCACCAGCAACTCGGCTCCACCAATCAGAAACACCAGCCCTAGGATCAGCAACCCAATGACAACTATGTCCAACGTGCCCCTCCTCGTGATCCGCGTGATCTGCTTGTTACCCGGTCTGTGCGCCGACGCGACCAGTGCGTCGCCCCAACCCTATGCTATACTATACCGACGAGGTTGGCGCGTCGGGCGACGCAGGCGTTGACGCCGTTCCCGTCGTGGTTTCGCCCTGCTGCCGCAAGCGTTCTGCCCGTTGTGGGTAGTCGGATGCCATCTCATCAAGCACGGTGCCTTCCCACATCCTTGCACCAGTGTTATAGGCTGCCCGCCCAATCATGTGTGCGGCAATCGGGGCAGTCATAAACAGAAACACAATCGTCACTAGCGCACGCGCCATCACCCCAAAATCGAGGAAAAACACCGCCAGTGCGAGCAACGAGCACGCACCGCCCATCGTTGCCGCCTTACTGGTGGCAGCCATGCGTAAGAAAATATCCGGCAGGCGCACCACCCCAATTGCGGCAATCAGCATAAGCGTTGCCCCGAGGATAAGCAGCACACTAGCGACAGCCTCAGCAATGAACTCGGTCATGTACGCAACTCCACGTAGTAGGCAAAGGCAACCGTCCCAAGAAAGCCCAGCACCGCAATAATAATCGCAATGTCGAAGAAGTCTACGTCGCGTGTCCCCAACGCATATGCCGCAATCAGACCAATGCCCAGCGTCGAGAGCAGGTCAAGCGCAACCACGCGGTCCGACACGTCGGGTCCCGTTCGTAGCCGAAAAAAGGTCAGCAAGACCGCGATGCCCAGCATACCACCCGCAATTATCGCCGCAAGTTCAATCATCGTAAGACCTCATCTGCCAATGCCTCAAAGCCATCTTTGATTGCCCGCTTGGTTGCCTCCGGCTCCCCCACATCAACGGCATGCACATACAACGTCGTGCGGTCGGGCGATACGTCAAGGCTCAGGGTACCCGGTGTCAGGGTAATCATGTTGGCAAGCAACGTGATGGCACCGTCGCTATCCACATCGAGCGGCAACGCAAAGATGCCCGGTCGGAGGTTGCGCTCGTTCGGTCCCTGCACAGCAACCGTCAGCACGGTCTTCGCAATTGTCCAGTTTGCCTTGATGACCTCCCAGCCGAACACAACCAGAAACCGCCCCCACACCAACAATTTGCCCGGCAAACGGAGAATATTCACCGAGCTATTCCACAGCGTATCGTTCGCAAACACGTTGCGCCCGAACCACAGCAGCACTAACGCCAGCACCATGCCCATCAATATCTGCCCCAGCGACACGATACCCACCAGTGCCAGCCATGTCAGCACCAGAATGACGAAGGCAAGAACGATATTCACGCGCCACCCCCCAGCACAGCGACCAGATAGTCGTTCGGGTTCAGCAGTTGCTCGGCTGCCTGCAACGACAGGGCAAAGACCGGCTCTGCCAGCAGACCCAACCCTACCATTGCCACCGCAATCACGGCAATTGGGGCAAGCAACGCCACCCGCTTGCCCAGTGGCAAGGTAGCAAGCGTCGGCACTTTGTCGGCGGGGAGCTTACTCCCGTCCTTCTCTTCCTTCAAAAAGGCTTCATTCCAGATTTTGGTCATCGAGAAGAGGGTTAGCATACTCACGCCTAGTGCGGCTGCCACCACCAGATAGTGCCCCCCCTCTAGCCCTGCCCGCACCAGCGCATACTTTGCCCAGAAGCCCGACAGCGGCGGGATGCCCGCCAGCGAGAATGCCGGCAACGCAAACAACACCGCCAGCCATGGCGCAGTCCGATAGTAGCCGCCCAGCTGCTTCAGGTCGAAGGTGTCGCGCAACTGATACAAGACCCCCCCCACAAGGAAGAGTGCCGACTTCGCCAGAATAACATGCACCAGAAAGAAGATTGTCCCTGCGAGTGCCAACGGCGAAAAGATCGCCAACCCCATCAGCAGGTACCCGATCTGGCTGACGATATGAAACGACAGCAACCGCCGCATGTCATACTGCGCCACCGCCCCCAACACGCCCGTGATCATCGTCATCGCAGCAAGGAACAGCATAAAGCCGTACATCAACTCCGAGGCAGTCGTGGTTGGCGTGAAGACCAGCGTGAACATACGCACGAGCGAATAGATACCCACCTTGGTCATCAAGCCGGAGAAGATAACCGTAATCGGGGTCGGTGGCGTGTGGTACGACGCAGGCAACCAGAAGAACAGCGGAAACAACGCCGCCTTGATGCCAAAGGCGAACAGAAACAGCATCCCCAGTGCAGTCGCCAGACTCGCACCCGCCGCCTGTGGCAGCACCATATGCAGGTCAGCCATGTTGAGTGACCCCGTAGTGCCATAGAGGATGCCGACTGCGACGAGGAACAACGCCGACGCGATCAGGTTGAGTGTCACGTACTTGATGCCGCCTTCCAGTTGCGACCGCTCGCCGCCCAGCACCAGCAGCACGAACGACGCAATCAGCATCACCTCGTACCAAACATACAGGTTGAAGATGTCGCCCGTCAGGAAGGCACCGCACACCCCCAGAATGAGAAACTGGAGGAGCGCGTAGTAGCCCTGCCGCTCATAGCGTTCTTCGATACCGCCACCGAGCGAGTAGACCAGCGTGGTGATGAGCACAATAGATGCCATCAAGACCATGATGGCACTGAACAGGTCAGCCACGATGGTGATACCGAAAGGCGCAGCCCAGTTACCCGACTGTGCTGCCTGCACACCGTTGTTGATCACGGCTTCCAACAGGAGCCCGGCTGCTGCCAAGTGCAAGAGCGCACCGACCACACCCAGCCACTTCTGTGCGCTCACACTACGCCAGAACAGCAAAGAGAGAATACCCGTCAGGAACGGCACCAGCAGTGGATAAAATACAAGGTACGGGGTCATGCGTCGCTCACGTATCTGTTGTGTTCATCAGGTCCATGTCGTCGGTTTTTGTCTTGCGATAGGCACGCTTGAGCAGCACCATCGCAAACGACTGCACCCCAAAGCCAATCACAATCGCGGTCAAGATGAGTGCCTGCGGCACCGGGTCGGCGAAGGGCGCACGTAGCACGGTGTCATCTTCGGGAATGAGCGGCGGGCGACCAGAACGCAACCCAGCCGACGAGAAGATCAGCAGGTTAGCGGCGTGACCCACCAGTATAAGACCGAGCACCAGCTTCACAAGGCTACGGCGCATCAGCATATAGATGCCCGTACCAAACAGCACCCCCACCACAACAGCGACAACCGCTTCCATCAGACCTGCCCCGTCTTCACATTCGGGTCGTTGCTGCTATCGCCTAAGACAAAGATGATCTGCAACACGACCCCGATCACCACGAGGTACACCCCCACATCAAAAATCACCGGTGTGCCAATGTCGCCGATTAGTGGCAGTTCCCACCATATCCCGGTCATGAAGGGCTGACCTAGCCCAAGGCTCAACAGACCGCTCATGATCGCCACCAGCAACCCAACTCCAATCAGCGATAGCGGGTTGATCGTGAGCAGGTCACGGGCACTGGGAATGCCATACGCAAGGGCGTAGAGCGCAAAACCCGCCGCTGCTGCCAGCCCGCCGATGAAACCACCACCGGGCAGGTAGTGCCCGCGCAGCAACAGAAAGACCGAAAACAGCAGCACCACGGGCAACATGTACCGTGCGCCCGTCTGTAAAATAACCGACAGTTTTGTCATTGCTCTTGCTCCCCCTCACTACGCGACCCAGCGACAGCGGCGGTTTGGTCGGCAGAGTCATCACCCCCCCCACCAAAGCCCCGCATCAGCACAAAAATACCGAGCGCAGCAATCCCCAGCACCGCAATTTCGCCCATGGTATCGAAGCCGCGATAATCTACGAGAATGACGTTCACCACGTTCCTCCCGTGTGCTTCAGTATAGCTTGTTTCCGCAAAGAAGGGCGACAGCCGTGACTCGGTCGGGAACGAGTTCACGAAGAGGATGAGCAGGGTCATCAGGACACCCGCCACCGCCCCGACTATCGCATCGCGGATGCGTGACCGTTGCCGCGAAAGTACTTTCAATTCAGGCAAGCGGTAGAGTACCAGCACAAAAATGATGACCGACAGGATTTCAATCGAAAACTGCGTCATGGCAAGGTCGGGGGCACTGTTGAGCATAAAGACGATGGCAACCCCGAACCCGACGGCACCCAGCCCCGCCACCGCCGCCAACCGTGTGCGTGCCTGCGTGATGAACAGTGCCGCCAGCACCACCAGCAAGTAAATTGCCAGTTCCGCGCCATAATAGAAAACCGCTTCAGCCGGTGTGGGCAGCAGCAACGCTTGCGACCCAAACTCGGCATAGCCCAGCAGTGCCCACCCCGTCATCACCGTGACGGTGAGCGTAATGATCAACAAATAGTTGCGTAAGTAGCCGCTCTGCAACCGCTTGGTGACGAGTGCCGCAAACAGTTGCATGCCGCTGACCGTGGCATCGAAGGCACGCTCCGGTCCGCGCTCTAGGTAGGTACGCACCCACCCCGTTAGCCCGGTTACGTTTACCGGTATGCCGTTACGCCGGATGAACAGCCCCCAATAGCCGCTCACGCCAAGCGCAATCGTCACCACACTGAGGATAGGCACCAGACTCAGCTCTTTCGGGATGAGGTAAACCTTTACCTCTTCGGGCACGGCAGTGACAGCAGCAACCCCCTGCGCCAGCAACGGCTGCGTGATGCTCCCTAGCACGGCACTGCCGCTGTAGGGCAACAACCCGATCAACAGCCCGATCACGCCCAACACCACTGGTCCCATCACCATCTTGAGCGGGGCTTCGTGCGGCACCTTTGGCAACGGCTCTGCACCACGCCGCTGATAGAACGGCTTGACCGCCACCATACCCGCCGCGATAATCATCAGCGTATTGCTGAAAACCGCCGCCGCCGTGACGATGATCGCCGCGAAGTGCGACTCAAGCGTCGCTTCATAGATTGCCTCTTTGCCGATGAACCCATAGAACGGAATCATCCCCATCATCGAGAGAGCCGCCAAGCCTGCTGCTATCGCCGTCCAGCGCATCTTCCCCCGGCTCCACAGTTCGCCAAGCTTGGTGATGTCGCGGGTGCCTGCTTCGTGGTCAATCGAGCCTGCCACCATAAACAACGCACCCTTGTACAGCGCATGGACGACAAAGAAGATTACGAGGGCACGCATACCATATTCGCCACCCACCCCGATCAGCAGTACCATCGTGCCAAGCGCACTGACCGTGGTAAAGGCAAGGATACGCTTCAAGTCTACCTGCAACACAGCAATCGTGGCACTAAACACCATCGTGATCGCCCCAAAGACGATCAGCGACACCTGCCACGCCACCGCCCCCTCGAACACTGGGTTGATACGTGCCAGCAGATAGACCCCCGCATTGACCATGGTTGCCGAATGCAGGTAGGCACTCACGGGCGTGGGAGCCGCCATTGCACCCGGTAGCCAGTAGTAAAACGGGAATTGCGCCGACTTGGTGAACGCCCCTAGCAGCAGCAGCACAAGCATGGGCACAAACAGCGGCGACGCTTGAATAGCCTCACCCTGCTGCACAAGCGTCGAAAACTCCCAGCTTCCACCCGCAATCGCCATCAGCACCAGCCCTGCCATCAGAGCCAAGCCGCCCGCGCCAGTGGTGAGGAGTGCCTGCATACCCGCATTCCGCGACGACTGGTAGTTGTGCTTGAAGCTGATGAGCAGATACGAGGTGATACTGGTAAGTTCCCACGCGATGAACAACGCAAAGATGTTATCGGTGAGCACCACACCCAGCATGGCGAACATGAAGAGCGACAGATAGAGGTAGAACCGCCCCAGCATGGGGTCGCCCGCCATGTAGCCACCCGTGTAGAGAAACACGAGTGTGCCCACGCCACTCACGATGATGGCGAAGAGCAACCCCAGCCCATCTACGGCAAACGACAGTTCAATGTCGAGGCTCGGCACCCACGTCAGGCTGTAGCGGAGCACTTCACCACTCGCCACCGCACTGACCATGCTCATAAACCAGATGAACAGGGCAAGCGGTATGAGGAAGAGCACCCAACCGATGCCCCCCCCACGCAACCACCCCGCCAACGAAAACGCACTACGCGGGGGCGCAGCAGCACCAATCGTATCCGGGGCTGTTACGTCTGAGCGGGTCGTGTTGGTTCGATACATCTGTGCTTCTCTCCGAAAATGATAGAACAGGCGTTTAGGATATGAGAAGACCGCCTTGCTCACCAGCGGTCTTGCCTGAGTATTTTTCTGTATATCAGAACGATAACGTAAGGTATCATACCACTGAACGGCAAATTGCACCAAACTTTTGGCGAGAAGAGGAGAAACTCCCCGATGACGAACGCTGATAACCCTAACGCCCCACCGAGCGACCACCCGGTCACGGTTATCACCCACGGCACACGGTATACGCTGCACGTCGCCCACGGCGGCAACCTACGGCAGGCGTTGCTCGCTGCCGGGCTGTCGCCCTACACCCGCATCACGCAGCGTGCCAACTGCGGCGGGCGCGGGCTGTGTGCCACCTGCGGCGTGTGGCTGGCATGCCCCACCCCGCCACCGCGCCACTGGCACGATGTGCTAGCCACTGCGTTCGGCTACCCGCGTCTGTCGTGTCAGGTTGCCGTGACCACCCCGCTGACCGTCTATCTCGTAGACGACAAACTGGTGTGGGGGCAACGCCGCCCGCGCTAGGGCAAGCCTAGCGTTGCGCCGTCACCGTGACGGGTGCGCCACGCCCAATGCCGAGCATAGCACTAGCACTGCCCTCGCGCACCGCAATTTCGAGATAGTCGTTGCTGCCCACCAGTGCCAGCAACGTGCCCGCGTCGGCGTGGGTATATGTCTCGGCTACCGGCAGGTCTTGCTGCTGCACATGCACCCGTGGCGTGCCGTGCGTCGCCAGCCGCTCCAAGTCGGCTACCGTAATGTTGGTAATGCAGTTGCCGAAGTGGTCTACCGCCAGCACTTCGCCCACCACCTGCTGCGCACCGTCCCACTGCGGGGCGGGCACATTCAGCGTGACCGAACTGCTGTAGGGGGTGCCAAGGCGCGCAATCGGCATGCCCGACGCAAGGTACGCCGCCACCGGCGCGAAGATATCGCGCCCGTGGAACGTATTACTGACCCGTTCGCGCCAGAAGCGCGGCTCGGTCAGCGTGACCGTCCGTACCGCGTCGCCGCCATACGCGTGACGTATCTGCTGCTTGATCAGGCTGAACACGCCGTTATCGGGACCAACCAGCGTACCCAGCGGGGTCTGGCACGCAATGGGGCGGCGTTCGCTCCCCACGCCGGGGTCTACGACCACCAGATGCACCGCATGATGCGGGAAATACGGCACATACGACGGCAGCATCAGCATTGCGCCCATCACGTCTTGCGGCGGCACATGGTGGCTGATGTCCACAATCGTCACGTCGGGGCAAATCGTCAGGATTACGCCCTTCATCACCCCCACATAGCTGTCTTGGCTCCCAAAATCGGTCAGCAACGTCACTAGCGGCTGCATCGCTTCGCTCCTCTCACACGTCGGCGGGCGGCATTACCCCCGGCTACTCGCAACACTGGCACTGTCGGCAGTAGGGCGTTTGTCCTTGTTGAACCACCATTCCCATTCGCGGTACTCCCAGACAACCAGCACCTGCGCGGCGTTGAAGATGGACGAATAGGTACCGCTAATCAGCCCCAGCAACAGCACAAGCACGAAGCCCTGAATGGACTCACCGCCGAAGAGCAGCAACGCTAGGAGCGTAAAGATAGTCGTCAACTGGGTATTGATCGAGCGGGGCAATGTCTGCACCACGCTATGGTTCACAATCTCCTCGAAGGTTTCGTCGCGGCGCAACCCCAAGTTCTCCCGCACGCGGTCAAACACCACAATCGTATCGTGAACGGAAAAGCTGAGCGTCGTCAGAATAGCCGTCAAGAACAGCGCGTCCACCTCTAGCCCGATGAACAGCCCAAGAATAGCCGCCGCCCCAAAGACAAACAGCACGTCGTGAACCATCGAGATAATCGCACACACCCCATAGCGGAACGGGTGCGGCGCGTCACGGAACGCGAACGTCATATACAGCATGATCACCACCGACGCAATCGTGACCGCAACGAGTGCGCCGAGCGTTGCCTCTTGGCTGAGGGTCGGACCGACGGTCTCTAACCGGTCAAGCGTCACCGCTCCAAACTCAGCGTCGAGTGCGTCAAGGATCGCGTCACGTTCGGCGGCAAGCGCGGTACCACTCAGGTCGCGGGTACGGATGATTGCGCCGGGGGTACCATCGGCGGCAGGGCTAACCTGCACCTGTGCCTCCTCGAAGCCGTTGGCGGCGAACACCGCCCCCACCGTGGTAGGGGTAATGTCAGCATCTGTTGCCTCATCGAAGCGCACGTCCCACAATGCCCCCCCCGCAAAGTCAATGCCAATATTCAAGCCAAGCCGGGGTTGCCCTGTAGTCACGAGCGGTCCGAACAGCATGACCAACAGACCGGGCACAATCATAATCAGTGAGAACGCAAACCAGTAGTAGCGGTTGCGGATCAGATTTTCGAGACGAAAGAGATTCATAGACTACCTTTACCCGTCTATACGGCTTCTGGCTGCCCGGCACCACCCGGCAAGCTGTCGTCGGTAGGCGTGTCCACATCTTGCACGCGCACACCATAGAACCACATGTTGCGTGCGAAGGGCACCACCAGCCGCAGCAACGTGCGCGTCGCGAAGACCGCCGTAAACAGGCTGAGCAGTACCCCAATGCCCAGCGTCAGCGCGAAGCCTTTGATCAGGCTGACACCAAGCGTATTGCCAAAGACCCACAGAATAGTGCTCGTAATCAAGGTTGAGATGCTAGAGTCGCGGATGGCAGACCACGCCTCATCGAAACCAATCTCGAGGGCTTTGGGCACCTCTCTGCGGCGGCGCAGTTCTTCCTTCAGCCGCCCGAAAATCAGCACGTTCGCATCTACCGCCAACCCCACCGACAGAATAAACCCAGCGATCCCCGGCAGAGTCAGCACCACCGGCAACGAGCGATAAATCGCAAAGTTCATCAGCGTGTAGATAGTCAATGCGATAACCGCAATGACCCCCGGCAGGCGATAGTAGCCTATCATAAAGACCGCAACCACCGTCAAGCCGATGATGCCCGCCACAAGGCTCGCCTGCACCGACTCGCTACCGAGCGTTGCCGACACCGAACGGCTCGTTTCGATCTGCAACGGAATGGGCAACGCACCAAACTTCAGTTGGCTAAAGATGGATTGCTGGTCTTCAGCCGTGTTGGTCGAGATGATACCGCTGCCATCAGTCAGGGGCGACTGGATGACTGGGCAACTGACCACCTGATGGTCGAGCACAATACACATTGGTTGCCCAACGCTGCTCGCCGTAAAGGTTGCCAGCGATTGCGCCGACGCACCGCCGAAGGCGAACGACACCGCAGGCTGTGTGCCTACGCCGCTCCCGATGTTCTGTGAGGTGGTGGGCTGCACCTGACTGGTGTCGAGGTCGGCACCATCGGTGATGCTTTCGAAGGGCGGCTCACCCTCTAGCGGGAACACAGGCGGTGCCGTCGAGAGTTGCGGCGCGGCTTCCTCGTCGGTTGCCGCTTCCTCGTCGGTTGCCGCTTCCTCGTCGGTTGCTG
>CAZNQP010000079.1:12816-15490 GCA_964575355.1 uncultured Chloroflexaceae bacterium
GCTTCCTCGTCGGTTGCCGCTTCCTCGTCGGTTGCCGCTTCCTCGTCGGTTGCTGCCTCCTCGTCGGTTGCAGCTTCCTCGTCGGTTGCTGCCTCCTCATCGGGGTTCAGTAGCGACTCAGGGATGTCCGGCGAGTTGGTCGTACGTACCAGCGTCCCATCGGGCAAGAACTGCCCGCGCGGGTCTATGAACTCAAGCCGCCCGGTACCACGAATGGTCTCAACGGCTTGCTCCGGGTCTTCCACGCCGGGCAACTCGACAATAATGCTGTCATTGCCCGAAAGCTGGACGACCGTTTCGCCCACACCGAGTGCGTTCACGCGGCGGTCAATCACGCCCGCAGCAGTTTGCATCTCTTCAACGGTAACTTCTTCCGGGTTTTCGGCACGCAGCACCACCTGAATGCCACCCTGTAGGTCGAGACCCAGCCGGGGGGATACGTCTCGCCCGAATATCTCGTCATCGGGGGCAAAGTTCACCCAGACCGAGAGCGCAGTCACCAGCGTAATCAAGACCACGCTTACGATCATGCTAGTCCGCATGGACATGCCATGCTCCTTTCGTCATTGTCCAGTCGTCACGATGCGCGGCACTACTCGTTCGCAGCAATCGCCGCGTCAATGGCGGCAGTCAACTCAAGCGCAGTCACCTGCCGCCCGTTCACAAGAAAGGTCGGGGTTGCCTGCACCTGCTCACTGATGCCGAGCGCAACCGCCTGCTGGATATGTTGCTGAATCTCGCTGTCGTTCATGCAGCTCTCGAACTCGCCCTGATCCAGCCCCATGGCTACCGCATACTCAACAAAGCGATTGGCAGCCCCCTGCGGTGCCATACCCGACCACTCAGGTTGACGGCGGAAGATTTCGCCGTGCATCGCCCAGAAGTAGCCTTGCTCGCCCGCACAGTAGGCAGCCTGCGACGCTGTAGGCGAGTTGGGGAATTGCGACAACGGGAAGTCACGGAAGATGAAGAGTGCCTGTCCGGTGGTAATGTAGTCGGTGGTAAGCTGGTCGTAGAGCGTGCTGTTGGTAAAGTTGGCGCACGCGGGGCATTGGTAGTCGGCATATTCCACCACCGTGACGGGGGCATCGGGGTCGCCCTTGAAGTAGAAGCCATCCGCGCCACGCTCGGCGGGGAAGCTGAAATCGGCATCGGCAACAAACGCACTCTCGGTGACTACGCCATCCTCATCGGCGACGGCAGTCACTGGGTCATTCCCCTGCGCCGCCAAGAAGGTGAAGACCAGCGCCCCCCCTACGATGACCAACACCCCGGCGACAATATAAAAAGGTAGCATGGATTTCTTTTGTTGCGTTTCAACCCGTCGCCCCCGGCGCGGCGTGCGTGGTTGCGAAGTATCTGCCATGGCTGTTATGTATCCTCTCTATACAATTGTTTCGTAGACAACAATGAACACACCTGCCGACCGAACCACACGGGCGACGGCGGTGCGACAATCACGGGGTATTATAAGCTACACTCTGTCTCAGCGTCAACGTCGGAAGAGCAAGCGCACCAAATACGCGAGAGCACCACCCCCACCAAGCAGCAGCAGCACGCCCACGGCACCGCCCCACCACGCACCGGGCGCAGCAACCGGGGGTGTTGCCGTGGCAGCACGGGCAGCCGGCGGCAACCCCACCGCCGCCCCCCGGTAGGTCGCGGGCTGAGCGGTAACTGCGCCCTGCCGCAACCACCCCGGCTGCGGGCGCGGTGCGGCAACCGCCAGCGTCGCCACAGGTGCAGCCAGAACCGGCAGGGGGCGCAGGGTTGCGGCGGGCATACTGCCCACTGCCAACGGGGTCAGGGTGGGTGCCTGCATTGCCGTTGCCGCACTGCTCGTTGGTTCCCCAGCAAATACCGCTGGCTTGGGCGTGCGGGTCGGCGTGGCGGTGCGCGTTGGCTTGGGCGTGCGGGTCGGCGTGGCAGTGCGCGTGGGCTTGGGCGTGCGGGTCGGCGTGGCGGTGCGCGTCGCATCCGGCACCGCCGCCCCCGCCACAACAGGGGCATCAGTCGCGGCGGCGGCGGTGGCAGTACGGGGAGCGCGGGGCGTGCGCGTGGGGCGCGGCGTGCGCGTGGGCGCAGGGGTGCGGATTGCTGTCGCCGTGACCGCCTGTGGGCGACTGCCCTCACCTGCGGCAGACACAGGTGGCGTGGGGGTGCTGGTGGGCGGGGGCGGTGGTTCGTTGGGTGCGCCGCGTGTGGTACGCCACGATTGCCACCACGGGCTACTGCCATCGGTGGGGCGGCTGTAGCTCTGCCCCTGCTGCTGCGCCGGGTACGTGACCGCGTCGCTCCCCGGTCGCCCGAACGCATCGTAGAGTTGCACCGTTGCACCGTCGTTGGGCAACGCCCCCGATGGCACATCGTAGACGAGCAACCACCCCGGCGGCACCGTATAGGTGCCCACGAGCGTGTACATACGGCGGGTGCCGCCCACACTCACGCGCTCCAGTTGCCAGTCGGTCAGCGTCACCGTGACCGCGCTGGTATTAGCTAGCTCGATCCATTCATTGCTGCTGGTGGGTGGGGCGGCGTATAGCTCATTCAACGTCAGCAACACCACAGCAGGCAACGGCGTGGGCGATAGCACCGGGGTCGCGGTTACGGTCGGCGTGCGCGTCGGTTTGGGTGTGCGTGTCACCGTCGGCGTGCGCGTCGGTTTGGGTGTGCG
>CAZNQP010000080.1:0-3440 GCA_964575355.1 uncultured Chloroflexaceae bacterium
TCGAGCGTGTAGTCGTCCGCGAGCACCTGCTCGAGCGTCCAGAGCAACGCCGCCCTAGCAGTGTCGTAGTGCTGCGGAAGCACACCGTAGTGGCGGTGTCGCTCGCCCAGTTGGTGCAGCATGGGTACAATGGCAACGGGTTGCGCCAAGCCGAGCACCGCCAAGCGGAGCGCATCCATGAACTTCTGTCCCTGTGTGGCAATATCGTCTTGGAAGAGTGCGCTCAGCGTAGGGTCAAGTGTGAACAACCGTTGGTAAAAGAGGAACGAAGCCTCGGTGGTACCATACGCTTCTACCTGCGCGAACGACAGCAGCAAGAGTTCGTGTTGCTCCATGGTCGGTGGGCTGACCATCAGTTTCCCCCATCGTGTGCCGTGGTGTGTGCCGGAGCGTTGCGTGAACAACGTAGCCACAGTGTAGCATAATTTGCCCGTACACGTTGACCGCGCGAACGGCGCACACGGGCGGTGCCTGCTGCTTGCCTGCCCTGCTACGCCGTACACGGCAAAGTATACGGCAAAGAAAGATAGGTAGCATACCTCGCTGGTATTGGAGTTGCGTCCTCGGTCGTGTTAGTGTATACTAAAGGTAGTTCAACGACAAAACACTACCAAGCGAGGCAGTGGCGCGGGTGTTTTGCCGAATGAGTGTACGAACCCGAACAAGCGAATGCTGCTGTACCGACCGTACCGGGCAACGATGCCGGTTGTGGGGTAACAGGAGATGCACGACAGCCAAACGAAGGGAGTCCGCAATGTTTGAAGTTGCCCCCGGTCGGCAGACCAACCCACGTCGGCGGCGCAAGCCCAACGAAGCTGGACCGACCGAAAAAGAGCGCGAATACCTCGAAATTATTTACTATCTGGAACAGCGGAACGAAACCGTGATTGCTGCGCGGCTTGCCCGCTGGATGGGCGTGCAACCGCCGACGGTGACGCACGTCCTGACCCAACTTGAAGCCCGCAAGGGCTACATCGCCCGCACCGCCCGTGGCGAAATCACCCTCACCCCTGAAGGCTTCACGGTGGCAGAGCAGATCGTGCGGCGGCATCGCCTGCTCGAATGCTTCTTGCTCGATGTGCTGCATGTGCCGTGGCATCAGATACACGAAGAAGCCGTGCGCCTTGAGCACGCCCTCTCGCCAACCATGATGGAGCGGATCGAGGCACTGGTGGGCAACGCCATGACGTGCCCGCACGGCAACCCCATTCCGCTGGAAAGCGGCGGCTTGCCCAGCCTGCCGCCATTGCAGTGCCTCACCGATGTGGATGCGGGGGTGTTCTTCACCGTCGAGCGGGTGCTCGAAGAAGCCGAAGAGAACGTCGAGTTGATGCGCTATCTGCAATCAAACAATCTCATTCCCGGTCGGCAGTTTGTCATTACCGATAGCTCGCCGTCGTATGGGGTGACGCTCCGCAGTTGCAACCACGACATCACGCTGTCGCCCGAAATTGCCGCCGCCCTATGGGGCAGCACCCAGCCAATCGGCGGCTGACACCACACGAGCAAGCGCAGGTACGGTATACTTGCAGGCGTGGCTGTGTGCGGGGGCGGTGTTCGCCTGCGTCCCCGTTGCGACACGCATAGTAACAGTGACGTGCAGCCGCGACGACGCGCAGCCGCAGGAGCAACGGAAACGAACGGGAGCAACGGAAACGAACGGGAGCAACGGAGACAACAAAAGGAGGCGCAAATGCCAGAACTCAACTGGATACGCATCGAGCCTGTCGAGCACGAACCGGAGATGCACATTACCGCCGAATGGGTTGCCGAAGCCAATGACCACCGTGCCGTCATCCAGTCATACGGGGTAGAAGAAGTGTACACGGCGCAGGTGCAACTGCCCGATGGAACGCACGAGATAGCCCCCCAATCCTACGAAGACCTAGAAGCAGCCCGCGCGTGGTGCCATACCATCATCTTCCCGCCCGCAGTTGATCGCAACGCCTCGCCACTGAGCTAGCAGGCACCGCCCCCAACCCCACGCATGCACAGCACCCCCCACCAGTTACGGTAGGGGGTGTCGTTGTGTGTCGGAGGTAGGGCAACACCACCAACGATGGAGCGCGGGAACAACACCCGCCCGTGCAGGCTAGTGAATAACGAGCACAGGACACGGGGCACGGTGCGTTACCTCGTTGCTGACGCTGCCCAGCAGGAAGGTGAGCAAGGAGCCATGCCCACGGGTACCCATCACGATCATGTCCATCTTTTCGGTGCGGGCAACATTCAGGATTGCTTCGGCGGGTGCGCCCTGCAACAACTGCGCGTCGCACACCACGTCGTCCCCCACCTCGGCTTGCATGTGCTCGAGCAACGCTTGCCCTGCATAGGTTGCACTATGGAGCAGGTCTTCATAGATGGGCGAACCAAGATGGTCGGCAATTTGTGGAAACGCATGCACCAATGTGACACATCCGTTATTCTGGCGGGCAAGCTGCGTTGCGACCCGCAGGGCTTCGGCGGACTGCGCCGTTTCATCTACTGCCACCAATATCTTGCGAAACACGAGTCTCCCCCTTTGGTACTCATTTGAAAGGCACACCTTTGTAGCCTCAAGTATCAGTATACACCCCAGCGGTGCCTGACAAAATAGGCAACTTCACTACTTTTGGTGAAGGGGTCTTCGTTCGGTACGTTTGCGGACATGCTATACTGTCAACAGAGCCATACAAGTCCCCAGCAATCGCGCAGGCACCCCTGTCCTGCGTCGGGCACAAGCAGTGGAAAGGCAGGTACAGCGTGAAGACAATCATCGTCGGCGGCGGCGTTGCCGGTCTGACGTGTGGGCGCGTGCTCCAGCAGCACGGGCACGAGGTTGTGCTCTTTGAAGCCAGCGATGCCCCCGGTGGGCGGGTACGCTCTGAGCGCGTGCAAGACCACACCCTCGACCGGGGCTTTCAGGTGCTCTTCGATGCCTACCCTGCCGCGCGCCGCCACCTCGACTATAGCACCCTGCACCTGCGGGCATTTGCGCCGGGCGCGATTATCTGCTACAACGGGCGGCGTTCGCTCCTCACCGACCCGCTCCGTGAGCACGAGTCAGCGAACGTGCTCGCGGCAGGTCTCAGCACCGTCATCCCCCCGCTCGACAAACTCCGCACGCTCCGGCTGGCAATCGAGCTACGTGCCAAGCCGCTCGCCGCGATGACCACCGGCGGCGACAGCAGCACGCTCTCCTACCTGCGGCAGCGCGGCTTTAGCCAACAAGCGATAGACCGCTTCTTTCGTCCGTTCTTCGGCGGCATCTTCCTCGACCGTTCGCTCAACAGCAGTGCCCGCAACTTTATGTTCTACTTCAAGATGCTGAGTGAGGGCGGCACCTGCCTGCCCCGCGACGGCATGGGAGCCATCAGTGCCCAACTCGCCGCCCCACTGTACGCGGCAGGTGCGCTGCACACCAACCGCCCAGTCCGTGCGCTTCTGCGCGACGGGCGCGA
>CAZNQP010000080.1:3540-13794 GCA_964575355.1 uncultured Chloroflexaceae bacterium
ATGGGCGCGACGGGGCACGGGTGGTGGGCGTTGTGCTCGACGACGGCAGCACCCACCACGCCGACGCGGTGGTATTGGCGACGGCTGCCCCCGAACTGGCGCGGCTGAGTGAGCTACCCATCCCGACGGGCAAACTGGGCACCACCACGCTCTACTTCAGTAGCCTGCAAATGTTGTATAGCGGGAGCAAGCTCCTGCTCAACGCCGCCGACGACGCGATAGTGAACAACGCGCAACTGCTCACCAACGTGGTGCCCGACTACGCGCCACCCGGTCGCCACCTGCTCAGTGTGTCGGTGCTCGGCATCCCACCGGTAGACGACGCAGAACTGGCGCAGCGCGTGCGGGCAGACCTGCGCCGCATGTTCGCGGGCAATGCCTACGCACAGCAGGTGCTCGATACGCAAGAGTTGCTGGCGGTTCATCGTATCCCGTTCGCGCAGTTTGTGCAGTTGCCGGGGGTGCATCGGCACTTGCCCCACAATACCACCCCCATACCCGGCTTGTGGTTGGCAAGCGAGATTACCGCGAGCAGCAGCATCAACGGCGCAATGCAGAGCGGCGAAACCTGTGCCCACGCGCTGCACGCCGCCATGCAGCCCGCCCTATGAAGGTGGGCGTAGCGGTGCGCCGCCTCAAGCCGAGCTTGCTGAGCTATAAAATGCGCTTGCGCCGTGTGGCACACCTGCGGGCGTTGCTCGCCACGGTGCCGCCGCCCGTGCATCTGCTCGACGTGGGGGGCACCGCGCACTTCTGGCAGACCGTCGGACGCGAGCTATTGCCGCTGGTGCAGCACGTCACCTTGCTCAACCCGCAGCCCCAACCCAACCTGCCGCGTGGGGTGCAGGCACTGCGCGGCGACGGCTGTGCCATGCCCCAACTGGCAACCGCGAGCTATGCGGTCGTCTTCTCCAACTCGGCGATTGAGCACGTCGGCGACTGGTCACGCCAACACCAGATGGCACGCGAAATCGTGCGCGTGGGGCAACGCTACTATGTGCAAACGCCCGCCCGCTCGTTCCCCATCGAGCCGCACTATCTCTTTCCGTTCTTTCAGTTTTTGCCCGTGACCTTGCGCGTCGAATTGGCGGCGCGGCTGCATCTGGGCTGGGTGTCGCCGCCGCCGTCACGCGCTGCGCTCCACGCCGACATCGCCGCAACCCGTATGCTGACCGCCCGCGAGCTACGGGCGTTGTTCCCCAACGGCACCCTTCAGTACGAACGGTTTGCCGGGGTGGTCAAGTCATACACGGTGTATGGGGGCTTTCCGGGGGGCGCGGTGCCCGCCTAGGCGACCACGGTGGGGCGACACGCGGGGGGCGCGGCGTTACAGCAGGTCGCCCAGTGGTCCCAAGTTGAGGTTGAGGTCTTCATCGTCTAGCCCAAAGATTTCCTTCAGTTCTTCCATGCGTTCGTTCAGGCGCATAAATGCCTGCCCCAACCGCTCAATCTCTTCGTCAGTCAGGGTGCCGTGCTCCATGCGGTGCAACGCCTGCCGCTCCATCAATTGGCGCAGCAGTTCAATCAGCGTCAGCACCAGCTTCGACAGCCCCCGTTCTACCTCGTCGGGGTCAGCATTCAGGCGGTGCGGCAGCGCATCGAGCTTCTGGCGTGCCTGTTCCATCTCTGTCAGAAACGCGGCGAGATCGTCGCCGTCGAGGTTGCCCGACTGATAGAGCAAGCGGTTGTCGTCGTGGTTGTCAGCCATGCACGGTGCTCTCACTTTCGCATCGGTGCGCGTGTGCGCCGTGGGGGAGCCGCAGTCGGCACGCGCCCACACACTTCCAACATGCTACAACAGGGCGTGCTGCACAAAGCTATAGGGTGCCCACGGTCCCGTACACAACACCTTCCAATGCCGATGGGCAGCAGCAACCGTGGCAACCTGCTGCTTGAAGGGAGCGATGGTATCGCGTGCCACCAGATACGCCCCGGTCATCAGTGTGCGCGGCGATGGCTGCACCTTGATGTTGCCCGCCCGCGCCAGTGGGAGCAGGTGGTCGTGGATGCGGTAGGCAGCGTCGCTTGCCTGCATCGTTTGGGCGTATGCCGCGCGTTCTTCTGCCAGCCGCGCCTCTAGATACGCCCGCCCCCTGGGATAGCCCGTGATGCGGGTGGACGGGGCGGGAGCTACCGGTACTGGGTCGTCGTCGCAGGTGTGCAGCACGCGCACCGCCAGTTCTACGTGGTTGCTCACATAGCCAAGGTTTCCCAGTAGCGTTAGAGCGTGCTGCCCCATCACGCGGTCAAGGGCGGCAAAGTTGACCAGAATGGTGCCGAAGCGGGCGGGCAGCACATCGCCGTGGTCAAGGAAATGGGCAACAACCCGGTCGTGCTGCCACAGGCTTTCGTCGCTTGCCAGCAGGCGCGGGGTCGTGCGGTAGCTGGCTGGCAGGGGCGAGATAACGGCTGCCACTCGGTCGTAGGTCACGGTCACGGGCATCGTATCCGCGATGCCGCGTACTGTGGCGGTGGCGTGGTGGTGTGCGTGTGTGAAGCCATAGAGGTAGTACATAGTTCGCTATCCCTGTCTGACACTGTTGGTGTTATGGTAGCGCGGTGCCCCCGCTCGCCGCCATGCATGCTTACGCGCCAGCGTCGTCGCGGTCGGCGGTGTGCTCGCTGTCAGCAGGCGCAGTCGGGGGGGCGGTGGTGGGTGGCAACGCAGTTGGCGGGCGGTGCCTGTGTTCCAGTGCATCCACCGAACTGAGTAAGACCTTGACCCCGACATACACGAGGTCTATGTCTGCCACCGACAGGACGAGTTCCCCATACAGCACAACCCCCTTGTCGAGGGCGCGGTCGAGCAGGTCGAGCAACACGAGGTCGCGCTCGGTGCCCTCAGGCATGGTCTGCCTCGCCGCCTGCTGTCGCACGCGCACCGAGCCGCACAAAATGGTAGGGCACCCACGGTCCGGTTAGGTCGTAACGCACACCGGGGAAGCGCGTGCGGAGCGTTGCCAGCGTGTCCCGGAAGGTGGCGAGTTCGGCATCTGCCACCAAGTACACATACGACGCTATTAGTATATCATCCTTGTGCTCACCTGCCTGTTGAGACTGAGTTAGCGTATCATCACTTACAACCGCCCAGCGTTCGATTTCGGTGTTCCATATGTGGGCAATTTCCTTACGTTGTCGCTCAATGCCCTCGTCCAGCAGGCGTTCCATGCGCTTCTGCATCATATACGCGGCACCGCCGCCCTTCGCGTCAAGTGTGGCTTGCGCGGCGCGTACTTCGTCGTCGTGGGCAAGGGCGATCTCGCGCAGCACGGTGCGGCTTGCCCACAACTTCACGCCCCATTCTTTGCGCTGCGCCACAAATGCGAGCGTCTCGCGCAGTCCGGTGGCATACTCGGTCAGCATGTCGCGCATCCGCTCGCGGCTCCGGTAGATCGTCCCGAACTTGAACGGCACCAGCGCGTCAAGCGCAAGTAGCTCATCAAGGATATGCTGATGCAGCAGCACCTTGGCTTCGAGCCAGTCGGGGTCTTGCATGTTATCCTCGATCACGTCCTGCCCAAACTCGGCAAGCGGCACCGCACTATAGATCACCCGCAGGTCGTCAACAGCGGTGGTCAGCACGGGGGTCGCGCCGTCAATGCTGATCGTCGGCAACGGCGGCAGGTCGGCACTGCCCCACACCACCGCATACACATAATAGCCCGTGGCGGGCGTGGCAGGTGTGCCGGGTGCATCGAGTGTGGCGGACGTGGCAGACGTATCGGGTGTGGCGGGTGTGGCGGGTGCATCGGGCGTGGCGGATGCATCGGGTTGCGTAATCGAGGCAGGATCAGCGGGCACACTCAGCTCGGCGAGTTCCTGCTCGTTGTGCGCCAGTTGTGCCTGCAACGCGGCAATCTCGGCGGCAAGCGCGGCACCGCTCCCATTGGCGGTATCTGGGGGAACAGGCGCGGCGGGGTGGGCGGGGTCGGCAGGCAGGTCGCTGGGGTGGGTGTCGGCGGCATACTGGGGCGTGCCCGTCAAGTTCGCCACTTCAGCCGCAATAGCCCGCAGTTCATCGGTGGTGAGGCTGGGGTTGCTCTCGGCTTCGGCGGCAATCGCGGCACTCACCGCGTCCCACTCAGCTTCACGCTGGCGCAACCACGGCGGCAGGCGTTCGGTGGTGGGGGCTTCGTGCTGGTTGGCAAGCCGCTGCGTCAACTGCTGCATCAGCAGTGGCACCATGTCATCGCGCAAGATGTCGCGCACCACCTGCATGGCATCGGCACGCGCCGCCCGCAAGAGCGCATCGAGGTCGTTGGTATGTTGCGTTGCCAACCAATCATCAAGGTAGGCACGCAACGCCGCGTGCGCCCGATCGTGCTCGTGGGTCATTCCTCCCCCGTCTCTGACGACTCCCCCCCCGTGTCGAGTGCGAGAATACGCCGCACATGCCCCAGAAACACCGCCTCGTGTGGGCTGATGCGTTGCAGGTCAAACATATGCCGCCCCTCGCCTGCCACGTCCATCACGCGGCGGCACAGGTCATAGACCGTCCGCGTAAAGGCAAGCCGCTCGGCAGGGGGAAAATTGCGGTTCAGCACCCCCACCGCGTCGTTCAGCAGGGTGAGGGCTTGCTGTGGGCTATTGCTATAGGTAAGCAACTGCGCTCGCGCCACTGCGTCATGCCACACATTTGCCGCGCCATATGTCCACACCTCCCCCATCAAGGGGTCAACGGGGAAGGGCAACACACGGCTATCGAGCAGGCGGTTGATAAAGCGCAGTTCGCGCTGGTCGGCGAAGAACGCAGCATCGGTGCCCCGGCTGGCAAACAGCAGGGCAGGTACGGCGGTGCCCAGCGTCTGCTGGTCAGCCGGACTCAGTTGCTCAAAACTCATCATAGTGGCAACCAGTACTTTCTTGTGTCAGCGACGGGCTAATCTGCGTCGTTGTCCTGCATTGCCTGCCACGCTGCCGCAAAGTGCGCGGCAGTCGCTTGCAGGGGCGTACGCTGCGCGGCAGCAAGGTGGGCACGCAACGCCAGCACCCCGGCACGGCGGCACAGCCCTTCCAGTTCGGCACCACTTGCGTCGGCGGTGGTGGTAGCCAGTGCGTTCAGGTCAACATCGGCGGCGAGCGGCATGGCGCGGGTGTGGATAGCCAGAATAGCCCGCCGTGCATCCTCATCCGGCATGGGCAATTCTACCATAATATCGAAGCGACCGGGGCGCAGCAACGCGGGGTCTATACGGTCGGGGCGGTTGGTGGCAGCCAGCACCAGCACGCCGCGCAACTCCTCGATGCCGTCCAGTTCGGTGAGCAGTTGTGCCACCACCCGCTCGGTCACTTGCATGTCGCCCGCCAGCCCGCGCCGGGGAGCCAGTGCGTCCAGTTCGTCAAAGAAGATGATGCAGGGCGCGGCTTGCTTCGCCTTACGAAAGACCTCACGCACCGCCCGCTCACTTTCGCCCACCCACATACTAAGCATCTGGGCACCCTTCACGGCGATGAAGTTGGCTTCGCTCTGGCGGGCGAGGGCTTTCGCCAGCAGCGTTTTGCCCGTACCGGGGGCACCGTGCAGCAAAATGCCCTTGGTGGGGCGCACACCAACCTGCGCGAACAGGTCGGCGTGCTGCAACGGCAACTCGACGGCTTCGTGCAGCATCTCGCGCACGCCCGCCAGCCCGCCCACATCGTCCCATGTTACGTCGGGTATCTCGGTAAAGATTTCGCGGATGGCGGACGGCTCCACGTCGGCACGCGCCGCCGCAAAGTCGTCGCTGCTCACGTCCAGCGTCATCAGCTTGTCGTAGGGTAGCCCGTCCGCGCCGGGGTCAATGTTGGGTAGCACGCGCCGCAACGCCCGCATCGCCGCCTCGCGGCAGAGCGATTGCAGGTCTGCCCCGACGAAGCCGTGGGTCACGGCGGCAATCTGGTCAAGGTCTACATTGGCGGCAAGCGGCATCCCGCGCACATAGATGTCGAGGATTTCGCGCCGCCCGTCGCGGTCGGGCACGCCAATCGCAATCTCGCGGTCGAAGCGACCGGGGCGGCGGAGGGCGGGGTCTATCTCGTTGGGCAGATTCGTGGCGGCAATCACCACCACGTCGCCGCGTGCCTCTAGCCCGTCCATCAGGGCGAGCAGTTGCGCCACCACGCGCCGCTCGACTTGCCGCTCGCCGCCCATCCCTTCACGGCGCGGGGCGATTGCGTCTATCTCGTCAATGAAGATGACTGCCGGGGCGCGGCGGCGGGCTTGCTCGAACAGGTCACGGAGCGCGGCTTCGGACGAGCCGTACCACTTGTCAATGATTTCGGGACCATTGATGTGCTGGAAATACACCCCCGCTTCGTGCGCGACGGCGCGGGCGATCAGGGTCTTGCCCGTGCCGGGGGGACCGTGCAGCAGCACGCCACGCGGCGGCGCAATGCCGAGGCGGGCGAACACTTCGGGGTAGCGCAACGGCATTTCGATCATTTCGCGGATGCGCTGGACCTCGCGGCGCAACCCGCCCACGTCCTCATAGGTGACTACGCCCCGCGCCGCCGTGCCAGCAGGTAACTCGCCGCCCTCGCAACGGATGGCGGTGGCGGGATGCACCAGCACCGCGCCGGATGGCGTGCAGTTGGCGACCTCGAACAGTTGCATGCCACTGCCCGACAGATGCACGCGCACCTTGTCGCCGGGTTGCACCGGCAAGCCGTCGAGCAGGCGGGCAAGGTGGCGAGCTTCAGCGGGGGTGGGTGCCGTCCGCATCCCTTCGAGCAGCAGCAGGCGCAGGCTCCGGGCGGGTTGCACATGTACGGGGCTGACCGTCACGCGGTCGTCGAGGGCGGCACCCGCGTTGGCACGCAGCACACCATCCATCATGATCAGGCTTTGCCCGCGTTGCTCGGCATAGGCAGGCATGGCACGCGCCACCGTGCTGCGCCCGCCGCGCACCTCCACGACATCGCCAATCGCAATGCCCATGTGCGTGAGGTCGCCGGGGTCGAGGCGCACCACGCCGCGCCCGACATCGCGTCCGGGGGCTTCGGCTACGCGCAACAAAAGGCTACGATTACCGGTTGTTGTCATAGCGGCTACTGCTCGGTAGCGGTGGGCATACCGCGGCGTGAAAGTGCGTCCGGCGTGACTGCACCGCTGTCGGTCAACATGCGTTCGAGGCGGTCGAGCCGCTCGCGCAACATGCGGTTTTCGGCTTCCAGTTCCTGCACACGCTCGCTCTGGCGGGTAGACAGGTTGGGGTCGTTCTCCCACCAGTTGATGCCCATCTGCATGGCTTTGTCTACCGACGCAACCAGCAGGCGCACGCGGATGTTCAGCAGGTCAACGCCCACCAACTGAATGTTGATGTCGCCCGCGATGACCACGCCCTTATCAAGCACGCGCTCCAGAATGTCGGCGAGGCTGGACGACTGGGTGGCGGTGCGAAGGACTGGTTCAGGCATCTTCACCCCCCACCTGTCCCCGGTGGTAGCGGCGCATCCGCTTGTAGCTCATCAGGTTGCCGTCGGCATCGAGTACGCACTCGTAGACTGCCAGCACGTCGCCCGTGTCGGGGATGCGCTTCATTTCGAGGATGTCCACCGCGACGCGCCACTCGCCATTAACGCGCGACAAGCCCGACACGGTATCTACCGGCAATCCGGTCAGTGCCGCGAGTTGCTCACGGGCACAGCGGGCAATTTCGGCTCCGTTCATTGCTGCCCTCCATCTTCGTATGCGGCATCGTGTGCGCCATCGGCGGCGTGTGTGCCATCGGCGGCGGGCGCACCCCGGCGTGCCTGTTCCCGTTCGGCGGCGACGCGCAACCGTGCCAGCAGGACTTCTTCCGCCGCGTAAAACTCGTCTTCGGTCATGGTACCTAGATCGTAGCGCAATTCCAACGCGGTCATTGCCGCCCGAATTGAGTCAACGTCGTACAGTTCGTTTTCTGCCTGCTCCAAAATGGTGTCGGCAATCCAGATAACACCGCCAATCGGTGCCGATACGGGCAACGTCAGCAGATTAAACAGCCAGCCCATGGGCTACGCCCCTTCCCAGTTAACCGTGAGGGTCACAAAATTGTAGGGCGGTGCCGCCTGCACCACCTTGAAGAGCATCCGCCCCTCGGTTGTAGCATCCACCGCGTCAATCGCGGCGAGCATTTCAGGCTGGCGTTCACGCGCCACCAGAAACGCCGCATTCACCACCATGCGGTCGGTCACGGTGCGGTTGATACGCCAGTCGTGGGCGATGGGGCGCAATGTCGTGAGTATCCGCTCGGCATCGCGGTCACGCCGTTTCGTCACCGCCGCCTCGACCATCTCGCCCAGCTTGATCCGCTCGTAGTAGGTTGCATCGGGCGACTTCCCCATAAGGCTGTCGCGTAGCTCGCGGATAGCCTCCTCTTCGCGGAGCACCTCATCGAAGATCAGCCCCTCTTGCCAGAAGGCACGCAACCCCACTTCCAACATCCCGTCCAGTTCGCGTAGCCAACGGCGCATACTGTCGGCTTGCCGGTGCAGCAGGTGCGTGGCAAGCGCGGCTTCATTGGGTGCCACCACGCCGAAGCGCATAGGCAGCACGGTGGTCTGCGCTAGCACCTCTTCGAGTACGCGGCTGTGCGCCACCATGTTGCGGCGCGACTGCTCATACTCTTGCAGGGCGGCATCGCTCACCACCACCGCGAGGTCATCGCGCACAACGGTACGCACGGGCAACTTGTCGTAGATGCCGGGGCTGTTGACCGTCAGGCTGGCAACTGCATCGGCAGCCACCACGCCATACACATATTTGCCGATGGGCGGGGTACTCACACGCTGTCCTCGCTGGCTTTCCGCAGGCGTACCTCAAGAATGCCGTTCCGATACGTCTGCTGCATGGTCGTCGTATCCACCGCCACGGGTAGCAGTATCTCGCTGGCATAGTGGCGCGTACCGCTCGTCGTCAGGCTGAGGATGTCGCCGTGCAGTTCGAGCCGGATGTCGGTCATGCTCACCCCCGGCAACTCGACCACGACTAATACCTCGTCGCCCTCATCGAACACGTCCACCAGTGGCTCGCGCACGTTGGGCATGGGTTGCGGCGGCGTGCCTGTGGGCGCGGACGTGGGCGGCGGGCTGGCGGGCTGGCGTGCCGCCCCTGCCCCACGCGGCGGCATACTGCTGCGCGGCGGCATGCTGCTGCGCGGCGGCATGCTGCTGGCAGTGCCCACCCGGAAGCTATAGCTCCCCTCCACCTTGTCGCCCATGCCACGCATCCGCACCGTGCCACTGCGTTCACGCGCGCCGTCGCCGTCCTCAGTGTCGCGCGTTGCGTCTTGCTGCCACTGCTGCGCCGCCGCTTCCATCTGGCGGTTAAACTCTTGCAGCATGTCGCGCAACCCGTCTATGCCCTTGAAAAAATTGTCCATGTTGATGTCAACATTTACATGGTTTGGGTTGTTGTCCGCTTGCGTTGACTCATCGTCGTGGCGGTCGTTACTCATACGTCGCCTCCTTCCATTTACCCCGGTTGCCTATCTACCCCGGTAAATACCCCGGTTGCCTATCTACCCCGGTTGCCTATCTACCCCTCAGTATTCAATCGCAACGGTATGCCAATCGTCGCCGCCGTCGTCGTCGTGGGTGTGGCGTGCGCCCCCGGTGGTGGCAGGCGGCGACCCGCGGCGCGGTGCGGCGGCGGGCAGGGCGGTGGTAGCCGCGTCATCCGCGTCATCCGCACTGAGCGCGAGAAGCCGCGCCCGCACTTCGCCAATCTGCGCGTCTACCTCGCCCAACCGTTGCTCGGCTTGCGACAGGTTGCTGCGCCACGTCTCCACCGACTTTTGCAGGTGCGCCCGTGTATATTCGAGCCGTGCCAGCACGCTTGCCACTTGCTGGCGGTTGTGCAGGTCGGTGGGGCGCAGTGGGCGACGTTGTTGTTGCACGTCACGCATCCCTCGGCGACGAGTCATCGCTGGCTCCTTCTTGCGTGTCGGCAGGTTGCTCGGCGTGTGCCGACACGTCATTGTTGCCCGTGTAGCCCGTGTCACTGCTACGCTTGCTCCGGCGGGCACGTCTGGGCTGTGCCGCGTCGCTGTCGGGTTCGGCACGGGGGGGCGTGTCGCTCGCGTCGCCCGTATTGCTCGCGTCGCCGGGTGCGGGCGCACTGTCCGTGCTGTCGTCTGCACTGTCGTCCGCGCTGTCGCCGTTGCCCTCAATCAGCCACGCCGTCAGTTGTGTAATATCGGTAGCCTCCGCCGCCACATCCACCGCGTGGGGCGCGTCGTCTGCTGCTGTGTCGTCGGCGTTGTCGCTCGCGTCTTTGTCGGCAACAGGGTCAGC
>CAZNQP010000080.1:13894-15414 GCA_964575355.1 uncultured Chloroflexaceae bacterium
CGGCAGCAACGGGCGCGGCAGGTACCGTGATCGGGGCGGTGGCGTGTTCGCCAATCAGTTGCAGCAGCAGGTCGCGCTGGGTGCGCGGTGCCCCGTGCATCCCCGGCACGCGCCGCGACTCGAGCACATCGAGACACAACTGCACGAACTGCTCGTCGGCGGCGGACACGCGACAGCCCAGACGCGATACCATTCTTGCTACCATTATAGCGGATCGCAGGCTGGGTATCTGGTCATATTCGCCCGAATCGCGCAAATCGCGCACAATATCCACAATGGGGGCAGTCAGGGCGGGGGCAAGTTCGGCGCGGGCGGCGGCAATCTCAATCTCAGTGTCGCGGTCGTAGTAGGCGAGGTCGAGGGTGATCATGCGGTCAAGCAGGGCATCTTGGCTCTTGTGAACCCCGGCGTACTCTTGCGGGTTGCTGGTGAAGATTGCGCGGAACTCAGGGTGGACTTTCAGGTATGCCTCGTCGCGGGCAAGCCCCGGCAGTATGAGCAACCGCTCTTCGAGCACCGTCAGCAGCACGTTGTTGGCTTCGGGGCGCGAGCGGGTGAACTCGTCATACACCAGCGTGAAACCCTCGCGGCAGGCGGTGGTCAGGCGGTTTTCGACCCACTGTTGCACCGCGTCTTCCTCATACTTCAGCACCGAATGGATGAAGCGGTCTACCACCTTGCGATAGCGGTAGCCACTCTGGGCACCCACAAGGTCGGAGGTGGCGAACTCTTCGTCGCCCACCAGCAGCAGCACGGGTCGCCCCAGTTGCGCCGCAAGGTGCAGGGCAAGCGTGGTCTTCCCACTCCCCGACGGTCCGCGCAAATGCACGGGGATGCCCGCTTCGAGGTAGGCAAGCGCACGTCCGGCGGTAGCGTGGGTAGCGTTGGTCTCGACAAAATCGGCACGCGGGCGCACCGATAGCACGGTACGCGGGCGCGTAGTACTGGTGCCGCTGGTGGTGGTGGGGTGGCGAGGTAGTCCCTGATTACGCATCGTTCCTCTTTCTCCGTTCTCCATTCGAACAGCTTATCGCCCGAAGCCGACACGCGGCACAGGCGGGCGCAAGGTTGCCATCTCGTGCAGCACGGCTGCCAGTTGCGAATGCAGCTCAGCAATAAGGGTGGTGCGGGCGGGGTCGGCGGGGACAGGCTGCATACCGTGCGCCGCCAGCCGCTCGACGAGCGCGGCACAGTTGTGGTGCAGGTCGTTCAGTTGCGCCGCCGCCGACGGCAACACAGCAACCGTACCGCCGCTTTCATATTCGAGCAGGTAGCCCTGCAACAGCACAACCAGTGCCGCCCCCTCGGCAGCAAGGTGCTGCTGCTCGGTCACCCCAAAGGCGGCAGGTTGGTTTTCCAGCCGTTGCAGCAACCGCCCCACCCGTGCGAGGCGGGCATAGGCTTGCTGGCTGAGGGCGTGCAGGCGGTGTAGTTGCTCTGCCTGCAACACGTTGTCATACATTGGCATCGGCGGGGGCACAGCAGGCGCGGGCGAATCCGGCTCTGCTGCGGGCGGCGGC
>CAZNQP010000081.1:0-15051 GCA_964575355.1 uncultured Chloroflexaceae bacterium
CTGATTGCCGGGGGTCTCGTGTTGGCAACCGTGGCGTGCAACAACCAAGGCTGTCTGTAGCACCCCGCCACAGACAGCCTACAATCCTATTGCACCTCCCGTTGCACCAGTTGCGCGGGGAGTACATGATGTATGTCCCACGGGATGAACGGCTTACGGATCACCGGCTGCAAGCGTTGCCGCCTGCTTAATCCACGACTCGACCTGCGCGAGGGTGGGGGCGTGGTGGGCAATCTTATGTTCGTCGTTGGTTTCCTTCATCTTCGCCTGCAAATTGGCAGGCACACGGTGTTGCAGTTCCTTGCACGAATCCACACCGCACTCTTCGAGGAGATTCGCCATTTCTTTACCCACACCGTCAATCCGCATGAGATCGGCACGGTTGACGAGTTCGGTCACATCGCGCACATCAATACCAATCTTCTCTGCCAGCGACTTACGCTTGTTATACTCGTGCGCCTCAGCAAGCAACTGATCGGTCGTTTTCACGCCCATTTCTACCAGCTTTGCCTGCACCTCGTTCGAGATATGCTTGATCTCGCTCACCTGATATTCCACACAGCTCTCCTTTCCACACAGTAGGCACAGTAGAAGGATTGTCAGCATTTCGATTGTAGCATTGTTTAGCAAGAAACGCTAGACAACGCCGTGCAGCGAATTGACGTAGCGCACAAAACACGCTACGATCAGGCGGTTATGCGTGACAGTCTTTGTATGCTACTACTGGGTATACTCCTACTGGTGCCTGTGCTTGCCGCCTGTGGCACGCCGCCACCTGCCCAGCAACCCACCAGCAACCCGACCGAGTCACCGTGGCGGCTCGGCACGCCCGAACCGCTGTTTGCCCCGCTCGATGCAACCTGCGCCGGGGCACAGCCCTTCCCGCCCCGCACCGACGCGGTGCAGTATGGCAGCAACGTGTTTCTGTTTGCCACCGACCGCGCCCGCGTGCTCTCCCTCACACGCATCGCGGGCTACCCGTGGGTGCGCCAGCAAATCCACTGGCGCGACCTCGAAGGGGAACGCGGGCAATACGTCTGGACCCCGCTTGACCAGATCGTAACCGCCGCCCGTGCCAACAACCTGCACATTATGCTCAGTGTGGTGCGCTCGCCCGCGTGGGCAACCCGCAACGGCGACGACGGCTTGCCCGACGACCCCGCGACGTTCGCCCGCTTTATGGCAGCAGTTGCCACCCGCTATGAAGGGCGCGTTGCTGCCTACCAACTCTGGAACGAACCCAACCTTGCCCACGAAAATGGCGGCACGCCTGCCACACCCGCCGCCTACCTTGCGACGTTGCAGGCTGGCTACGCGGCGATCAAGGCGGCTGACCCGTGTGCGCTGGTGGTGTCGGCTGCGCTCGCCGCGACAGTCAACCCCGACCCCGCCGTTGCCACCGATGATCTGCCGTTCTTCGCGCAACTGTACCAACTCGATGACGGCGCGTTTCTGCGTGCCGCCGATATTGTCGGGATGCACACCGGGGCGGGTGCCAACCCCCCTACAGCACGCTGGCAAAACCCCGATGCATCGCCGCAGTACTTCCGCCATCTCGAACGCTCACGCGCGATTATGGAGCAATACAACGACCCACGGCAGGTGTGGCTCACCGAATATGGCTGGACGAATCGTGAGGTTGTTGGGGCTGCGCCGCCGGTGAGCGCAACCGAGCAGGCAACCTATCTGGTAGACGCGACGTGGTATGCACGGCAACGCTACCCATGGCTGGGCGGCATGTTCCTGTGGAATCTCAACTTTAGCATCATTGCGCCGCCCGACGACGAAAAAACCGCCTACAGCGTGCTCGCAGACGATTGGCAGGTCAGCCCTGCGTTTATCGCACTGCAAAACAACATACCCGCATTGCAGCAAGCCGACCACCGTTTCACCCTGCCCGCCGCCGCCGCCCGTCGCCACACATGGACATTCCCGGCACGCGGCGCGTTGCGGGTGCCGCTCCGCACGACCGCCGACGGCACGCTGTATGCCGTGAGTGCGCCCGGTACCCTCTACGCCGTCAACCCGGATGGTAGCCTGCGCTGGCAATTCAATGCCCCCGGCTCACTCAGCGCACCGCCCGCCCTCACCGACGATGGCACCCTGCTGCTCAACGATAGCGGCAGTATACTGAGTGCTGTCAATCCCGATGGTAGCCTCCGCTGGCAGCAACAACTGCCGCGCCTCAGTCGTGGTAGCCCGCTCTGGTTGGCGGCTAACCGCCTGATCGTTTTGACGGGCGTAGACGGTACGATTGCGGCATACACCCCCGATGGCGACGAACAGTGGGCGTTCGCGCTCGCCAGCGAAGCCGCCCCCGCCATCGTCACTACCGACGGCTTCATCGCAGTATTGGATGCACGCGGGCGCATCACGCGGCTGGATGCCAACGGGCGGCAGGTGTGGCAGGTGCAGCAGGCGGGCACCTTCTGGGCACCACCCACCCCCGCGCAAAATGGTGGGCTGTATGCCACCACCACCGCCGGGCGCGTGTTTGCGCTCGACGCGCAGGGCAACCAGCAGTGGAGCCAACCCCTTGACCTACCCGTGCAACTGCGGATGGAACTTTCCCCCAATGCTCAGACGTTATATGTGGTAGCAACCAACGGTATACTGGTTGCCCTGAACAGCACAGACGGCACCGAACGCTGGCGCGTCAACGTCAATAGCACGCTGACAACCCCGCCTGCCCCCGCCCCTGACGGGACGCTCTACCTGAGTACGGGCGACGGGTTGCTCCTCGCTCTCGACAGCCGCGACGGGCGCACCCTCTGGCAGCACGACATACGTAGTACCGCCGCGCCGTTTGTCAACGATGCAGCTACCGTACTGCTGCCCACTGCGGGCGGCAACTTGCACGCCTTTGAAGCAGGCAACGGAGACCCACAACCATGACAACCACCCATAGTAGTACCGCATGCCGAGACGGCTCGAACAGGGCATAGTACCCATGCAGCACACCAGCCTGAACACTAGCCTAACCACTAGCCTGAACGCCAGCCTAATCGCTAGCCTGATCGCACTGGGGGTAGCACTGCTGCTGCTCACAGGGTGTGGGAACACAGCCAGCCGCGACCAGTCTGCTAATGCAGGTTCCCCCCCCACCACAACCAGCACCCCTGCGCCAACGGCAACCCCGTCACCCGTGCCTACACCTACCGTTGACCCGATCATCCCGCTTTTCCCCGGTGCAACTGCTGCCCCCAGCGACAGTACCGTGAGCATTTTGTTACAGTCGTTGGGCGAGCAGATGAACAGCAACCCCGACGTTGCCCTGAGCGTCGAAGGGTATGCCCTCCCTGATGATACCCCCTTCACCGAGGTCAAGGCATTTTATGACGAAGCACTGGCACTGCGCGGGTATACTGAAGCAGATGACATTGACAATACCGGTATTACGGCTTCGTTGCCCGACAGTGGCACCAGCTTCTGGGTCAACGAAGGCGCGGGGAGCGTCTTCAGCGTGTTCGTCCTCCCCGACCCCGGTGGCACCACCACGCCCTATCTCATTATCACTCGTGGTACTGATACCTAGGAACACGCACACTGCACGCACACTGAAAAGACGCTAGTATCGCCTAGCAGAGACCCCACCGACAATCGGTGTGGAAGCAAAAGGAGATGGACATGCACAAGACAGGAATCACGGGACTGGTGATAGCATTGTTGTTGGTGCTGCTGGTCGCCTGCGGCGGCGGCGAACCTACCGCCGAAGAAGCCACGGGCGGTGACACCGCCGCCGAAGAAGCCACGGGCGGTGACACCGCCGCCGAAGAAGCCACGGGCGGCGACACCGCCGCCGAAGAAGCCACGGGCGGCGACACCGCCGCCGAAGAAGCCACAGGCGGCGAACCTGCCCCCACAGGGGACTTTAGCAGCATCGAGTTGTTCCCCGGTGCTAGCACTGCCGACGACAATACGATCCTGACACAAATGGTAGATGCCATGCAGAACGAGTTCACGGGCAGTGATGGCGGCGAGAACCTGACTGCCGAGGGCTACGAACTGCCCGAAGGCGCGACCTTTGAGGACGTGAAAGCCCACTATGACCCACAACTGACCGCGATTGGGTATACCGCCGCCAGCGAAATGGACGAGGTCGCCACCGAGATGGAAGAGCAACTGCCGGGTAGTGGTATCGCCGGGTGGAGCAACGAAAGCAACAGCAGCGTCTACACGACATTTGTGTTCCCCGACCCGCTCGACCCCGATACCACCTTCCTGATTATCACCTACGGGAACAGCGTCGAATAGGGCGGCTCGCGGCGGCTCGCGGCGGCTCGTATCGGCTATTTCGTGGTACAATCAGCCAGAGTTGGGCACCTGCGGGTGTCTGCTCTGGCTGAAAGTGTTTGTAGCAGTAAGGAAAGCACCATGAGCGAGCATGACCCTATGGATCATATGAAAGAGCGAAGCCGGGTTATTACCAACGGACGCGACCGCGCCGCCGCCCGTGCCATGCTCAAAGGCATTGGCTTCACCGATGAAGACCTAGCCCGCCCCATTATTGGCATCGCCAACACATGGATTGAAACCATGCCCTGTAACTTTCACCTGCGGGCACTGGCAGCACGGGTGAAAGAAGGCGTGCGGCAGGCAGGCGGCACCCCGATGGAGTTCAATACTATCGCGGTCAGCGACGGTGTCACGATGGGGACCGAGGGCATGAAAGCCTCGCTCGTCAGCCGCGAAGTCATTGCCGACTCGATTGAGTTGATGGGACGTGCCTACATGTTCGATGCGATTGTCGCGCTCGTTTCGTGCGACAAAACGATCCCCGGTGCCGCGATGGGGCTACTGCGCCTGAATGTGCCCAGTCTGGTGCTCTATGGTGGCTCGATCATGCCGGGGCGGTTCCGCAACGAAGATGTAACCATCCGCCACGTCTTCGAGGCGATTGGCGCAAACGCGGCGGGCAAGATGAGCGACGAGGAACTGAAAGAGCTCGAAGACGTGGCGTGCCCCGGTCCGGGCGCGTGCGGTGGGCAATACACCGCCAACACCATGGCAACCGTCATGGAGGTGATCGGGCTAGGTCCGATGGGGTCAGCCTCGGTGCCCGCCACCGACGAACGCAAGAACAGCGTTGCCGTGCGCTGCGGCGAAATGGTGATGGATGTGCTACGCCGCAACATGAAGCCGCGTGACGTTGCAACCCGGCAGGCGTTCGAAAACGCTGTCGCGGCGGTTGCCACCACGGGCGGCTCGACCAACGCCGTGCTGCACCTGCTGGCGATGGCGCACGAAGCCGAGGTGCCGCTCACCCTTGACGATATACACGACATTAGCGCACGCACGCCGCTCTACGCCGACCTGATGCCGGGGGGTCGCTTCACCGCCGTCGAGGTAGACCGTGCGGGCGGCATCGGCGTGATCGTCCAGCGCATGCTGGCAGGTGGGCACGCCGCTGGCGAAGCCCTGACCGTCACCGGGCAGACCCTCGCCGAAGTCGCCGCGACTGCCACCGAAGTACCGGGGCAGGAAGTCATCCGTCCGGACGGCAAGCCACTCAAGCCCTTCGGCGGGTTGATGATCCTGCGGGGCAACATTGCCAGCGAAGGCGCGGTAATCAAGGTGGCCGGTAGCGAACGCCGCCAGCACCACGGTCCTGCTCGCGTCTTCGACTCGGAAGAAGCCGGGATGCAAGCCGTCACCAGTGGGCAAATCAAAGCAGGCGATGTGGTCGTCATTCGCTACGAAGGTCCACGCGGCGGACCGGGTATGCGCGAGATGCTCGGCGTGACGGCGGCAATCGTTGGCGAGGGGCTGGGCGAGTCGGTCGCACTCATCACCGACGGACGTTTCAGTGGTGCCACCCGTGGCTTGATGATCGGGCACGTTGCCCCCGAAGCGGCACGCGGCGGACCGCTGGCAGTGCTGCAAGATGGCGACCCGATCACCATCAACCTCGACGAGCGACGCATTGACGTAGACCTCCCGCTTGAGGTCATCGAGCAACGGCTCACAACATGGCAACCGCCCGCGCCGCGTTACACTACGGGCGTGATGGCACGCTACGCGGCACTGGTGTCGTCGTCTTCGCGGGGGGCAGTGCTCCGCACACCCGAAATGGGCGACTAACTACTAGCTATACAGCAGCCACCCAGAGCGGGGCACGGCACCGTCGCTGTGCCCCACCACCGGACAGCAGGCAATCGTAGGCAATTCAATAGCAGTCAATTGCAGTTACAGTCACAAGGAGGGGTTATGGGTTCATGGGCAGAACTGGACGCACGGCAACGCCCCGACGAGCTAACACCACCACTGGTGTTGCTGCTCGCATTGCACTACTGCGCCGATGCCACCCACATCGAAGATGGAACGGTACAGACCGCACTCGAAGCCCAGATGCAGCACAACGGAATAGGCGGCATCCCCTACGAGACATTGCTCACGCAGGCGGCAACCTATCGGCGCACACACGCGCTGCAAGACCTGCTGAGTGCTGCCCCGCCGCTCCTGACCCGCGAACAACAGTTGACGATTCTGCTGAATGTTGCCGACTATGTGCTGGCAGATCAGCAACTCACCGCCGAAGAGAATAACATCCTCTCAGCGTTTATGGAAGCGTTCGGCTTCACCCATGCCGAGATGCATGGTTACCTGATGGTCCTTATGCTGAAGAACAATCTCGCTCTTTTCAACCCACCATCGGCATGAGCTACTACACCCGGATTTTGCTTGCGTCCGTGCTGCTGGCGGCGGTTACTGCCCTCGTTATCTGGATCGGTCCGCGTGCGCGTGACGTAACCATTGTCGCCCAGTCGCCCAGTGGGCAAGACGTAGGCGTGGGTGCGCCGATCCGTATCACGTTCTCGCGTCCAGTAGACCGGCAGTCGCTTGAGGAAAACCTCCAGATTACGCCGCCCATCGAAAGTGTGCTGTTCTGGGAGCAGAATCAGGTAACGCTACGACCCATTGCGCCGCTCCAACCCGACACACTGTACGAAGTCACCATCGGCGCAGACCTGCGCGACGAGGCAGGTACCCCCAACAGCGAGCCGCTAGGCTGGACATTCCGCACCCGCAGCCCGCGCATCCTTATCCAGCAGCCGGACGGCAGTGCTGGCACACAACTGCTGCGCGTCTCGCTTGACGGGAACACACGCGAACTGGTGTATGCCAGCCCGCAACCGCTCCGCGACCTCGCTGTCGCCCCAGATGGCGAACGGGTCAGCTTTACCCAGCGCAACCCCGACGGGAGCACCAGCATTTACATCCTCGATCTCAACGCGGGCACGGTCACGCCGCTCGTCGCCAACAGCGATGTGAATGCTGAGCAAGCTGTCTGGTCGTCGTCGGGGGCATCTATCGCCTACCTCCAAACGCCCCGCACCAGCGACGCAACAACCATCTGGCAGGCGCAACCCGACGGCACGTCGCTCGGTCCGCTCTACAGCGATAATGTGCTGCTGAATAACCCAGTCTGGTCGCCCGATGGCTTGCTGCTTGCCTTCACCGACCCTGCAACGAACGAGGTAGGGGTCTACAACTTTACCAGCGAACAACAACGCTTCCCCGACAGCGACGGCACGGCGGCAACATGGGCACCCGACAGCGGCGCACTGGCGTATACCACGGCGGCAGGTGGGTTGCGGCGCGTTGACCTCGCCGATGGGACACTGGTAGACCTGACCACTGGTAGCCCCCCACTGAGTACCCCACTGTGGGCACCCGATGGTACAAGCATTGCCTACCTTGTAACCGCCACCGACACAACGACGCTGTGGCAGGTACGCCCCGACGGTAGCGACGCACAGCAACTGACTGCTAACACGGGCACTGTCGTGCAACAACCCGCGTGGTCGCCCGACAGCAGTACCATCGCAGTGCTCGAACGGGCATCGCCGGATGTAGCTACGGGCACCCTCCTGCTGGTAGATGCCCTGACAGGCGACAGCCGCCCGCTTGCCGAAGACGTGAGCACTTACGTCTGGGCACCCTGAACAGTACCCATTGCCTGCACAACACGCACCGCCTCGGTTGCCGTGTGCGGGGCGAGCAAAAAGCCGTTTTTGCCGTGCCCACTGACCACCGCCAGCCCTGCCCAACCTGCTACGGGTGCAATCAGGGGGACAGCGGCGGGTGCTGCTGGGCGCACGCCGTGCCACGTTGTCACGACAGGGGCAGGCTTGCCGAGTACCTGCGCCACAGTTGCCGCCACCGCCGCCGCATCGTCCGCATTGCTGCCGCCGCCTGCCCACACCTGCCCGTCACGTTTCGCCACTATCGTCACATCATCCGCCACCACAATGTGGGTGGGGTGCGGCGGTGCCACGGCAACCTGCACGAGCATACCGGGCTTGGCTTCGAGCAGCAGGTCAGGGACGTAGGGTGCCAGCAGATCACGGGTAGCGATGCCCGCCGCCACCAGCGTGACCGCTGCACGATACTGGGTGCCATCGTCTGTTGCTGCGCCGCACACGGTCGCCCCAGTATGCAACAGGTGGCGCACGCGCCCCCGCACCATCTGCCCGCCCACCGCCGTGGTTGCCCACACCAATGCCTGTACCAGTGCCGCCGTATCGAGGTGGGCAGCCTGCGGCGTATACACTGCCCCCACCACAGCAGGCAATGCAGCCGCCTCCAGCGTCGGCTCACGGCGGGCAATGTCGGGGCACGGGCACCATACTTGCGGCGGCACCACCGGGATCACCCGTGGACTGAGGCGCAGCAAGCCACTGGCAGTGTAGGCGGCATCAATGCCCGTAGCGGCATGCAGGTCTGCCACAAATTGGGGGTAGGCGGCAAAACTGGTAGCGGCAAGCGTGCGAAGCAGGCTACGCCCACGCTGGCGCAACGGCGGCAGCAACACCCCCAGCCGCGCCGCCGACGCACCACCACCGGGGGCACCCTGCTCTAGCAGCGTGACGCGGTAGCCTGCCCGACTCACGCCGTAGGCAGCGCACAGCCCCGCAATGCCCGCCCCGATAATCAGAACATCACACTCACTTGCTTGCCCGCTCAGTGGCACTGCATCTGGCTCCTGCATGACTCCTGTGTATACCGCCCAAACATTGAGAGCGCGTCAACGTGCTACCCCACGGGAGCGTACCCCACCCGCCACGCCCACCGCACCACTGGCGCGTTGCACAGTTGCACAACGGTGTCCACCTACGGCGGTGCGGTACGTCGTCACATCGTGGGCAATATCGTAGGCAATATCGTAGGCTACTACAAGATTTCCGCCTTGAGATAGTCAGCCACCCGCAACGCATTCGCAATGATCGTCAACGATGGGTTGACAGCACCGGGAGAGACCATGAACGCCCCGTCCGTCACGTACACGTTATCCAACTCGTGGGGCTTGCAATGCAGGTCGAGCACACTCTGCTGCGGGTCGTGCCCAAACTTCATGGTGCCACACTGGTGCGCCAAATTGAACGGGAACCGCGTCCCCAGATAGTAGTCAATCGGCACCATGTGCGCGTGACAGCCGATGTCACCCAGCAGGCTACGGAGTTTGGCGGTCAAGCGGTCGTGGGCAGCAAGGTTGTTTGCGGTGTAGTGCAACTCGATCTCGCCTGCCCGGTTGACCGTGATACGGTTGGCAGGGTCGGGCAGGTCTTCGCTCTGCAACCAAAAGTCGAGCGAGTGCGCTGCCATCTCAGTGTAGGTCATGCCCGCCAGCGGCTCCGGCGACTCGAAGCTCATCAGCGTTTCGTCTACCTTACCAAGCATCTGGATCAGCCCCATCGGGTATTCCCAGTCTGCGCTCGGACCATACCAGTCACTCATAGCCAGTGTCTTCTGGAAGATACTGTCGTTCGGCTCTTTGCTGATTGCCACGAAGGTCGAGTTGTTGTGACACATATAGGTGCGCCCGACCATATCGTTGGCATTGGAAAGCCCGTTGGGGTGCTTGTCGTTGGCACTACGCAAGAAGATAGCGGCACTGTTGGCAGCCCCCGCCGCGACAATCACAATGTCGGCGCGGTAGACCTCGGTGGTACCGTTGTGGCGGGCGTGTACCTCTGTCACGGTGCGCCCGCTCGCATCTGTCACCAGTTGCCACACCATACGGTTGGTCAGGAGCGTCACATTGTCGTACTGCAAGGCAGGACGCACGGCAATAACATGTGCATCGGCTTTCCGCTCGGTCAGGTCAGGGTAGCCATCAAAGGTGCTGTGATACACTGGCGCGTCGCCGCGTTGCGCGACTGGCTGGATGCCCATGGGCATCGGGAACGGCTGATAGCCCAGTGCCTCAAGGTCAGCCTTCAGGCGGGCAACACGCGGCTCGTGGACGAGCGGTTCGTGAGGGTAGGGGTCGGCGGCTGGCGGCTCAGTCGGGTCGGTGCCGCGCTGCCCGCGCACATGGTACATCGCCTCTGCCCGCGTATAGTACGGCGCAAACACATCGCACCCAAGCGGCCATGCGGGCGACACGCCCCCCGCGTGCTGGATTTCCCCGAAGTCCGCTGCGCGCAGGCGAAACATTGCCGCCCCAAACATCTTCGTGTTGCCGCCCACCCAATAATGGATTTCGGGGCGGAATGGCTCACCGTCGTGGTACCACGTCTCGTGTGCCTGATAGCGTTTGTTTTTGAAGACCGCAAGCGTATCCCAGTTTTCCCGTTCGCGCGGCAGGTAGTCGCCGCGTTCCAGCAGCAGTATCTTTTTGCCCGTCGGTGCCAGTGCATGTGCCATTGTGCCGCCACCCGCACCCGTCCCGATGATGATCACGTCGTAGGACTCCGTCATCTGTCGTGTTCCTCCTCATGTTGTTGCACAACGCACCCACACACACTACGTGTGGATGGAGCGCACTGCCTCACGCACTGTCTGCCTCCACCAGCCGCAGCGCGTGCCCGTCCGGGTCACGCACCACCACCGCCCGCCGATAGCCCCACGGATTGGCGGGCAGTGCCGCGACGCTACCCACCTGCTGCACCATACCGTGCTGGGCGAGCATGTGCAGGGCATCGTCTATGCCTGCGACTCGCACGGTGATTTCCCAGTACCACAAGTCGTTCGCGTGGGTATCGGCAGGCATGGGTCGTCCTCCCGGCGGCGCACGATACTGCAAGAACTCAACCCCGATGCCACCGCCTGTCGCATGCAGCCCGGTGATCTGCACACGCGCCCCGAAGACCATGTTCAGGTGCTCCTGCTCGCTGCCGTAGTTCTCACTGCTGCCCGCCACCGTCAGCCCAAGTGCAGCGCGGTAAAACGACAGACTACGGGCGGTATCACCCACCGCGATAGCGGTATGGTCAATCCCTAGAAACAGGTCAGACTGCTGCTGCCAGCGCGGGCTACCCTTATCGGCAGGAAACCAGATGAGTTCAAGATTGTGCCCGTCTGGGTCGCGGAAGTAAAATGCCCGCACACCCGCCGCCGCAGTGATGTATGCCGGCAACGTCTGGGGTGCCGTCGAAACGTGCTGCACGTTATGCTCACGCAGATGGGCGTATGCTGCGTCTATATCGCTAACAACAATAGCGATGTGCTGAAACCAGCGGTCATTGCTCCGCGAGTCGGGCGGGATAGCGCGACCGCCCGGCGGCGCAAGATACTGCGTCAGTTGCACCTGTTCGCTGCCCAGTGTAAGCGTAACCACGCGCACCCGTGCGCCAAATACGCCCGTCACCTGCTCCCACGCTGCACCCGCAAACTCGTGGTCGTGGACGATGGTACAGGGGAGTACTTGCGTGTAGAATGCCAGCATACGCTGCATATCCGAGACCGTCCACCCGACTGTCTCCACTGACTGGATCATTGCATCTCCTCCTGCCTCAGCGCAACCGCACCACGTCACTTTCCGCAAAGATTGCCCCGACTTGGAAGCCCAATGCAGGCTCGGCATACAACGCTGGCGGCACACTGATGTCTGCGAGGTACAGTTCGCCGACCATTTCCTCTACACCCGGCGCACGCAGCCCCTCTTTCGGTAGCGCAAGCGTCATGGTAGCAGTCGCCTGCATTGCCGGGTCGAACACGGTGCCTGTCGTCGTATCCACCCCGGACGGCGCATCGAGTGCCAGAATGGGGCACTGTTGTGCATTTGCCCAGCAGATGAGGTCACGCGCTGTGCCGCGCGGGTTGCCCTTGAGACTGTAGCCGATCACACCATCCACGATCAGGTCAGCGTGCTGTGCCTGCGCCAGTGCGTCTGCTGGCAACGTGGGCACCTGCATGCGGTGTAGAATAGCAAGCTGGTGCGCCGGAATGGGGGTAAACTCCACGTCAGGCTTCGTCAAAAATACCTGCACCTGTGCGCCCCAGTTGTGCAGCCGCCGCGCACAGACCAGCGCACCGCCCCCGTTGCCCCCCGTGCCCGCGAGCACCACCACCTGTTTGCCGCGTGGGTCGCCGTCGAAGAAGCGTGTGCGGGCAACCATCGCCAGCGTCCGCCCTGCATTCTCCATCATCTGGATTAGCTCGATGCGGTAGTCCTCGATCATCGCCCGGTCAACCTCAACCATCTGCGCGGTGGTGACATAGGGCACCTCGCCACGATAGACAGGAATGGTCATGCGTGCCCCTCCTCATCCAGCAGTGCCACCTGCTGCGGCGGCACCCGGCGCGTGCCCCGCACCACGAGAGCCTGCCCGCACCCTGAGCCACTACCTGTCACTAGCACACGCTTGCGCTGTAGTACTTGCATCATCGCGCCCTCCCTGTTTTCTCCCTGCTTGTGTGCGTTGGGGTCATAGCCGCCCCTATCGCTGCAACGGCTCACGTCTCGCCACCCGCCAATCCCTCACCACCATCTACACGCAGCACAGTACCCGTTACGAAGTCGTTGCGTGCAAGGAACACCAACGCGCGGGCAATATCCTGTGGGTTGCCCATGCGCTTGAGCGGCAACTCAGCTACAATCTCGGCAATAACACTGTCATCACCACCCGCAGGCACCAGCACCGGACCGGGCACCACACAGTTGACACGAATGTTGTGTACTGCCAGATCAAGCGCGGCAACGTGCGTCAGCATGATAACACCCGCCTTCGAAATGCTATGGTGGGGGCGCGTTGCCCACCCATTCAGCCCACTGTTGTCACTGATATTGAGGATGACACCCCCTTTGGGGTCGTTGGCGGTCATCATGCGGGCAGCATGCTGCGTGCAGAGAAACGGCGCACGCAGGTTGGTCTGCATGACGCTTTCCCATTCGGCACGGCTAATGTCGAGAATGTGGTTACGCTTGAACGTCGCGGCACTATTGACCAGCACATCAAGACGACCATAGTGCTCCTGAATGCGATCAAAGAGCGTGGCAATCGCATCGGGGTCGCTCAGATCAGCCGCAACGACGAGCGTGTCCACCCCGTGGGCACGCGCCTCTGCGGCGGCATGCGCGGCATCGTCGGGGGACCGCCCGTGGTGAATGACGACGTGTGCCCCCTGCCCAGCAAATGCCAGCATGATCGCCCGCCCAACACGTCGGGCAGAACCAGTTACACAGACCACCTTGCCCTGTAAATCAGTCAGCATAGATATACTCGCTTCCTTGCACGATGCGCTACCCGGTCAGCGCACTGGTTGGGTGCGCGGCTTCGTCAGCGCAAGATAGATAACCAGTCCGCCCATCAGGAGAGCATAGATGCTCGACAACTGAAAGATAGTTGGCAGGGCAACCAGCGCGATCACCTGCCCAACCAAAATAGCACTGGTGCCTACACCAAGCTGGATGCCACCCACCATAGCCCCTGACACTGCGTCAACCTGATCGGGCTGTTCCGCCGACGCAAGGCTGATCGAGAGGGGGAAGAAGAACGACAGACCTAGCCCACCCAATGCCAGCACTCCATAGGTGGCAACGATCCCTTCAACGAGCGGCAACCCGATGAGCGATATTGCCACGACAAACGGCACCACAAGGTAGAGCACCTGCGGGCGTAGCCAGACCGCCGCCAGCGCAAACAGCACACGCCCCAGCGTCACCATGCCCCAAAAGAGCGCGAGTGCCTGTGCCGCCTGTGCGGGTGTCAGCCCCGCGTTGTCCTCTAAATAGATCGGACTCCAGTTACCGAAGGTCGCTTCGCAGGCACCATAGAGAAATGCCACTAGCGCGTACAACCAGATACGCGGTGAGAGACTCCTGCGCGGCTCAGAACACGGCTGGTCGGCAATGCTGCTTTCGGGCAACGGCGATCCTTCGTTCGAGAGGCGCAGTGCCAGCGGAACCTGCAAGACGAACATCCCTGCCAGCAGCACCCCGACCCCAAGCGGCGCACCCCACCAGAAGCCAGCATCACGGAAGAAGCTCAGCCCCAGTGCTGCCGCCGCCTGCCCGATCCCCGCCATAACGTGCAGCGCAGTCACGGCGGCATCGGCATGGGTGCGGAAGAGGTCGAAGGCATAGGCATTGAGCGCGGTAATGGTCAGCCCAAACCCGGCACCAATGCTGGCGGTGCCGAGCAACAGCACTGCGAATGCCAGCCCCCCGGAGCCGATCAAGACTTGGCTCACCGCCATCAGCCCCATCGCGGCAACGTTGGCGGCTAGCCCGATCTGGAGCACACGCTTCATGCCAAAGCGACGCGCCAGACTCGCTGCCGACAGCGATGTAGCAATCGCGCCGATAATCTGGGGAATGAAGAGGATACCAAACTGCCCATCACTGAGGTTGTGAAACGCGGGGTCAGTGAACAGGGCACCCGCCGCCGGGTAGAGAATGAGTGCGATCCCTTGCAGGAGCGCACTAAGATACACGGCAGCGATGGTCAGGGGGCGGGTTGCCCCTGTCGCGGTTGCTGGCGGCTGGGTTGCCTCGGACATAGCGTACCTATCAGACTCCTCACCTGCAACGCCAAGGCTGCCTGTCACGCTCCTAGTACAAAACTATCACAGCGAGCAGACAACCAGACGAGGGGTAGAGGGTGCCGTCGGCGTGTGCGTCAGCAGCCGTAGCGTCAGGCTAAGAGCTTCGGCTTGCTTGCCTTCCTCTTTCCACGTCGTCGTCAGTTCCATTGTTGCCTCCCCTGCTGGCGCACCCCTATGCGTCGTCCGCGTCGCTGGGGGGCACGGGCGGGTGCTGCGCCAGCCACGCCCGCAGGTCGTCCACGCCGCCGAAGTCGAGCAGGTCTTCCGCGAGCTGTTCGA
>CAZNQP010000082.1:0-14946 GCA_964575355.1 uncultured Chloroflexaceae bacterium
TGCCGCCTATGCTGCCAACGATCCACCTACGGTACGCCCGTGGATCGAAACGCAACAAGGCGGGGTCTACATCCCGCCCCCCGACGATGACCGGGTGCTCGCCGCCTTCACCCACTTACACCACGTTATCGTACAGTTACTCGGTCCCGACGGGTGCCCGTGGGACGTGCAGCAGACCCACCACGACTTACGCGCCAACCTGCTGGAAGAAACCTACGAAGTCCTCGAAGCTCTTGACCGGAGCGACATGTCTGCCCTCTCGGAAGAACTGGGCGACCTCATTATGCAGGTGCTCGTGCATAGCGAGATGGCACGCCAAGCCAACGCCTTCAACCTCGCGCAAGTGCTCCAGACTGTCGCGGAGAAGCTCATCCGCCGCCACCCGCACGTCTTCGGCGACACGCAGGCAGCAGATGCCGATGCCGTGCTCCAGTCTTGGGAGGCAATCAAAGCCGCCGAACGCGCCGCCCGTTCCACCCCCGATGAAGGTATTCTGGGCGGCTTGCCCAGCACCATGCCCGCACTTGCGCTCGCCCAAAAAATGGCAGGGCGTGCCGCCCGCGTCGGCTTCGACTGGAACACCGTGCAGGGCGTGTGGGCAAAAGTGAATGAAGAAATCGCCGAGTTGGAGACCGCCACCGCCCAGCGCCCCAACCACCCCCCCGACGCGCACACCGTCGAGGAGTACGGCGACCTCCTGTTTGCCATCGTGCAACTGGGGCGGCACCTCGATATTGAAGCCGAAAGTGCGCTCCGTGCAGCGTGCCACAAGTTCCGCCGTCGCTTCGCCGTGGTGGAGCAGCAGGTACAAGCGCAACAACTCGACTTCGCCAGCCTCGACGACGAACAGTGGCAGACCCTCTGGCACGCAGCCAAACAGCAGACGAGCACCCATGCCGACCCCAGCACCGACCCTTCAGCTTGATACAGTTGTGCAACTGCGGAAGCCGCACGCCTGCGGTGGCGACCAGTGGCGCGTCGTGCGGCTCGGTGCCGATATTGGTCTGCGGTGCCTTACGTGTGAGCGGCGTATCCTGCTACCGCGTGCCGAACTCACGCGCCAACTGCGCCGTGTCGTTGTGCCCGCGTCACACCCTGCCGTCGCACCTGACAGCCCAACCCCATGAATGACCCGCAGACACCGCAGACACCGCAGGCACCGCACGCCGCCAAGCCCCGTGTGACGCTTACCACCGATGGCTCGTCGCTCGGCAACCCCGGACCGGGTGGCTGGGCGGTACTGCTCGAACACGGCGACCGCCGCAAGCTGATAAGCGGCGGGGTGCCGCAACGCACAACCAACAACAACATGGAAGTACGCGCCGTCCTTGAGGGCATCACCGTATTGCAACAGCCCTGTCGCGTGCTGCTGCGTACCGACTCTCAGTACGTCATCTATGGGTTAGAGCGCATTGTGGCGGGGCGTGCCCTACTCAAGACCAACCGCGAACTATGGCAACAACTCGCGGCGACGCTTGCACCGCACACCATCGAATGGCAGTGGGTACAGGGGCACAACGGCGACGCACGCAACGAGGAGGTAGATCGCGCTGCGGTTGCTGCCGCCCAGCGCGCGGCGCGTATGCCGCCCAGAAGCTAGGGGGTTGCACCGGGCACCGGCAATCAGGCGGGCTGTGCTAACAAAGGGTCACGAAATGCGCTACTCGGATCGTGCTCATCCAGTTCGTTCCACATAGTATCAACCGTGACAAAGCGGAAGCCGCGCTCCAACAGCGGTGGCACCACAGCTCGCACTATATCGGTCACGGGGGCACCCCGGTGGGCGGCTTCGTGCAGCACCAGTAGCGTCCCGTTGGTTACACCCGCCTGCACCTCGTCCACCGCCTCGGCAAACGTCTGCTCCCAGTGGATAGGCACGAGGCTCCACATGACCGGACGATAGCCCCACCCGTGCAGGCTCGTCAAGATGTCAGGGGTAAAGGCACCATAGGGGGGGCGCACGTCGCGTACTGCCGTATGCGGTACGTTGCAGGTGCGGGCAACCACGCGGTGAACCTGTTCGACTTCATCTTTCAGCCGCCCCAACGCACTTTGTATCATCAGCGGGCTATGCGTATAGCCGTGCATTGCCACCTGATGCCCCGCCGCCGCCAGCAAGCTCACCAATGCTGGGTGACGCACCACTTTTTCGCCCAGCACAAAGAAGGTAGCCGGAATACGATACTGCGCCAGCAACTCAACGAGGAGCGGCGTATCGTGCGGATCGGGACCATCGTCAAAGGTCAATGCGATATGGGGCAGGGCGCGGTTGCCGTGCCACAGGGCTTGCGGGAACATACGGTGCAGATAAGGATGCACATGACGCAATAGGTACCCCGAAGGCACACCAAGGCGATGTGCTGTGCTGATCGTTGCCATGCGTGGATAAAACCCCCCTAGCTCTCCAGCCATACCAAGCATACAATGCCCCCCGCCGGAGGCGGGGGCACTGCTACAATTGATTGCTACCGCTCAAGCTACGACTGATCATTTCAAGCTAAGACTGATCATTGTTGTTTTTGCGCGTTTGTTGCCGCCTGCGGGCACGTAGGTTCTGGGCACGCGCCTGTAGCTCTTGAAACACCTCGGTATCCACAATCTCACTCACCTGCTTCTTGCGCTTCGCCTCGTCAATCTCGATCCGCAATTCCTCAATCTCGCGGCGCAGGCTTTGTTCACGGATGTATGCTTCGAGGGCGGCAACTGCCAGCGACGAGAGCGACTCCATCATCTGGTTGAGGTTTTCGTCGAAGGCAGCAACCTCACCGCGCTCAGTATCGAATGCGTTGATGAGTTGCAGCACACCCTTCACCTCGCCCCGCGCGTTGGTAAGCGGGAGCGTCAGCATAGATGTCACCGTGTACGGGTCATCGCCGAACACCACGGGCACGCCTGACGCTGGCATATCGCTACCGTCCTGCAACTTACCCGCCGCCACATCGGGGATATTCAAGCCCTTGCCAGTACGGGCAACATACGCCGCAATGCTGTCGGGGTCATCAATGGAAAGGGGCGCAAACTGGCTCGACTGTGCGCTCGAACCGCCCTGTACAATGGCACGCGACGTAACCTGTACAATCTCGTAGCGCAGTTGGTCTTTTGCCAGCAGGTACAGAATACCCGTGTCGGCGTTGCAAAACGTCTGGGCTTCATCCAGCGTGTTTTGCAGCAAGCGGTTAAAGTCTTTTTCGTTCGACAGCGCAACCCCAATCGGGATCACCACATGCAGCAGGTCGTCGGCACGCTTCTTTTCGCGGCGTATCTGCACGAGGTTCGACTGGATTTGTGCCGCCATGCCATTGAAGGTCTGTGCGAGAACACCCACTTCGTCTTTCGACTGGATGTCGGCTCGCGCCGAGAGGTCGCCATCCTTCACACGATTGGCGGTACCGGTCAGCATTTCGACGGGGCGCACAATAACGCGCGTAGACACAAACGCAAGGAAGATAGCCCCAAGTACTGCCAGCAACCCAAGCACAAGAGTCAGGCTCCGCGCATCAATCAGGCTGGTACGGCTCGTGGCGAGGTCTGCGTCGAGTGCAGCCTGCTGGCTCTCGACAATTTCACCGAGGTTGGTCTGCATTGCATTGGTTATACGCACCCCTTCCGAGCTAAACAGTTCCAAGTCCTGCCGATAGCCATCACTCTCCATGATAGCAAACACATCGGCAGGAATCTCTTCAAGGAACGCTGTACGGTTCGTGTCAATCTGCGTGAACAGGTCTTGCTGCTCCGGGGTCAATTGTTCCTGCCGCAAACTCAAGCGTTGCCACTCAGTTTCGTTGATGTCGCGGTTGACTTCGTACTCGAAGAAACGGTAGATCAGGTTGCGCGTCGTGGCATAGCTACGTAGCCCAGAATACATGGACTCGAACGACGATTTGATGCTGGACATATCTGCCAGTAGGGTTGCATTCGCTGACGATGGCTCACGTTGCGCCTGCAACTCGATCATGGTGTCCATGTCAATCAAGATGTTCCCAACCAGTTCTGCGCCGCGTGTGCTGAGCAACGCATAGGCAGGCTCACGCTGAATCTGGTCTTCGCGGAACTCGATCAGTGCCGGGATAGAAGACTGCCACTCGGCAAACAACGCTTCAAGCTCCGCCAACTTCGCCTGATTTTCGGCATCGAGGTTGGTGCTGAGGCGCGCCAGATTCTCCAGTTCCGCGGCAAACACTGCTTCACTCTGACGATACTCTTGCAGAAACGACGGGTTCCCAAACGCGAGATACGCCCGCATGTCGCTGAACATCCGCAGCAGGCTCGTCTGGGCGCGTGCCGCCGCTAGTGCCGTTGGCTGCCGCACATCCTCGGTGGATGAGATACGTTGCAGGGCATCTTGCGACGCAAAATAGCCGACCCCGGCAATCCCCGCAGTCAAGATAACAATGACGAGAAACGACAACGCAAGCCGCCAGCCAATTTTCAGGTCATTAAACCACGCAAACGGACCGCGGGAGCGGGGCGCGGGGGTGGTATCAGCAGTGGTCATTCAGCGTCACTCCTTGTCCAGTCTTGAATGAGCCAGGTTTCGGCATCCCAAGGTGTCACCTGGACATTTTCGAGGCTCGCATCGAAGACTGACGCATCAGCCAGCCGGACAAGTGGGAGCACCCACCGATCTTCCACGAGCAGGTCATTCATCTCAACGATCATCGCACGACGCACGTCCGGGTCAAGCTCGCGCCCTGCTTGCTCTTGCAGTTCATTGAAACGTTCGTTGTACCACCGCGCCGAGTTGAAGCCTACCCAGCCATTCGCTGGAGTCGGTATCTGTTGTTCGGTCCAGTAGCCAAAATAAATAACGGGGTCAATGCTAGGCATTGGGGTATCCCAGTGCTGGATGTCAGCGCGGAACTTCTCGACCGTTTCATTCTTCGACTGGTCGCCACCAAAGAAGATACCCGCGTCTACCACTTCGATGCGGGTTTCTATCCCCACCTCTGCCAGATTGCTGTTCACAATGTCTTGTATCTGGCGGTTGAGCGGGTCAATGATCGCCTGATGCTCTAACTCTAGGCGCACCCCGTCTTTCTCGCGGATGCCGTCCCCGTCCGTATCAACCCAGCCAGCTTCGTCGAGCAGTTGCCGTGCGCGATCCGGGTCAAACACCACGCTCGTGTTGCGCGAAACGAACTCTTCCGGCAGCACAAGGATATTCGAGATCGGCTCGGCAACCCCACCATACACCTCATCAGCAATCTGCTGGCGGTTGATAGCAAGGTTAATGGCATCACGCACAAGCTTGTCACTCAGAATGGGGTGCTCGGTATCCGGGTAGACCGACCCTTGTGCTGGGTCGGTGGCGTTCATTTCCAGCAGGATAATCTTCGAGCCTTCGTTGAACAGCACCTCTTTGCCTGCCGCCTCAAGTTGTTCACGTTGCGCCGCATCGCTTCCAAGGTCGTATGCGAAGTCACCGAAGCCCGATACCATGATATTCGTTGCCAGCTCGGCGGTGCCCCCACCCTGCAACACAATGCGCTGGAAGTGCGGCGGGTTGCCGTAATAGAACGGGTTCGGCTCGTAGGTGATGACGTTGGTCTCGACGAGCGAGGCACGTATCAGTACGACCTCTTGCGGGGTGAAGCGCGTCACGATGTAGGGTCCGGTGCCAACTGGTTCATCATTGGCAGGCGCATCGAGAAAATCCTCGTTGTTATATTCAGCAAAGACGTGTTCGGGCAGGATCAAGCCAAACCGCCCAGTGAACGGCACGAACCACGCCCCAGTAGGCTGGGCAAACTCGACGCGCACCGTGTCGTCATCAACTGCGACAACCGCTTCCACATTTTGGTAGGCAATCGAGGCAAACGCGGCAATGTCGGGGTTGGTCACATAGTCGTAGGTAAACACAACATCGTCGGCTGTGAACGGCTCACCGTCCGACCACTGCACGTCCTTCCGCAATGTCCACGTTACCGACAAACCATCCTCTGCCACCTGCCCATTTTCGAGTGAAGGTATCTCGGCGGCAAGGAATGGTACCAGATTGCCGTCAGAGTCAAAACTGGCAAGCGGCTCGTAGACCAAGCGTGAGGGAATGAAGTCTTTCAGACCAACACTGAGGTAGGGGTTGAGCGTGGAGGGAGCAAGCCAGAGCAGCATCCGCAGCGTGTCTTCCTCATCTATCAGCGTGTTGGGTAGTGTCGTGGGGGTTGGCACTATGGCTGGTTCGGTTGTGGTGGGGGTTTGTGCCCCGGCACAGCCAACTATCATACCAAGCATACCAACGACAAGAAACAGTGCCATGAGAACAGATAACCTGTGCCGCGTGCGTGGCATTGCATCGTTCCGTCGGGTATACTGTACGTTATCTGTCAAGCCTGTCATGCCTGTTTTCCTCTTACCGGGCGACTTGCCGGACGACGCTGCACCGTAGCCTACGGTAGATAGTGTGTATGCTCAGGGCAACGTAGTCAATGCCGCATATGAGAGAGACAACGAATGAGGTACAGGTACCTGTACCCCTGTCACTGCATGCCCTCACTGCTTACCGTGCCGTGCAGTTGTAGCTCTGTCGTACCCTGTCGCGTGTTACCGTGTACCGTCATGCTGACTTCACCGCCTGTGATGCGCGGTAAAGACCTATCACATAATAACACATATCGTCAGGAAATACAGCACTACGCTCCTGTCGCCGGTCTTCCCAACGCCAATTGCGCTTTAAGTCTACATTTGTAGGCACGTCATGAGGGACAGTTCACCGCCGATGGCAATCAGCCGTAGCAATGATGCAATTCGCGGTACGGGTCGGTTCTCGGTGGGATCAGGCAGAGGACACGGAACGATAGCGGAACGCCGCGATGTGCTCGTCCGGCAGCACGTAGCCATCGCATTGCAACGGCGCACCGCGATATCCCAGTTCGCCCAGCAGATGATAATGTGTAATGGCTTCATCACCTGTGACCAACCCGACGGTTGGGGTGATGCGCTGCGGGTAGCGTGCGGTCAGCGCACTCGATAGCACACACCCGGTAATCGTGTGGCGGTCGCGCTGTTGCAGCAGGTGCAGCAAGTGGGGCGGGAATACCTCGCGCAGATGGGCAGGCACATGCCGCACTAGCGTGGTTGGGGTAGGAGCTTGTAAGAAACCCCCTTCGGTGAAGAGCACATCGTGCTGCTGCTCAAGGCGTTGGATCATTGTGGCGGTGTTGAAGCAATGCGGTGCCGAGTCGTCTACGATCAGCGTCTCAGGGTTGAGTTGCTCACTCAGCAGAATGTCTGGCACATTGGTTGCCCCCAGCATCACGGTTGCCGCGTAGAAGGCAGACGGCACCAACCCCTCCGATGGCACAAGCGTAATCTCACCCTTGAAGCCCCGCTCGCGCAGACGCGCCTGCAACGCATGCATGACGTGCTCCTTCGCCAGCAGGTCGCACAGCAGCACCGCACGCGGGTGGGGCAACACCGCCAGCATCAATTCGAGCGATGCCTGCCCAATAGAGCCAACCCCCAATACCCCCACCGTTTCCTCGGCGAGTTCGCGCCCGCTTGCTGCCAGCAACCGCTCAAGCGACAGCACGACTGTCGCCGTGGTCGTCGCGTGCCCGGTCGTGATCGGCGGGAGTGGTTCATCGGGGGGCAGTAGCTCACTGATCGCCGCCCCATAGCGCGTTGCCGATGGGATCAGCCCGGTGAGCGAGACAGCACGGGCACCAATGGCGCGTGCCATCCGCAGTGCCTGTACCGTCAGCGGCGCAAGCTGGGCAGACTGGGCATACAGCGCATCCTCGAAGATGGGCAGCATGATGTAGGCAATCCGCCCTTGGTCGGTACTCACAATATCCGCCACAATGGGCAAGCCCTCGCACCAATCGTCTACGAGGCGTTCATCGGCAATGCCTGTGCCGCGAAACATCGGCAACGCCCATTCAACGGGCGGCAAGTAGCCCAGCGCGGCGGCATCTACTGGGGCAAGCGAGCCAGCTATAATCTGGTCGAGCAGGGGTTGGCGCACCGACTCAATCCCCGGCAGCGCACCCGACGGCGCAGTGTTGGCAAAGTGCGCCTGCGCGTGATGTCCGTTCCCCTTGCCATTCGTGGTCATCCCCAGCCGTGCGGTCAAGGTCGCGGCGAGGCTTGCCACGGTTGGGTAGCGGATAATATCCTGTATGGATACCTCTGCGCCGGTCGTCTGCTGGATCGTACCAACCAGTTGCATCGCCTGCAACGAGTGCCCACCAAGCGCGAAGAAGTCATCGTGGCGCGAGACCGGCAGTTGGAAAATCTGCTGCCAGAGTTGCAGCAACGTACTATCAAGAGCCGTGGTCGGTGCGTCGCCGTCCGCCGCCAACCCCGGCGTGGCAACCGTCGGTTGTGGTAGCGCGAGCCGGTTGGCTTTGCCGTTCGGGAGCAACGGGATACGGTCAATCCACTGAACGCTGGTGGGGGTCATGTAGGCTGGCAAGTGTTCACGCACAAAGGCTTGGATGGTAGCAAGTTCAGGCAGTGCATCTGGCTTGTTTGGTACCAGATAGGCAGCCAGAAACGGGCTACCCGTTGGTGGCTGGTACAGCATGACGAGCGCAGCCTGTACCCGCGGGTGCTGAACCAGTTGTGCCTCAATTTCCCCCAGTTCGATGCGGAACCCGCGCAACTTCACCTGATTGTCGCTCCGCCCATAAAACTCGATCACACCGTCCTCGTTCCAGCGTGCTCGGTCTCCAGTACGATACATCCGATCACCAAGATGGTGCGGGTCGGGCAAAAAGTTTGCCGCCTGTTTCTGCGGGTGGTTCGTGTAGCCGCGCGTCACGCCCGCCCCTGCAATATAGAGATCACCGATCAGCCCCGGCGGACGTTGCTGGTACGCAGAGTCGAGAATGTAGGCTCGTATGTTCGCAGCGGGTCGCCCGATAGGCACCAAGCCGTTGGCGGCTGTCGCGTGTGACCCAGCTTCGCGGGTCAGCGGTGCATAATAGGTGGCACTGATGGTCGTTTCGGTGGGACCATACGAGTTCAGCCAGAGCGCATTGGCAGCGGTGCGTTGTTGCCAGCACACCAGTGCCTGTACCAGCACGGGTTCACTCCCCACAACGAGTGCCCGCACACTGGGCGGGACGGTGGTGTCGGTCTGCTCTAGGTGCTCGACCCATGCATGCCAGAAGGTCGCTGGCAGGTTGAGCACACTTACCTGCCAGTGGCGGAGCCACTCGGCAAATCGCCCAAACGAGTCCAGCATGTCATCGGGGCGCAGCACCAGTGTTGCCCCGCTGAGCCACGTGGGGAAAATCTCCTCCATGGCTGCATCGAACGACAGCGCGGAGAATTGGAGCGCACGATCACCACCCTGCAACCCGACCCGTTCGCAGAAGTCGAGCGCGTGATTAACAAGGTTGCGATGCTCAACCATGACTCCTTTCGGCGTGCCCGTCGAGCCAGACGTATAGATCATGTAGCACAAGTGGTGGGGATGCACCGCAACCGGGGGCGTGGGGGGGACATACTCGCTGTGCAGCGCATCCAGCGTGAGCACAACCGCCGGGCGCGGCAAACCGGGCACTCGCGTGACAAGGTTGTTGCTGGTCAGGATAACCGGAGGATCAGCATCGTCGAGCATGGCAGCGATCCGATCATCTGGATAGGCAGGATCAAGCGGCACAAAGCAACTGCCCGCTTTGAGTGTGCCGAGCAGTGCAACCATAAAATCGGGGCTACGCTCCATGTAGATGCCGATGGGCACGTCGGGGGCAGCCCCATAGCCACGCAGCACATAGGCAAGTTCGTCGGCACGTCGGTCAAGTTCGGCATAAGTCAGGGCACCCGACGCGGCAACGACTGCGAGATTATCGGGCGTGCGCTGTACCTGCTCATGAATAAGCGTATGGATACACGCCACCGGGCGGGCAACACGCGGCGCACTGTGCATGCGTTCATCAAGCCACGCCTGCTCGGCGGCAGTGATAATGGGCAGTTGGTTCACCGGGGGGTTAGGGTGTTCCACCAGAGCCGCCAGCAACACCGCACACTGCGCCTGCAACCGCTCGATGGTGGCTGGTGCGACACACGCCGGACGATAGTGCCACACGACACCGCCCGTATCGTCGGGCACAAGTGCGAGCGCAACGTGAGCAGGCAACGCCGCCCAAGCCGCCGCGTCAGCGGCAATGCCGACGTGCCAGCGCACTTGCCAAGCCGTGCCGTGTTGCTGCAAGGCAGGGTGCCGCCCGACTATATCAAGCGGAAACGTCGCCCGCTTGCGTGTGTGCGCCATACTAGTCACGACGGCGGCACATACCTCGTCGAAGGTGGCGTGTGGGTTGAGTTCGATCCGGAGCGGCACAACCGCCGCAAACGGATCATCGGCAGACGACATACTGCACGGGTGCGCCAGCATCAACCCCACATCAAACGTCCAGCTATCGGCAAGACGCGCCAGATACAAAATGCACACTGCCTGTATGATGTCGGACAGACTGTACAGGTTGTGCCGTTGTTGCAAGCGTCCAAGCATCTCGGCGGGCAGTACCATGCGTTGCGCCGTATACGCCGCCGCCGCAGTGCCTACGGTAGCGTGCAACAGCGTGTCAGGCAGGCAGTAGGGTTCGGCGTTGAGCAACCGTTGCACCCAAAACGCTTCGTAGCGGCTGAAGCGTTCGCTGCATCGCGTGATAGTTTCGCGCTGGCTAGGGGTGAACAACGGAAGCTGGCGACCAACGGTGCAGCCGTACTGTGCGTGCAGCGTCGCAGCATCAAGCGGCTCTCCTTCCAGTGTGGCAAGCGTCACGGTGACATTCGCGGTGGCGGTCGCCACCACCACGCAGGCACCCGGCACGTCGTCCCTAACTGCCACTACCGTACCGGGGGGTGCGCTTGCGCCTTCGCCCACCCGCAACGTCAGCACACGCAGCAAGCCGTAGCCTGTCGCAACCTTCGGCAGCGCAAGCGGGTTGCGATACTGCCCAAAATCGAGTGCACGTTGCAGCCGGTCGAGGTCAGTCGCCGGTCGCTCCCAATCAAAGATGCCCTGAGCAGTGGGGCGCTTGGCAGTAGCAAAGTAGGTGCGCTGGCGTAGGTCTTGTGGCTGCGGCGTGACGCGCTGTACCGTGAGGTCGTCTATCAGTGCTGCGAACGACTCACACGCCACGGCGTAGGTCTTCATATTCAGGCTGAAGGCGGTTTCGTCGGGGGCAACCGGGACGCGCTCTTGCCGATACACGTCGCCCGCGTCTATCTCGCTGGTAATCGCGTGCCAACTGATACCGTGTTCGGTCTCGCCCGCCAGCAATGCCCACGAGGTCGCATGTTCGCCAGCGTAGCGCGGCAAGAGGCTGTCGTGATAGTTGATTGCTGCCCGACGCGGAGCGGCGATGACGTTGGGCGGGAGGATTGCCCCGTTGATAATGCTGAAGAGATAGTCGTGGGGGGTTTCGCGCAGGAACGCCTGCCAGTTGTCCCGTAGCGCAAGCACCTTGATCTGGCGCGTGGTAGCCCACTGGCACACTGTCGGGTCATCGGTGATGAGTGCAATAACCGCATGGTTGCGCTGCATCCACTGGTCAGCACAATACTGCAAGAGTGAGGTTTCGCCAATGAACGCGGCGGCACAATGCACACTTGGTTCAAGCATATTGGTCAAACAATTTATCAAGTTCTTGCGGTCGTTGTTGCCGATTAGTCCGTTCAGCGATCTGGTTCTGCACCGTGCGTATCTGGTCGCTCATCACATGCAGCAGGGCAAGTGACAGTTCTTGATCCTGCCGGATAAGTAGCAGCAACGGCTCACGGCGTAGGCGGATCATAGCTGTTGGCTGTGTCGCAAGCGCATCGGTTTGGTGTGGCAGACCACTAAAGAGGTTGTCCTCACCAAAGTATCCATGGGTACCAATGTTCTTAAGCCGGGCAACCGAACCGCGTTGACGCGCTTGCTCGATACCTACGCGACCCTCTTTTATAATATACAGTGTACCACCTTTTTCACCCTGACGCACGACATACGCGTCAGGAGCTACCGCAAACTCATCGCACACAAGCGCAAGGCTGCGTAAGTAACGAACCGGAACAGAGGCAAAGAAGGGCACTTGTCGCAGCAGGGTAATGCGCTCGACGACGGCAAGCTCACGGTCTGGGGCAAGTGGGGCGGCATCGGGCAACCCCAGCCCGTGCGCCGCAAGCTGTGCCGCCAGTTGCACCTCGCGGTTCTGGTCGTTAGAGCCTGCTACTACCAGTTGCTGTAGCTCCGTTTGCGCAAGGACAGGCGTACCCCCCAGTGGGGCAGTATCGGGTGCCTCGGATGCCGCCGAGCCAGTGCCACCCCCACCGTCGAGCAGGTTCGCCAATGAACGCGGCGACTTCCGTGCTGGTCGTCGCCCACTGCGGGGGGTCTCGCCGGTGGGGGTGGCTTCGTTTGGCGGTGCGTCTGTTTTGTCGGTGGGGCTGTCTTCGTTCAACAACTGTGATAGCTTGCTGCTCGCCGCACGACGGCGACGCTTGGCAGGCGACTCAGGTGCCGCCGGGTCATCGGCGGCGGGTGCGCCTGCTTTCCCAGCGGGGGCACCCGCGTCCTCGCTAGACCCAGTGGGGGCAGTAGCTGCCGCCAGTTCGGGCAGCGAAAAGAGCATCACGGTGCGAAACCACGGGTCGCTGTCATGGGCAAGCGTCGTCACGGCAGCAGCGAGCGTAAGCGGGGGAGTCTGCCAAACCTCGCGCCCAAGTTGCGCTGTCACTTGGGCATTGATCACGGGCTTGAACAGCGGCTCGATAAGGTGCGCCGCCTGAGGGGTTGTCAGCGACTCAAGAGCTTCGACGGCACTAGCGCGGAGCGGGGCAATATCGCCACGCAGGGCGCGGGTAATTGCGGTCACAGCATCGCGGTCGTGCCGGGCTGCCAGCATAAAGAAGACATCATCGAGCCGCTCACGGATACGTTCACACAGGCTACTGTACAGCACACTGATACGTGTCGTGTGGGCATAGGGCGCATAGGCAGCAAGACACTCAACGTCTAGGTAGATACTCCGCAGTATCTCCTCTAGTAACGCAAGCATGCGCGGCTGGTACGTCTGGTAGTCAATCCGTACCAGTGCTGCCACGGCTGCCACGCGGTAGCGGCGTTCGTCGTGCTCGAGCAACGGCAGCACTGCGTGGCTGGCGGCGGTGCCGTGCTGGGCGAGCAGGGTGAGCGACAGGTCGCGCACGTCGCCGCGTTCCTCGACGAGCCGCTCGACGAGAGCCGGCACCAACTGTGGGTAGCCAGTGCTTGCTGCCGCGCTGCTGGCAGCCTGCCGCACGCGCGAGTTCGCATCACGCAGCAGGTCATCGAGGTGCTGATGCAGGGCGGCGGTGTCGGTCTCGCGCAGCACCGATTGCTCGGCAAGTTCCTGCACCGCATTGACGGCGGTCAGCCGTACATCATCATCCGGATCGCGGCAGAGGGCTACGAGTTCGGGGAGAAAGCGGTCGTGTGATGCTTTCTGGTTGAGGACAGCCGCCAGCGCGACCCGCACCCCTTGCACACGATCAAGGACATTGTCGCTCTGAAGAATGGTCTGGGTCGTCTGCTCAGCACGTTCGCGCTGTGCCGGTGAGCCGCCGAACAGCAGCCGGGCTGCCTGCACCTGTACCGCTACGTCTGGGTCGCCCAACAGGTCTTCCACGCGGGTCAGCGCGTCGCCCGTGAGTGCGTAGCTGATCCGTTCAAGGCTAGCAATGGCTGCCTGCCGCACACTCGGGGCGGGGTCGGTCAAGAAGCGTTGGAAGAGTTGCTGGGCAACATTCGGGCGGATCGGCGCGGCTGCCAGCAATGACAGAATAGCCACTTTCACATCGCTGCTGCGGGCATTGTGCAGCGTGCGCTCGAGAATAGGGATCGCATCGTTCCCCCCCACTTGGCTGATAAGCTGGGCAAGAAAAATAGTAGACTGGTCGCTGACGCTTTTTTGCAGCCGTTCATCCAGCATACGGAGGGTCGTGGGGTCACCAACCGGCAACTCAGCCCGACCGGGGGCGAGCAGTGCATCCATATCTTCCTCAATTGTTTCGAGCAGGGCGGTGGGGTAGAGGGAACGAATGATGACCGTGCTCAGTAAATAGGTAAATGCCAACACACCAATCATCGGCAGCACCAGCCATTCGGCTTGGGCAGTGACCAGTACCAGCAGCAGCAAGCCACCAATACTTGAGCCGATGGGGATCAGTAGCCCACTAATAAAAACGCGCGACCGCCCACGTATCCGCGTAGGGATGGCATTGTACAGCAGGCTGTCGGTGAGATAGCCCACCGAGCCGAAAAAGCGCACCCGGCTGAAGTAGGCGAGCGTTGCAGCAGGCAGGGCGGGGGCGACAACCAGCCACGTACTGATCAGCGCGTTGCCCGCCGGGAAGATCAGGTTGGCATTGCCCAAGCCAAAGCGCGAGATGATGCGCCCCAACAGAAACAACTGGAACGGCAGCAGGATGATGTTACTGATGGCAATCACCAGCCCGTTAAAGCTCGAAATCTGCTCCTCTGAGGAGAACACGGCGAGCATAATACGCCCAGTTTCGTATTCGAGAAAGGCGAGCAGCACCATGATGAGCATGGTCGCGGCTGCCATCCAGCGTAAGAACGACGTGTGTAATACATACCGTGACCCAGCCAGCATTTCGACCAGATAATCGCGGAAGCGCGACTGGGGCGAGGGTGCCGCGACGTGCAGGTCTTGGGCTGCCGTAATGCCGGGGAGCCGTGGCAGCACCGCCGTGAAGACCGCCGCCGCCAGCAACAGCACCAGCCAGATCGCAAGGATGCCGCCCGTGCTCAAGAGCTGGTTCATGAGCGGCAGGCTGAAGCCAGCAGCAATGCCCGACACAATGATTGATGTGGACAGCACGGGCAACACGCGCTTCGAGACACGGGTATCAAAGTAGTCGGAAGTCCAGACGTAAAAGTGTGACCAGAAGATGTCTTCAAACGGGATAAAAACCGTCATGTAGAGGAGCGAAATAGCGATAGCAGTATAC
>CAZNQP010000083.1:0-4272 GCA_964575355.1 uncultured Chloroflexaceae bacterium
GTAGTGCCGTGATCATGCCTTGGAAGGGGAGCGTTGCCATCACCGAGGTGAAGAAGCTCCCCGGACCGAGCACAACCACGTCGGCACGCCGGATCGCATCGAGGGCGGGCGGGTAGGCGGGGGCATCACGGTCGGCGAGGAAAATACGGTAGATAGGGGCTTTGTTCAGCCCGCGCACGGCAAGCTCAGTCTCCACGAGCGTGCCGTCGGTCAGTTCGGCGCACAGGTGGGTATTGCGCGTCGAGGCGGGCAATACCTGTGCCATACTCTGGACGAGTTCGCCCACCTGCTCGACAGCCCCGGCAAAGTCGCCGGTCATGTCGGTCAGGGCGGCGAGCAGCAGGTTGCCGAACGCCATGCCGTGCAGCGCGGGGTAGTCGTCGGAGCGGAAGCGGTGCTGCAACAGCCGGGGCAACAGGGCTTCGGGTTCGTGTGCCATGGCTGCCAACGTGCTCCGCAGGTCGCCGGGGGCGGGGATGTTGGCGAGCCTGCGGGCAATGCCCGTGCTGCGCCCGGTGTCGGTGACGGCAACAATGGCTGTGAGGCGGGCGAAGTAGGGGCGCACCCCCAGCAAGATACGACTGGTACCCGTGCCGCCGCCCATTGCTACCAGATGCAAGGGGCGTTGTGTCACGTAGCTGGCTCCTGTTTCGCGTTGGGGTCGCGTTTGCGCCCATAGATTTCGCTGAACAGATGCAGCCCTTCGGTTATGGTGGGCGTGATCTGGTCAGCTGTAAATCGCCAGCGCCAATTGTCGGTTGCCTGCCCCGGTGTGTTCATGCGGGCATCGCTCCCCAGTTCTAGCACGTCTTGCAGGGGGACAATCGCCATGTCTGCCACCGACGCATACGCCAGCCGGATCATAGCCCATGCTATGTTGCTCCCGTCGCTACCGAGGTACTGCTGTGCGGCGGTGCGCTCGCCCTGTTCGCGGCTGGCATACCACCCCACGGTGGTGTCGTTGTCGTGGGTCGCCGTGTAGACGACGGCGTTGGGGTTGGTATAGTTGTGTGGCAGGTAGGGGTTGCCCGCGGTGTCGCCAAAGGCAAACTGGAGTACCTTCATGCCGGGGAAGAGGTATTCATCGCGTAGTTGCTCGACGGCGGGCGTAATCACGCCGAGGTCTTCTGCGATGAGCGGCAGGTCGCCCAGCTCGCTAGCAAGTGCGCTAAACAGGTGCCTGCCCGGTCCGTTCCGCCAACGACCATTGCGGGCATCCTCGTCGGCTGCCGGAATTGCCCAGTATGCTTCGAAGCCCCGGAAGTGGTCGAGGCGCAGAATATCGAGGTAGGAGAACAACCACGCAAGTCGCCGCCGCCACCATGCATAGTCGTCTTTCGCCATACGGTCCCAGTCGTACAGTGGGTTGCCCCAGCGTTGCCCCGTCACACTGAAGTAGTCGGGGGGCACCCCGGCAACGTGGGTGGGCAAACCGTGGCGGTCGAGCAAGAAGAGGTCGCGGTTGGTCCATATGTCTACGCTGTCATCGGCGACGAAGATGGGCGCATCGCCAATGATTTTGATGCCGTGGTCGTGGGCATACTGGCGCAACCGCTGCCACTGGTGGAAGAAGAGAAACTGCTCTAACCGTTGTTGGTCAATCTCATGCGCTAGTGTCTCTTGCATGCGCGTAACTGCGGCGGGCTTGGCGGCAACAAGGTCGGGTTCCCATGCGTACCATGCGCCGTAGCCGTGGTGCGCCTTGATAGCCGCGAACAGGCAGTAATCGTCGAGCCAGTCGGCATTGGCGGCACAGAAATGGTCGAAGCCTGCCCGTAGGTGCGTCCCCGCGCCCTGCTGGAAGCGTTCCCACGCGCGGCGCAGCAATACCCGCTTCAGGTCGGTTGCCACCACATAGTCGGCGGTGTGGTGCGGCGGCGTGATGATGGGGGAGCCGTCCGGCTTGTAGAGGTCGTTACGCTCCAGTAGCCCATCCTCTAACAGCAGTTCGGGGCTGATGAGGATCGGGTTGCCCGCGAAGGTGGACGGACTCTGGTAGGGCGAGTCGCCGTACCCGGTCGGGTTGAGCGGCAGCACCTGCCAAAGTTGTTGCCCGGCGGCGGCAAGAAAATCAACAAACGCATAGGCGGTCGGTCCGAGGTCGCCTACGCCCCACGCTCCCGGCAAGGATGTAGGGTGTAGCAGGATACCGCCTGCGCGTGGAAATCGTGATCGCATACCAATCTTTTCTTTCTCTGCTTGTTGTGTACCCGTCTCCGCACGCTATTGTAGCATACCTGACTTGCTTGCCTGTCGCTGTTGCCGCCACTGTTGCCAGCGCGTGCGAAGGTTGGTCAGGGCACTGCGCTGATAGACGAGCCACTCAACCAGTAGGATGAGCAATGCGATTGCCGCCAGCCAACGCCAGAACTCTTGCCGCCCTGCCTGATCGCGTGTGATTGCGGTTTGGAGACCGCTTGCTTGCTGGATGGTCAGTTGCTCTTGCGGCGTGATGCGCGACTCTTCGGGCGCAAACAGGTTGACGGCGTAGCGGTGGCGGGCTTCCAGTTCGTCGTCGCGGAACTCTTCCACGGTATATACACCGGGTTGGGTAGTGTCGGTGAACACCAGTTGCCCGTTCTCTAGTTCTAGTGGCTCGTCGCCGAACGGTCCGCCTGTGGCAAGCGTGCTGCGGCGCGTGTTGTCGGGTAGGGTCACGCGCACCTCGGTGATCGCGTCGTCTATCGGCAGGGTGAGCGGCTCACCGGGGGCGACGCGCCCAGCTTCGGCACCGCTACTGGGCGACAGGTAGGTCATGATGTTGGAGAGCAGCAACGGGAACGTCACCTGCAACGGCAGGTCGGACTTGAGCAGGTCGAACGAGGTGATGACAATGCGCCGCCCGTCGCGTTCGCCCGCCACCAAAAGCGGGGCACCGTCGCTGTCTATCACGGTTCGCGCCCACCCGCCCGGCTCAAGGTCTACCGCTTCGAGGATGCTCACGTCGCTGAAACTGGTATTTTGCAACAGCGGGTCATCGCCGGGTACGGGGCGCACAGATGGAAACTCGATGATGCCGTTGACGGTGAACAGGTCGCTACTGCGGGGGGGGGCAATAAACCACAGGTTGCCGGGTGGTAAGTCGGCGGGCACCGCGCCATCGAAGATGGTCACGGGCACCTGTGCGGCTGTCTCAGTGAAGGCAGCCGTGTTGGTGGGCACCGTATTGATGACGATGCCGGGCAAGAGTTCGAGTGCCGTTGTCAGGAAGCGGTTGCCATCGGTGACAAGCCGGACGGTGGTTGCGTCGCCCAGTGCGCTGACTGCCCACGCCTGATCGTCAATGACGAGATCGTCGCCCGCGTTGAGGCGTGCCTCGGCAATTTCAGCTTCGGCGGGGACTTCTTCGGTGATAGTACGCTCGCCGCCGGGTTCGAGTTGGAGGTTGTAGGCGTTAAACAAGTCGCCGTCGAGGAACACGTCAAGGCGACGAGTGGCGGGGCGGGCTTCGTCATAGTTGGTGACGCGCACAAAGAGCGTCTGCCCAGCGGCGGCGGGCTGCAAGACAATCGCGGTGACGGCGGCGTTAGCATCGTTGTTGCCGATGGGGAAGTAACGGACGGTGGCGGGCATTTCGAGGTCGGGCGGGATGCGGACGTTGCCATCGGAGATAATAGCGACTTCGCTGTTGTCTTCGCGCGATACCAGTGCCGAGGCAAGCGTGAGGGGCTGCGATAGGTCGCTGGTGCCGCTGGTGTCGAGGGTGATGCCTTCAATGGCAGTCCGCAGTTCGCGGCGGTCGGTGGTGGCAGACGCGGGCACTTCCATCTGTCCGCCTGCCGCGATGACGGTGGCGCGTCCGCCGTCGGGGAGTTGGTCTATCAGCGCGATTGCCTGTGCTTGGGCGGCGGCGAGGCGGTCAGCGTCCACGTCGGTTGCGCCCATGCTGGCAGAGCGGTCTATGATCAGCACGAGGTTGCGCCCGGTAATCCCTTCGGTGGCAAAGAAGGGACGCGCCAATGCCAGTACCAGCAGCAGCAGAATGAGCAGTTGCAGGAGCAGCAACCAGTTGGGGCGCAGTTTTTGCCACGGCGCGTTTGCCTCGACATCGCGCACCATCCGTTGCCATAGAAAGGTGGATGAGATGGTTTGCTCTTGACGACGCAACTTCAAGAGATACATGGCTACAATGATCGGTCCGAGGATCGCCGCGCCGATCAGTGCGAGTGGTGCAATAAATGACATATGTTCCTCGTCTATCAGGTACCGCCCGGTGGGGGCGCGTTCAAGCGTTCACTGCTGCTCTTCCTGTTGCGGCGGTTACCACTGCCA
>CAZNQP010000083.1:4282-14857 GCA_964575355.1 uncultured Chloroflexaceae bacterium
TGCCACCACGCCCGTAGCCGTGCTCCGGCGGCGTGGGGCGAAAAGTCTACGGCAGTGTCCCAACGTGTATCTGTATTGTACCGTGCGCCGCTCAGGTTTGCACCGTGAATATCGGCAGCGGTGAAATCGGCGGCAGACAGGTCGGCATCCTGCAAGTTTGCCAGTGGGAGCATGGCTGCGTGCAGGCTGGTGCCGCGCAGACTGGCACGCACGAGTTGTGCGCCGCGCAGGTCGGCACCGTGCAGGCGGGCACGGTCGAGGCGGGTGCGCCGTTTGCCGGGGGTCAGATCGGCTTCGCGCAGATCGGCACTAGCCAGTTGTGCGCCGCGCAGGTCGGCACCGCGCAGGCTGGTGCCGCGCAGGGTCGTGTTGCTCAGGTCGGCTTCGCGCAAGTCGGCACCGTCCAGTAGCACGCCCGACAGGTCAAGCCCCGACAAGTCCACGCCACGGAGCGATGCACCGCGCAGGTCGGCGGGTGTATCGGGGGTGTGGCGAGCGAGGTGTGTTGCTACATCGGCGCGGGTCAGGTCTGGCATGGCTCACACCCCAACGAGCGTAAAGGTTGCTTCACCCAATGCGCTCCCGTTCGCCAGCACGGTCACGCGGTGGCTCCCGGCATAGTAGCGACGTACGGTGACGGGGCGCATGGCGTGCTGCTTGCTGAGGGTGCGCCGTTCGCCCGCCGCGAGGGTCAGGCGTGCGAGCCGGAAGGTGCGGGCATGGTGTTGCCCGTTGCCGCGCAGCAGGTGTACCTGATAGTCAAGCTGGAGTGCTTGCGCGGTGGCGGCGGTGCTCGTGATGTCGAGACTCAGGGTGAAGGCGGTGCCAAATGCCACGACGGGCGGCGCAAGGGTCAGGCTGTGAACGGTCAGTTGCGGTGGCTCTGCCCCCACGAGATGCAGTGCGGTGGGGTGTTGGTGTTTCACCAGTGTACGCAGGGCGTGCCGCGTGATCCATTGCGTCTGGGGGCTGGAGTCACGTTGCCACGCTGCCAGTGTCGTCAGGACTACGTCGGGGTGGTCTTTGCTTAGGTCATTCAGGTTGTTGGCAACCGACTTGCGGACGTAGGGCGACGGGTCGTGCCGTAGCTTGGTGAGCAACGTTAGCACGGGTTGCGGGTCGTCAATGAACGGTTGCAGGCGCGTTGCCCACGGCAGGCGCGTGCGGGTGCCCTCGCTGACGAGCCGCCGTACATGCACGTCGGGGTCGTCTGCCCATGCGTGCAGGTGGGTCAGGGTCATATCGCGGTGGTGCAGTAGGTAGGGACGGATGGCGAACTCGCTGGAGAAGCGGCGTGTGATCTCGCGCAGCATTGCCAACGACTGTTCGGGATGGGCTAACCCGTAGGTCTCGACGTACCACGCGACGGGCATGAGGTGGTAGCCGTGCGTGAACATGCCACGCTCGCCCACCAGCGGGGCACCGAGGGTTGCCGCGAGAATGCTCAGGGCGTGCGGATAGTCGGGGGGCAGGTGTGCGTGCAGGGCACGCCCGATCAGCGCGACGCGCTCTTTCAGTTCGAGCGGCGGCACACCGGTAGCGACCTGCTGCACAAACGCGGCATGGGCGAACGTGGGGTACACCCGCCCAATGTCAGCGGCGAGGCGTTGCGCGAGTGTGGCATCAAAGTAGTCTTTGAAGAGCGGGCGGCTGGCGGTGTCACTCATGGCTGTAATGGCTGTATGGGTGCGGGTAGGGCTGGGTGCGGGCGACGAAGGGCGGCACCCCGGCGTGTGCCAAGCCCCGGATTTCGCCGACGGCTACCTGTACCATCGCATCGGCGAGCGGCTCGCTATCGGCAAGCCCACGCGCGGCGTATTCGTCCTCGTCGAGCAACAGTAGGTTGGTGCGGTCGGGGGGCACGAAGAGGTCGAGTTCGAGGTCTTCCGACACCACGCTACTCAGCAGGAAGCGTGCCGGGCGGGTGATATTGCAGTACCAGCCCTTAAGGGTGTGGTCGGGGGCATGCAATTCAAAGACGTTGTACCAGCGATCATCGTAGAATGTTTCATACAGATAGTCGCCCGGCTCGAAGACGACATAGCCAAGGTCAACCCGCCCCATTGCATCCGACCATATCGCCCGTACCGTGACGTGGTGCTCGCCGCGCTCCACTTCGTCGCCGCTATAGCGAATGACACGCCGCTTCATCGGCTTGATGAGGCTGATCGTGACCGGTGCCATGGTTCCCCTTGTGTTTCTGACACACTAGCGCAGTAGTCCGCGCTGGCGCATCTGCGAAAGGATAAAGTCTTCTACGGGAACGGAGGTATCGGCGAACAGGTAGGTGATACCGCGCCCGTTGCAAAACGCCTCGACTTGCTCGCGCCATGCGGTGAGGTTCTGCTGGTATTGGTTGAGCATGTCCGCATCGGCGGTGATCTCGACGCTGGTGCCGGTTTCGCTGTCTATCAAGCGGAAGTCACCCTCCATCTGCGGGTTGAGTTCCTGCGGCGCGAGGGTGTGTACTAGCGTAATCTCGAATGCCCGCGACGATAGCGTGCGGAGGGCTTCTTGCCACTGGTCGTCCATCAGGTCAGAGCAGAGCAGCAACGGTCCGCCCACGCGCGTCGTCTGGATGTAGCGGTGACAGAACGCCGACAGGTTGACGGCATTCCCCGGCGCGGTCTCTTGTAAGAAGCGAAAGAGCGGGAACACGCCACGCTTGCCGCGCACGGCGGGCATCTTGCGTTGCCCGCTGGCACCGTTGGCACCAAAGGCGGTAACAAACACCCGGTCAAGGCTGTTGAGGGTGACATACCCCATTGCAGCCGCAACCCGCCGCGCATAGTCAAGTTTGTTCGGGGTGCCCCAGTTCATCGAGGGGCTGGTGTCTACCAACAGATGGACGGTCAGTTCTTCCTCGGCGACGAACAGCTTGAGGAAGAACCGCTCCATACGGGCATAGAGGTTCCAATCAATCTGGCGAATATCGTCGCCGGGGGTGTAGGGGCGGAAGTCGGCAAACTCGACGGACGTACCCCGGCGGGGGCTACGCCGTTCGCCCTGCATTTCGCCCACCATTGCCCGCCGCGTGAGCAACGAGAGGCGGTCGAGTTTCCGTAAGAATGCCATGTCGAACATGGGGTCGGTTGTGCTCGGCGCGGTGGACATGGCAGGCTATTCCTCGCGCATTGTCTCGATGATACCCTTCAACACTTCGTCGGCACTGATCCCCTCTGCCTGTGCCTCAAAGTTGAGGATGCAGCGGTGGCGCAGTGCCGGCAGGGCGGCGGCTTTCAGGTCGGCGAAGGACACGTTGTAGCGTCCGTCAAGCAACGCAAGGATTTTGCCGGCTAGAATAATCGCTTGCATCCCACGCGGCGACGCACCATAGCGCACGTACTGGCGGGTGACTGCCGGGGCTTCCTTGTGGTCGGGGTGGGTTGCCGAGATGAGGCGGGCGGCATAGGTGAGGACGTGGCTGGCAATCGGCACGGTGCGGGCGAGTGCCTGCATCTCCGCAATCAGCGCGGCGTTGGCGACCTTGCGCGGCTGCGGGGTGCGGTTGCCGGTGGTGCGGTTGGCAATCTCGACCAGTTCAGCGGTGGTGGGGAAGACGACGTTGATCTTGTAGAAGAAGCGGTCAAGTTGGGCTTCGGGCAGTGGGTAGGTGCCCTCCATTTCGAGTGGGTTTTGCGTTGCCAACACAAAGAAAGGCATCGTCAACTTATGGATCGTCTTCGAGACGGTGACGGTGCGCTCCTGCATGGCTTCCAGCAGGGCACTCTGTGTCTTGGGTGTGGCGCGGTTGATTTCGTCGGCAAGCACGAGGTTGGCAAAGATCGGTCCCGGCTCGAAGCGGAACACCTTGTGCCCGTGCTCATCCTCGCTGATCAGGGTGGTACCCACGATGTCGGCGGGCATCAGGTCAGGCGTAAACTGGATGCGGCTAAAGGCGCAGTCAATCACGTCTGACATGGTGCGAACCAACGTCGTCTTCGCCAGTCCGGGCACGCCTTCGAGCAGGGCATTGCCGCCCGCCATCAGCGTGACGACCGTCTGCCGGATAAGTTCACGTTGCCCGACAATCACCTGTCCTACTTCGGCTTCGATTGCCAGCGCACGCTGCCGAAACTCATCGGGCGAAATGCGCGGCGGGGGTGGTGCGACGGGTGCCTGTCCCGGTTGGGTGGCAGGTGGCTGTTGTGGCGGGTTGGTCATAGCGGCTTATGCTCCTTCGTCTATTGTTAGCTCGCTCTTTGTTAGAGCTACCTATCGGCTCACGGTGTTGCCTGCGGTTGTGTTCTTCACGGGTGCCACTGGCACAGGTGCCACCCGTGTGGTGCTGCGCGGCTAGCAGGTAGGGTGGCGGCTGTGTGGGGCAGATGGCTAGTTCTGCCCCGGCTCCAGCCGCGAGAAATAGTCACGCACATAGTCTTTCAGGTGTGGCGGAATGTAGCCACGTTCGAGGGCTTCACTGGCAGAGTCAGCATATTCGGGGTAGACCTGCTCGTAGGGTACCACCGAGTCCGAGCCTACGCCGGGGAGGTTTGCATCGCCCCGTTGCGTCTCGACGTTACCGCCTTCGCCCTGCTGACCGCGGATGGTTTCGCGGTCGCCACGGTTGCCGGACGGGTTGAAGGGCTGGTACACGGTGTCGCCTTCCGCGTTCCCCGCGTCCGAGCCACCGGATGCGGCTTGGTTGGGGTCAACGTTGGAGCCTTGTTGCCCTTCGGCTTGCCCCAAATTGTCAGCATCGGAGCCGCCACCGCCGGGTTGTTGCCCCTGCTGACCCTGCTCGCCCGGCTGCTGACCGCTGCCGCTCTGCTGCTCGCCGTCGCCCTGTTGCCCCTGCTGTCCCTGCTGCCCCTGCTGCCCTTGCTGTCCCTGTTGTCCTTGTTGTCCTTCCTGCTGCTGCCCTTGCTGTCCCTGCTGTCCTTCCTGCTGCTGCCCTTGCTGTCCCTGCTGTCCCTGTTGTCCCTGTTGTCCCTGTTGTCCTTCCTGCTGCTGCTGTTCGCCTTGGGCTTGCTGTGGCTCACCCTGCTGCCCCGCATTGGCGATGTCTTGTCGCTGGTCTTGCAGTTCAGACAGGGTTTGGCGGGTAGCATCCTGATCGGCACTACTCTGGGCAGCATCGCGCACGCTCTCGGAGGCATCGGCGAGGCGGTCGGCGGCTTCTGAGAGGTCGCCATCGCTTAGCGCGTCAGACGCACGCTCAAGGCTTTCGGACGTTTGTGGGTCGTCGGCACTGGCACGCTCGGCTTGTTCGGCAAGCTGATCGGCAAGCTCCTGCCGCTCTTCCTCACTCATGTTTTCGAGTGCTTCGGCTTGCTGTTCCAGTTGCTCGGCAAGCTCTGCAAGCGAGGCTTCGCCGTCGCTCTCGCTCCCCGCCGATTGCCCGTTGGCACGCTGCATATCTTCTGCCATGCGCTCAAGGGCGGCGCGGCGGTTGTCGGTCTGCGGGTCGAGTTGATCGCGGAGTAGCTCCTCGGTCTCGGACAGGTCAGCGAGTGCCTGCTCGCGGTTGCCGGGGTTTTCGCGTAGGCGTTGCTCAAGTTCTGCCAGCCGTTCTTCGAGTTCGGCGCGTTCCTCTTCGGAGAGGCTTTCATCTTCAGCAAGCGCGTCACGCTGTGCGGCGATGTCGTCGGCGACCGTATTGAGTTCTTCGCGTATCTGCGCCTGCTCTGCCATAACCGCGTCTTGCGGGTTGGGCAGGTAGAGCAACGCCATGCCGAGAGCGAGCGGCAACAGCGCGACCATGGCGACCTGCCGGTCGAACCGCCACGGTAACAGGCGTGGTTGTGCGTCCTTCGCAATGCTGGCAGCATCGGTGCGTTGCTGGGCTGCAATGTCGCTCGTATCGTCGCGCAGTTCGAGCGCAGTAGCAAGCCGCTCTTTCAAACCGAGCGCGGCATCTACGCGCTGCGCGACACGTTGCACGGGCATGCGCCGCAGCAGCAGGTGCCCAAGGCACGCTACCACCCACAGCACGAGCGGCAGCATTGCCCACAGGCGCAGGTTGGCGATGGGGACAAACCGCCCCACCAACAGGATGAGTGCAAACAGTGTCGCGGCGATCCAGAGCGTGCGGCTCGCAAAATAGAGCGTGTCGCTCAGGCGCAGGCGTAGCGCGAAGGCACCCAGCCGTTGCCGCACGATTGTTGTATGGTCAGCCATAGAGGGGTATCTCTCTGCTTCTAGTCATCTTCTATTCTAGTATTCTAGTCATCGCGCCAGACAGTACGTTCGGTGGTCTGGTGGGTAAGGTTGCCCTGCTGCCACACTTGGGTGACGCGCTGGCGTACTACGATCATCCCACCTTGCCCACTATGAGACGACTCGACGATGGTGTTTGGTTGCGGTGCAGGCGTAATGGCTCCGGAACGGGGAGCAGGGGCGGCAAGCTGGGCAGTGGGGGCATGGCGCATGCGCTCAACGCGCTTGCGGAGCCACAGCATCCCGGCTTCGGCGGCGAGAGCGGCAAGGCTGATGGCAACTGCTTTGCCAACCTGCTTCATCTCTGGCGTGATCGCTGTGTTGAGTTGGGCAAGTGCGGTCACGGTGGGTGCGCCGCTGGTTTCGGGCAGGGCGCGGTGTTCCATCGGGGCACCACACTGCCCGCAGTAGCGGTTGTCCAGCGGGTTGCCATACGAGCAGGCGGGACAGATACGCTCGACCATGCGCTGTTCTCCCCTAAAGTATTCCGTGTTTGTAGCTTGCTGTGCTCGCTGCCGGGCAGTTGTGGGTTGCAGGTGGGCGGTGACATATCCAGACGGCTGTGCCATCTAGCGGCGAGCCTACACTCTTCCGGCAGTATACCACAAAAGCTGCTCTACCCGCCGGGGTAGGGTGCGGCAGGCGCGGTCGTCATCGGTGCCACTCGCGCCCATAGTTGGTGGCGAGTTTGGCACGGATTGCCGCTTCTAGGTCAATGTCAGTCAGTGCAGCCAGCTGGAATAGATACATGGCGACATCCGCTAGTTCGCCTGCCAGTGCCGCGCGGTCGTGTGCCGTTTCGGTGAACTGGAAATGCTCCAGCACCTCGGCGGCTTCGATCACCACCGACGCGGCGATGTTGCGTGGCGTTTGCGGCGAAGCCGAGTCGGGGGCATACCAGCCCTTTGCGGCGACGAAGCGGTTAATCTCATCGGTCAGTGTGGCAATGTCCATGTCAGTTTCTCCGGTGTGGTTGAGGCGGGCACGCCGCCCGGTTGCGGGTATGTGCTACGATACGGGTGTTGGCAGGAGCCAGCAACAATGCATGCAGTACGATGTGGTGCGCTCACCTGCTTCTACCTTACCACATCGGGCATCCTACATCGGGAGACAAGCCTATGATCCCTACGGTCTATCGAATACGCCCCTTGTTGGGCAGTGTGCTGGTGCTGTCGCTGGTTGTCGGCGGTGTGCTGCTAGTGCTGTCGCCAGTTGCCGCGCAGAGTCCGATGCCTGCCGTCTGCCGTGCCGCCGCGCTCGCCGAGCCGGACGGTGTGCCGCCGCCCGCGCCACCAGTGGTGCAGCCGACCCGCGCCGAGGTTGCCGCGCTTGATTGCCCGCCGGGTGTGACCTGTACGACCATCCCGGCATACTATGGCTTGAACGACGTGAACAACCCGTTTGACTATGGCAACTATGCCCCCGTTGACCGCTATGCTTTTGGCATTGACATCAATTATGTGGTGCTTCACAACACCGAAGAAATCTACGCAACCACGATTGATATTTTCCAAGACCCGCTGAAGTATGTCAGCGTGCATTATGTGATTGACGTGGACGGTTCGATCACGCGCATGGTGCCCGACGAGTATATCGGGTGGCACGGGCAAAACTCGTACATCTACGATCACGCGATTGGTATTGAGCACATCGGCTATGCGATTGATGGGGCGGAATGGTATACCGACGCAATGTACGAGTCGTCGGCACGGCTCATTCAATACCTCGCTGCTAAGCACGATATACCGCTCGACCGCGCCCATATTATCGGGCACGACGAGTTGGCTGGGCGCACGCCGCGCCACCAACGGGCGATGCACTGGGACCCCGGTCCCTTCTGGGATTGGGATCGCTACATGAACCTGATCGGGGCACCACCTGCCCCCGCGAACACGCCTGCCGATAGTACGATTGTGACGATTGACCCAGACTTCGCCACCAACCAGCCGCCACTGACCTACTGCTACCCCGGTAGCGGGTGCCGGGGGGTGCCCCCGCAGGGCAGCAACTTTGTGTATGCCTATACCGCCCCCGACTTCGGCGCACCGCTCGTTCGTGAGCAGCACGCGGGTGGAGCCTCCACCGATGCGGCGTACTGGGGCAACAAACTGTTGAGCGGTCAGCAGTATTACCGCGTGGCGCGGCAGGGCGAATGGGACGGCGTGTACTTTGGTGGGCAGGTTGCGTGGTTCCACAACCCCGGCGGCGACAAAACCACCCCCGCCGATGGGGTGCTGGTCACGCCACGGGCGGGGCTGGCGAGCATTCCGGCGTATGGTATGCCCTACCCAGATGCGATCCCACCGGAGTTTGCCGGGTTGCCACGCTTTGGCTACCGCTACCCGTCTGACTATGCCTACGCGCCGTCTGACCCGCAGACGGTGCTGTACAACATCCCGGCGGGGCAGGTCTATGTTGCGGGCGACCTCGTGACTGGGCAGTATGTTGGTATGCCTTTCGCTGACCCGGCAACGGCAATTCCGTATATCATCAACGGGCAGACAGCATACTACCAGATTTTCTACAACCACCGCATGGCATTTGTGCGGGCGAGTGATGTAGAGGTGGTAGACTGCACGGTGCCAGAGCCAGAGCCGACGGCGGTACCGACTGAGCTACCCCAAGCAGACCCACGCCCGGACGAGCCGCCTACGCCCTAGGGTGCGCTAGCGCGGCGATTGCACTGGCACCCCCCGGAATGGCGTGGGGCTTGGGATCGCTGTGGCAGTGGGTACCGCCGTCGGCAGGTCAGTTGCGGCGGGCGGTGCGGGTGCCGCTGGTGCCGCCGCACCGCCGTCGGTGGGGATGGGCGCACGCAGCAGGTCGTTCAGGCGGCGCACGTCGCTCCAGTCGGTGTCATCCACGTTGGGGGCGAGCGGCGTGTAGATTACGTCGAGGGCAAAGGTCTGGATGACATACTGTTGCCCGTTGACCTCGATCTGGCGGCTCTCGTCGAGTGGGCTACCGAGCGGGCGACCCGCCTGTGCTTCGGTCAGCATGTACTGGTGGAATGCCCAGCCGGGGTTGTAGTCTAGCCCCGACGCGAGAAACATTTCGGTCAGCAGTCCACTCTCTAAGTTGTTGTACTGGGCGGTGCGTACCCCAATGGTGCCTGTGTCTTGGCTCCGCCACAATGCAAGGCGGCGGCGCACTGTCTCGATGTAGTCGGCGGGGTCGTTGCCGTCTGATGCGGGGGCATAGACGGGTATGGCTGCTTCGACGGTATCTAGCCCGCGTGCGATGTAGCGGTTGAGGATCAGTTCGCACCAGTCGCGCACGCCATCTTGCCACGAGCGGTAGATCACGAAGGTGCCACTGCTGCCCGGTGTATCGCCGACCACGCGGGTCTGGTCTTGGGCGCGGCGCGTGTTGCCCCAGCTTTTCGTATCGGCGGTGCTGCATACGCCCGCCGTACAGAACGACGACTCGTGTGCGAAAAATGCCAGTGCCACGCCGGGGTCTAGCCCGTAGTTCACGATGATGTTGTACAGTTCTTCCGCGACGGGGGCAGCAGGTGAGGTGCCGCCGCCGCTCACGCCCTGTTGCAACTGCTGGGCAAACATTTCACGCGAGATGCGCGGCTCGGCTTGGAAGGTGAGGGCTGAAGTATCAGGGGCGGTGTTTTGGGCTTGCCCAACCATGGGAAGGGCGAGGGCGGCGACAACCAAGAGCACGAACAGTGCTAGCACTGCCCGCGTGCGCCACGCTTCGTTGCCAAGCAACCGCCGCACGCGGGGCACCACCACCAGACACGCCAGCCAGCCGAGCACACCAAGGCTTGCTGCCGTATGGTCGGGTGCCAGCCAGCCGAGCAGGGTCGCGGCACTGGTCGTCATTGCCGCGAAGAGCAAGAGCGTCAATGCCCACGGCTCGCCGGTGCGTGCCCACCACGCGCCGGGTGTAGCATGCTGGGTGCTGGGTGGTTCATTCGGGTACACAAAAACCTCACACTTCTAGCACTGCCGATTGCGACCATGTGCGTGCAGTATAGCACATACCGCAGCAGGTGCGGCAATGTCACGGGTGCTACAGGGCATCGCAATCAGGGTGGGGGGGGCTATTGGGCATGGACTGGATTGGCAAGATCGCGGCGTTATCGTTATAATAGAGCGCATAGGGGTAATAGAGCGCATAGGGGTGGTCATCACCCATCAATAGCAAAGTGGGGCAACGATGCAAGAGAACAAAAGCGAGATGGTCACATACATCAGTGCCGGGGCGGGGCTAGGGGCACTGCTTGGTTTTGTGCTGGGCATTACGTTCTGGTCACACTCGATTGACATAGCGTACATTGTGATACTCATGTTGTTCATACTGGTCTGCTCAACCATCGGTGGCTGGATTGGGCAAATCTCGTGGTCGCTGGGCGAGCGTGAAAAGCAGGAAAAAGGCGAGCACTAGGTTGTGTCGTGTGGG
>CAZNQP010000084.1:0-14644 GCA_964575355.1 uncultured Chloroflexaceae bacterium
GCTACACACGAAAAGGATGCCTGAGATGTGCGATGTTGTCAATATGGTTTGGTAGACATCATACGGCACGAGATGCGTGGTTCCCGTCACCCTATCCACGGCCCCATAGTATGCCTGTCGGGCACGCACGTTGCCCACGGGAACCGTCACGCGTTCGTTGCGTTTGCCCCACACATACCCGCAGGCATCGCCCCACAGCAGAAAGCATTCATCGACCAAGAGAACCATCCGTTCGCCACACGCGATCTCTTCCTGATGCGCGGTCACATACGCCGTCAGTTCCGCGCGGCGTTCGGCAATCACGGTGTCGTTTTTTGGGGATTGGTGGTCTGGGTCTTCTTCCAACTCAGACCCGCCGCATGCAGGAGGTCGTAGTAGCTTTGCAACGACTGATAGACGACCTGAAACGTGTCCCGAAGATAGGTTTGCAGGGCCGGGACCGACTAGGATTTTTGATCGCGCAACCAGGCAATGGTCTGGTCGCGTTGTGCAGCGGTGAGCTATCCCACCGAGCCGTGATAGCCCATGCGCAAGCCAGCGACACCTTGTTCGGCATAGATGCTGCTCCACTTGCTGATGAATGCCTTCGAAACCTGGAGGACGGCAGGAATGGTGTCGTAGGCGATACCCTGGTGGGCCATCTGCACGGCTACCGCACGGCGATATTCGCGGGTGTCGCGGGTCTCTTCCAAAAACTGATGCAAGGGATCGGACATAAGAAAATCCTGGGAACAGGTCACATGACTTCATTGGAGCTAATCGTATCATACCAGTTCCTCGTTCACAAGTCGGATCGGATTGCTATATGGTGCAGCTATGAACGGGCAGACGTATGCACCAATCAATAGCGATAAGGAGAAACAGGCAATGGAAACACAGGAAACTGCCCACGTTGTAGGTGAGCCACCACTGCTCGTTACTGTGCAGCAGGCGGCAGATTTGCTGGGCGTAGGGCGTAACCGTATCTATGCATTGATGGCAACCCACGAAATCGAATGGTTGAAATTGGGAGTATCGCGCCGCATTACACGTGCATCACTGTATGCGTACATCGAACGGCAGTGTACTGCACAGATGCAACAGGGGGCACAACATCGGAGGTAGCCTAGGGGCTAACGGTAGCTGTCTCGGTAGGATGGCAGGTAGTGGTGAGTGACAGCAGGTACTGCCCAGAATTGTACGATATAATGTTCCTGCTCACCACACAAGCAGCAGGGGAAAACTGCAATGCTAAAACGATCACCTAAGGCAGGAAGCGTTTACAAACGAGCTGATAGACAGTGGGTTGCAACAGTTACGCTACCATCTGATGAGGACGGTCGGCGCCGGCGGAAGAATTTCTACGGACAAACAGAATTGGAGGCCAAGAGCAAACGTGATGAATTCTTGCGCAGGGGAGGATGCACTGACCCCAGTCTTCAGACCTATCTCGAAGAATGGCTGGTGGACATCAAAGGTACCGTTGCCGACCGCACGCACGCTGACTACACACAGGTTGTCACCACATACATCAATGAGCAACTGGGGCATCATAGGCTGCAAGACCTTGAGCCTTCACACGTGAGGACTTTAGTACATCATATCTATCATGATTGTGGACATCAGCGTACCGCAGACAAAATCCGGGTCATCCTGCGTGCTGCTCTTAATGACGCGGTTGAAGAGGAGATTATCTCACGCAATGTGGCAAAACTTGTAAAAGATGCACTGGCTACATGTCTGTAGCCAGTTCCCACAACAGGCAAGCAACAAGAAACACGGACATATGGGACTGTACAGCGTTATAAGTAGTGGTGAGCCGCCCAGGACTCGAACCTGGAACCAGCTGATTAAGAGTCAGATGCTCTGCCATTGAGCTAGCGGCCCACGCGCAAGTATAGCACAGCCCCCACCCCCGTGCAAGACCCCCACGCTCAGTTTGCCGATTTCCCGCCCCGTCTGGTATCATGGTAGCGTGCTGTCCAAATGTGTGCCCACCGTGGCAGAAAGCAGTCCGCTATGCCCCGTGACCGCGACCGCCCAAGTGACCGCCGCAACCCGCACATCACGCCCAGCATGGAAGACTACCTCAAGGCGATCTATGCGTTGCATGATGAGCACGGCAGTGTCACGACCACCCTGCTGAGTGAGCGACTGGGTGGCATCAAGCCCGGCTCGGTGACGGGCATGATCAAGAAACTGGCAGACCTGCACCTGATCAAGCATACCCCCTATCAGGGTGTGACGCTCACCGCAGCAGGCGAGAAGGTCGCGCTCGAAGTACTGCGCCATCACCGCCTCCTCGAACTGTACCTTGTAGAGGCTCTGGGCTATCGCTGGGACGAAGTGCATGACGAAGCCGAAGCCCTAGAGCATTACATCAGCGAAAAGCTCGAAGCCCACATAGCCGCGCATCTGGGACAGCCGCGCTTCGATCCGCACGGCGATCCTATTCCCCACATTGACGGCACCCTACCCACCACCGATGCCGTGCCACTTGCTAGCCTTGCCCCCGGCACCACCGCCGCGATTGTGCGGATTAGCGACCAGACCGCCGCCCACCTGCGTGCCCTTGCTACACTGGGGCTAGTCCCCGGTACGACGGTGCGCGTGCTTGCCAGCAGCAGCGATGGTCTGCTGACGGTGCGCGTGGGCGACGTAACCCACCGCCTCGCCGCCGAGCTTGCGGCAACGGTGCTGGTGGCATACTAGCCCAGTGTAACCGCGCCGTGCTGATGCCCAGCATGCAGCCTTGCGCCAAACCGACTATAATAGATGCACGGTAGGAAACCGGGGAGCAAAAGGAGGGCGATATGCAGCGACCAGAACTATTTCCCGGCATGCCCATCGGCGAGGGGGTGCTCGTCCCTGCCGAGCGTGACATGCCACCCGTGCCCCTGCGGCACACCTCGCTGCACGCCCGCGTGGTGGGACCCGTGGCGGCAGTACAGGTGGTGCAGCAGTTCGTCAACGCGCACACCCAACCGCTCGAAGCCTTCTACTGTTTCCCGCTACCCGACGATGCCACGGTCACTGCGCTGACCGTGCAGGTGGGCGACCGCCGCATTGTGGGCGTGATGCAACGCCGCGCCGAAGCCGAACAGACCTACGCGGAAGCCCGTGCCAACCAGCAGGTCGCCGCGCTCCTGCAACAGGAACGCCCCAACCTGTTTGTGGTACAGCTTGCCAACCTGCAACCCGGCGCGACGATTGACGTGCAGCTTGCGCTCACCGTGCCTGTCCCCTACGACGACGATGCCTTCACCCTGACGTTGCCCACGGTGGTCACGCCGCGCTATACCCCCCCCGACCAGCCCACCAGTGCCGCGTTGCAGCCGCCGTTGCTGCCCGCTACCCGTGCGGGGCACACCCTCAGCGTGACGGTAGAACTGGACGTGGGGCGGTTGGCAGACATCGCCAGCCCCAGCCACCCCGTCACAGTCACGACTGCTGGCACCCGTGCCACCGTTACGCTGCAAGCTGGCACGACGCTACCGAACAAAGACTTTGTGTTGCACTATCGGGTGGCGGGCGACACGCTGCACGCGCTCCCGTTCACCTATCGCCCCACCGCCGCAGACGACGGTACGCTATTGCTGACACTGGTGCCGCCTGTTGCGCCCCCACCGGATGCCGTGCTGCCGCGTGAGGTGCTGTTCGTGCTCGACCGCAGTGGCTCGATGGCGGGCGCGGCAATGGAGCAGGCGAAGCTCGCGCTGCACGGGTGCCTGCGTGCGCTCAACCCCGGCGATACCTTCAACATTATTGCCTTTGACCATCAGGTGGAACCGTTCACCGCTACGCCGCAACCGTTCACGCAGGCAGCCATAGACCGCGCCGATAGCTTTGTCGCGGCGTTGTACGGGCGGGGCGGCACCGAGATTATCGGCGCGTTGCAGGCGGCAACCGCGCAGCCGCGCGATGCCGAGCGGTTGCGCGTGGTGGTGTTCCTCACCGATGGCGCGGTGGGCAACGAAGATGCCGTGCTGCGGGCGTTGCGTGCCGCCCTGAACGAAGCGCGGGTCTTTGCGTTTGGCATCGGTGCCGCCGTCAACCATTTTCTGCTGCACCAGCTTGCCGTCGTTGGGCGCGGCGCGGCGGCGTTTATTTTGCCGGGGCAGTCTATCGAAGCCGCCGTGGAGCAGTTTCAGCGGCGGGCATCGCTACCCGTACTGGTAGACCTCGCTCTCGAAGCGGACGACAACACCGCCCTGCACGCGCCCTATCCGCAACCCCTGCCCGACCTGTACAGTGGGCAAGCTCTCACGCTACTGGCACGTTTCCGCACGGCAGGGCAGGTCACGTTGCGGCTCCGCGGGCGCACTCCGCACGGCGACTATGTGCTGCCGCTCACGCTAGAGTTGCCCGCCGTCACGCCTGACCGGGGCGCACACTGGCAGGTGCTGCCGCGCATGTGGGCGCGGGCGCGGGTGGCGGCACTGCTCGCCGCCGCTCGCTTTGATGAGCAGCAGGCAGCCGCGAGCGTAGCCGAAGTGACGCAATTGGGGCAAGACTATCACATTGTTACGCCCTATACGTCGCTGGTTGCCGTCGAAGAGCGTAGCGACGCGCAGCAGCAGCGCGAGCCAGCCACGTCAGTAGTGGTGCCCATTCATCTGCCGGAGGGTACGCAACGCTGGGCGTTCGAGCCACGCGGCGGGCGACAACCGTTCACGCTGGGGGGAGCAGCTCCCCAGCCTGCTCGCTTCGGGCGGACGCGGGCGGCGTTTGCGGCGGCTGCCCCGGCGCATCCTCAGATGGATCAGATGGACATGGCGATGGTGCAAGCACGGGCACCTGCCGCCCCTGATCCAGTTGCCCCCGACCCCGCGGCAGGCGTATTCTATCAGGCGGCGGCTACACCACCCCCGGTAGGGTCGGCGCAGCCTACTGTGCTTGTGGGGGCAGAGCGGGTTGCGTTGGCACTGCGCTACCTTGCCCGCACCCAAGATGTAGACGGGATGTGGCAGCACAACACCACCGTGACGGTGCTGGCACTGCTGGCGTTTTTGCAGCACGGGCACAGCGACAGCGCGGGCAGTTATCGCCCGCAGTTGCGGCGCACCGTGCAATGGCTGGTGGCACACGGCGGGCAACCCACGGTCGCGCCGTTGCTGGCGTGGGCACTGGCAGAGCTTGCCGCCACCACGCAGCGCAACACCCATGTGCAGCTTGCCGCCTATGCGCTTCAGCACACCACCGCCCACGACAACCTCGATGCGGGCGTACTGGACTATGCGCGGCACGCGGGCACCCCCGCCGCACAGTGCGGGCGTGGGCTACGCGGCAAAGCGATTGCCAGCTACCTGACCGACGAACGGGGTGTGCTTGCGCTGGTCATTCGCGGTTGCCGTGTGCCCGACGTACACCGCCAGACCGCACAGACGTTTGCCAGCCTGCAACAGACGAGCGGCTCGCACGCGGGGGCGGTGTTGCCCCCCGACACGCCCCCCACCGCACGCACGCTGGTGCAAGCGAGCACGGCAGCGGCGGTGCTGTTTTGGGGCGACACCCCCGCCGCTAGTGAAACGGAACACCCCGCATGAGCGATGCCTTGACCGTGCGCCGCCTGCCCACTGTGGGCGTGCCGCTACGTGTGCCACTCGGTGAGGCGGGCGGGCGCATCATGACCGATGCAGGCGAGATCGCGCAGATCATGAGCGGTGCGACTATGCGGTACCTCGCCTATCTCGAACTGGCGGGCGACCCGCCGCTACCGCGTGGCAACCACTATCACACCCGTAAGTGTGAATCGCTCTATATTGTGGCGGGGCGGGTGGTGTTGGTGTGGCAGCAGGTGCAGGGCGGCACCGCCCACGGTAGCCGCCTACTGGCGGCGGGCGACCTTGTGACCATACCGCCCTACTGGGCGCACGCCGTGCAGCCGCTCGGCTACGCGCAGGCACTTGAGTTTGCGCCGACCGTGTTTGATGCGACCGACAGGTATACCTATGACCTGACCGCCGCCCTGAAAGCAGCATCCCATGCCGAATAACCCCCCGCAACGCCTGACCGTTGTCAAGGTGGGCGGGCACGAACTTGATAGCCCTGCCTTCCTCGATGGCTTGATTGACGTGCTGGCGCACTGGCACGGCGCGGTGCTGCTTGTCCACGGCGGCGGCAAAGAGATTAGTGCCACCCTTGAACGCTACGGCGAGACCGTGCAGTTTGTTGACGGCTTGCGCGTCACGCCGCCGAGCAGCATGGCGATCATGGAGATGGTTGTTTGTGGCAGCATCAACAAGCGGCTGGTCGCGCGGCTGCACGCGGCGGGGCAGGTTGCGCTGGGCATCAGTGGCGTAGACCTCGGGGTGTTGCGCTGTGTGCCGTTGCAGCACGACGGGCAGTTGTTGGGGCGCGTCGGCGACGTGACGCAGGTCAACAGCGACGCACTCGACCACATGCTGTTGCAGGGTTGGGTGCCTGTGCTGGCACCCGTCGCGCTGGGTGCAGACGATTTTCTGCCCTATAATGTGAATGCTGACCACGCGGCAAAGGCGGTGGCGGTAGCACTGGCACGCGGTGGGCGTGTGCCGGTTGAACTCGTGTTTATCAGCAATATACCGGGGGTGCTGCACAACGGCGTGGTGGTGCCTACCCTTGACGCGGCACGCACCGCTGCCCTGATTGCCGATGGCACGATTGGCGGAGGCATGGTGCCCAAAGTGCGCTCGGCACTGCACGCGCTCACGCAGGGCGTGGCGGCGGTGCGTATCACGAACGTGGCGGGCGCACACGACGGCGGGACACGGATTGTGGGCGTAGCAGATGACTGCTGACGCTATCATACTAACTGGATACAACGAGTACACGCTATGGGTAAACAAATGATGGAACCGGAGATTCACTGGGTACTGGCGGGGGATGTCTTCCGCGACCTCGACCTTGAGGAGCGCGGACGTATCGAAGACTTGATCGTGTATCAGACCTACCCCGCCGGGCAAATCTTCCACTCGCCCGACGAGTATGGCGAGCAGCTGTTCTTGCTGCAAAGCGGGCGCGTGCGCCTGTACAAGCTATCGAGCGAAGGGCGTGCCCTGACGCTGAACGTACTGGAGCCGATCAGCATTTTCGGTGAGATGACGCTGGTGGGGCAGTGGATGCACGACAGTTTTGCTGAGGCGATGACCGAATGTACCATCGGCATCATCAACCGCATGGAGTTGCGTGCCATGCTGCACCGCTACCCGCAAATCTCGCTCAGTTTTATGGAACTGATGGGGCAACGGTTGCGCGAGACCGAAAACAAACTGACGGATATTGCCTTCAAGAGCGTGTCGCAACGGTTGGCAACTGTGTTGCTCAACCTTGCCCGCGAAGCCGGCAACATACACATTGAGACTGCGCCAACTGTCACGCGCTATACGCACCAGCAACTTGCCGAAATGATCGGCTCGTACCGCGAGACCGTCACCAAAGCGATTGGCGAGTTCCGCGACGGCGGGCTGATCCAGATTGACGATGAGGCGATCCGGCTGATGAACGTGGCGGGCTTGCAGCAACTCGCCAACCCGTAGGGGCGGCATGCACGGTGCCCCGGTGTCTAGCCGGGGCACGCGCGACGCTCCGGGGGAAGACTAGGCGGTGGCTTCGGCTCCGCCGCCTGCGGGGGCTGCGGTAATCAGGCTTGCGTCCTTGTTCTTTTCGCCTTCTTCCAACAGCATGATCGGGATGCCATCTTCGACGGGGTAGCGGAACCCGTTGCGGCGGTTGACCAGCCACTCTTTGCCGTCGCTGTCTACCAGCAACTCAACCGGTCCCTTATCGCCGGGGTCAGCGAGGATTTCCAGCAGTTCGGGGCTGATGCTGCGCTTCTGCCCGTTGCCGCCAACACCACCCGCCGGGGGGGTCATTTCGAAGACGTTGTCTTGCTGCGACTGCTTGCGGAGTAGTACAATGACCACCCCACCCAGTGCGACCAGCACGACGGCGGCAATAATCGCTACCAGCGTCTTGTTCATGCCCTTCGTTTCTTGGGTCTCCTCCATCAATCCCTCCTCTTTGTTGCAATCTCACACGGCTATACCCGACCCGCCTAGAGCCGCACGGCGGGTGCTTCGTTGCCATCAACTGTCTGTACCTTGATTATAAACCAGCCTCTGCAATGTGTCGAATAGGGGGCAGTGGGGGCAGGGTACCGTGGGGAGGCGACCCGACAGGGGACAGCGTACACGCCGCGCAGGGGCTACAGGGCAAACTCGCGCACCGTGCCGTCGGCGGCGGCAATCGCAAAGGTGCGCCCTTGGGGGTTGCAGACCACGCCGTTGATGCTGCCCGTGTGCAACGCGGTCACGCGCGTCGAGGTGCCGTCGGCGAGCCGCCAGAAGCGTATGGTCTGGTCTTTGCTTACGCTTACCACTGCCTGCCCGTCGGGGGTAAACGCCACGCCATTGACCTGATCGCCGTGCCCGCGCAGGTTGAGCAGCAGGTTGCCGTCGCGCACGCGCCAGATACGCACCGTGCCATCGGCACCGCCAGTTGCCAGCATCTTGCCGTCCGGACTCCATTGCACACTCCGCACCGCGCCGTCGTGACCACTCAGCACGAACAGTGCCATGGCGTTCGAGGTTTGCCAGAGCCGTGCCGTGCCATCGTCGCTGGCACTGGCAAGGAACTTGCCGTTGCTGCTCCACGCCAGTTGGTTGATGCTGTCGGTGTGTCCCTTGAGCGTCTGCTCAAGGTTGGTGGTAGCGGTGCGCCACACTTGGATCATGTGGTCGCGCCCCCCGCTCCCGATGTACTGCCCGTTGGGGTTCCACGCGACACTGAGTACGTCGCCCATGTGCCCGTGGAAGGAACCCTTCTGCGAGCCGTCGCTGGTAGACCACAGGATGACGGCAAGGTCGTTGCCGCCCGTGGCTATCTGGTGCCCGTAGGGGCTGTACGACACAGTGTTGATGTTGCCTTCGTGTCCGCGCAACTCAAGGGCTTTCTTGTGGGTTGTGTGCCAGAGCCGGATTTTGCGGTCGGCACCGGTGCTGACCAGCACATGCCCGTCGGGGCTATAGGCGAGCGCATTGACACTTGCCGTGTGCCCCCGGACGGTGCGCGGTAGGTCTACCATGCCGGGGTTGAGCAACGCCTGCTTGAAGGTGCCAATATCGTTGTAGCGATCCTGCTTGGCGAGTTGCATGCCCATCATAATACCGTCGGAGACGTGCGGTTGCAGCCCCGGCACGTAGGTACTGGGCGGCTTGAGCGGGTCGGGTGTTTTGCCAAGCCGATGGATCGCGGCGATGGGCACCAGCCCTGTCAGCAGGTGGTAGAGCAACGCGGCGAGGCTGTAGATGTCGCTTCGGTGGTCGGTGTTGGTGCGGCTACTGCTGTATTGTTCGATCGGCGCGTAGGGGGCGGTGCCGATGCCCCGAATGTCGGTATGGGTCTCTTCGCCGTCGTGCTTGAGTAGCCCGAAGTCTACCAACTTGATCAAGCCCTGCGGCGTGACACGAATGTTGGCGGGCTTGATGTCGCGGTGCAGAATGGGCAGGCGTTGCGTGTGGAGGTACAGTAGGACTTCTGACAGTTGCACGGCGTAGCTCCCGAGCACGAGCGACTCGGGCAATGGTTCGCGCCGTCCGTCGGGGAGTTTCGGTTGCTGGCGCAGCACGTCGAGGAGGTTCTGCCCCGGCACATAGTCCATCACGAGGAAGCCCCGCCCGTGCTCCTCGAACAGGTCATAGTAGCGCGGCAGGTTGGGGTGGAGTAGCTCTTTCAGTGCGTCGAACTCGCGCTGGAACAACTCGGTATTGTCGGGCTGTAGCGTTTCTTTGACCGCAAACTGCATGCCCGGCACCCGCTCGTCTTCGGCGCGATAGACCGAACCGAACTTGCCCTGCCCGATGATCTCGGCGATGCGATACCCCCGGATGTATTCGCCCGGCGCGTGTGACTGGGTGGGGCGGGCTGCTGGCAACGGTCCGGTGCGGGCACGTTGCGTGCTGGGGAGCGGTCGTAGCGCGGGGGCTTTGCGGACTGGCGGGCTACCCGTGATGTTGTCGGGCAACGGCGCAGAACCGTCAGGGTCAGGCGGTTGTGGGGGTGTTGGGTGGGTTGTGGTCATATCATCGTGCGGCTTGTCGTTCATACGGTTATATCATATCGTTGTGGTGCGGGATAGAAAAGACGAATGGACACGCTACCACTATTTGATGTAGTACCCTCAGTATACGGGACAGAGCAGCAAGTGTCTTTAGGACTATAGTACCAGTATCAGAAAATATCCTCGATTGTAATCGTCTGGTCACGTTCGGGACCGACGGTGACTAACCCCAGTCTCACCCCTAGCAGTTCGCACAAGCGCAGCACATAGTGCTGGGCGTTTGCGGGGAGGTCGGCGAAGTGGCGCACGGTGCTGGTCGGTTGCTTCCACCCCGGCAGCGTTTCATAGACCGGCTCTACGCGCTCTAGCCCGGCAATCGAGGCGGGGGGAGTCTCCAGCAGTTCGTCGCCCTGCCGATACGCCACACAAATGTTGATCGCGTCCATTTCGTCCAGCACATCCAACTTGGTCAGGGCGAGGGTGTCAATGCCGTTGGTCTCGACGGCATAGCGTCCGAGCATGGCATCGAACCACCCCACGCGCCGCTGCCTGCCGGTGGTGGTGCCCACTTCTGCCCACGGCTTGCCCAGTTGCAGCAACACCTGCGCGGCGGGGTCGTCTGGGCTGAGTTCGGTGGGAAATGGTCCGCTCCCGACGCGGGTCAGGTAGGCTTTGCACACGCCGACTACCGAACTGACCGCCGTCGGACCGATGCCCGCGCCTTGGCAGGCTCCGGCTGCCCCCGGCGGCGACGAGGTGACGAACGGGTAGGTGCCCATGTCAATGTCGAGCAATGCGCCCTGTGCGCCTTCCAGCAGCACCGCGCTATTTTGGTTGATGGCACGATGCACAATCGGGTGGACGTTGGTAATGTGGGGCGACAGTTGCGTGCCATACTCGACATACCGTAGAAAGACTTTCTGGAGCGTCATAGGCTTGGCATCGTACATGTGGGTGAGGAGCCGGTTCTTGTCCTCTAGCAAAAGCTGCAACCGCCGCAGGAGCGTTTGCTCGTCGAGCAGGTCGCCCGCCCGGATGCCCACGCGCGACATTTTGTCGGCATATGCCGGACCGATGCCGCGCCCGGTGGTGCCGATCTTGTTGTTGCCGCGTGCCGCTTCTTGGTGCTGGTCAATCACCACATGATAGGGCATCACGATGTGGGCACGGTCGCTGATATACAGGTTCTCAAGGCTCACGCCACGGTCGAGCAACATGTCCAACTCTTGCAGCAGCACTTCGGGGTCAATGGCAACTGCGTGCCCAATCACATTGACCGTTTGCGGGTCGAAGATGCCCGACGGTACGGTGTGCAACTGGAAGGTGCCGTGCTCATTGACAACGGTGTGTCCGGCGTTGTTGCCGCCGCCATAGCGGACGACAAGGTTGGCTTGTTCTGCCAGCCAGTCTACGACGTGCCCCTTGCCTTCGTCGCCCCACTGGGTACCGATCAGTGCTACTACCGGCATGGCTCCTCTATCCTTTCGCTTTGGTCACGGTGACGGGCAGGCATAGCTTCTGTGCCGCTGCCGCGTGGCGTGCCATCCATTATAGCGGTTGTTCACAAAGGCTGTGGTGGGTGTCGTCAGAGCACCCGCGCCAGCAGGGTGAGGGCATCGTCTATCTGGTCGGGCGTGACAATGAGCGGCGGCAGCATCCGGACAATGTCGGGTCCGGCGGTAGCGATGAGCAAGCCCTCGTCGTGGGCACGCATCCGTACCTGTGCCGCGTCGCCGTCAATCTGTACGCCGCGCATCAAGCCGCACCCCCGTACATCGCGCACGGTGGGGTGCTGGCGGGCAAACGCATGGAGGGCTTCCCCGAAGTAGTCGCCTATGCTGCGTACCTGTGCCAGAAATGCCGGGTCACGCACATACTCGAAGACGACCCGCGCCACTGCCGTGATGAACGGACCGCCGCCGAAGGTGGTGCCGTGGTCGCCGGGCTTGATCGCCGTCGCCACGCAGTCGTTCAGCAAGATCGCCCCGATGGGCAAGCCCCCGGCGAGCGGCTTGGCGATGGTCATGATGTCGGGGCGTATGTTGCTGGCGGTGTATGCCCACAGCGTGCCCGTGCGCCCCATGCCACACTGGATTTCGTCTACGACGAGGAGGGCGTGGTGCCTATCGCACAGTTCGCGCACCCCCGCGAGGAATGGACTGCTGGCGACTCGTAGCCCGCCCTCGCCCTGTACTGGCTCGACGAAGACGGCACAGACGCTGTCGTCCATCACGGCGGCTAGCCCGTCAAGGTCGTTGTAGGGGGCGAAGCGCACATCGGGCATGACCGGCATAAACGGGGCGCGATACTTGTCGCGGGCGGTCAGTGCCACTGCCCCCATGGTGCGCCCATGAAACGAGCCATCGAAGGCGACAATGGTGGTCTTGCCCTCGCCGCTGTAGGTGCGGGCAAACTTGCGCGTAAACTTGATCGCCCCCTCGATGGCTTCGGTGCCACTGTTGCAGAAGAAGACGCGGTCGAAGGCGGGCGCACTTGCGATGAGGTGCCGCGCCAATTCGCCACCGGGCACCGTGTGGTACAGGTTCGAGACATGCAGCAAGCCATCGGCGGCAGCGTGGATAGCGGCAACGACGGCGGGGTGACGGTAGCCCAGCGCGTTCACGGCGATGCCCGCGACAAAATCGAGATATTGCCGCCCGTCGGTGTCATAGAGATAGATACCCTCGCCACTTTCGAGCACAAAGTCGGGGCGGGGGTAGGTCTGGAGAATGTAGTCGTGTTCGTACTGGAGCGCGGTGGTTGCCGCCGCAGAAGATTGCTGCATGGACTTGTGTTCCTTCCTACCGTTCCAACGCGGTACCTAAACTCCTGTTGCATGCCAATAGTATCAGTATACGACAACTCGTGCCGCGTGGGTGCAGCGGTGTGGCGGGTGTGGCATCATTGGTGCCCGTACTCATTGCCGGTGCCCGTGCTGATAGTCGGCAGGAAGTCACGTTCGGTGGTGCTAGTTGCCCACACTGCCTGCACCGGTCCCCACACGCCCGTGGGCGACTGCCCGCGCACCAGCAGTGCCGGGGTGGCAGTAGCGGGGGTGCGCTGACAGGTGAGCGTGTCGCTGGTACACCCAGCTTGGAGGGTGGCGGTTGCCAGCGTCGCCTGCCAGTAGCTCACGCTCCCCGCGCTGGTGGCGGGGGTGCTCAGGGGCGCAAGCGGCACTGCCACGCCGCCGCGTTCTGGCGATAGCCCAATGTACAGTTCGGCGGCGGCGGTGGCTTCGTTGCCGCTATCGAGCGCGAGTGTGACGGTGGTTGTGTCGGCTTGCGGCTGCACCGACACGCCGACGACCCGCGCATCGGGTCCGGCGGGCTGGCTGTAGGGGGCGCGGCTGACCCGTGCCGCGTAGAGCAGGGCGGGCAGGTTGCGTGCCCAGAAGTTGCCGTCGCTCTCCCCGTCGAGGCAGGCATAGGGGGGGAAGAAGCCGCCGCACGCGCCATACTGCGGACCAATCTCGAAGGTGTACGATGCTAGCCCCAGTTCCCCATACGACCAGTCGTCGGTGGTGCCCGACGTGGGGTACAGGTAGATGGACTGCGCGGCGGTGTAGCCAGTGAAGCCCGCCATCTGTTCACCCAGTTGGCGCAACCCGGCGGCGTTGGGGGCGGGGGCTTCGGTGTGCCCCCATGGCCATAGCACGAGGTCGGAGAAGCTGTGCATGGTAATCAGTACGCCCGGCGTATCGGCGGGGGCGGCTTGCCCGCTCGCAGGGCGCGGGCGGGCATCGCCGACAAGCTCGCGCACGACTTGTTGAATAGCACGGGTTTCGGGTTCGCTCGCTGGGGTTGGTCCGGGGTAGGTCAGCCAGCACGGGCTAAGGTTGGGGCTGTCCCATGTGCCCCACGCGATGCTACGAAAGTTGCGGTTGAGGTCTATGCCGTACTGGTTGAAGCTGTTTGGGGGGCTGTTACACGCGCCACCGTTGGCGGTGTTGGTGTTCTTGCGCTGCCAATAGCCCTGCTCGGCAAGGCGGTAGCCGTCGGGGTTGACCATGGGCACAATCGCTACCTGATATTCGTCGAGGAGCCACGTAATGGTGGGGTCGTCGTTGTAGTGCTGCGCGAGGTGCCCCGCAAAGCGGAGGGCTACCTCAGGCGTGACAATCTCGCGGGCGTGGATCGCCGCCATCACGAAGAAGAGCGGGCGGTCTGCCAGCGGCACGCCGTTGCGTGTGTTGCCCATGTGCAGCATCCACAGGTCGCTGCCAGTGCTGGCACCGCTCTGCTTCTCCCACGAGTCGCCGATGTCCACGCGGCGCACGAGGTCGGGGTAGGTGGCGGCGAGGTACTGCATGGTGTCTTCAATGTCGGTGAGGCGGCGGTAGCCAGTGGTATCGCTCTGCGTGACATCGGGCAGGGGTTGTGTGGCGGGTGGGGCGGGGGCTACGAAGGCAGTGCTGCCCCGCCAGAGTGTTGCCGATAGGGCTACGTCGGGCGTGACCTGCCAGCCTGTCCGCACCAGCTGTTGGAGGTCGCTGGGGGCAACGAGCACAAACAGGTCGTGCCCGTCGCGCATTTCCAGCACGTCGTAGCCTGCGTCAATCAGGCGGCGGGCGGTGGTGCCATCGGGGGCGTATACCCGCACCACCTGCGGGGTGGTGGGCGGGGC
>CAZNQP010000085.1:0-14402 GCA_964575355.1 uncultured Chloroflexaceae bacterium
GGTGCCCGCCCCGACCACGCCGGTGCCCGCCCCGACCACGCCGGTGCCCGCCCCGCTGGCAATACACGGTGTAGTACCCTCAAGTGGTGTCGTTGGTGTGGAAAACACGCTCATCGTTCACGGTACAGGGTTTAAACCGGGGGCAACCATTACCCTCGGCGGCACCAAATTGACCACAACCTACAACAGTAGCTCATCACTGATGGCAGTCGTCCCCGTCACGATGCTTCCCGGCAACCATACTGTCAGCATCCGCAACCCCGACGGCAGCACCGTGCAACAGAGCAACGCCTACTCACTGGTGGTGGCGACCCTGAACGACGATCTGTATGTGCAGATGAACGACCTATTTACGGTGCCCCACACCCTGCGCGTGGGCGAGCCAATGAAGGTGGGGGTTGCCGTGCTGCGGCGCGGCGGCAAGCAGACCCTCAGCAATGTCAAAGTTGCCTTCTTTAGCGAAGCGAACGATGGCACCCGCACCGCGCTTGGCACCACCACTATTCCCCTCCTGAGTGTTCGCACACCACGCCCAGAAGCGGTTGCCCTTGACCTCACCTCACCGCTCCCTGCCGGTGCTGTCACGCTGGTTGCCGTCATTGACCCGGATAACGTTATACCAGAGGACAACGAGCAAAACAACGAAATCCGCTTCAGCACCACCGTGTTGCCCGCAAGCAGTGCAGGTGGCGACCAGACTGCACCCCGTGTGGATAACCTGACGCTTGATGACAGCACCAGCACCACCACTGACCGTGACATCGTGATTGATGTGACTGCCAGCGACCCCAACACACCCACTGTTGCTTCGGGTATCAGCAGCATCTACTTTGTCGAATACTACCTGCTGCAAGAGGTCAACCGCTGGGTACCCGTCCAGACTTCTGGCGAGCCAATACCCTATGACACCGCCCGGAACGACTACCCGTGGCAACTGGTGGATATGAGCGGGATGCACTACATCCAAGCGTGGGCTTACGACAAGGCGGGCAACGTGTCGTTGTTCCCCAACATGCAACAAATCAGCTACGTGCCCCCCACCGACCGGGTCAGCTTCGACAAGACGGTGGTCACGCGGCAAGAGCTGGAAGTCGGCGATACCTTGACGGTGACACTCAGCCCAACAGCGGGCGACCCCGACTTGTTTGTGTGGACCCCACGCACCGACGACGGCGTACCGCCCTACGTTAGCAACCTGAGCAACGGCGACGATGTGGTGCAATTCACGGTTACATCGCCCGAGGATGCAGGCACCTACCAGATTGAGGTCTACGGTAACAGCATCGTGACTGCCGAGTACACACAGAGCGTGACGGTGACGCGCAACAATGTTGCCAGCGTATCAGCCAACAACACCGACCCGACCAAGACCATCCCAGACAGCCCGACGGTGCCACTGGACAGTATACCGGGGAGCGACATCGGGTTGCCTCCAGCCCCCGTGCAGCTCGCAGCAGAAGGGCGGGTTTACCTGCCTATGGTCGTGAAGTAACGCCCCACCACGACACACGCACAACGAGCCTCTCTCTACACGCCGCACCGCCCCCACTCGCCATTGTGCGGGTGGGGGCGGTGTGCAACACCGATAACGTAGTCGCTTGTTGTCGTGTTCATTTGGTGGAAAGACCATTACGTGAGAGGAGAACACGCTATGACCAAGCCCGACCAATCCCCGTCTGCTACCCACGTCATCGTAACTGATGGACGTACCCGCCACACCGTCGCCTTCACTGCACTGCCGCGCCGCATGCGGCGTATCATCGCCCGCTCCCCCGCCCCCCAACTGCGCCGCCGTGTGCTGCGGTGGGGGGCAACTGCCGTAGTCGTGCTCGGCATTGCCGCTGCCCCCATTGCCGCGACGCAAGCAAACTTCCCCGCAACCTTCAACTTAGGTGCCCTGAGCAACAGCAGCATCCCACGAGGAAGCACGCTCGCCGGTGCAACAACTGGGGAGCGTGCAGGCTATGCCTCAAGTGGGGCAGGCGATGTAAACGGCGACGGCTTTGCTGATGTTATTATTGGTGCCCCGGCTGCCGATCCCAACGGGCGTACTGATGCTGGGGCAGCCTATGTTGTGTTTGGTAGTGCTGCGGGCATTCCCGACAACCCCGATCTGCTGTCCTTGAATGGCAGCAACGGCTTCGTGCTGACAGGTGAAGCCGAGTATGACCAGACAGGTTTCACGGTCAGCAACGCAGGTGACGTTAACCGCGATGGTTTCGACGATGTCATCATTGGAGCCTATCGCGCTAACCCCAATGGGCGAAGCAATGCCGGGGCAGCGTATGTGGTGTTTGGCAAAGCCGACTGGACGAATAGCGTGAGCAGCACACTGAACGCCGCATTTCTCAACGGCAGCAACGGCTTTGTGCTGGCAGGTGCCGCATCGAGTGAATGGGCGGGCTTTGCTGTGAGCGGAGGGGGTGACGTAAACGGCGACGGCTTTGCCGACGTTGTCGTGGGCGCACGCCTTGCCAACTCAAGTAACCCCTTTCGTAGTGATACCGGAGCAGCGTATGTGGTGTTTGGCAAAGCCGACTGGCGCGGTACAGCCATGAACACATTGAATGCGTCGTTCTTGAACGGCAGCAACGGCTTCACGCTACAGGGAGCTGCCGCCGCAGACCAAGCAGGCAATGCTGTTAGCAATGCTGGCGATGTGAACGCTGATGGCTTTGACGATATTCTTGTGGGTGCCAGTGCTGCCGACCCCGATGGGCGGAACTATGCTGGTATTGCCTATGTGGTGTTCGGTAAAGCTGACTGGAACAGTAGCGCAACCCTGAACTTAGGCGTAATTCAAGGCAGCAACGGCTTCGTGCTGGCAGGGGCGTTGGCGAACGACCGGGCAGGCAGAGCGGTCAGTACTGCTGGTGACGTGAACGGCGACGGCTTCGCAGATGTGGTTGTGGGTGCTAATGCTACCGATTTCCCGCAGCGAAACTATGCAGGGGCAGTGTATATCGTGTTTGGCAAAGCTGACTGGCGCAGCACCCCTACTAGTGTACTGAATAACACGGTACTCGATGGTGTGGGTGGCTTCACACTAGAGGGTGGCGCATCGTCCGACCGGGCAGGCTCCGTGGTGGGCGGTGGCAGTGATGTGAACGGCGATGGCTTTGCCGATGTCATTGTGGGGGCACCCGATGCTGATCCCGCTGGTGTCTTCGGGGCGGGGGCAGCATACGTTGTGTTTGGCAAAGCTGACTGGCGCAGTACGGTCAATCTCAATCTTGCAACCTTGGGGGGTAGCGATGGCTTCATTCTGGGCGGCGCGGCTGCCAACGACCTTACCGGGAGTGCTGTCAGTATGGCGGATGACGTGAACGGCGACGGCTTTGCCGATGTCATCGTGGGAGCACCCTATGCCGATGCCAATAGTACTAGTAGCGGAGCGGCATATGTGGTACTTGGAAATAATGCATCTGTACCCGCCCCGCCCACTGCTACGTCTACGGGCACGGCGGCGCCCGCCCCGCCCACTGCTACGTCTACGGGCACGGCGGCGCCCGCCCCGCTATCTATCAGCAGCATCACCCCGGATAAAGGTATCAGCAATACCATTACCAATGTCACCATTACAGGGTCTGGCTTTACCAGCGGTCTCAGTATCCTGCTTGGCTCCCTGCCGCTGGCGGATGTCAGTGTTGTAAATAGCACCACACTTCTCGCGGTAGTACCGGCTCCCTTTCCCCCCGGCACCTTTGATCTGACTATCATCGCACCGGATGGTACGACAGCCGTGCTCAATGATGCATTTACTGTCACAGCAACGGCACCAGTTATTGTAGCTGTCCAGCCTGCTACAGGCATTGCCGGACGTGCCAATACGCTCATCGTCTCTGGTTTCAACTTTGCCAATGGTACGCAGATGGTTCTGGGGGATACGCCGTTGCCTACCATTCGCAACAGTGCCACGTCGCTGCAAGCCACCGTACCTGATAGCGTTGCCGCAGGCACCTACGATGTGCTGGTGCGGAACCCCGGCAACGTAAATAGTACGCTTCAGAGCGGCTATACCCTGATTGCGAATGCACTCGACAATGACTTGCTGGCAGAAACCTATGATCTGTTCACGGAACCCGCCGCGTTGCGGGCGGGTGAGCCGATGCAGCTTGGTCTGGTCGTGACGCGGCGCGGTGGCACGGCAACCCTTCGCAATGTCGCGGTGGCGTTTTATGTGCAGCAGGGCGATGCTGAGCAGCAACTGGTGGGGACGGCACAGCTAGACCTGTTGGGACCAAACAGTGTGCAGGCAACGAGTATCACGCTTGCTGCACCATTGACCACAGGGTCATACACTGTCTCGGCAGTTATTGACCCGCAAGACACAATACCAGAAGATGCTAGTGATAACAACACGATCAGCCGCACGTTCACCGTGCTCCCGCCCAACCCTGACCGGATTGCCCCACGGGTTAGTAGCTTTGTGGTCAACAAAGGGAACAGCACGATTAGTACACGCGATGTATTACTGGATGCAACCGCCAGTGACCCGACGGTACCGCCGCCAGCATCGGGCATTGCTGGGCTGTACTTTGTGGAATATCTGTATCTTGAAAGTGCTGGGCAATGGGTGCCAGTCCAGAACTCACAGCAGTTCTTACCGTATGCTGAAGCGTCACGCAACTACCCGTGGACACTGGCAAGCGTCAGTGGGATGCGTTATCTTCAGGCGTGGGCTTCTGATGCAGCCGGAAACATTTCACTGGCACCATCGCAAAGACTTATCAGTTATATACCGCCCACCGATACCGTCGGGCGTGACCAGACCCAGGTGGCACGCGTGGAACTTGCCGTGGGGGACACGCTAACGGTGAGTATCGCGCCAACCAACGGTGACCCCGATTTGTATGTGTGGTTGCCAGCGATGGGTGAGCCACCGTATGTGAGCAACCTCAACGATGGTACCGACACGGTGACGCTGACGGTGCAAAACAGCGATCAAGCAGGCACCTACCAAATTGAGGTATATGGGTATACGGCGGCAACCTACACCCAGCGCATTGACATCACTCGTGGCGGTGGGGCGGTGGTGCAGCAGGGTGGTGGCATAAACCCAGACAAGGTGCAACGACCATCACCAGCAGTGCCGCTAAACAGCGTACCAATACAGCAGAGCGTACCGGGAGCAGGGGTCACGTCCCCGGCGAGTCAGGTGGGGCGTGTGTACTTGCCCGTGGTGCGCCGATAGAAGTCGGAACAGCTCACTGCGTGCGGTGTGATTACAGGCATTGCACTCGCGGCGGGGGGTGCCCGCAGGGTATACAAATGAAGCGCGATACGCTCCATCCTCGCCTGTGCGCCCCGCCCCACCGGGTCACGGGGTATCGGCGGGCACGCACAGCACATGAATGCCCAGCTGGTGCAGGGTGGTGCGCGTCGCCTCGGGCAGGCGGTCATCACTGATGACCGTATCAATCTGTGCGAACGGCACCACCCGAATAAAGCCGGGGCGGCTCCACTTGCTGGCATCGGCAAGCAGGATGACCTGCCGCCCTGCCTTCACCATTGCCCGCTTCACCTGCGCGATTTCGAGCGATGTATCAGTCACCCCCAGCCCAGCATCTACCGACTGCGCAGCAAGGAAAACTTTCTGTACCACCATATGCCCCAGTTCCTGTTCGACCATCGGACCAAGAGTGCTAAACGTATCGTAGTTGATGCTGCCGCCCAGCATCACCGTCTGCACACCGGGAGTATGCCCAACCTCGGCGGCAACGTTGAGGGCATTCGTGACAACCGTCAGCCCCGACAGGTGCGTCAGGTGGCGTGCCATTGTCACCACCGTCGTGCCTGCATCGAGCAGGATCGTGTCGCCGGGGACGACCAGTTGCGCGGCAGCAGCACCGATACGCTGCTTGATCTCAGTGTGCAACTCCACGCGCTGCTCGAAGGCAATCAGCATATTCCCTATGTTCGAGGTATTAGCCACAGCCCCACCCCGGTCACGCAGCACAAGCCCCTCACGCTCAAGTTGGGCAAGGTCGCTACGGATCGTGACTTCGGATACGTGAAAGCGGGCGGCAAGGTCGGGCACGCGTACTGTGCGCTGCTGGCGCACAAGATCGGCAATCTGGGCGCGGCGGTCGCGCATCAAAGGCACTTTCGGAGTATTTCGGTTTTCACCCGACGGGGTTAGTGGGGGCATTGTCCGTCCTCTCTCGCTACTGATGAATGATTGGGCGTGCGAAAGGCGTAGCTATCGCAAGTCATCATTATTATAGCGGACTGCCCCGCGCCCGTCAATGTTACTGGCTAGTCAAAAACGAAACTAAACGAAAGTCAATATTGACAAAAGAAAATATTGTGTTATGATTTGAAGGCAAGGGAAACAAAACGTCCGGCGAGTACCGGACACCGAGACAGTACCGGTACACAGTAGTCATCGGTACAAGGAGGAACCACCATGGCACGCATTGTTGCGGTCACCGCCTGCCCCACTGGGGTCGCCCATACCATTATGGCAGCCGAAGCCCTGAAGAAAACAGCCCAAGCACAGGGGCACACCATTGCCGTTGAAACACAGGGTTCGGATGGAGCCAAACACATCCTTACGGACGATGCCATCGCCGCTGCCGATATCGTCATCCTCGCCACCGACATCAGCGTTGACACCGCCCGCTTCGGCGACAAGCCACGCTACGACACCTCAACCAGTGACGCTATTCGTAACACTGCTGTCGTCCTTGCCGCTGCCCTCCGGCTGGCGGGGCTGACGACCGACACCCCCGCGAGCGAGCGTGCCCCGGCTGATACTGAACCTGCTACTGCCACCGCCGCCCCTGTCGCCCCTGCCGCCCCTACAACCACCGGCAAACGACTGGTCGGTGTGACTGCCTGTCCGACAGGTATTGCCCATACCTTCATGGCAGCCGAAGGGCTACAGAAGGGTGCCCGCGCCCTAGGGCACAGCATCAAAGTTGAAACGCAGGGATCAGTTGGAGCACAAAACACCCTGACCGACGCAGACATTGCCAACGCCGACGCGGTAGTGATTGCCGCCGACACAGGCATTGATACGAGCCGCTTTGCGGGCAAGCCCATCTACGTCACGGGCACCAAAGAAGCCATCCATCACGGGTCAGCCGCCATTGAACAGGCACTCGCGGCGCAACCGACCGCAGGCAGCAACGACTATGCCGCCAGCGTGCAGCACGCCAAAGCCGCCCAATCGCAGAAGCGGAGCGGACCGTACAAGCACCTGATGACGGGCGTTTCGTATATGCTGCCGCTCGTCGTGGCGGGTGGTCTCTGTATCGCGCTCGCGTTCGCCTTCGGTGGCATCTACGGCTTCGAGCAAGAGGGCACCCTCGCCGCCGCCCTAATGCAGATTGGCGGCGGCACCGCCTTCGCGCTGTTTGTTGCCGTGCTGTCGGGCTTCATTGCCTTCTCCATTGCCGACCGCCCCGGTATCGCTCCCGGTCTGGTTGGTGGTATGCTGGCAAGCACACTCGGTGCGGGTTTCCTCGGCGGTATCGTGTCCGGCTTTCTGGCGGGCTACCTCACCAAGTTTCTTGCCGCTAACATCAAATTGCCCACGAACCTTGAGGGACTGAAACCAGTATTGATCCTGCCCTTTCTCTCGACGTTGACAGTTGGGCTACTGATGATCTATGTGATTGCACCGCCCGTTGCCGCCGTCCTCAACACAATGACTGGCTGGCTGGAAGGGCTGGAGGGCACCAACCGCGTGGTGCTCGGCTTGATCCTCGGCAGCATGATGGCATTCGATATGGGCGGACCCGTGAACAAAGCCGCCTACACCTTTGCCATCGGCTTGCTTGGCAGTGAAATCTATACGCCAATGGCTGCTGTGATGGCTGCCGGTATGACCCCCCCGCTGGGGCTGGCATTGGCAGGCTACCTGTTCCCCGACCGCTTCGATGCCGAAGAACGGCAGGCACGCGGTCCGGCGGCGGTGCTCGGCGCGTCGTTCATCACCGAAGGTGCAATCCCGTTTGCCGCAAAAGACCCCCTGCGCGTTATTCCTTCGCTGATAGTTGGTTCGGCGGTGGCAGCCAGCCTGTCTATGCTGTTCAACGTGCAACTGCTGGCACCCCACGGCGGCATCTTCGTCCTGCCCATTCCGAGCGCAGTGAGCAACGTCTTCCTCTATGCAGGTGCTATCGTGGCTGGTACTGCTGCCACTGCCGCGATGCTCTTCGTGCTGAAGCGTCGCCCGCAAGCAGCAGTTGCGACCCAGACGGTCGCCCCGGAAGCCACTGGGCAACCCGCAACCGCCTAGCTCGCACCAGCGGGCACCAACAGGTACCAATGGGCAGAGCACAGCCCGGACTGGCTCTGCCCACCCGCAAGCCCCAGTGGACACGTAGAATAGATACCGAAGACACACCGCAGTCATACCACAAACATACCGCGAACACACTGCAAACACAAAGGAGTGCATCACCATGGTTCATTTGACGGCTGATACTATCCGACTGGCAGCCCAGCCCGCCAGCAAAGCAGAGGCAATCCGGCAGGTCGGGCAACTCTTGGTAGACGCAGGGCACATCGCCCCCGGTTACATCGAAAGCATGCTGGGGCGCGAACAACAAGCCAACACCTACCTCGGCAATGGCATTGCTATTCCGCACGGCATGGGCAAAGACCGTGCGTTGATCGAACACACCGGCATCGCGGTGTTGCAGGTGCCCAGCGGCGTGACGTGGAACGACGGCGAAACGGCATTCTTGATTGTCGGCATTGCCGCCCGCTCTGACGAACACCTCGCTATTCTGGCGCGACTGGTGAGCGTGCTTGAAGATACCGATCTCGTCCTGCAACTTGCCCAGACGAGCGACTCCGCCGCCATTGCGCGGAGCCTGAATGCTGACACTACGCCCCCGCCCGCCGTAGCCCACAGCCGCAGCAACGGGGTTGGCTGGGAGCACGCCGTGACTGCCGAGGTGGTGGTTGCCAACCAAGCTGGCTTGCACGCCCGCCCCGCCACTGGCTTCGTCGAAATAGCCAAACGCTATACTGCCGACGTGCGCGTGGTTCACGGCGAGCAGACCGCCAACGGAAAAGCCCTTGCCTCGTTACTCAAATTGGGTGTGGAGAGCGGCACACGCATTCATATTCAGGCACGCGGCGACGATGCACCACAGGCAGTCGAAGCACTGGTAGTTGCTGTCGAACGCATGGTGGAAGAGGATGCAACGCAGCACGAGCCGATTGCTAGCGAAGTGTGGACACCGCCTACCAGTGGGCTAAAGACCGTCACCGGGGTGGCAGCATCACCGGGGGTTGCAGTCGGTATGATCCACTACGTGAAGAAGAGTAGCGTGAGTGTCCATGACAACGCCAGCGACCCCGCGACTGAAAAGCAAGCGTTGCGCTATGCCCTCGCCACCGCCGGACAACAGCTTGATGATGTTTACGAATCCGTGCGGAAGCGTGTGGGACGCGGCGAAGCCGACATCTTTCTGGCACACCGGGCACTGCTGTACGACCCCGATCTCATTGCCGAGGTGGAAACCACGATCAATGCGGGACACAGTGCCGCATGGAGTTGGCAACACGTCATTACGCAGCGCGTGGAAGAGCTGAAGCACCACGCAGGTGAACGCTTCGCAGGGCGTGCCGCTGACTTGCACGATGTAGGGCAGCGTATGCTGCGCGTGCTGGCGGGCACTGAAGAAAGCAGTGCGCCCCCCCCTGATGCGCCCATGATTATGATTGCCGATGACCTCCTGCCGTCGGATACGGCGCACCTCGACCCTCAGATGACGCTGGGGTTGTGTACGGTGCTGGGCGGTCCGACCTCGCACACCGCTATTATCGCCCGCTCGCTGGGCATTCCGGCGGTGGTGGGGGCGGGTGCGGGGCTACTCGAACTGGCGAATGGTACCCCTGCTATCATTGACGGGGCGGCTGGGCGGCTCTACCTCCAACCCGACGATGCGAGCATTGCCGACGCACAAGGGTTTATGCAGCACCTTGCCACTATCCGCAATGCCGAATATCACGACCGCTACCAACCCGCGCTCACGAGCGACGGGCACCGCGTTGAGATTGTCGCCAACATCGGCGCACCCCACGAAGCCGCACTCGCTGTGAAAGCCGGGGCTGAAGGGATTGGGTTGCTCCGCACCGAGTTTTTGTTCCAAGACAGCGATAGCCCACCGAGCGAGGACGAGCAGTATGCTGCCTACCACGAAATGGTGCAGGCACTCAATGGCTTGCCACTCATTATCCGCACCATGGACATTGGTGGTGACAAGAACGTCCCCTACATCAACCTACCACCCGAAGCCAACCCCTTCCTTGGCGTGCGTGGTATCCGGCTGTCGCTCCACATGCCTGACCTGTTCCGTACCCAGTTGCGTGCCATCTACCGCGTTGCCAGCGATGGACCGGTCAAGCTGATGTTCCCGATGATCACGACGCTGGAAGACCTGCATGCCGCCAAATCAATTGCCGCCGAGGTGCGCCGCGAACTCAACGCCCCCGCCATAGCTATTGGCATCATGGTCGAGGTACCGTCTACCGCGCTACTGGCAGAGGAGTTTGCCCCAGAGGTAGACTTTTTCTCGATTGGCACCAACGACCTCACGCAGTACACACTGGCTACTGACCGCCTGCACCCCACGTTGTCACGCACTGTTGACGGGTTGCACCCGGCGGTGCTGCGCCTGATAGACCGTACCGTGCGTGCCGCCCGCAACCACGGCAAGTGGGTGGGCGTGTGCGGCGGCGTGGCGGGTGAGCCACTTGGCGCGATTATCTTGACCGGGCTAGGCGTGAGCGAACTCAGCATGAGTATTCCATCAGTGGCAGCAGTCAAGGCACGCCTCCGCAACCTGTCATACCGCCAGATGCAGACTGTCGCGCAGCAGGCACTAGCCGCCCGCACGGCTCACGAGGTTCGCAACCTGCGCGTTTGAGGAACCCAAAACAACCAGAGAAAGACTAGCAGTAGTAGCAGTAGGAAGAGAAGGAGTACTCGATGTACCAGCACCATACCGTTCTCACGGTAACGCTCAATCCAGCAATTGATCAGACGGTCGTTATCCCCAATTTTGTCGCTGGGCAGGTCAACCGTGTAACCAGCAGCACGTTCCAGCCGGGGGGCAAGGGGGTGAATGTCGCCGCCGTGCTTGCTGATGCCGGGCTACAGGTGGGTGTGACCGGATTTCTCGGAGAGGAAAACGATGCACCCTTCTGCGCCCTGTTTACAGACAAAGCCATCAGCGATGCCTTCATCCGCATCGGCGGGCAAACGCGCATCAGCATTAAAATCACAGACCCGGTACAGGCACAGACCACCGACATCAACTTCGCCGGACAGCCGCCCGCCCCTGCCGATGTAGACCGACTGTTGAACGCCCTTGATGCGCTGGACAGCCCGTGGGTCGTGCTGGCAGGCAGTATTCCACCGGGGCTACCAGCTACCATCTACCGTGATATAGTGGCACAAGTGCAGGCACAAGGACGCAAGGTTGCCCTCGATACGAGTGGTGAAGCCCTGCGCTACGCCGTAGCTGCCCAGCCTGCCATTCTCAAGCCCAATATCCACGAGCTTGCCGAACTGGTTGGGGATGAGCTAGTGCAGCCCACCGATGTGGTTCACGCCGCCCACGACCTGCTGGGCGGCAGTACCGAACTCGTCGTGGTCTCGATGGGCGGCGACGGGGCATTGTTTGTGTGCCGCGAGCAGGCTGTGCTCGCTCGCCCGCCGCGTGTCACGGTGCAGAGCACGGTGGGGGCAGGCGACGCGATGGTGGCGGGGTTGGTAGCGGCTGCCGTCGCGGAGCTTGACCTTGCGGAACAGGCGCGGCTTGCCACCGCCTATTCGCTCGACGTGATTACGCACCACGGTACGGGGCTGTCTACACTCGAAAGTGTCGCGTATTATCGGCGGCAGGTCTCGGTCGAGCCAGTTACGCGCACCTGCGCCGTGCTGGTGCCCGACTGGGCATCGGTGAGATAGGAGGCGGTGGGACAGGAGGCGGTGAGATAGAAAGCAGTAGGATAGGGAAGCGGTAGCGCGAGCTACCGGGGGGCGGGCAGGGTGTGTCTACCCGCTACCGCTTACGGTTTCCTGCTCGGTGGATAACACGGGATAACACGGGATAGCACGGCGGCGTGTTACCGTGTTATCGTGGGGCTAGGGAGTTGCGGCGGTGCGAGCGAGGGCTTGCGCGAGGTCGGCGAGGATGTCGTCAATGCTCTCGATGCCCACCGACAGCCGGATGAAATCATCGGTAACGCCGGTGGTGCGGCGTTGCTCTGGTGTGAGCTGGCGGTGGGTTGTCGAGGCGGGATGTACCGCAAGGCTCTTGGCATCGCCAATATTGACGAGGTGCGAGAAGAGGCGCAGGCTCTCGATGAAGGTGCGCCCGGCGCGTTCGCCGCCCGCGATGCCAAACCCGACTAGCCCACCCTGCCCACGCGGGAAATACTTGCAGGCGAGGTCGTAGGTGGGGTGATCGGGCAGACCGGGATAGCGCACCCACGCGACCTGCGGGTGTTGGTGCAGATAGTGCGCTACGGCGAGTGCGTTGGTACAGTGGCGTTCCATGCGTAGTCCGAGTGTTTCTAGCCCTTGCAGCAGCAAGAACGCATTGAATGGGCTGATGGAAGCCCCAATATTGCGGTGTACCTCGGCGCGGAGCTTGGTCAGGTACGCAAGCTCCTTGAAGGTGTCGGTGTAGACCATGCCATTGTAGGGGACTGGTGTGGTGAAGTCGGGGAAGCGACCGTTGCGCCAGTCGAAGGTACCCTTAGCAACGATCAAGCCGCCGATCACGGTGCCGTGCCCGCCGATGTATTTGGTCGCTGAGTGAACCACAATATCCGCTCCCCATTCAAAGGGGCGGTGCAGGTAGGGCGTGATCGTGGTGGCATCTACGATCACGGGTACCCCATGATCGTGGGCTATGGCGGCGATGCGCTCGATGTCTACAATATCGAGCTTGGGGTTGCCAATGGACTCGAGGAAGAGGGCTTTTGTTCGCGCCGTAATCGCTCGTGCAAAGCCGTCGTAGTCGCGGGCATCCACGAAGGTGGTGCTGATGCCCCGGCGGGGGAACTCCTCGTCAAATAGGGTGTAGGTGCCGCCGTACAGGTCGGCGGACGACACAATGTGGTCGCCTGCGCTGGCTAGCGCGAAGATAGCGAAGGTCGTTGCTGCCTGCCCAGAACTGACCGCCACCGTACCCACGCCGCCTTCGAGGGCGGCGATGCGTTGCTCTAGCACGGTGGTGGTGGGGTTGGCTCCCCGCGAATAGACATAGCCCGCCTCTTCCATATTGAACAAGCGGGCGGCGTGCGCGGTATCACGAAACACAAAAGAGGTTGAGAGGCAGAGCGGCACGGCGCGTGCGCTGGTCGTTGGGTCGGGTTGCTGCCCAGCATGCAACGCCAGCGTATCGAAGCCGTGGAAGTGCAGGGAGGCGCGGGTCATGGGGCGAAACTCCTCTCGTTGTGTACAGCAGCAGGTATGGGCAGTGCCACCCCCGCTTGCGATGGTCGGTACCCGACAAAGGGCGCACCTGCTTCTGCAAGTGCGCCCCTATTGCTGCTGAAAGTGCGTCACTAATTCTGCAAACTGCGCCACTAAAAATGCGTATCAGCAAGAATGCTGAGGATACGGGTTCATGTTCTAACAGGATACGGGTTCGTGTTATTTTGCTTTCCAATGCCATAAAGAACGCTTTTGGCATATAACCATATTGTATTATCTCCAGCAAATACTGGTAAATTCTACTCCTGTGATACACGCAAAATCAACCGTTTTCAGATTTGGCTTTGTAACGCGTTATATCGTAGCAACCCTGTTGCGCTTTTGGGTACCTCCGGGTGCGATAAAGATATTAGTAATGACATCGGTCATCTTGTTTTAGGTTTTTGGCTTCCTGCTATGCATAAACTAAACAAGACAGCCTCTGGCATCAAGCCGAGCTTGGTTTGGTTTACACATAATCACGACAGGTACTGCGCGAACGTCTGTGAATTGCCCCCGAACGGATTGTGTATGTGTCGTGCTCAGTCGTGACCTTGCTGCTGCAACGCCGTGACCTCACGACGACTAGTTCGGGCTTTGAGAGACTTTCCGGGGGTAGGGGCAGTGAAGTTGGTACTTGCTCGGCGGTAGCGCGATTCTACTTCAATCGTGATGCTGTAATCCAGCCCTCGGCTGCAACTCGGCGCGAGCGGCTCGTGCGACGGGAGCAATTCCTGCACTTGCCCAATCCAGCGTGTGCTACTGCCACCACAGAGGGCGTGTATTTGTACCTTGTCCTGCACTTGCCCAATCCAGCGTGTGCCCACTGCAACTCGCGTTCCATTGCTGCGAGCGCATCCCGCACCCAATCCTGCACGTGCATAATCTGGCGTGTGCCCACTGCAACCTGTGCCGCGCCTGCAAGACCTGCATGCACAGTGGCCTGCAC
>CAZNQP010000086.1:0-8919 GCA_964575355.1 uncultured Chloroflexaceae bacterium
ACCCAACTGCCCCCGGTGACCCAACTGCCCCCGGTGACCCAACTGCCCCCGGTGACCCAACTGCCCCCGGTGACCCAACTGCCCCCGGTGAATTGCGTGGCGTAGATTCCCCTCTTGACAGTTGCTTTTGCCTGTTATACCATTTTGGTTATTCCGTGTTGGGCGGTGTATCCTTGCAGTGCCTTGATTACAAAGGGATATAGCTGCCCTAAAAACGAAAAAAAAGAGCTTCCACAAAATGATTGACAACTAGGCTTATTGCATATATAATAACAGCATAACCTGAAAACGCTTCACACCATACAAGCAAGGGTTGTTCAGGAAGCGGCTCATACCAGAGGGCAATGCCGATACTAAGGCAGACCGTATCGTATGGAGTTGACAGCACAAGTGTTTGTGCAGGTAACAGGGTTTATGCAAGGAGGCAAACATGACAGAGGCAAACATGATTGAAGACGCTGACGATTTGGTACCACCAAGATGGCGCTCGCTTTTTAACAATCAGGACTGGTTGATTCACGACATCGTGGTGAAGTCCATCTACGGCTTCATGATCATCGCCATCATCGCCCACCTGCTGGTCTTTGTGTGGCGACCGTGGCTGCCCCCGCAGCAGCCGCTCGGCGCAATCGAACTTTTGCAGGCAATGATGTAAGGAAGGGAAAACAGAATCATGCAATCACGAAGCTCTGTGCGTACCATCGCCGTGGTCTTCAGTGTCCTCGGTTTGGTAGTTGCGCTCCTCATCCACTTCATCGTACTGAGTTCGCCACGCTACAACTGGCTCGACCTCGGTCCGACGGCAATGATGGATACGGTGACGATGGGTGCGACCTATCTGGCTGCATTGCTTTAGCCAACAGGCAGTATGCTTTCGCCAACTGACCGGAGCGTAACTATAGGTTGACCCTGTGGTTGCGCTCCGGTCTTTCTTACCGCAATATTTTTGCAAATAGTGATAAGGCTATTGCTTGAATGACTGATCTGCGGTACAATAGAACTGCCAGCATAGTGCTCGTAAACCGGAGTGTATCACCGGTTCCAGGCATTGTGGTCTATGTTAAATGTGTTCGAGACAACAGGGTCTTGGGACACGCTACTGTCGGAAGTGCCGGAAACCCCGACCTTCTGACCTGGAAATGAGGAGGCTCTCATGCAGTCATCGAAGGGACCCGGTGATCGCCAGCTAGCAGTCTTTGTCTCGCTAGGGGTCGGTGCCGTAGTCGCAGGGGTCACCATTGTAACCTTCTGGTTGATCTATGGTCTGGCATTTGCTCCGTACTTTGCCGAAGCCCGTGACGCAGCGAACGCGCCCTACAACGCGACGGATGGCATCCAAGCGATTACGGAAGCCGAACCCAACGACGTGGAAGGCGACGTGTACAACCGTGAACCATGGCTTGGGTCCGATTCTTGGACAGTCGCAATGCAGTTGGGGCAAGAGTACATTGACCAGTACCCCGAACCGCAGAACGTGCAAGTCTTGAAGGGGATGACGACTGCGCAAGTCTGGAACTACATGCAATACGAAGTCTCTGGGGCAATGGGCGTGAGTTGTCAGTATTGTCACGATATTAACAACTATGCCGCCGATGCCTACCCGACGAAGATTTCGGCACGCCTGATGCTGTTGTTGCTCCGCGATGTTAACTCGCAGTACATCTCGAACCTGCCCAACTGGCGGGGCAACTACGTGCGCTGCGCGACCTGCCACAACGGGCAAGCCGTCGGCATGGCAACCTACAGCGATCAGGCGGCAAACAACGTTCCGCCGATTACGGTCACGCTCGAAGCCCTTGACGAAACCGGTGCGCCTATCCGAGAGGATGCGCCCCAACTCAGCCTGATCGAAGCCTCGTTGTACTACTACTACAACTACCTCGTGTGGAACCCCTACACGGGCGAAGACGGAAGCGGGCGTGGCTCGCTGTCGCTGACCCACGACAATGGGCGCACGCAAGATCAGGTGACCATCAACCAGAACGTGATGAATATGATGAACTGGTCTATGGGGGTCGGCTGTACCTACTGCCACAACTCGCGTAACTTCTATGCCTACGAAGCCGCGAACGACCTGCCGCAGTTCCAAGATAACTATGCCGTCAACCGTCTGAAAGCCCAGCGTATGCTGCTGATGACGACCTTTATGGCAGAGAACTGGAACCGCTACGTCCTGCCGTCACCCGAACAACCCGCCAACGTGCCGATTGAGAACCAGCAGTACTTCGTGAACATTGACGACACGAACTATGCGGTACCGGGGTGCTATACCTGTCACCAAGGCAACATCGTGCCGAAGGCTTCGATCAACGTGGCAGACCTCGATGAGATGCAGCCGGACGTGAGTTACTACACCTTCCCGCCTGTGCTGACCGGTACCGGCGAGATCACCGACTACTCGATTGACGAAGGTATCGCGGTCGAAGAAGAGTATCAGCGAGGATTGACGGAGTGAAGCGGCTTAAGCTTAATCGCTTGCCATCTTCAACGCAGCCTGCGGCATCACCACCGCAGGCTGCTGTGCATCCGAAGCCCTCGTTTGGGGTACTTGTCCAGCGCAGCATTACCCTGATGAAGCCCGTGACGTGGTTTGCGGCTTCGTGGGCGTTTCTGTGTGGGGCAGTGGCAAGTGGGATGCTCACATGGTCGGTAGAGGGTATGACCCTGCTGGTGCTGGGTCTGGTTATGGCGGGACCTATTTTGTGTGGGCTGTCGCAGATTGTCAATGACTACTGCGATAGCGAAGTAGATGCTATCAACCAACCCGAACGCCTCATTCCATCGGGGTTGGTGACGCTCCGCCATGTGCAGGTGCTCTCGCTCATTTTGGTGGCGATTGGGAGCGTGCTGGCAGTCTACCTTGGGCGTACCGTAGCCCTGCTGGTAGGGGTGGGGCTGTTCTTTGCGGTGGCATACAGTATGGAGCCAATGCGCGGCAAGCGCAACGGCTGGGTCGGCAATGCGCTCGTGTCATTTTCGTATGAAGGGCTGGCGTGGCTGGCAGGGGTGGCGGCGTTCGCGTTGCTCGACTGGCGGAATGTTGCTGTGGCAACCCTCTATTCGATTGGCGCACACGGCATTATGACGGTCAACGATTTTAAGAGTATGGAAGGCGACCGCCAAATGGGTATTCGCAGTATCCCGGTCATGTACGGTCCGCAACGGGCGGCGTGGCTGGTGGTGCTCAAGATGGCTGTGACCCAACTGGCGATTATCGCATTGCTCGTGGTGTGGGGGCAGGTCCTCGCCGCGCTGGTGGTGGGGCTACTGGTTGTGGCACAGTTCTTTCCCTATGTGCGCTTCTTACGCGCCCCCGAACAGAATGCGGTCTTCTTTAACGCTACTGCGATTATGCTGTTTGTCTTGGGTATGCTGGCGACGGCAATCGGGGTAGCCGGAGCGAGGTAAGCAATGGAGTATCCAGTCTTGATTGTCGGGGCATCGGTCGGCGGTGCTACTGCCGCCACCACGTTGCGGGCGGCGGGTATCCCGACGGTGATGCTAGAGCGTGAATTGGTGAAGCCCAAGCCGTGCGGTGGTGCCGTGCCGCCGGTGGCGTTCAGCGAGTTTCAGATACCCGAAAGCCTGATTGACCGCAAGATACACCAGTGCAAGGTGGTCTCGCCGAGCGACCATGCGGTGTGCTTTCAGGTGGCGGGCACCGTGCCCGACGAACGCGACTATGTAGCGATGGTGCGCCGCGAGGTCTTCGACCACTACCTGCGCGACCGCGCGGTGGCACGCGGGGCTGACTTGATCCATGGCAAACTGGAAAACCTGACGGTGGATGCCGACGGCGTGACCGCGACCTACACACACATCCCCACGGGCGAAACGCGCACGTTGCGGGCGGCGGTGGTCATTGGCGCAGACGGTGCCTACTCGCCCACGGCGAAGTATTTAGGGCTGGCACCCACGCCGCGGGCAGTTGCCATTCAAGAGCGGATTAAGTTGCCGCCCGCGCAGATGGCACGCTGGCAAGATACCGCCGACCTCTACCTCGGCTACGCCACCAGCCCCGACCTGTACGCGTGGGCGTTCCCCAAACGCGACCATGTGGCGTTCGGGGTGGGCATGGGTCCGGGCAACACGCAGCAGGCACGTCAGTTACTCGATAATCTCAAGGTGCGACTGGGCAGTGCCCTCGACGGCGGCGAGTTGATTTTGCGCGAGGCGCACGCCCTGCCGATGGAGCCGCGCAAGCAGATTGCCTTCGACCGCGCCATGCTGATTGGCGACGCGGCGGGGCTAGTCGTGCATACGTCGGGCGAGGGCATCTATTGGGCGATGAAGAGCGGTAAGCTCGCCGCGCAGGTGCTCACCGCACACTATGCTGCACCCACCGCCGCCAACCTCCGTCTGTATGAACAGTTGTGGTGGCGCGAATACGGCACGATGTACCAGTTTTTGCGCTGGCTTCAGGTGTGGGGCTACGGCAACGAAAAGCAGATGGAAGTCTTCACCGACATGTGCCGCGCACACGACGTGCAACGCCTGACCTTCGATAGCTATATGCACAAGCGCATGGAGCCGATGCCGTGGGCAACCCAGATGAAGATGACTGGGCAGATTATCGCCAGCCAGTTTCGCCATTATCTGCGCGCCACCGCGTCCGGTGCGTATCTAGAGACGAGCCGCGGGGGTGAGGCTACACGCCCGCCCACGCCGCACCGCGCCGAGCCGCGGGGGTGAGGCTACACGCCCGCCCACGCCGGAATGATGCAGAAGAAACTTAGCCCGGCGGCGTGCGCCTGCAACTGGTGCATGTCGTCGGGCGCAATGTAGACCACGTCGCCCACGCCGATCTCGTGCCACGTCTCGCCAATCAGCACGCGCCCGCTCCCGTGCGTCACGACAACCCCGTGCTGGTGGGGGTGGTGTTCGAGGACCGAATGTGCATCTGCGGGGAGCGTGAAGTGGCGCAGCACGAAGTCGCCCGCCCCCTCGTCCGGTCCGATAACCACCGACTTCACGATGCCGTCGGTCGCTTGCCCGTTGCCGTAGGTCACGGTGGCGGCAGTCGGGTACTGCCACGTCGTCGGGCTGTCGGCGTGTGCCTGCTGCTTGTGTACTACACCCATGGGGATACCTCCTTGCGCTGTGTTGCTCCTGTGCGTGTGTCGCGGTGCCGCGCTCCGTTGCGGCGGCGATATGCTGATGGTATAACGGCTGTGCGGTTGCGTCAAGCGGGGTGTGCCCGGCGACGATGCTCGTGTGGTATGCTAGAGATAACGCTAGGGATAGCATAGCAAGGAGAGGAGGTAGCCCGATGCCGTCACCGTTTCCCGGTATGGACCCGTATCTCGAACAGGCGAGTCTGTGGCCTGATGTACACAACCGGCTCATGTTTGCAATCTGTGACCAGCTTCAGCCGCTCCTCAGTCCGCGCTATACTGCTGTCCTTGCCCCGTATATTGCCTACGAAGCGATTGATATTGGCACGACCCGTGCATTCGTGCCGGATGTTGGCGTGCTCGAACAGCTTGACCAGCCCCGCGACGCGGGAACGGTAGCGATTGCCCCTGCTCCGCTCACCGGGCTGATCGAGGTTGCAACTCGCTACCACCGCATTGAGGTACGTAGTGTCGGTGCAGAGGAACTCGTCACCGTCATTGAAGTACCTTCGCCGGTGAATAAGCGACCGGGGGTGGATGCTGCCGATGCCTACGAACGCAAACGGCGTGATGTGCTGCACAGCACTGCCCACCTGCTCGAAATTGACCTGCTGCGTGGCGGGCGGCGACCAGCACTGGTGACTGCCCTGCCAGATGCGCCCTACTTCATCACCCTGAGCCGCGCCGAACGCCGCCCGGAAGTGGAGATATGGCCGCTGTCGCTCCGGGCAGCACTGCCCGTCGTGGCGGTGCCACTCCGTGCGGGCGAGGCGGATGTGCCGCTCGACTTGACGCAGGCGTTGCAGCGTATCTATAGCAGTGCCCGCTATGACCTGCGTATTGACTACACACAGGCACCGCCGCCGCCCGTGCTCGCCCCCGACGATGCCGCATGGCTGGCGGCGCACCTGCACGCCCACACCCCGCGCTAGTACCCTTCGGGCGCACTGTAGCGGGCAAGGTTCTGGAAGGTCGTGGTACGGTTCTCGAAGCGCAACGGCACCACGCCCAACGGACCGTTGCGGTGCTTGGCGAGGTGGATTTCGGCGATGCCCTTCTTGTCGGTCTCTTTGTCGTACAGTTCTTCGCGGTAAATGAACATCACGATGTCGGCATCCTGCTCAATTGAGTTGTGGACAATAATGTTATTCGCAACAAAGTTGTGCCAGCCTTCTACCGTCAGGTCATACACATCTTCTTCGCCATCTGGCTCGATAGCAATAATTTCGTCCCAGTAGACATCACTATGAGCAAGGTGGAGCAATCCCGGCGATTGCACGGCAAGTGCAACCCGTTCGGCACGTTCGCGGCTGATGTTTTGCTTATAAAGGGCGGTGCCGCAGTAGCGTGTATTGATTGCGGCGTGCATCTGGCGGGTCGTCATACCAATTGAGTGCATTGCTGGTACAACAGTAGTGCGCCATACTTCACGCGGAATAATATCTCGATTCGTATTCGCGATGGTTTGCACCACATGGGCGCGGATAGCGGCTTCTTGCCGCTGCTTAGACACACCAATTGTTCCTAACACGTCGAGGAATGCAAGAACATCGGTCTTGCCCGTAATTGTGACATGATACTGGTCACGCCCTTTGCCCACCTGTGGGGTGCATGCCAACCGTGCACTGATGCCAATCCGTAGTAGTAATGACTGAACGTGCTGCGCGAGCAGTTTACTGCTGGTTGCATAATACGCAATTGGGCGCACGTTTTTTCCTGCCACAAGCTGTACACAGCCATCTGTTGCCCACAAGTGGCGCAGGAAGATGGCAATGCTTGTAGTAGGTTGGGTAAATACTGCATCAGGGATAAACTTTTCGTGCGAACGTAATCCAAAGATGCCAAGTTCATCGAGCCATGCCGCAACCGGATTGCGAACGTGATGGGTGAGGTGCTGGTTGGCTGAGAGATAGACCTGATACCATGTGCGTTCCTGTGAAATAGCAGGACGAATAGTTTCGCCAAATACGTCTGTTGCGAGAGCCACCACAGTCTCTGCTAGTATCAGTTCATTCGTGGTGTATTGGATAGCGTGGCGGGGCAGGGTACAGCCGTCACCAATCAGGTGCCCTAGCAATGCTAACTGGGCATTGCTCAGGCTTGCCTGTACTGTCGTAGGCAGGCGGCGCGGCAGTGCGAGATGCCTGCCTGCTCCAAGTTCATCAAGACGCTTCCAGCCCTCCACAGTCAGGAACTTGTGATTGCCCGTAGCACGGATGCTACGCCCTAGCCGCGTGGTAAGCCGGTACACGGGCTTGCGCCCAGTAGCAAATGCCTTGAGTACCGAGCGTGGCTCCAGTTTCCATGTTTCGGTATTCACCGCAAGCACATTGAAGTCGCATTGTCCTACAAGGCTATCAATACGTTGATACATGCCCTGATCGGGTAGATAAACGAGTGTATCACCGGTCAGGCACCCCGACTCCCTCAGGTCACTCAGCATCGGGATGTGGTTCATGCGCCCCTCGACGGCACGCGACAACTGGCTGAGGGCGAGCACGGGCACGTCAAGTTCGCGTGCGAGTGCCTTCAAGCCGCGGCTAATCTCGCTCACCTCTTGCACGCGGTTGTCGTTGCGCCGCCCCTGCATCAGTTGCAAATAGTCTACCACCACCAAGTCAACCGGTGCCTGCGCCCGCAGCCGCCGCGCCCGGTTGCGTACCTCGGTGATGCTCAAGCCGGGGGTGTCCTCAATGTACAGTTCCGCATCGGACAGCGTTCCCATCGCCTGAATGACCTGCTCGACATCGCGCCCGATGGTGCCTGTCCGGAGCCGTTGCGTGTCAATGCCGGTGTGCATGGCAAGCAGGCGTTGCACCAGTTGCTCACGGCTCATCTCTAGGCTGAAGACTGCCACACTAAACAGGTTCTTGACCGCCATGTTGTAGGCGATACTCAGCGCAAACGCCGTCTTGCCGACGCTGGGGCGGGCGGCAAGAATGATCAGGTCGGAACGCTGCAAGCCCCCCGTCAGGCGGTCGAGGTCGAGGTAGCCCGTAGGTACCCCCACCAACTCGCCGCGCTCGCTCCCAGCGCGGTTAATCTGGTCGAAGTAGGCATCGAGGACGCTGCGGACGTGGACGAAATCTTGCTGCCCGCGCCGTTGCGACACGTTGAACAGTTCGCTTTCGGCTTTGTCGAGCGTGATTTCAAGCTCCTCGCTCTCGTCGTAGCCATAGGCGGCAATCTTGCCCCCGGCTTCGATCAAGCGGCGACGAATGGCAGCACGCTCAACAATGCGGGCGTAGTATTCGACGTGGACGGCGGTGGGCACCGTGTCGCTCAGTTCGGTGAGGTAGAGCACGCCACCCACGAGGTCGAGCCGCTCGTGGCGGCGCAATTCGTCGGCAACGGTGGACAGGTCGGGCGGGACGCGCCGCCCGTAGCACGCCAGCATCGCCTCGTAAATCCATGCATGCTTTTCGAGGTAGAAGTGTTCGGGCAGCAACCACGGCGCGACGACAATCACCGCGTCGCGTTCGAGCAACACCGAGCCGAGGGTTGCCCGTTCGGCGTTCAGGTTGATTGGAAGGGTACGCTCACTTGAACTTATCCCGATTTTTTCCAGCATCTATCCCCTCCCTCTACCCATGTTTTCCACAGGCTTTCCAGAAACGTCAATGTGCCTGACGCGGGTGCGTCGGCACATTGCTATTAGCTTATGTGTTCTATTGTGCGCGATACAGCGACAAAAGTCAACTGCCGCGTGTGCCCCAGTGGGCACCCTTGTTCGTGGCGGTGCTAGGCGGTGGGTGCCTCCGTATCGCTGGCTGCGGCGGCAGGTACCGCGTCTGCTTCCGCCGGA
>CAZNQP010000086.1:9019-13491 GCA_964575355.1 uncultured Chloroflexaceae bacterium
CGACGGCTGTTTCGCCGCCTTCGCCCTCAACCACAATATTCAGGAGTGGCTCTAAGTCGGTTGCGACCTTGACCTTGACCGGGTACACGCCCATGCGCTTGATCGGCTCGGCGAGGTCAATCTTGCGGCGGTCTACTTCGATGTTGTGTTCTTCGTGCAGGCGGTTGGCAATGTCCATGTTCGTGACCGACCCATACAGGCGGTCAAGGTCGCCGGTCGCCTTCGCCGTAAAGCGCAGCGTAATGCCGTTCAGTTGGGCGGCGAGGGCTTCGAGTTCGCCGCGCATGGCGTTTTCGCGCCGCCTCTGGGCGGCAATGCGTTCTTCTGCCTGCTTGATCTGCCCACGGGTAGCCAGCACTGCCATCCCTTTCGGGATTAGGTAGTTGCGCCCAAAGCCCCCCGCTACTTCTCTTACTTCACCTGCGCTGCCCAGTTTGGCGATATCTTGGGTCAGCAGCACTTTCATTTTCCCCACGCTATCACTCCTAGCGGTTGTTACGTCGCGTATTGTCTCATTGCACAATACCCAATGTTAGCATACTGGCGCGGCATCGTCAATGGGGTGTGGCAGCAATTTGTGACCATTGGGTGAGATGACCGTGTTAGGGGGAGCGCGTATACTGGCAGCAGACACGTCGGGCAACGAAAGGACAAGCAATGCATACACAGATACGGTTGATGGCGGCGGTGGGGCTACTCAGCGCGGTACTGGCGGGATGCGGCGGCGGCGGTACGGCGGGCGGCGGCACTGGCGGTGTGGCACGCGGCGACATCGCGCTGACCGCAGCAGACAACGGCACCGTCGTCAGTATGAGTACGGGCAACACGCTGACCGTGACGCTGGCGGGCAACCCGACCACCGGGTATGCGTGGGAAATAGCTGCTGTGGATGCTGCCGTGCTTGCGCCAGCGGGCGAGCCGCAGTATGTCAGTGACGACCCGCCTGCCGGCGCAGGTGAGGATATTGTGGGCGGGGGCGGCACCTACACGTTTACGTTCACGGCGGTAGCCCCCGGCGACACCACCCTATCGCTTGTGTACCGCCGCCCCTTCGAGCCAGACGACACGCCACCCATCGAAACGTTCGCGGTGAACGCTACCGTAGCCGAGTAGCGTGGCTACGGCTGTTACGCCCCGACTGCCGCGAACGCCGCCGCGATGATGCCGTCGCGGTCAAGCTGGAAACTGCGGTAGAGTGCGTCGCGCTCGCCCGATTGCCCAAAGTCGTCCACGCCAAGCGGCGTGACGGGTGCGCCATGCACACTGCCCAGCCACGCCAGATGATGCGACGCGGCATCGTGGACGGTGATAATCGGCGCGTGCCGTTCATCCGTCAGGATCAGCCAGTCGAGCGCACGGTCGCCGTTGCCGTGCTGCTGTTGGTGCCGCCACGTCTCGAACAGGCGGCGCGGGCTGGTCAAGTTGAGCACGGTTGCCGCGATGCCCTCGTCGCGCAGGTAGTGCGCCGCCGCCACCGCCTGCGGCAGCACGGTGCCACTCGCCGCAATGTGGACGAGGTAGGTGGGCGGTGCTGGCTGGTGGTCGCGCCAGTCGTACAGGCGGTAGCCCCCGGCGAGTACCTGCTGGCGTACCTGTGCCTCGCCTAACCGTTGCAGGGCAGGGTCAAGCAGGGCTTGCGCGATGGGCGCAGTGGACAGGCGCAGGTAGGTCGAGCGTCCGTGCTGCACGTCGCAGCACTGGCGGAGCGCGTCGAGCATGAGCCATTCCACTTCCCGCGCGAAGCACGGCTCGTAGGCGTGCAGGCGCGGCAACTCTGCGCCAATAGACGGCGTGATGGTAGACTGGTGCGCCCCGCCTTCGGGCGACAGCGTGATGCCCGACGGCGTGCCCGCAAAGATGAAACGCGCCCCCGAATAGAGGCTGTAGATCAGTGCGTCGAGACCGCGACACACAAACGGGTCGTACACCGTGCCAATCGGGATAAGGTGCTGCCCGCATAGGTCGTCGGCGATGCCGAACATGCCGAGCCACGTAAACAGGTTCATTTCGGAGATGCCGAGCGGAATGTGCTGCCCCGCCGGGCTACGGTGCCATTTCAGCAACTTGTACGCCTCTGGCTCGTAGACGGGTTGCTCGTCCTGATCGAATACGCCCACCTTGTTGATCCAGCCAGCGAGGTTGGTCGAGGTGGCAACATCGGGTGCCGTCGTGACGAGGTAGCGGCGCAGGTCGGGGTAGTCGGCAAGCCGCACCAGCACGCGCCCGAACGCATCTTGGGTGCTGCTGCTGCCCCGCGCGGGCAGGTCGAGGCGGTCGGGGATGGCATCCGGCGGGCAGTACTGCACGGGTGGCTTCGGCATGCCATACAACCGCGTGGCGGCTGCGGCGCACACCTGCGCGGCGGCAGTGTCGAACGCGAAGCCCGCCCACTCGTCGCCGGGGGCGATGCCCATCTGCTGCTGCAACGTGGCGACTTGCTCGCTGGTCAGCAGGCTGGCGTGGTTGAGCGGGTGCCCCGCAATCGGCAGCCGCCAGCCCTTCACGGTGTAGGCAAAGATGATGGTCGGGCGGGTAGGCGTTGCCTGCTGCAACACGTCGTTCAGTTCTTGGATGTCGTGCCCGCCGAGGTTTGCCAGCACGTCGGGCAGGTCGTCGTCGCTGACGGTGGCAAGGACGCGCTGCATGGCTGCGGCATCGGGCGTTGCCTTGAGCATGTGGGCACGGGCATCGTTGCCCGCCATGCGGATGAGAGCTTGGTACTCCTCGTTGTTCATGTCGTCAATACACTGGCGCAGCAGGTCGCCACCGGGTAGCGCGAACAACGCCTGCAAGCGTCGCCCGTACTTCGCCTCAAGCACCGTCCAGCCGTGATGCGCGAACAGCCCCTTCAGGCGGGCGGCTTTGATACCCGGTACCACGCGGTCAAGGCTCTGGCGGTTGAGGTCTACAATCCAGATCAGGTTCTCGACTGACGACAGTCCGTCATCAAGGATTGCCTCCCAGATGTTGCCCTCGTCCAGTTCGGCATCGCCCAGTAGTGCGATGAAGCGGCGGGCGGTGCTGCTGCCCCGGTGCGCCGTGACGTACTGGTGGGCGAGCGCGGCGAAGGCAGGCGCAACCGCGCCCAGTCCCACCGAGCCAGTCGAGAAGTCCACCGACACGGGGTCTTTCGTGCGGCTGGGGTAGGCTTGCAAGCCGCCAAACGAGCGGAGCGTGGGCAGGTATGTCGCGTCGAGTTGCCCCAGCAGGTACTGCGCGGCGTGGAAAGCGGGCGCGGCGTGCGGCTTGACCGCCACGCGGTCGCCGTGCTGCAAAAAATGAAAGTACAGCACCGTCAAGATGGTAACGAGTGATGCACTGGATGCCTGATGCCCGCCAACCTTGGTGCCGTCGGGGTTGGGGCGGATGTGGTTGGCGTGATGCACCATGTAGGTTGCCAGCCACAACACGCGCTGCTGAATGTCTTCTAGGGCTTGCACCCGCCACGGCTCGAGCGTAGGCGCGGCGGGTGTTGCGGGGGGTGGGGGGAGGGTGGTCACAGGTGGCTCCTTCCGTATGTGCTGGGCGTGCCGTATGTGCCGGGTGTGCTGTATGTGCCGGGTATACTGGGCTAGCGGTAGCGGTCGTTGATTGCCTGCAACGCTGCTACGTCCCAGAACTCGGAGAACTGCGGAAACTGCATGGTGCGCTCGAACAGGTCGGCGGGCAGTTGCCCGTGCTGCTTGAGGGCAGCGGCGGCGTGCTGCATGCTGGTGATCGCCGCCACCATCATCGTTAGCGGGAAGAGCGCAATACGAAAGCCCATGTCCTGCAATTCGGCGGCGGTCATATAGGCAGTGATGCTGCCCTCGATCATGTTCGCCAGCATGGGGTGCTGCACCAACTCGACGGCGCGGCGGCACTCGTCGCGGTCGCCTAGCCCCTCAATGAATACTACGTCCACGCCGGTCGCCTTGTACATGTGGGCACGCTCGACAGCATCATCGAAGCCGTTGGGCTGGATCGCGTCGGTGCGGGCGATAATCAGCATGTCGCCCGCGCGGGCATCAAGCGCGGCGTTGAGCTTGAGCACCATCTCGTCTGCCGGGATGACCGACTTGCCGGGGAGGTGCCCGCAACGTTTGGGCCATTCTTGGTCTTCGAGGATGATCGCGGCGGCACCGAGCCGTTCCATGTCGCGCACGGTGCGCTGAATATTATGCACGCCGCCATAGCCGGTGTCAGCATCGCAGATGACCGGGACGTTGACCGACTGCACGATGTGGCGTGTGCGGTCGAGCACTTCGGCATAACTCATCACGCCCACGTCGGCGACACCGAGCGTGGACACGGACAGCCCATAGCCCGAAATAAACAGCGTGTCGAAGCCCGCCTGTACGAGCACCCGTGCGCTGATGGGGTCGTAGGCTCCGGGCGCAAACAGAATCTGCGGTGACTCGTGCAGGCGACGACGGAGCGTGGTCGCCTGTGTACCCATGTCCAGCATTGGTTATTCTCCTTATAGCACAGTC
>CAZNQP010000087.1:0-8527 GCA_964575355.1 uncultured Chloroflexaceae bacterium
GTAACGTACTGCAACGTCGTAGTGGCTTCCAGCGTCTGCCCCTGCTGGATCGGGTTGAGGTTGAGGGTGGTACCACTCACTTGTTGCCCGCTCTCCGGGGGCGGTTCCTGCGCGTAGGCGGGGGTTGCCGGGGCAAAGGATAGACCGACTAGACCGAATACCATCACGAGCATCACCATAAATGACAAGCGTCGCATGTCGAAGGCTCCTTTCATTCCATGGTCAGACAAGATGACTGGAATGTTTTTCAATCGCTTGAGGGCAGTACCCGTATGTCGCCCTGCCAGTATGCACTTCCTTCTACCGTTTTCACGTCTGGCGACCTGTTACATCTGGTACAAGCCTGCCTGTAGCACTTAGTATAACCTCATTTTGAGGAAATTGCAACTACGCAAAAAGGCTGTGACCCGTAAGTCACAGCCTTTCTCATTTTCTGCCTGAGAAATCAGGACTATATTCTCATATAGTACTACATGCCGTACTGACGACCCAAGTTGATTGTCCAGTAGTCGTAGAAGGGTACGGGCATCACCGAGCCGTCTGGCATTACCATACCGGGTTGGTCGTCGGGCACGTAGCGGTAGCCTACACCAATATCGAGGTAGGTGCAATCAAGGATGATGCCCTTGTGACGTTCGCTCTGCATCCATTGCGCGACCACCGCTGCCGGGTCGCTGATACCGGCGGCGATGTCTTCGCCGACGTAAGCCCACGAGTAGCCTGTAGCAGCAATACGGTCTTCGACGCGCAACCCTTCGGGCGTGACGTGGCTGAGGTAGCGGCGGTTGACCATATCGTCTACGTGTGCCTGTGCCGACTGCTCAAGCTGCGGGGTGTAGCTGAGCGCAGGGCACCCGACGGCGGCACGCTCTTCGTTGATGAAATATATCAAGGCATACTTGGCTTCAGTATGCTGGAGGTCTTCTTGGGGTGCGTCGGCGTGTGCGGTGGGCACGACCGCCAGCATTCCCCCGAAGAAGACGCTTGCGACTGCCAACAACACGAAAGTACGTAATCGGTCCATGATCGTTCCTTCCATCTATCTATGAATTAGTTCGTCTGCACAACTACCACTTCTATACTCCTATCGTACCGCTTTCGGCGCATTTCTGGAATAGCAGAAGGGGGTAGACTTTGCAATAGCCATGGGGGGGGGCAGCAGCGATACCAGAGTACTATCATGGGGGGCTACGATGCCGTTCGCTGATTACAATCAGCTACCATTGCGCTGCACACCGTTGCAACTCCACCATAATACTGCGCTTTTGCCGTGCTATTGCCTGCGAAGGTGCCCGTATCTCTGCATGGTGGTTCCGCCGATGTGGTCGCGTGTGGGGCGGCGTGCGACGTGCTCCCCCGTGGCTACTTGCCGCCCCATGGTATGCTGCTATTTGTGATGGCTAAATCAACGACAGTACCCCGTATTCTGATAACAGGTGCCAGCGACGGTATCGGGCTTGCGCTCGCGCAGCATTACCACTGGCGCGGTGCCCATCTGCTGCTGGTTGCGCGTCGCCCTGCCGCCACATTGCCGCCCGAACTGCGGGCGCATCCCTACTTGCGTTGCGATCTCGCCCAACCCTATGCCGCCGATGTGGTCGCGGCGTGGCTGGCACAGCAGCAGGTTGATCATGTTGACCTGCTGGTACACAACGCCGCCGCCGGGTACTATGGTGCCGTCCATACCCAGCCTGCCGCCAGCATCGCGCACCTGCTACACCTCAACCTGTGGGCACCGCTTGCCCTGACCCACCGCCTGCTGCCGTTGCTGCCGGGGGGCAAGGTGGTGTTCGTGGGGTCGGTGGCGACAGCCCTACCCGCCCCTGACTATGCCGTGTATGCGGCTACCAAAGCCGCGCTTGCCGGGTTTGCCCGCGCCGTGCGGATCGAGCTTGCGCCCGACGTGCAGGTACAGGTCATCCACCCCGGCGCGACGCGCACCGCCATGCATGCCCGTAGTGGTGCTGCCCACCTCGATACCGCCCGCTATGCCGACCCGCAGCAGGTGGCGGTGCAACTGGCAACGGCGATTAGTGCGGGCGATGCGGTGGCGGTGCTGGGCACAACCAACCGTGTGCTGTGGCGGGCAGGGCGCACCACCCCCGACGCGGTGGACGACCTGCTACGGGCACGTTATCGTCTGCCTGCCCCCCTGACGGTTGCGCCTGCCCGTGCGCCCGCCGATACGCCGCACTGTGTTATCACGGGGGCGGCGGCGGGCATTGGGCGCGAACTGGCACTGGCGTGCGCGGCGGCGGGCTACCACGTCACTGGCATTGACCGCGATGCCCCCAGTGCGGCGGCAACGCTGGCAGACCTGCAAGAGCGCGATCCGACTGCTCGCTTCATCGTGGCTGACCTCGCCCGCCCCGCCGAACTCGAACGGTTGCTGGCTGACCTGCCGCCACGCATTGACCTGCTCGTGCAGAACGCGGGCATCAGTGCGGCGGGGGCGTTCGCCCAACTCGACCTTGCGGCACAACATGCCGTGCTCGCCGTCAACATGTACGCGCCGCTCCTACTCACGCCCTTGCTGCTGCAACGCGGCATGCTGGCACGCGGGAGCACGCTGGTGTTTGTGTCGTCGCTCTCGCACTATCTGGGCTACCCCGGCGCGGCGGTGTATGCCGCCAGCAAAGACGGCATTGCCGCCTACGCCCGCAGTCTGGGTGTTGCGCTTGCGCCCGCCGACATGCACGTGACCACGGTCTTCCCCGGACCTACCCGCACCGACCACGCCCGCCGCTATAGCCCGGACAATCGGCGTGAGCAGCAGCGTATGCCGCCCGCCGACGTAGCACAGGCGATTCTCCGGGCGGTGGTCACGCGCCAGCGGCGAGTCATACCGGGGGCGAGCAATCGGGTGCTGGCGCGGCTAGGGCGTGTGGCGCCGGGGGTATTTGATGGTATCATGAAGCAAATGCTGTACGAACCACTGATGCAGGGAGTAACGCACACCAGATGATAACGACTGATATGCAAGCAATGCCGCCGCGCCTCCGTGAAATTGTCGCGGAGTTCGCCGAGGTGGAGGGTGAAGAAAAACTTGAGTTGCTGCTCGAGTATGCCGACCATATGCCCGACCTGCCCGAATGGTTGCACGGGCAACGCGACGAAATGCAGAATGTGCCGGAATGCATGTCGCCGGTCTTTTTGCACGCCCGCCACGAAGCCGACGGGATGGAGTTCTATTTCGATATTCCACGCGAAGCCCCCACAGTGCGCGGGTACGCCGAAATCTTGCGGCAGGGCTTGACTGGCTCGTCGCCAGCGGCGGTACTGCAAACGCCCGATGATTTTTTCTATGCAATGGGCATTCAAAAGGTGCTGTCGCCACAACGGCTGCATGGGGTGTCGGCGATGCTCATCTATATGAAGCGGCTGACGATGAAGGCAACGCAGGCAACTGGCTCGCCCACCTGACCCGCCATGCGTTACGTTCGTAGTGCCCCTCGTTGGCTCGGTTGGTGGCTGGCGGGTGGCGCACTCGTGGTTGGGGTGCTGGCGGGGTGGTGGTGGCTGGCACAGACGCGCCCCTTGCCCGGACACCGCGCCCCCGTTCTTTGTGCCGCGCCAGTATCGAACCAGCGCGGCACCGCGACTGCGGGCAAGGGCTGTGTCGTCGCTTACGGCTTGCGGGCACGCACGAAGGTGCTGGCAAAGCGGCTGATGATTGCCGCGACTTCGGCGGGTGGCAACTGCTGCGTCCATGCAGGGAGCTGGTGCCCCGCATCCTCCATGGTGTAGCGGCGCGTTATTTCGAGTTCAATGTCAACGAAGCCCGCCGCCGCCAACCCAGTGCGGTATTCCTCGTCCGTCAGGGCACCCGCGATGCAGCCCGACCACGACGACAGGTCGCGCCGGAATGCCGCGCTGTCCGCTACCTGCGGCGGCAACCCGCCGTGGATGACAATATCGGACACGGCAAACCGCCCCCCCGGCTTCAGTACTCGGAACGTTTCCGCAAAGACGGGTTGCTTGTCGGCTGCGAGGTTGATCACACAGTTCGAGATAATCGTGTCCACGGTGGCTTCTGGCAGCGGGATGCTGGCAATGTCGCCCTTCAGCCAACGGGCATTGGTCACGCCCGCCTCGGCAGCGTTGCGCTGGGCTAGTTCGAGCATCTCGTCGGTCATATCCAGCCCGTATGCCAGCCCATGCTCGCCCACGCGCCGCGCCGCCAGCAGCACGTCAATGCCGCCGCCACTGCCGAGGTCAAGCACCGTTTCGCCCGGTTGCAGCGCAACCAACGCGGTGGGGTTGCCACAGCCCAGCGAAGCCAACGCCGCCTTGAGTGGCAGCCCGTCGAGTTCATCCACGCTGTACAGGTTCTCCGATACCTTGCTGCCCACGCCGACCGGCTCGTCGCCGCAGCAGTTGGCGGGCTGGTTGCCCGTGACCTGTACGGCGAGGTTGCGGTAGCGGTCGTGTACGGCGGTGGTAATCTGGTTCTTGTCCATATCCGTTGTCATGCGTTTGCTGTCCTTTCGTGCTACATCTCACATCTGTTGCTTGCGTCCGTCTGTTGCTTGCGTCCGTATATTGACCAGTATCAATATACACACCGAAAAAAACTGCCTAGCTCGCTGGCGTGACGAGGGCTGCCAGCACCGCACGGGCGGTTGTCAGCCGCTCGCGGCACACGCCGTAATATGCCCACTGCCCGCGCTTCTCATAGTCTACCAGCCCTGCCATCCGGAGCACTTTCAGGTGGTGTGAGATGGTTGGTTGCTTGGGGCGTTCGCCCGTCTGGGTATCAGGTAGCCCCACCACGCCGGTCAGGTCACACACACACACCAGCCGGTCATACTGTGCCAGCACATCCAAGATTTGCAGGCGTGCTGGGTCTGCGAGGGCTTTGAGCAGGGCGGCGGCATGGTAGGCGGCTTCGTCGTGGAGGCGTGGCGCAATGTCCGGCATACAGCATTGCACCGGGGGCAGGGTGCGCGGGGTGGGTGGTGGGTGGGTTACATCGCTTGTCGTCACGAGCTGGCGTTCCTTTCGTATGGTGGCAGCATAGCATGTATATTGATATATGTCAATATGCGTGGTATGCTGGGGGTGTGCCGACATGACGAAAGCCGAAACAACCGGAGAGGAGTCAGCCATGACCGACCCCCGCCGCGTGCTATTTCTCTGCACGCACAACAGTGCCCGCTCGCAGATGGCAGAAGGTTTGCTGCGTGCCCTCGGCGGCGACCGCTTTGTGGTGGCAAGCGCGGGCACTGAACAGTCCCGCGTCCACCCCGAAGCCATCGCAGTAATGGCAGAACTTGGTTTTAACATCAGTATGCAGACCTCGAAGACGCTGGAGCCGTTTGTCAACCAGTACTTCGACGAAGTGATTACGGTATGCGACAGTGCCCACGAAACATGCCCCTACTTTCCCCATGCCCGCCACCGCCGCCACTGGTCAGTAGACGATCTCTCCGACGCGATAGGGAGCGATACCCAGCAACGGGCGGCGTTCCGGGTTGTCCGCGACGACCTGCGGCAACGCATCGAGCGTGAGTTACTGCCCGACGCGTAGCCCGCGCCCCACCAGCAAGCAAGCCCGCGCCCCACCAGCAAGCAAGCCCGCGCCCCACAAACGTAACGCCCCGGCACCTGTTGTGGTGGCGGGGCGCAGGGGGCGGCGGGGCGTGCGGCTTACGGACCGCTCGTGACCTTGCCCGCTTCGATCAACACTTCATACCACGCACTTTCGCCCGTGGTGGTGTCCTCGATCAGGATGTTGTACACCCCCGGTTCCAAGTCAACCACGGCATAGTAGCCGTCGTAGCCCGTGCGGATGTGCCCGAGCCACTGCCCGTCTTTCACCAGTCCCACGTTGTTGAGGCTGTCGGACAGAATACGGTCGCCGAGGCGGGCAATGCCTTGCAGGTGCCCGTACTGGTTGTCGAAGACCCATGGCCAGTCTACCGGGCGGGCAGGCGAGCTAAACACGTTCTCGCGCAACTGATCCATAAAGGTGCGGCGACGCTCGAAGGAGCTACCGGCAATCGGCTCGTTGTAGGCATAGAGGATCGCGCCCTGATAGGTGCGCCCGGCGGCATCGGGGGCGAGCGCACGCTGCAACTGGGCGATGCCTTGGCGGTCGCTGTTGAGCCACGCACCCGTGCCGGGGATGATCGCCCGCTTGCCCTGATGCCCGCGCCCGAAGTTGATCCAGCCGTCGTACCACGCACGGCTACGGGCTACGCCTTCTTGGAAGTAGAACATGGGGTAGGCAATGTCAATGATGCCCTCTTCGAGCCAACCCTGCCAGTCTTGGAAGACGCGGCTGTAGGCTGCCGAGTTCACGAAGTCGGCACGGTCGCGGTTGCCCGCACCCCCCCACGCGATGGCAGCAACGCTAATTTCGATGGTCGGGCTGAGTGCTTTCGAGCGCATGTAGATGCGGCGTACCTGCTCGGTCACTTGGTCGCGCCGCCATTGGCTCCACAGCGGGTCGGCGGGGGCAGGGCGATAGTTGGCGGGCAACCCATAGAACGCGCGGAAGCGGTCGAGGCTGACCGCGTTGTAGCCATACTCTTGGTCGCCATAGCGGATGTAGTCAAGGTGGATGCCGTCCACGTCGGGGTAGTTCTGAATGAGGTACTGGACGACGTTTTCCAGTTGAATCTGGGCGGCAGGGTGCCCGAAGTCCACGTCGCCCACCTGCGCGCCGCCGTAGGTTTCGGTTGTCCAGCGGTTAGCCCCGCCCGCATTGGGACCGTGGGCGGTACACATGTGGCGCGGGTCGTTCCACAGCGGGTCGCTGGGGCGGCACACCACCGACGCAACCAGCCACGCATGGACGCGGATGCCGCGTGCGTGCGCCTGATCGAGCAGGTAGCGCAGGGGGTCGAAGGTTTCGGCGGGTTCCATGCCAGCCCAGACCGCGCGTGGCTCAAGGCTGTTGTTGTACATCGAGTCGCCGTGCCGCCGCATCTGGGCAATGATGGTGTTGGCGTTGGCGCGTTGCACGTTGGCGATCAGTTCGTCTACTTGGGCGCGGGTCTTCAGCCCGTCGGCGTGCATGGGCACCCAGAAGGCGCGCACCTGCTCCGGTAATTGCTGTTGTTGTGCTGCGGGTTGCGCGGGTTGTTCTTGCGCCGCAACGGTGGGGGTGCTGCTTGGCACCAGCGGCAAGCCGCTGATCAGCAGTGTCATAATCAATCCCAGCATCAGTGCCGCGACACGGCGGCGACCACTCATCAATCGTGTTTGCATACCTACTCCTGGTTCTTGGTAACGCTGATATGCCGATAAACTGGCACTGGCAGATTGGCACCGTTGCCTGCCTGCCAGTAAGCAAGGGGCGGTTATTCGGTTGTGTCCGGCGACTGCGAAACCTGCTCAGCTTGCAGTTGTTCTTGCTGCTCGGCTTTCAGGTTTGCCAGCAACCCCTGAATGGCGTTGTACGCCGGACGTGGACTCCAGTCAGGGTTGAGAATACCAAAGGCGGCTTGCTCGTGCAACGGCTGGGGTGGGTCGGTCTGGTTCCACGTCACGGCAAAGTTGAGGTTCCAGAGGAACATATTGCCCACCCACGGGTATTCTTCATAGGTTAATTCGATTGCCCGTGCGATATATGCGGCTTGGTCTTCGTAGCTGTTCTGGGCACCATACTCATAGCCGGGGCTGACGTTCTCGGTTGCCCACCCAAACTCGGTGATCCATATCTGATGGTCGTTCATGCCGTAGCGGTCCATGATCTCGCGCATGTTCTCGATATGGCGGAAGTAGAGCGAGGGGTGGTCGTTCCAGCCATCGGCATCGCTGGGGTTGTCGGGGTAGAGGGTGTCGGGCGGATTCGCCGCGCCCATGGGGTGGATGCCCTGTGCATCGAAGTAGTTGCGGACAATGCCGTCCTGATATTCGTACATCGCAATCAGGTATTCGGTGTCCGAGACGGCAAGCGACGGGTCGCTGACGTTGGTGGGCGATGGTGCGCCCGCAACTACGTAGGCGTTCGGGTTGACCGCCTTGATGCGGGTGTAGGCTTCGCGCAACATCTCGACGTACGTGCCCGCGTCATCGGTCGAGACGGTGCCGCCGGTCTCGTGGGCGAGGTTTTGCTCGTTCCAGATTTCGTAGGCGTGGATGCGCTCACCATAGCGGAGTGCCATGTCCTCCACGAAGTCGCCGAGGTTCTTGGGGTCTTCGGGCAAGCCAGTTGAGCCATCGGCAGTGTATTGCGGCGGCGAACGCACAATGCTTACCATCAGGTTCAGCCCCTGTGCTTCGGCAGCATCCACAACCACATCGAGGTCTTCCCAGCCATAGTCGGCGGGCTGTCCTTCTGCCACGTCAAGCTCAATGTTGTTCCACTGCACCTGCTGGCGCACCCACTCGAAGCCCGCGTTGTTTGCCAGCGTCAGGGCGCGGTTATAGTCGGTATAGAAGAGGTGCGCGACGGTGCCAAAGTACAGTTTCGGTGTGTGCAGAATGGGGTACTCGCCATCCGAGGCAACCGCGACGGGACCGGGGCTAAGCACTGCGGGTGGGGCTTCGTCAGCCGGGGCGGCTTCGTCGGCGGGTG
>CAZNQP010000087.1:8627-13038 GCA_964575355.1 uncultured Chloroflexaceae bacterium
GCTGCCGCTGGTTCGTCCGCCTCGATGGGTTCGAGGGTCGCAACTTCTTCGTTTGCTTCTGGTGCGTCGGCGGCTTCGTCAGCCGGGGCGGCTTCCTCGGCGGCAGGCGCGGCACCGCCACACGCGGCAATAATGGGGATGAGCAGCACCAATGCTGCCAGCCAAGGCAGCAGGCGCAGTCTGCGCGATAGTACGATACCAGTCGGCATCAGGGCGTTCTCCTTATGTCGTATGTGGTTGCTGTTGCGCGGTCAATCGTAGGGTGACGACGGATCAGCAAAGCAGTATGTCAAGTGATGCTCCCCCGCCCGCACGGGGCGAGCAGGGGGAGCGGGGCGTGGGTTCGGGTTAGTCCTTTGGCATTGCTTGGATGGCAAACCACGCGGGGCGCGGGCTGTAGTCTGGGTTGAGTATCCCAAACGATGCCTGCTCGTGGAAGGCGTTGCCTTCCTTCTGCCCCCATGGGATGGAGAAGTTCAGGTTCCAGAGGAACATACCACCCATCCACGGTGCCCAGTCGTTGCGTCCAATCTCGAAGGCACGCACGATGTAGGCGGCTTGATCGTCGAAGCTGTTATCGTTGCCATATTCGTAGCCGGGGCTGTTGTTCTGGGTTGCCCACCCAAACTCGGTCAGCCAGATTTGGTAATCGCCGCGCCCAGTTTCGAGCGCAACTTGGCGGATGTCTTCGATGCGGCGGAAGTAGAACTCGCGGCTGTTGTCCCAGCCCGGCTTCGGTCCGGGGTCGTTCGGGATTATGCTATCGGGCGGGTTGTTCTGCCCACCGGGGTGGGTGCCAATTACGTCTGCCTTGAAGTTGGGGTTGCTCAACATCTGGCGCGTGAAGGTCACGTCACTGATGGCGACGGTCGGCTCGTCGGTTTCGGTTGCCGACGGCGAGGCACTGACGACGATGGCATACGGGTCTGCGACCTTGATCGCGTCATACGTCACCGACAGCAGGTCTACGTAGTAGTCGGCACTGGCGACGAGTCCGGCATTCTCGATAGCGAGGTTGGGTTCGTTCCAGACCTGATAGGCTTGCACGCGCCCCCGGTAGCGGTCAGCCATCTGCTGCATAAAGTTGGCGAACGTCCCGAAGTATTCGCGGGCGGGCATGCCGTTGCCGCCGCTGGGGGTTGCCCAACTGGGCGAGCGTACCACGCTGATGAGCAGGTTAACCCCGGCTGCGTCAGCGTCGCGCACAATGTCGTCTAGCTCTGCCCAGAAGATTTCGCCCGATATGTCTTGCAGGTCTTCCCACGCAATCTGTTGGCGCATCCAGTAGATACCCGACTCTTTCGAGAGGGTGAAGACGCGGAAGCGGTCTTGCCATTCCTCACGCTCTTCGTAGAGGTGCGCGTTGTAGCCGCGAATGAACGGTGTGGGCAGGGCATCGCGGGCGGCACGCGGCGCGAATGCCGGGTTGTCGGCGTGCTTGCGGGTGGCAAGCTCGCGCCCCAGCAAACCAAGCTGGATGCGGAACTCAGGCGGGTTGTTGGGCTGGAACTCCATGCGCTGGCGTTCGAAGTATTGCACCAGATAGGTCTGCCCGTCGGCGGCATTGACCTCTTCGAATGGCTCGGAGATGGGGAAGCCAAAGGTGGCAAGCGCACCATTCGTCTCCCAGAAGCTCAGGAACGGTTCGCTCAGGGTGTGCTGCGTTTCGGGGAACCAGACGGTGCCGTTGTTGGGGTTTGCCACGGGGACGAAGGGCGGTTCGTTTTCGCGCCCGGCGGCGACCACGCGACCGAGTGCCTGCCCAAGGATGTAGAACGGGCTTTGCCCCGGCAACGGACCGGCGAAGTTTTCGGGGTGCTCTTCCAGCACGGCACGCTCGAAGTATTGCACGCGGTAGAACTGTCCGGGGTTGGTCGGGCTTTCCTCGATGAACGGTGCGGAGATGGGATAGCCGAGCGTGAACAGGGCGTTCGGCGTGGCTTTCCACGTTTCCCAGAAATAGTTAACAGCCGCATGTCCGGTTTCCGCGAAGTATTGCACACGGGCAGGCGGGAACGTCGGCGGTACTTCTTCTGCACTCTGGGCTGCGGCGGGTTGTGCGGGGACGGCAAGTAACCCACTCGTCAGCACGGACAGCAGCAGCATGAATGTTACTGCACGCTTCCACATAAGCATTGTACTCCTTCTTGTTACGCTTGGTTGACGTTGGCGATGCACGAACGGTACATCCTTTCCGAACTGATGGGGCAACAACCAGTGCAGTCCGTTAGCTGCATGGTAGCAAATGGTTGCTGATGCCCCACTGAAGACAGCGTGAGCCACTGCTCACACGGCGACAGTCTAGCTGATAGGTGGCTGGTAGCGTGACTGCCGGGCAATAATAGCATATCTGTCATAACGTGCGTGCCTGCGTAGTACACCCCGCCAGTGCCATATGCACGGCGGCGGCGGGGGTAGCGGCGGTGGGCAGGTGTGGGTTGCCGTCGGCATCGGTGCCCAATTCCCAGCTTGCCAACCCCACCACGGGTCGCCCCAGTTTGCGGGCAAGGGCGATTTCCGACAGGGTGCCATATTCGCCTGCAATCGCAATGACGGCTTCGGCGGCTTGCACGATCAGCACGTTACGTGCCTGTCCCATCCCGGTGGGGAGGGCAAGTGTCACGTAGGGGTTGGCGGCACTGCGGTCATCGCCGGGCAGCAAGCCGATGGTCAGCCCGCCTGCCGCGACGGCTCCCGCGCAGGCGGCTTCCATCACCCCACCAAGCCCGCCACACACCAGCACCGCACCCGCACGCGCGAGGGCAGTGCCGACGGCGTGTGCCACGGCAGCCGTGTGGTGGTCGCAGGTGGCGGCACCGACCACGCCAATGATAGGCTGGCGCGTGGGTGCGGTCATCGGGCGTTGCTAACCCGCCATTGCCCCGTTGCGAGGGGGGGAACGGCGACTTGTGTAGGCTGTGCTGCTTGGCACATAGGCGTATACATTTCCCAACTGTGGTTTGTCTTCTCGGTTTGTACAACCGCGTGCATTATAGCCCTACTGTCTGACAGAGTCAAGCCAATTTTATCAGTTTTGTATCAGGTTGCTGTCAGGTAGAAAACAGTTGTATGTCATCGTAGAGCGTTTGGGGCGGCATGCCTATGATATGAGAGTATCTTCAATCAGGGGGGGCGGTGACTGTGTCAAGTGCGCGTTCTGTCTGGCATGGCGGGCGCGGCAGTGGTTGTCGTGCAACTGTCAGAGGCGTGTCATCAGGGCGTAATGCGGTGGTACTCGCACAGGTGTGGCAGGTCGGGTATACTCGCACTACCAACGATACGGATGGCACAAACGATACGAACGACACGGATAATTGGGCGCGCACTGGGCAGCCACTGCACGGGCGCACCCGTAGGGGCACAATGCAAGCGGTGGACAAGCGCACGGTTACGCAGAGCTGGCACAGCAGTCGCTGGTACGAGCCAGCCATCTACTGGGGCTACCTCGCCCTGTTGCTGCTGATGCCGTGGGCACCCCTGACAGGCTGGCAGCGGGTGGTGGTGTGGTTGTTGCTGCTGCTGGTGCTCTTGCTGCAAAGCGTGGTTGCCACGCGCCCCGCCGCCCGCTCCCTCGCGCTTGCCCTGACCACACTGCCCCTGCTGCGGCTGGCGTTGCTGTTGCCTGTCGTCACCGCCGTTGACCCGCTGCTCGCGCTGCCGGGGGCGTTGCTCGTCGTCCTGCTCGTCGCCCGCATCGTGATGGCACAGGTGCGCGTGCCCCCCCTGATGCCGCCGCCCGCCCTGCGCCCCTTTCATGCCCTGATGCTGGCAGCAACGCCGGGGCTGGGGGCACTCCTCTATTTGCTCGCGCCGGTGCGCCTGCCCGCCCTGTCGCTCGATGCGCTACTGCTGTATGCGGTGGGGCTTTTCCTGACGGGCTTCGTGCTTGAGGTAGTGCTACGGGGCTTGCTGCTGCCCGCCGCCGATGGGGTGCCCTTGCCGGGTGCGCTCGTGTATGCCGCGCTCGCGGGGTTGCTGGTGGCAATGCCGGGTGGGGCGGTGCTGCCGCTGGCAACCCCGGTGGTGCTGGGGTTGTTGTTTGGCACGATGCTGCGCCGTAGCGGTGCTGTGCTTGGGGTCGCCCTCATTCACGGCGGTAGCCTTGTGGTGGGCGGGGTGCTGCTGCCGTGGCTGGTGCAGCACAACACGCTCAGTGAGATGCTGCCGGGTGGGGCGGTGCCGTCGCACCTCGTGCTGGCTTCGTTGCTGGCGATGACGGGCGCACTGGTGGGCGGCTTGCTGGTGGTGGCGCGGCTCGCGCGTGTGCCGCGCTAGTGCTCGTGCGTGTGGGTGGTTGCCCGCACACTGATTGGTGGGGCGGCGTGCAGACAGTGCCCCGCGCGACCGCGCCGAGGCTGGTTGCCTCCAGTTACCCCCAACTGCCCCCGGTGACCCAACTGCCCCCGGTGAA
>CAZNQP010000088.1:0-12901 GCA_964575355.1 uncultured Chloroflexaceae bacterium
ACCGCGTGTTGGTGCGCTAGGGCTACTCCATCGCCTTCTTGAGATCAAGCGGCTGGGTCATCGGACCGATGTTACGCGGCAAGAACAGCGAGATCATGCCCGCCGCCAGCACAAACGCCACCGATGCCCACAAGCACCCCACCAGACCAAAATACAGGTAGAGCGCACCAGACAGCACCGTCCCGGCGAGCCGCCCAACAGCATTCGCCATATAGTAGAAGCCGACGTTCAACGCCACCTGATCACGCTCGGTGTAGGCAAGGATGAGATAGGAATGCACCGCCGAATTGAGCGCAAACATTACCCCGAAGGCTCCCAGACCAGCCACAAGCACTATTGTCGGGTCAATGTCCGCCATCAGAGCTAGGGCAATCCCTGCCGGGAACACCGCCAGCGCAAAGGCTAGCATAGTTGCCGTGGTGCCATCTGGTCCGCGTGCTTGCCCGTGCACCGCGATCTGCTGCTTGAGCCGCCGCGTGAACAATGCGGGCGTACCTGCCTGCACAAAGCCGTAGCCAATCACCCAGACGGCTAAGAAGCCGCCCACCTGCCAAAAGTCCCAGCCCAGCACATCGTGCAGAAACACAGGAAGCCCGACCACAAACCAGACATCCCGTGAGGCGAAGAGAAAGACCCGTGCCCCTGACAGCATGTTGATTGCCCGGCTCTTGGAGAACACCTCGGTGAATGCGACCTTGCTGGTTGGCGTGGTGAATGTGCCGCGCAGCAGCACCAGCACCGCCAGCAACACCACCAGCACACCACCTGCCATAACAAGCGTTGCCATCTGGAAGCCGACTGTGCTCAGAAGCACCCCGCCTAAGAAGAAGCCCACCCCTTTGAGTGCATTCTTCGAGCCAGTGAGGATTGATACCCATTTGAACAGCGTCGAGTCAGCATCGTCGGGCACCACAAACTTGATAGCACTCTTGGAACTCATCTTGGTCAGGTCTTTGGCAATCCCAGAAAGTGCCTGTGCTGCCATTACAAAGGGCACCGAGAAAGCCGGAATGAGGAGCAACTCGGCTGGCACCACGCCGAGCATCCCCAGCGCGATGACTTGCAGCCCCAGCCCACTGTAGAGGGTGATCTTTAAGCCGAGCCGTTGCCCAATCCAGCCCCCGACAAGGTTTGTGACCACGCCGAAGAACTCGTAGAACAGGAACAGCATTGCCACTTCGAAGGGGCTGTAGCCAAGCGTATGAAAATGCAGCAGCACCAGCATACGAATTGCCCCGTCGGTCAGCGTAAACGCCCAGTAAGCCGCCGTTACCAAAATGTAGTTGCGGAGGTTCGCAGTCTGTTGCGGTGCTGCCGGGGTCATAGGGGATGGTTCGGGCGGCACTGCATTGCCCTCAGCACGGGCAGTCTCGTGGGTAATGTTGTCAGCCATGCATCCCTCCCGTGCGGTCAGCGAGGGATTGCCCAACCCGACGCGCGAGTTCGACCATGCGGTTGGCATAGCCCCATTCGTTGTCATACCACGCTAAGATTTTGACTTGGGTACCATTCGTCACCATTGTGTAGGGCGCGTCTACAATCGCCGAACGGGGATCACCTTTATAATCTACCGAGACGAGCGGTCGTTCTTCATAGCCCAGAATACCCTGCAACGCGCCCGCTGCCGCCGCCTGCAACAAGCTATTGACCTCTGCCACCGTGGTTGGGCGTGCCACCTCGAAAACGCAATCAGTCAACGAGGAGTTGAGCACTGGCACCCGCACCGCTATCCCATCGAGCTTGCCCTGCAGCTCAGGGAAAATCAGCCCAATCGCGGTCGCGGAACCGGTTGTCGTGGGGATGAGCGAGAGGCTAGCGGCACGCGCACGGCGGAGGTCTTTGTGCGGCGCATCCACCACCCGCTGGGTGTTGGTCATATCGTGCAGGGTGGTAATCATGCCGTGGCGGATACCCAATCCTTCGTGAATGACTTTGACGATAGGGGCGAGGCAGTTGGTTGTACACGATGCTGCGGTCAGCACATTGTGTTGGGCTGGGTCGTAGCGGTCGTCGTTCACGCCGACTACAATGTTGAGCGCATCCTTCTTCACTGGGGCGGCAACAATGACCTTCTGTACCCCTGTCGTGAAGTAGGGGTTCAACTTCTCTGGGGTGAGAAACTTGCCGGAGCACTCCAGCACTACGTCAACCCCGTGCTCTTGCCACGGTACGGCGGCAGGTTCTGTATGGCGGCTGTAGCTAATGGGTGTCCCGTCAATGATGAGGGTGTCATCCTCGGCGTGGACTGCGTGCGACCAGCGACCCTGCACTGAGTCGAATTGCAGGAGATGCGCCGCCGTTCCTGCGTCAGCCAGTTCGTTAATGTGGGCGAAGGTCACATCAGACCAACCCCACGCGGCACGGAGTACGAGCCGCCCGATCCGCCCGAAGCCATTGATACCAATGCGCGTGGTCATTCTCGTGTGTTCTCACTTTCTGTCGGTTGTCAGCGTCCGTCTAGCGTCCGTCAGTGGGTGGGTTCCTGTGTCTCTGCGACACCTCAGTGCGAACAGGGGCGCACGACCGTAGATGGGTGGTCTGGCAAAAGCACCGTTGGCGTAGCACACCCGTGGTTTCCATTGTTGGGAGCAGCAAAGAGCACTGTCTGGTACGGTCCTATCTCATACACACCAACCCATACTGTATCAATCCAGATTGATGCATATTGCGATTGTAGCATTCTGACTGCGGTCTGTCAATGGTCGAATAGGTCGCGCCACCAAGCGTAGCCGGGGTTACTCGTGGTGGGTTGCCGCAGCGTGTGCCAGCGTTGGCAGGAGTGGCAGCAAGCCCTCCACACGCTGGCGCAGGTGATCGCGCAAGGTGCGAAAGACCGCCTGCTCATCCGGGTTTTCGGCAAGCAGGCGCGCCGGACTAGGGATGCTCCAGTGGAGTTGGACGGGGGCGGACAAACTGGGCACACACGCTTCGCGGGCGTTGTCGCACACGGTGACGACAATGCCGGGTGATGGCAGTGACACCGTGTCAATGCTCTTCGCGTACTGCTGACGAATCGTGACCCCCATCTCCGCCATAGCTTGGACAGCACGCGGGTCAACGTGGCGAGGGTTGGTACCAGCACTCTGGACGGGCACCTGCCCCCGGCTCAGGTGGCGCAACCACCCCTCCGCCATCTGCGAGCGCACACTGTTGCCTGTACAGAGGAAGACCACGGGCACGGCTGGCAACGGGTCAACTGGGTCATTAGGGGGGCTAGTGGTCAGGTGCAGGCTGGTGGCAACCTGCTGCTGGGCTTGCCGCAACGCCGACACATTGAGACCGTAGTAGAGTGCGCGCCCGTCGGCATCGCTACGATGCACCTGCACCAACCCCGCCTGCCGCAGTAGCCCCAAATGATACGACACCAGATTTTGGGGTAGCCCGGTGCGGGTCACGAGTTCGCTCACCTGCCAGTCGCTCAGGCGCAGTTCCATCAATAGCCGCCAGCGGCGGTCATCCGCCAGTAGCTTGAGCACTTGCAGGGCAGGGTCGCTTGTCGGCGATGATGGCATACGATTCGCGTGATTCGTCATACGTGCGCTCGTCGGTCGTCTTTCACGTGCGCTAGCCTCTGGGCCAGTACATAATAACAGCGGCTCCCGTTAAGGCGAGCACCGCACCGATCACATCGTAGCGGTCAGGCGGCGTATCATCAACGTACCACCCCCACAGCAGTGCCAGCACAATGAAAGCCCCACCATATGCTGCATAGATGCGCCCGAAATGGGCAGGCTGGAACGTCGGGATGATCCCGTAGAGCACTAGCAAGAGTGCGCCCAGCACCCCATACCACGGCGAGTAGCCCGCGCGGAGCCACAGCCAGATCAGGTAGCCACCACCGATTTCACACAGCCCCGCAGCGAGAAAATATGCCACGGAAAGAGTCACTGTCTGCACAGGTAAGCATCCTTGGGAGCTATATCAATCCTTATTGATAGAATAGAAGGAAGTGCGCCGTTCGTCAACTCGCAATTGCCCGGTATCAAGCAACGAGCTATGCTCCGTGCTTGGGAGTTGTTTGGTAGTGATTTCTTCACCCAATTGTCCGCCTGCCCCCTTGCTATATTCAAACTATCGAATATACTAGAGATAGGCATACGATACCGATCTTACGGCAGACCGAATGACAACACACAATGAACCGACAACTACCCTATTCCGGGCACTGATGCACCCCACCCGGCTCGCTATCCTCGACCTGCTACGCCACGGTGAGCAGTGCGTGTGCCACCTCGAAGCTCACTTGGGCAAGCGGCAGGCATACATCTCGCAGCAGTTGATGGTACTGCGCGAAGCGGGGATCGTCGCCCACGAGCGGCATGGTCTCAATAGCTACTACCGGGTCACAGACCCGCAGATGTTTACCGTGATTGACACCGCCCGCGCCATGTATGGTATTGCCGTGCAGACACAGCACGTCTGTACGCCGGATGCCGCGTGTATCTGCCCGCGCTGTGCCCCAGTCGCCGAGGTCGTGCTGTATGACTGACAGACCATCTTTTTTTTTCTTTTATATTCAATGTTTTGAATAGAGATGAGGTAGCTATGGTGCAAGCCACAACCAAACGGCTTTCCGTACTCGACCGCTTCTTGACCCTGTGGATATTCCTTGCGATGGCGATAGGCGTTGCCGCAGGCTATTTCATTCCGGGCATCGAAGCCTTCATCAACCAGTTTCAGGTCGGCACGACCAATATCCCCATTGCGATTGGTCTGATTGTGATGATGTATCCACCCTTTGCCAAGGTGAAGTATGAAGAATTGGGCGATGTCTTCCGCAACACCAAGGTGCTGGGTCTCTCTCTGCTGCAAAACTGGGTGATTGGTCCGACGCTGATGTTTGTCCTCGCCATTGTCTTCCTACGCGACTATCCCGACTATATGGCGGGGCTGATCTTGATTGGGTTGGCACGCTGTATTGCCATGGTCATCGTGTGGAACGAACTGGCGCAGGGCGACACCGAATATGCGGCGGGGTTGGTGGCATTCAATAGCGTGTTTCAGGTGCTCTTCTACAGCATCTATGCGTGGGTCTTCCTGACCGTTCTGCCGCCCCTGTTTGGCTTGCAGGGCAGTATGGTCTCTATCGGTATGGGACAGATTGCCGAGAGCGTGCTGATCTATCTTGGCTTGCCCATGGTGGCGGGGTTCGCCACCCGTTTTCTGCTACTCAGGGTGCGAAGCAAAGAATGGTATGCGCGTGAGTTCGTCCCGCGCATCAGCCCCCTGACGCTGGTTGCGCTGTTGCTCACCATTGTGGTGATGTTTAGCTTGAAGGGCGACCTGATTGTGCAGATACCGCTGGATGTAGTCCGCATTGCCGTGCCGCTCCTCATCTACTTCGTGGTCATGTTTCTGGTGAGTTTTTGGATGGGCAGGCTTGTCGGTGCTGATTATTCAAAAACCACGACCCTCGCTTTCACGGCGGCGAGCAACAACTTTGAACTGGCGATTGCCGTGGCGGTAGCGGTCTTTGGCATTGGCTCTGGTGTAGCGTTCGCTGCCGTGATCGGACCACTCGTAGAGGTACCCGTAATGATTGGGTTAGTGAGCGTGGCATTCTGGCTCCAACGACGCTATTTTCAACATGAGTTACCCCCAGTTACGCCAGAGATGCAGGCAGCCGCCGCCGACACATGCGCCCCAATGCAACACGATGCCCCAGAGCAACGCACTGTCAAATGAGGTACTGCACCAAACCAATGTGGTCACGCCGCTCACAGAGAGTGAACTCGCGTGGGAGCTAAGCGGTCATCGTTTCGGACTTCGTGTTTGATCTTAATCTTAATAGCGAGAAAGCTATGAAAGGACACCCAATGGACATCACACCCAACCCCACGGCATCGTCCGTCGCACCAGCGGACGGGCGGCTCACACGCTGGTACAAGCAGGTACAGGCGCGACTCAACCCGTGGCAGAACGAATGGAAGCCGCTACTCCTCATCGTGACCATCTTTCTGATGCTGTTCTATCTGCCGGTGGGCGTGCCCCGCTTCGACAATGCCGTGCTCGAGTCGTTGCACCTCGCGCAGTGGTATGCCCAAGAGCACGTACTGCTCTGCCTACTGCCTGCGTTCCTGATTGCTGGGGCGGTCGCCGTCTTTGTCAGCCAAGCTGCGGTGATGAAGTATCTCGGTGCGAATGCCCCGAAGGTACTCGCCTATGGCGTGGCTTCGGTGTCGGGCACTATTCTCGCGGTCTGCTCTTGTACGGTACTGCCGCTGTTCGGTGGCATCTATCGGCGGGGCGCGGGGCTTGGTCCGGCGGTGGCGTTCCTCTATTCCGGTCCCGCGATCAATGTGCTGGCAATTGTGCTTACCGCCAACGTGCTGGGCATCGAGTTGGGGATAGCGCGAGCTGTGGGCGCGATTGTGTTCAGTATCGTGATTGGTCTGCTGATGCACCTGATCTTCATCAAGGAGGAACGCGCGAAGCAGCAGGCACACATGACCATGCCGGAGCCAGAGGTAGCACGCCCGCTCTGGCAGAACGGGCTATACTTTACGGCACTGGTCGGCATTCTGGTCTTCGCCAACTGGGGTCAGCCACAGGGTGCCAGCGGTCTGTGGGCTGCCATCTATGAAGCCAAGTGGGCACTGACCAGCGGATTCGCCGCCATGCTGGCGGTGGTGCTCGTGCGCTGGTTCGGCGTTCGTTGGCTACAGATGGCAGCGATTGCCCTGCCAACGATCCTGTTTGCGCTGCTGTTCCCAGCAACGCCGCTCATTCCGTTTGTGGTTGGGCTGATCGGGTTGTCGCTCCTCACAAGCACGAGCGAGGGCGAACTGGGCGAGTGGTGGCAGCAGTCGTGGGACTTTGCCAAGCAGATTCTACCGCTCCTGTTCTGGGGCGTGCTGGTTGCAGGTCTGCTGTTGGGGCGACCGGGCAACGAGGGGCTGATCCCTTCAGAATGGGTAAGCGCGGCAGTCGGCGGAAACTCGCTGCTGGCAAACTTTACTGCCTCATTCCTTGGTGCGTTTATGTATTTCGCAACCCTGACCGAGGTACCCATTTTGCAAGGGTTGCTGGGGAACGGGATGGGCAAGGGTCCGGCACTGGCACTGCTGCTGGCGGGTCCGGCTCTCAGCTTGCCCAACATGCTGGTTATCCGCAGCATGATGGGCACGCGCAAGACGGTAGTGTTTGTGGTTTTGGTAGTGGTGATGGCAACGATTAGCGGGGTCATCTTTGGAACATTGTTTGGATGACAAGCGATTCAAGTGAAAGGAACAACTATGAAGAAGCTCCAGATTCTGGGCACCGGGTGCCCAAAGTGCCAACAACTGACGACGAAGACCGAAGAGGCAGCACGAGCGGCGGGCATCGAGTACGAACTAGTTAAGGTGACTGATATAGATGAGATTATGGACTTCGGGGTGATGATGACCCCGGCACTTGCCATAGATGGCGAGGTCAAAGTGGTCGGGAAGGTGCCATCGGTGGCAGACATCCAGAAGTTGCTGGCGTAACCCGCATCCCACCCACGGCGGGCACACTTAGCTGCTGGGTCAGCCGAACTTGCCGCGTATCGTGGGCGTGTTTCACCCGCAGGTCTTCACCCCCCATCGCACTGCACCCCATCCCGCAGGTGCTGCGCGTGGGGGGTGCGCGTTTCCGGCAAGACGCATTGGAACGTGAGGATGCCCGCACCCACCATGACACCCACCCCACCGCCCGCCATCGCCCCACCACATACCAGTGGCACGGGCGTGCCGCGCCGCCGCGCGGGTGAGCACACGCCCGCTCTGTCGTACCAAGGATGTGACAAGGATGTGACCGCCCATACCCGGTGCCGTGGGGGCGGCGGCACCGCCCCCGTTATACATACCCGCCCCCGCTGTACACGGGGAGCGCACGACGCGCGGGGACGCGGCACCCGCCCCCCACCGATCCGCAGCGGCGACACGCGGGCGACTAACGTCAGCCCTTGTAGCTGGGCAGGGGTGACACGGCAGGCGGCATAGGGCGAGGTGGTACGCCCGCGTTACGTGAGCCGCCGCGCCGGGGCACGGCGGCGGTAGCTAGCGGCGGCGCGGGTGGGCACGGCGCGGCTATGCATGGACTATCATCTCTTGCCATCGCCACCGCGCCCACTGGTGTAGGCGGTGGCGACGGCTGGCGGCGTGTCGTCTATGACCAGCGCAAAGGTGCGCGGTGCTTTGCCTGCAAAGGGGCAACCGGTGCTGCTGCCACAACTGGTGCAGCCGCCGCCCGTCGCGCAGGTCTGCCCGTCAATATCACTCACCACGATGCGCCCCTTGCGAACCCAGAACGTGAGCATCCCATCCAGTGTGCTCTGGTCAACATCGAGCTTGCGCGCTAAGTCCCCTAGACTGAGCGGTTCGGTTGCCTGCTCGATCTCACGTAATACCTGATGTAACATCCTTACTCCTTGGTACTAGCCTAGCCCCAGCAGTAGCCCACCTTGGAAGACTAGGAATGCCACGATCCACGCTAGCACAAACTGACCGATCACGCTGAACCACATCCACTTGCTGCCAAACTCCTGCCGCGCCGCCGCAGTCGCCACCATACACGGCGTATAGAGCAGCACAAACGTCATAAACGCCAGTGCCGCCAGCGCACCGTGCCCACCACTCGACTCCTCGAAGCCGTTGCGGATAGCACCCATCAGCGCGGTCGGCTCGTCTTCGGCTTCTGCCTCGAACACGTTGATGCCCACAATCAGCGGAATCGACTTGATGGTATCCCATACCGCGCCAACAAAGCTTGTGGCAATCGTGCCCACATCTGCGATGAAGCTTGTGGGTTCGCCTGTTGCCTCGGCTTCTTCCAGCCCGTATATCTGACCCATCGTGCTGATAACCACTTCTTTGGCGATAATACCGGTCACCAGCGCGCCGCTCGACTCCCACGATCCAAAGCCCAGTGGTGCAAAGATGGGCGCAGCCACGCTGGACACCGTGGCAAAGGCACTCTGGTCAATGTCGGTGTCAGCAAAGCTGCCCTGCCCACCAACCGGAATGGCAATCAAGAGCCAGACCACGATACTCACGGCCATAATGATCGTCCACGCCTTACGTATAAAGCTAGCGGTGCGCTCCCACATCTGCGTCCAGACACTACGCAAGGTGGGCACGCGGTAGGGCGGCAGTTCTAGAATGAAAGGGGTCTGCTCTTTGCCCTTGAACAATGTATGCTTGAAGACGATACCGAGCACGATGGCGATTACGATGCCGAGCATGTACATGCTAAATACCGCAAGCCCCGCGTAGGCTGGGAAGAAGACGGCTGCAAGCAGGATGTAGACCGGCAGACGCGCAGCGCAACTCATAAACGGCACCAGCAGCCCGGTTAGGATACGGTCGTTCTTACTCTCCAGTGTGCGTGTCGCGTAGATTGCCGGGACAGTGCAGCCGAAGCCGACAATCATTGGCAGGAAGCTCTTGCCGTGTAGCCCAAGTGCGCGCATCAGCCGATCCATCACAAACGCAGCCCGCGCCATATAGCCCGAGTCCTCCAGAATTGCCAGCGCGAAATAGAGCGAGAGCAGCACCGGCACAAACACCAGCACGCCGCCCACCCCGGCGATGATGCCATCCACCGCTAGGCTCTCAACCCACGTACCACTCAGCCCAACTGCCGAGATGATCGCAATGACCCAGTTGGTCAGCGGACCACCGATGACACTATCAACCCAGTCGAGCATCGGCGCAGACAGGTCGGCAGTAATCTTGAAGACAACCCACATCAAGGCCATGAAGATCGGGATGCCGAGCCATTTGTGGGTCACAATGCGGTCAATCTTGTCGGAGAGGGTGCGGGCGGGGGCGTGGGGGCGTGTCAGCACGCGCTGCGTGATCTGGTGGACGAAGCGGTAACGCTGGTCGGTCAGCACAATATCTAGGTCATCGCCATACTGAGCACGTAGCCGCTCGCTCTGCTCAGTCAAGATGCGTAGGACATCCTCGCTGCCGGTCGTCGCCTGCACGGTGGCACGCAACCCCGCGTCGCCTTCGAGCAACTGGATCGCCAGCCAGCGCGCGGGGTATTGAGCCAGCGCGGGAACCTCGGTCAGCGCACCACTCAGGCGCGTAATCGCTTCTTCCAGTGGGTCATCATAGCGGAGCGTAGCGCGGGCAGGCTGCGGGGGAAAATAGCCAATTGACACAGTGTACCTCCTTATCAGGCAGATAATTCCATCACAGGCTGCTGCTCGCCGATCTGGTACAGCACGGCTGCGAGGGCTTGCTTCAGGCTGTCGAAGCCCTTGCTCTGGCTGGCGGTCATCTCCACCACAGGCACACTATTGAGCGCGTGCGAGAGCTGTGCCGCATCAATGGCGAGCTTGCGCTCGCGGGTCATATCCATCATATTCAAGACTAGCAGCAGTGGCGTGCCAGTATCGAGGAGCTGCGCGGTCAGATAGAGGTTGCGCTCTAGGTTGGTAGCATCTAATACGTGAATCACCAGCGCGGGTCGCCCGGTGACGATAAAGTCGCGCGCGATCTGCTCTTCCAGCGAATAGGCCGAGAGGCTGTAGGTGCCGGGCAGATCAACCACGGTGATGGTTTGCTCGCCCAGCTTGAGCGTGCCCGATTTCTTCTCGACCGTTTTGCCGGGCCAGTTGCCCACGTGCTGCCGGGAGCCGGTCAGTACGTTGAAGATCGTACTCTTGCCCACATTCGGATTGCCCGCTAGGGCAATGGTGACCTCGTGTGTCATTGCTGTTCCTCTTCTTCTGCTACCAATACCTGCACCCGGTGCGCCAGTCCGCGCGCCAGACCTAGGCGTGTATCACCCACAGCCACCAGCAACGATCCGCCATCATCTTGCACGATACTGAGTATGGTGCCACGCACAATACCTAGGTCATGCAGCCGGTGGCTGATCTTCTGGTCAGCCCGAATATCCATCACCCGCACGCGCTGACCGAGCGGCACTAGGCTCAGGGTCAGCAGGCGGTCTACGTGTCCAGCTGCGGTCATGGCTGCACCTCTACGGTAATCTGGCTCGCCTCTTGCTTACGTAGCGAGAGGTAATAGCCCTTGATCAATACCTCAATCGGGTCACCCATCGGCGCAACCCGTTCAACAGTCACGGTTTCGCCTGTCACCAACCCCATATCGAGCAGGCGGCGGCGAAACGCTTTTTCGCCGCCCACGCGCACGATGGTTGCACACTGGCCAACCTGCAAGCTCCCCAGCGTTGTGGGGAGTGGTTCTACGGTCATCGTTGTTCCTCCTTCAGTCGTGGTATTCAATATCGGCGCAGTGCGTGTACCAGTGGGTGTGCCCACCAGTGCACTGCTACCGTTGACTGGCGTGTGGGTGTATTGGTCAACCGGGTGATCCCGCAGGGCACAGCACTGCGCCCCGGCGCGCGGCAGTGCCGCCTCGGATGCTGGCACGTGAACGGTAATCTGATCCATAAGTCCGCCACTCAGCATCACGCGGCGGGCATCAATCTCCAGCAGCGCGGAGCCATCATCGCCCAGTGCCAGCAGCGTTGCAGTGGCTCCGGTGGTGAGACCCTGAGCACGCAAAAACTCTGCCGTCGTGCGGTCAGCAGGAATCGCAACAATGCGCGCCTGCTGCCCGAGAGCCAAAGCGGTCAGGGCTATCACTGGGGCGGAAGCCTGCTGCAAGGGGCAGCCACGCACCGCACTTGGTGCCTGCGCTAGGTAGGTGTGCAACGCGGAGATCAGCCGCTCAGAGGTGATATGCTCCAGTTCGCAGGCGATGATATCGGCTTCTTCCGGCGTAATGTCAAGCTCTTCGATCAGGAACAGCTCCCACAGGCGGCGGCGGTGCAACACTGTTTGTGCGTCGTGTTCGCCGGTAGCCGTGAGCGTCACACCCTTGTACGGCTGGTATTGCACCAGTCCGTGCTCATTGAGCTTGCGGCACATCTCATTGACCGACACTGGCGAGATAGCAAGCTTTTGCGCGAGCAGGGACAGCGGCACTGGTGACTGCGGATCGTCGCGCAGCAGGGCAATCATGACGAGATACATTTCCACGTGTTCACTCACGGTAGTGCTCCATAGTAGTTTTTAGGCAGACCACTAAAATCACGGACCGAGTTTAAGGTATACCTGTGTTTTGTCTATCATATAACGGTGTGTTCTCTACTGTCAATAGGGGATTGTGACGTAGCGCACACACTACAGATCGGGGTTTTTCCTGATGAGGATAGGCAATGCTCGGTTCAGCGGCAGACTACTTACGCACAGCCGAAGAGTGAAGGTTTGACCACTCAACTCAATTTGCTATGTACATACAAAGCAATGGTGTGTGATAAGGCTAACTTCTATGGAAAGGTATAAAAAAGAGGTACAAAACCCGCTCTGTAAAATCGGTGACAGGCACACCCACGCCAGACGACGACACGGTATACCTGCCCGTGGTGGTGAAGAACGAACGCACCGACTACCAACAGCCTGACACACGGGCAGGCAGTGCGGCGTGGGCGACGTGGGCGTGGCGGGCGCGGCGGGCGCGGCGGGCGGCAGTGCGTGGTGGCGGGCGTGGCGGGCATGGCGGGCATGTGTGAATTCCAACATAACTTCGGAACGGAATAAACCGGCCTATTTGCCATCATAATGGCGGATTTTCCGCTTTTGCTCGTTCCGGAGAACTGCCTCGAAATCCGGAATATTCCAGTGTAACTTCGGAAAAACTGCCCCATTTCAGCATAGTCTCGGAAAAACTGCTCAGCGTTCTGCCCAGGCTATGTTCGTGGTAGCTCACGCGTTCGTTTCCAGTGTAACTTCGGAAAAACTTCCCACGCTACGATAGAGCCATTATACAACTATTCCAGCATAACTTCGGAAAAATTCCTAGCAGTGTGTTCGTTTGCAAAATGTGTCCTCCCTGACTATTTATATAGCAATCCTATTAGACTTGTAAAGAAGGCACAGCTATGATAGGCTGGAACC
>CAZNQP010000089.1:0-12065 GCA_964575355.1 uncultured Chloroflexaceae bacterium
TCCCTACCCCCAACGTGCAACGCCAGACCCACGATATGACCGCGCAGGCTGCCTACCAGCAACCACTACCCGCCGTCGCCCCCAACTATGGTCAGCTTCCGGTCTATGGTCAACCGCCAGCCTACAGCCAGCCCCCAGTAGCAGCCACACCTAACCCCGCCTACACCCCACAACAACCCCGCCAACGTGCGTGGCTATACCCAGCAATTGGGGCGGCAATTGTGGTGCTTGCCCTGTTGCTCGGTGGCGCGTGGTACGTCTTGTTGCAGTCGGACGCAGAGCAAGGAAACGTAGCCGGCACCGACACCACCACCAACAGCGGCGCAGGCAGTGGTGGCGGGCAATCGCCCGATGGTGCCCCGGTGCCCGGTGGCGCGGGCGCACCCGACGGCAGCGGTGCTACCGCGAGCGAACCCACCTCAGAGCCAACCGTGGACATTGCCGCGACCAGCCAAGTGGAAGGCGAACAAAACGCAGAGCAGGCACGCGCCACAACCGTCGCGCTCGAAGCCACCAGTGCCGCCGTTGCCGCCGAGCAGACCAGCGAAGCCCTCGCCGCCACGCAGCAATCGCTCGCCGCCACCGAAGCAGCCCCGCCGCCCGTCGTCACGGTGCCCGAAATCACACTGCCGCAACCCGATAACGTGCCCCGCCAATCTCTCGGAGACCCAGCCAATGTCGTCTTGAACTACTATGATTATGTAAACCGCAATGCCGTTGATGCTGCCCGCTCGGAGCTATCAACATGCTTCCTGAACAACGACCCACGTTCCAACTACACCGAATACTCAGACTTCATTGTCAACACCATAGCTTCAATTGACATCAACAACATGTACGAAGACACAAGCTACCTCAACCTTGCGTGGGATGGTCCGTGTGGGCTTGACCCCTCAAGCAACACCGTAACCACCGTCTACGGTGACATCACGTACTACTACAGCAACGGCAATTCAGGACCATCCACCCTCGTGTATGTGCTCGTCCCCGACGGCTCTGGTGGGTGGGCGATCAACAACCTGATCACCCTCTCGCCCTAACCCCTCACCGCCACGACAACGACCTGTACGCGCCCCGTCGCTGTCGTGGCGGTGTGCCTTCCGCGTGCCACACAATATTCATCGAACAGCCTGCCACCACGGGCAGAGTTCGTGCTACAATACACTGCATACCTGAAAGTTCGAACCCGTGCAGGCGCGTTCGCCTGCCAGACACAACAAGGAACCGTATGTCTGATATATCAACCGTGGCGACCGCCCCCGATCTGTCCGCATACCGTGACGAGTTCGCCATCACCGAACGGTGTGCGTTCCTCAGCCATGCCGCCATCTCATCACCTGCCCGGCGCGTCACCGATGCCATCAACGCCCACCTCAACACCGCCAGTACCCACCACTTCCTCGAATGGGTGCCCGCGACCCGCAACACAATGACCGAACTCAAGCAGGCGATTGCCCAACTGCTCAACGCGCGGAGCCTCGACGAGATCGTGACCCTGCCCAACACCGCCATGGGTCTCAACACCGCCGCCGTCAGCCTGCCCCTGCAACCCGGCGATAACGTGCTCACCCTCGATGGCGACTACCCCGCCAATACCTACCCGTGGCATCAACTTGCCTACCGTGGCATCCTCACCAAAGTCGTGCCCCAGCACAACGGCGGGCTAGACCTCGACCTGCTGGTGCAACGCATAGACCCGCGCACCCGCGTCATTGCCCTCAGCACCGCCATGTTCGCCACCGGCTTCCGCAACGACATTCACGCCGTCGGGCAGATTTGCAAAGAACGCGGCATCTTCTTCGTCGTAGACGGCATCCAGACGCTCGGTGCCTTCAACATAGACGTGCAAGCAAGCCACATTGACTTCCTCGCGTGTGGCTCACAAAAATGGCTTATGTCAACTCCCGGCTATGGCTTCACCTACGTGCGGCAAGAGCTCCTGCCCCACCTGCAACCCGGCGCATATGTCGGGGCAGCCAGCACCGTAGACTACATGAACTACCTCGACTATAACCTGACCTTCCCCAACAGTGCCGACCGCTTCAACCTCGGCACCCCCAACTGGATCGGCTTAACGGCAATGCACGCCGCACTGGGGCTGTTGCACGAAGTCGGCATAAACCACGTCAGCCAGCGCGTGCTGCATCTCGTTGACGTACTCATCAACGACCTGCACGACCGTGGCTACCACCTTGCCGCCGACAGCACGCCCATCCACCGGAGCGGCATTGTCGTGGCACAGGTACCCAACGCCGTCGAGGTGAGCCACCGCATGATCGAGCACGGTGTCATTGTTACGTCACGTGGTACGGGCGTGCGTATCGCGCCACACTTCTATAATACTGAAGAAGAAGTCTTACAGGTTGGGGCACTACTCTCGCAGATCGCGCCTGCCCATAAGCACCATCATTAGCTAGCACACCACTAGCAGTTGTCACTCGCTATGAACAACTGGGAACAACTGGCTCCCTATGAACAACTGGCAAGGAGTACAAAGCGTGAACCTCACATCGCTTACTCGTATGCGGCAGTCTGCCGTGCTGTTATTCATTGTCGCGTTGCTCCTGTCGCCGCTGGCGGCGGTGCAACCGGCACCCACCCCCGCCACCGCCCAGCCTGCCGCCATTCCCGCTTCCGAGACAGGACGCTGGGTGGTGCAACTCCAGCCGTTGCCACTGGCACAGGCAGACCAGCAACAACCTGCGCTGGCGACGCTCCGGGGTGGCTCCGCCGGTCGCCTCAACGCGGCAGCCCCTCTCGCGCAGCAGTATCGCGCATCGCTGGTACTGCAACAACAAGCCCTGTTCGCCCGTATCCAGCAGATGTACCCCAGCGCACAGCTTGAGCGCAGTTACCAAATCGTTGTCAATGGCATCGCTATCAACCTCCCCGGCTCTACCCCCGCCGATGCCGCCGCCATCCAGCGCTTGCCCGAAGTCGTTGCCGTCTACCCCGACCTGTCACACCAGTTGCAAATGTTTTCCAGTCTCGAACAGATCGGTGCCGCTGCGCTCTGGAACACACCGGGCATTGGCGGTGTGGAAAACGCCGGGGCAGGTGTGAAAGTCGCCATCGTTGACTCAGGCATCAACAGCAACCACCCGTTTTTCAACCCCGCCGGCTTCACCTACCCGGCGGGCTACCCGCGTGGCGACGAGCGTGCCACCACCCCCAAAGTGATCGTCGCACGTTCCTACTTCCGCCCAGCAGCCCCGCCGCTCGCAGGTAGCGAGTCACCGCTTCCCGGTTCGTTCGACTCCAGCCACGGCACACATGTTGCGGGCACTGCTGCCGGGGTCGCCAACGTCCCGGCAACCGTCGCTGGGATCGAAACCACCGTGTCAGGCGTTGCGCCGCGTGCCTACCTGATGAACTACAAGGCGTTCTACGCCAACGACACCAGCTTTTCCGGCAGTGCCTTCTCGGTTGAACTAGTAGCCGCACTCGAAGATGCTGTCCTCGACGGTGCCGATATCATCAACAATAGCTGGGGCGGGCGTGCCGACGTTGCGCCCAACTTCGACCTCTCCACCATTGCCGCCAACGCCGCCGCCGATGCGGGCGTGGTGGTGGTGTTTGCTGCTGGCAACGACGGTCCCGACTTCAGTACCGCCGGGTCGCCCGCCTACAGCGACAAGCTCATCTCGGTGGGTGCCATCAGCAAGAGCAGCACCATTGCTGCTGGTTTCGTAGATGTTGTCGCACCCGACAACGTGCCCGATACCTTGACGGCACAACCCTTCTCCATCGCCGACTTCGGACCGCCGCTTGGCTTCAACAACGTGATCGGTCCTGCGCCCTACCTACCCATCGGTAGCTTCGATGGTACTGGGTTGGGCTGTCAGCCCCTCCCACCCGGCACCTACAACGGCGAGATTGCCTTGATCGAACGCGGCGAGTGCGAGTTCAGCGTAAAGACCTTCAATGCCCAGAACGCCGGTGCCAGTGGTGTCATTATCTTCAACAGCGAAGTTGGCGGCGAAAACCTTGTCCGCATGGCAGGCGGCACCAACGCCGAAAATGTCACCATTCCAGCCGTCTTTGTGCGCCGCTCCACCGGGCTGGGCATGCGCGATTGGGTTGACCAGACAGGTGCCTTCAACGCGCAAGTGCAGATTGACACCACGGCACGCCTTGTCGAGCGCAGTGCCGACGTGCTCGCCCAGTTTAGTTCGCGCGGTCCGAGCTTCCAAGGCACCTTGAAGCCAGATGTCGTCGCCCCCGGCTCGGATATTCTCTCGGCAGGCTTTGCTGACGATGCCGCCGAGCCGCATAGCGGCTTTGGCTTCAACTCTGGCACCAGCATGGCAGCCCCACACGTTGCAGGTGCCGCCGCGCTCCTGCGGCAACTGTACCCCGACTGGAACACAACCGACGTGAAGTCTGCCCTGATGAGCACCGCGAACCGTACCGTCTGGTTGGACGAAGCGCAAACCATCCCAGCAGGCGTACTATCGCAGGGTGCCGGGCGCATTGACGTGCTGCGAGCCGCCAACCCCGTGCTCCTGTTTGACCGCCCGTCGCTGTCGTTCGTCAATGTGCCCCAAACGGAGGGGCAACCAACGGTTGCCACCATTGCGGTTGGTGTCCGCAACATTACGGGCGAGACCCAGACCTATAGCGTCACTGCCCGCCCTGACCCCGGCAACTCCTTTGCCGTAACTACCGACCCCGCCGAACTGACGCTGGCACCCGGCGAGTTCACACGCTTCACTGTCACCATCGAGGTGCCCGCCAACCAACCATCGGCAGACTATGCGGGTGTCGTCGAACTGTTCGGGGCGCAGACCCTCCACATCCCCATCTGGGCACGCACCCTGCCCGCCCAGCCCAGTGCCACCGTCTTGCTCATTGACAACGATGCCAGCAGCACACTCGAACTGCCCGACTATTCGGGCTACTATGGCAACGCCCTCATGGAACTGGGCGTGAGCTTCGACTACTACGATGCCGATGCAGTGACGGTCAACGCTGTTGCCAACGATCAGCCGGCACCCACCCAGACGATCCCCGGCATTAACGACCTGCTGCGTTACCCAGTGATCATCTGGTTTACGGGCGACAACTTCGTGCCCCCCGGCGGGCTGAACGTCCTGACACCGCTTACACCCGAAGACCAAAACCTGCTCATCGCGTATCTCCAGAGCGGCGGCAACCTGATCGCCTCTGGGCAGAACCTTGCCGAAGCCTCGGACATTTTCCTCACCGCGATCAACCCACGCTTCGGACGCTCCGACCTGTACAACGGCTACCTCGGTGCGACGTGGGAGAGTGAGAGCGTGTTCTTGCCCGAAGACCAAGAGGAGCTGACTATTCGCCCCCAGTTGGTGCAGGGCATCGCGCCGTGGCTCGCCGACCGCAGCATTGACCTGACCATCCCCAACGACGGCGTTGCTGTGGGCGGTGCAACCGGGGCAGGCAACCAACGGTCAGTTGACAGCGTATCCACTGAGAGTGCCGACCTGCGCCTGCCTGACCGCTTCACTACCCCGATTATGCAGGCACTTGACCCGATAGACGGCACGCCCGGTTATGTTGCGCTCAGCCGCAGTGCCAACCCCACGCTCGAAAATGCGGAAGTCGCGCTCCCTTATCGCAGCATCACGCTCTCGTTTGGGCTAGAAGGCGTTCGCAATGACACAGGCACGCTGGGGCGCACTGAATTGCTGCAACAGTTGCTCTGGTGGATCACCGACCGCCCGACGGTCACGCTTGACCCGCCCGTTGCCAACGTTAGCGATGCCGGACAAAGCGTCACCTTCACCGCGAACGCCACGTCCACCACGCCGACTAGCTTTGTGCGCTATCGCTGGGATTTCGGCGACGGCTCCCCAACGGTTGAGACAACCGAGCCAACCGTGACCCATACCTACAGTCTGCCGGGCAACTACCCCGTGCGCGTCGCCGCAACCAACCAGTGGGGGCATAGCGCAGTCTCGCCGCAGACAGGACCGGGCATACAGAACACCGACAACCTCCTCGACGCACCCGCCCAACCCGACGAATAGGGTGCATCCCTCTCCATGCCCACGAGCATCAGACGCAATGCTCGTGGGCATTGTGCTGTCGGTTTTTACCCACCACAACGCGCCAAACCCCGCCCAACGACTGCACGGGTGACTGCCGGGCGGGGTGGGTATGGTACAATGACACACACGGCACAAGAACCATAAACAAAACGAACACCAGCCATGATCCCGTTAGAGCTACTGCTGCGGAACTTTATGTGTTACCGCGAACCACCCCAAGCGTTGCACCTCGAAGGGTTGCACGTCGCCTGCCTGTCAGGTGAGAACGGCGCGGGCAAGTCAGCCCTGATTGATGCCATCACATGGGCACTATGGGGCAAAGCCCGCCTACCCGCCGATGAATTGCTGGCACAGGGTACCACCGAAATGCTGGTAGAGCTACGCTTCGCGCTCAACAACCAGCAGTACCGCATCATCCGCACCTATACGCGCGGCAAAGTGTCGCGGGCGGGCAAGCCGCAGCCGGGCAAAAGCACGCTCGATTTTCTGGCGTGGGACGCGAGTGCTGGCAAGTGGCAACCGCTCAGCGAGCAGGGTGTACGCGAAACCGACCAACGCATCGAGCAGGTGCTCCGTATGCGCTACGATACGTTCATCAATGCGTCGTTACTGTTGCAGGGGCGTGCCGACGAGTTCACCAGCAAAACACCTGCCGAGCGCAAGCAAATCTTAGCCGACATTCTTGGTCTGCAAGAGTATGACCGCCTCGAAAAGCGTGCCCGTGGGCGCACCCGCGAACTCGCCAGCAACCTGAGCGAACTCGACGGCAGCATCACGCTCTTGGCAGACCGCGCCGCCCACGTTGCGACCTACCACGACTTGGTGACTGCCGCCGTTGCGGCGAGCGATGCGCTTGAGCAGCAGGTACGCACCAGCGAGCAACAGCTTGCTACCCTCGCACAGCAGCAGCATACCCTGCAACAGCAAGCCGCCCGCCGCACAGTAGCCCAACAGCAGCAGCAGCACCTTGAGCAGGAGATAGCGCGGCTGCAAACCGCCCAGACACAACTCAGCATAGCCATTGCCGCCGATACTGCCCTGCTCGAACGCGAACCCGCAATAGCCGCCGGGGTGCAAGAACTGCACGCTGCCCGCGAACGCCTCGACGCACTCGACGAATTGCAACCGACCTATCAGCAACTCCACGAGCAACGCCGCGAACTACAGGGCGAACTCCGCGCCGCCAAGAGCGAACTGGAGGCGGCATGCAAGGCTGCCCATGCTGCGGTGACGAGCGCACAGGAAGCCGCGCACAAACTTGAACGCCTGATGACCGACATTACCGCAGCCAAGACCCAGCTTGCCGCGCTAGCACCACAACAAGCCCAGCGTGCCGAACTGGAGAGCCGCCACGCCGCGCTTGCTACGAGCATCAGCACCGCTGCACGGCTTATCCACGCCATCGAGCGGGCAGAAGCCACGATAGCGCACGAACGCGCTACCCTACAGGCACAGGCAGACATGCAGCAGCACACGATCACGCGGCTGCAACAACAGCTTGCCCCTGCCGACCGCTGGCAAGTTGAGCTTGACGATGCCCGCGCCCAGCAAACGATAGTGGTTGATCTCGAACGCCAGCTTGCGCTACTCCAACATGAGCGAGAGACGGTGCGCCAGCAACACGCCGACCACCGTGCCCGTTGCACCCACTACCAGCAACAAACCGCGGAGATCACGCAACGGCGTGCGCTCCTGACCGCAAGCGATACCACCGAATGCCCGTTATGTGGTAGCCACCTGAGCGGCGGTACCGCGAGTATTGGGCAACACTACGATGACGAGATAGCCGCGCTCCACCGCCAGTACAGCAGCAGCAAACAGACCGCCGATGAACTTGAGCGCACGCTCCAGCAGCACAACGAGCGTATCCGCAAGATGGAGCGCATGGTCAACCAGTCGCGCACCATTGCAGACCGTGCCCACACGCTCACCCAGCAAATGGAACAAGCCACCGGGTGGCGAGCCGAACTCGCTGCCGCCCGTGAGCAGCACGCGACCGCCACCGCGTCGCTGGCAGACGAAAGCTATGCCGCGACTGCCCACGCCGAGCGTGCCACCGCTGCTGCCCAACTCGCCGCACTTGCGCCCACAGACGCACCCGACGCGCCGCCCACTGCCATTGTCGCCGCGCTCGAAGCAACGCAGCAAGCAGTCCAGCAGCAACTCATCGCCGTGCAGCAACAACTGGCAGAACAGCCCCGCCTCACAGCCCAGCTAGCCGTCTGGGAGGATCAACAGCGTGACCTTGCCGCCCACGCCGCCCGCCACGCCGAACTGGTTGCAACCGCCACACAACTGGATACGCAACTGGCGAATGGCGACTATGCCCACGACATCCGGGCGCAGGGGCGGGCAGTCGAAGCGCGTATTGCCGAACTGGGCTACGATGCCGACGAGCACCGCGCCGCCCGCGAACAGGTACGTGCCCTGAGCCACTGGCAGGACGAGCAGCACGCACTGGCGATGGCACGCCAACGCCTGAGCAGCAACCGCAACGAGCAGCAACGCAACACGAGCGACTTGCAGCGTATCGGGGAGACCCTGACGAGCGTCACCACGGAGATCAAGCACCTGACCGCCGAACTTGCCACGTTGCCCACCCTCGAACGCGAGCTAGCCACCGTGCGCCAGCACCTTGCAGCCCACAAAGCCGCCCTTCAGAGTAGCCACACCGACCTAGGCGAGAAACGCCAGATGTTGCGCGATGCCGAAGCCGCCGCCCACGACCTCCAGCAGAAGCAGACCGAACGCCAGCACCTTGCCACACAGCACGAACTCTACGGCGAATTGGTCGAAGCCTGTGGCAAACGCGGCGTGCAGGCAATGTTGATTGAGACGGCAATCCCAGAAATTGCCGATGAAACCAACGCCCTCCTCGGTCGCATCACCGACAACCGCATGCACGTCTACTTCGAGATGCAGCGGAGCACGCGGCGTGGTGATACCCAAGAAACGCTCGAAATTCAGATTGGCGACGAACGGGGCACGCGCCCCTACGATGCGTTCAGCGGCGGCGAAGCCACCCGCATCAACTTTGCGATCCGTATTGCGCTGTCGCGGTTGCTGGCGGCACGGGCGGGGGCAAGCCTCGAAACACTCATCATAGACGAAGGGATGAGCGCACTCGATGCTGACGGGCGCGAACGCTTCGTCGAGACGCTCAGTAGCATACAGCACGACTTCAAACGCATTCTTGTCATCACCCACCTCGAAGAGATGAAAGACCGCTTCGCCCACCGCATCGAAATTACCAAGACGACCAACGGGAGCGTGTGGTCTATTCTGTGAAAGGTCTGCCATGACTCTGCGCCCGCTCACTGCACGCACCATGTACTTTGCTGGAGCCAACAACATTGGGCTGATCACCCCCGGCGACGGGACGGCTCTTGCCGTAGATACCGGGCTAGACAAAGAGATCGGGCGCAAGCTCCGGCGTGCCCTCGATGGGGCGGGGCTAACCCTGCGTGCCATCATCAACACGCACCACCACGCCGACCACATCGGCGGCAATGACTATCTCGTCCGTAACACACCCGGTATCGCGGTGTATGCCCCCCCCATCGAAGCAACCGTCATCAGCCACCCGGTGCTCGAACCCGCATTTCTGAATTATGGTGCGGTGCCGCCGTCGCCGTTACAGTCGCGCTGGCTAATGGCAAAGGGGGTACCCGTAGACCACCTCATCGGCGACATAGATACCATCCTCGCGGGCGGTCGCCAGCACATCACGGTAGACGGCATCGAGCTAGAGTTGATCGGCTTGCCGGGGCACACCATGGCACAGGTCGGTCTCTTCTACGATGGCGTGTGCTTCGCCGCTGATGGCTTCTTCGGGAGCGACATTGTCGCCCGTCACGGGGTACTCTACGCCCACAACGTCGTTGAGCAACTCGCCACCTTCGAGCGGCTCGGTGCATGTGACGCACAGTGGTACTTACCGGGGCACGGTGCGCCGGTGGCAGCCGCCGACTTCGCCGCAACACTGGAAACAAACCGCACCGCGACCCACGCCGCCACCGAGATGATCTACGCCGCCGTCCGCGAACCTGCCCCCCTCGATACGGTAGTAGCACGAGTCTACCGCCACTTGCACGCCGACGAACTCGATACAACCCTCCAAAAACTCAACATTCCCCAATTTGCGGTGCTGGCTGGTGGTGTCGCCGCCCATCTCAGCATGCTCGAACAGGCACAACGTGTGACGCTCAACCTTGGCGAGAATGGGCTGTACTGGCAGCAGACATCCGCATGAAGCACACGGACAAACACACCCTGCGGCAAGATACCTTGCTCAACACGGTGTACCTGCGGACCTTCCTTACCGTCGTCGAAGCCGGCAGCTACACCGCCGCCGCCGACAAGTTGCACATGTCACAGCCTGCCGTCAGCCAGCACATTCGCCTGCTCGAAGAACACCTAGGGGGGGTGCGTCTGTTCCGGCGTACTGGGCAACGCATGATGCCCACACACGCGGGCGAAGAGTTGCTAGCAGGGGCACGCGAACTGATGCGTGTCACCGCGCAGACTACCCAGAATATCCGTGCCTTGCGGGGCGAAGTGGTTGGCACAGTCAGCATTGGCTGCACACCCGGCAGCGGCGAGTACCTGCTGCCGCTGTTGCTTGCCACCTTTATGCAACAGTTCCCCGCTATTACACTGTCAGTGCGCGTAGCAGACATGGAACGTCTCCTGAGCACCGCCGACAGCGAGGGAGACATGCTGCTGTGGGTCGAGGAGCATCACCGGCGGCGCGGGTGGGAAAGCAAGCTCCTCGCCCATGAACCCGTGCTGCTGGTTGCCCCTACCGGTCACGACCTGCTCGCTCATGCCGAGGTTACGCCAAGCACGCTCACCGAATACCCGCTGGTGCTGCCCGAAGTGGGTAGCCCACTCCGCCGCCTGATTGACGACGGGTTACGGCGGCGGGGGGTGCCGCTCAATCATCTGCAAGTAGTGCTTGAAACAGACAGCCTGAGTTGCATCAGTGCCGCCCTTTGGGCACAGGTAGGGTTAGCGTTTCTCCCCCAGACTGCCGTGCGCCAGCTTGCCCACAGCTCCGTCGTTGCGCTGTCGGGGGACACACTGCAAACAGAATGGTACGTGCTTGCACCTCGCCTGCAATACACCAGCCTCGCTCTGCAAGAAACACACCGTTTTCTCACCAGTGCCAACACGCTGTCTATTATGCAGCAGCACGGGCTAATTCTGCCTGCCTAACGCCTGTTGCACCCATACTCTGCCCGCAACAATCCATTTGCCCCTCGTTTCGCTTTCTGGTACACTAGAACAAACTTCAATACCAACGAGTATGAAAGTCCTAGTCACTGGCAGAGCGGCGGAGAACAAGTTCATGAGCACACCGACCGCACGGTATCGTGCGTCACACATTGCATCGGTATTTTCCCTCTATCGCTGGCTAACATGGCTAGTCGCCGTGCTCCTTGTTGCAGGTCCGTTTGATACATTCCCACAGCAGACCCCTCTCTCCGGATTGCTGCTCGTGGCGGCAGTTATGACCGTCATTTGTACTGCTCTGGCTCGCCCATACATGCGTGCGCTCACCAACCGCCCCTTCCTCGTGTCGCTCGATATTGGGGTAGGTCTGCTCCTCGTCTGGGGCAGTGGCGGTCAACTCTTGCCCTTTATGCCGTTCGCGCTGGGTGCGTTGATCGCCCCCGCCATCAGCCTGAGCCATCGGGATGCCCGTATCGCGGCATACGGCTTTACCCTGCTTGACCTTACGCTCTTCACGCACGCGGTGGGTGCGGGCTGGGCAACCACGACATTGCCGCTGTTCTTGCTCCGGGCGGTGCTCCCCATCACGTTTGTGATCGTGTGCCAACTGATCGGGCTAATTGTTGGTAGCCGCGCTTCAACTGAACCGACCCCAACCCAAACCGAACCCACCCCCGGACGGGAGCCGTTCACCCTGAACCCGCCCCGCACAGGGGGTATCACCACCACAACGGTACGACGTGCCGCCCGCCTCGATACCCGCACGCTCAAGCCCGGCACCACGGCTGCCTCGCTGATCGT
>CAZNQP010000090.1:0-1828 GCA_964575355.1 uncultured Chloroflexaceae bacterium
CGGCTTTATTGTCTACAACCTCGATCTTCGCAACGATGGGCGCGGCGACTCAGGGCAGATCAGTTTCGAGTTGCCCTACAACCGCAGTGCCATTCGGTTTGCCGATACCCGCTTTGATAGTAGCAAAGACTGGGTGACGAACGACGGGAGCCAGAACGGGGTGGCGGAAATCTCGTTTAGCAACCTACGGCGGCGCAGCAGTCGCGGTGCTGAGCTGTGCTTCCAAGTACGGAGCTACACCCCCGACGGCAGCATCATCCGGAGCCGGGGCTTCTTCCGTTGGGACGGCGAGGGCAGCCGGAGCCGCGAAACCAATCAGGTACAGTTTCAGGTGTTTGGCGTGGGGCTGGCACGCGACCCCGCCAGCGGCACACCGTGGGCGTGGCTGGCAGTCGCGCCTACCCGCGACGGGTACACCCTCACGGGCGATGGCTTCGCCCCCGGCGAGACCGTGCGCGTGTGGCAGAGCCTGCCCACCACGCTCCAGCCGCTTGCCGTGGTAGCCACCGCTAGCGACACGGGGAGCGTGATTGTGCGGCTGGATACGGCGATGCTCGGCGACGCTGAGCACGCGGTTATTCTGCGCGGCGACGCAAGCGGGTACACCGCCGTGGGCTTGCTGACCCGCCCGTAAACCCACCGTAACTGGGGCGGGTGCTACGCGCTACCCGCCCACGCGCTACCCGCCCACGCGTCCACGCGCTACCTGCCCCCAGAAGTATGCGGCGTGCCCGTGGTATACTGCCTGTGGTTAGCTGAAGGGCATAGCCCCCGGTGGGGCAACGGAAGGAACAACGCACGATGTCGGCAGAGGTGCGCGGGCTGTGGTTCGGCTTGCTGGGGATGATCGGGTTTAGTGTGACGCTACCCGCCACACACATTGCGCTCGGAGCCATGAGTCCGTGGTTTATTGGTACGGGGCGCGGGCTACTGGCGGGGCTGTGTGCCGCGTTGCTGCTGCTGGTCACGCGGCGCACGGTGCCGCCGTTGCACCTCTTCAAGAGTATTGCCGTGGTGACGGCGGGCGTGGTGCTCGGCTTCCCGCTTCTGTCGGCGTGGGCAATGCAGTCGGTGCCAGCGTCGCACGGCGCGGTGGTGCTGGGCATTCTCCCGCTCGTCACTGCCATGTTTGCCGTGTGGCGCAACAACGAACGCCCGTCGGTGCGCTTCTGGGTGGCGGCAGTGCTGGGCAGTAGCGTGGTGGTCGCCTTCGCCATCTACGACGGCGCGGGCGGCATTCAGCTGGGCGACTTCGCGCTCCTTGGTGCCGTCATTGCTGCCGCGATGGGCTACGCGGAGGGGGCACGCCTCACGCGCTCCCTCCCGGCGTGGCAGGTGATAAGCTGGGCACTGGTGCTGTCGGTGCCGGTACTGGTGGTGCCCGCTCTGTGGCTGTTGCCGCAGCAGCAGTTTGACGTGGGTGCCGCGCCGTGGCTGGCGTTCGTGTATGTCGCGCTCATCAGCCAGTTTGCCGCCTTCTTTGCGTGGTATCGCGGGCTGTCGCTGGGCGGTGTGGCACGGGTGGGGCAAATCCAACTGCTGATGCCCTTCTTTACCATCGGCTTTTCGGCGGTGCTGCTCAACGAGGTGATTACATGGGAGACCCTCGCCTTTGCCACGCTCGTCGCCGCGATTGTCGCCTTCGGGCGGGGTGCGCCCATCAAGCGGGCAGTTGCCACGCCCCCGCCCGCGCCGCCCACACCGCCCGTGCTGCCGGTCATCGAAGACACTGCCTGAACGATTACTGATTGACCGATTACCGATTGACCGATTACCGATTGACCGATTGAGAAGAGTGGAGAATACCGCGTGACCGCCGCAGACCTGA
>CAZNQP010000090.1:1928-12063 GCA_964575355.1 uncultured Chloroflexaceae bacterium
ACCGATTGACCGATTGAGAAGAGTGGAGAATACCGCGTGACCGCCGCAGACCTGATCTACCTTGACCATGCCGCTACCACCCCGCTTGCCCCCGATGTACTCGCCGCCATGCAGCCCTACCTGCTAGAGAGCTACGGCAACCCGTCGAGCATCCATCAGGCGGGGCGACACGCCCTGCACGCCATAGACGAAGCCCGCGACACGGTGGCACGGGTGCTGGGTGCCCGCCCGCGTGAAATCATTTTTACGGGCAGTGGCTCCGAGTCGGATAACCTTGCATTGCACGGTGTAGCCGCTGCCCAGCGCGACGCGGGGCGCGGCAACCACATCATCACCACCGCGATAGAACACCACGCCGTGCTGCACGCCGCCGCGTATCTTGAGCATAACGGCTTTGCGCTGACGCGGCTGCCAGTGGATAGCACGGGCATGGTGTCCCCCGCCGCCCTGCACGCCGCCCTGCGCCCCGACACGGTGTTGGTGTCGGTGATGTACGCCAACAACGAGATCGGGACGATCCAGCCACTTGCCGAACTGGGGGCGATCTGCCGCGAGCACGGCGTGCCCTTTCACACCGACGCGGTACAGGCGGCGGGCTTGCTGCCGCTCGGCGTGGACGACTTGAACGTGGACTTGCTCACGCTGGCGGCGCACAAGTTTTATGGACCGAAAGGGGCGGGGGTGCTGTATGTGCGGCGCGGCACGCCCTTGCAGCCGCAAACGCACGGCGGCAACCAAGAGCGGCGGCGGCGGGCAGGCACCGAAAATGTCGCGGGCATTGTGGGGCTGGCGGCGGCACTGCACCACGCCGAAGCCCGCCGCCCCACCTATGCGGCGCACTGTGCCGCCCTGTGCGATCAGCTGGTCGGCGGGGCGTTGCAGCGCATTGCGGGGGCACACCTCAACGGGCACCCCACCCACCGCCTGCCCAACAACGTCAATCTCGGCTTCGCAGGGGTAGACGCGGAGAGCATCTTGTTACTCCTCGATCAGGCGGGTATCTGTGCCAGCAGTGGTAGCGCGTGCAGTAGCGGCTCGCTCGAACCGTCGCATGTGCTGCTGGCGTTGGGGCAATCGCCTGCCGCCGCCAGCAGTGCGGTGCGCCTGTCGGTGGGGCGCAGCACCGCGCCCGCCGCCATCGAGCGCACCCTCGCCGTGCTCGCCGACAGCATCACACGGCTCCGCGCATAGCGGGCACAGCCTCCAGCGGGCACAGCCTACCGCCAGCGCACTTCCAGTGTCTGGGGCGCGTCCAGCGGCAGCGTGTAGGTCAGTTGCTGCCCCTGCTGCGCCGTGGGTGGTGTGCTGGTGGGTTGCAGCGTCGCCCCAGCAGGGAGCGTCAGGTCTACCGTAAGCCCGATAGGCGCACGCCCCGCCTGTGGGTGCAGCCGCAGGCGATAGACGGTATCGCCGTTTTCGCGCTGCACGACCCACCGCGGCAACGTATACGCGAAGGTCGCTGTGGTGCTCGCGGCGGCGGGCACCAGCAGCATCGCGCCATATTCGCGGGTGCCGTAGGGTGTGGTCTCGGCGGTCACTGCGCCGTCGTCGCCCTGCCCCATGTGGGTCTGCTCCGGCGGAATGGGCGGCACGCTAGCGGTGGTCAGTTGGCTACCCGCCGGGGTCAGCAGGCGCGTGTAGCCCCAATAGCACTGGTCTTCCATGGTTGCATAGGTGCCCGCCAGAAATGCCACCTGCACCACACACGGCACCGCGTCGGGGGTCTGGTTGGTGTAGGTCAGGTCGGCGGTGGCGGTGGGTGCGTTCGGGTTCTGCAAATCTACGCGGTAGGTTGCTTGCTGCGCGAGGCGGGCGTTGGCTTTGTTGTAGCCCACGTTGGCATCTATCACGCTGAAGAAGTCCTGCCCGCCCGTCCGTACTGCGCCGTCCCAGTTGCGGCGGGCAAACGGCTCGGCGGCGGCGGGGTCGAACATCACCACCTGTACCGCCCCTGCATCGAAAGCGGCACCCATCTCGGTGAGCAGGGCGGGGGCTTGTGCCACGGGCACCCCCTGCTGCACGCGGCTGACCAACCCATCGGCGAGCGCACGCACATAGCGGCTCTTGCGCTCTGCCCAGCTTTCGTCAAACGACGGCGGCGGTGCCCACGCCTCGCGGAGGTAGTCGCGTAGGGTGGCGGCGGTGACAGGTGCGGGCGACAACGCCACTGGCACCCCGCCTAGCACGCCGAGCAACGCCTCGATGCCCGCCGGGGTCAGGGCGATCACGCCGTCTATGTCGCCGTTGTCGGACAGCAGGTAGGCGGCTTCCACATCGGCGGCGGCGGTGGGCAGGTTAGGCGACCAATTGGTGTCGCGCAGTGTCCACAGTTGGATGCCCATGGCGCGTTGCAACGGCTCCGGCGCGAAGGGGTAGGGCTGGCTAAAGTCATCGAAGATGCTCACGTCGCCCGCCACATAGTCGGCAATTGCCCCCCGCTCAAACGTGAGCGTGCCCGCCCCAGAGATAAAGCCCCCTGTAGGGCGCAGTTCGTCGGGGTTTTGCAGCAGCAGCAGGTAGCGGCGGGGTGCGTCGCTCCCAAGGAGCGCGGGCAACACCTGCGCCATGCTGGTGGCACTCCGTAGCGTGCCTGCCTCGCGTTGCAGGCGCGTGGCGAGCGGGCGCACCGCCCCCGGCAGGCGGGCTACGTCCAGCCGATTGGCGGCGCGTTCGGCGTTGGCGGCGGCATCACCCGCCGCCGCGAAGTCTGCCGCTGCCGCTTCGAGGGCGGCAACCAGCGGCGCATCGGGGGTCAGGGGCACATCGCCCGTCAGCAACGGCGCAACGCCGCGTGCCAGATGGTGCCCAGCGGCGGTTGCCTGCACGCTACTGTCGGCGGCGATGATCAGTTGTTGGAGCGTGGCAAGTTGCGGGTTGTTGCGCCCCAACAATGGTTGCAGGGTGGCGTGCGCGGCATATGCCCGCGCGACGGCGGTTTCTGCCTGCTGCACGCGCCCACTCGCGGCGGCGAGGCGGCGTACCTGCTGCGGGTCGAACAGGGTGGCGGTGGGGTCGTCTGCCAGCAGCACGGGTGCCGCCACGGGTGCGACGTGGTGCCCCGCCAGCAGCAGGGCGGTGCCCAGTTCGCTCCCATACAGGGCAGTCTCTAGGCGGCGCACCGGGCTATCGAGCACGGGCAGCAACGCAGTGCGGGGCGGCACGCTGGCATAGGCGGCGTGGGCGCGTTGCAGGGCGGCATCGGCACGGAACAGGCGGGCAGTCGTTTCGTCGCTCTGCAAGGTCTCGACCAGCGTGGCGGCGTTTACGTCCGCGCCGCGTACCTCTTCCACCAGCGTCAGCAGTTCATCCAGTGCAACGACGACATGTTCGCCAGTGGTCAGCAGTGGGTCGGCAGCCTGTGCCGTGTCGCTGATGCCCGGCACATAGCCCGCCACCGCCACCAGTGGCGCACCGAGCGTCAGGTCGGTACGTAGGCTTGCCATGTCTGCCGCCACACTGTCGAGCGTGGCGCGGGCGGTTGCCAGTGTGGTGTCGTCGAGCGGTTGCCCCGCCAGTGCCGCGAGGTCGCGGGCTTGCTGCTGCACCCGTTGCACTGTCCACAGCGAACGTAGCCCCCAGCCCAGCAGCAGGAGCAGCACCAGCAGCCCCCCCCCCAGCAGCACCCAGCGGCGCAGGCGGCGCGGGCGGGTGCGTGGGGCAGTTTTGGTTGGGGCGGCGGTGGTACTCATGTCGTCGTACTTACTGGTCATGCGTGCTGGCGCGGGCGCGTTGCTCGCGCAGCAGCAGGCGTGTGGTTAGCACTGCGTCGCAGGCAATATCGTACCAGCGATACGGATAGTATAACAGGTCAAGGGCGGGCGGCAGGGGCAGGTCATACCGCCAGCGCAAATAGTGGCGCGTCGGCAGCAGTTGCCCGCGCAGAAATGCGGCACGTTCGCGCCACGGCATACTGGCGACAATCGTCCACAGGTCGTGCGTGCGCGTGCCCACGCGCCCCACCTGCCGCTTGACAAGCGTGCGCCCTGCCGGGTCGGGCACGCTTGCCAGCATTGCCAGCACGTCAGCCGGGATGGGCGTAGCAAACCATTGGCGCGTCGCGTCGAGTGCCATGGACAACGCCGCCGCCCAGTGGTAGCGATAGGCGACGCGCAGCAGGGTGCCCCACGCAACCGGGGCACTGCTCAACAGCAGGTGTAGGTCGTACAGCCAAATCAGCCGTAGTTCCTGCTCGCCGTGTTGCAGCATCAGGTGCGCCGCCAAATAGAGGACGTGCGCCGTCGGGTCGAGCATCACGACGGCTGGCGTGGGGGTAGCGGTGGGCAACCGGAGCGGGCAGGTATGCTGCCAGAACCACGCGGTGGGTGGCGAGCGCACATCGTTTGCCGAACTGATGAGCCGCCAGTGCAATTCGACTTGTGGCAGTGCGTGGCGCGTATGCACCATGCTGTGGTGATAGTGGTGCTGCTCGATGTAGGCGGGCAGCACTTCGGGCGTTTCGCTGGCATAGTCCATCGCGTGCAGGGTGGCAAGCAAGCGGGGCAGGTCGCGCTCATCCACCAGCAGGTCAAGGTCACTCATCGGGCGCACGCCCACCTGTGGGTAGACGGTGACCGCAAGGGCTGCCCCCTTCAGCACAATCAGGGGGTGCTGCGCGGCGGTCGCAAGGTGTGTCAGTATGTGGTAAATCAGGGTGTTCTGGGCGGTGCTACGATAGTAGGCGGCGCGGGCGCGGTCGGCAGCGGGCAGTGGCACCAACGGCAGCACCCCGGCAGCGTGCAGGCGGGTGTATACCAACGGCAGCACGCCGTGGCGGTCGGCGGTGTCCAGCAACGCCTGCCAGTCGCGGGGGGCAAGCCGCCCCCAGCTAATGCTGTGCGGGTCGCCGACGAGCAGGGCACGCAGGCAGGTGTGCAGGCAGGCGGTAGGGATGGGCGCAACTAACGAACCAACCGCCATGACCCTAATTGGTGGGGAACAGGAAGATGGGTGGCAGTTCGATGGTGTGCGGCAAAATAACAAACAGCATGGTGTTGGTCAGCCCGTGGGCAAGCGTGATGCCCCACAGCGAGCGCGTGCGGTGGAACGCCCAGCCAAACAGCATGGATGCTACGAACACCAGCACATAGTCGGGGATGGAGCGGTAGCCGATGTGCAACGCGGCAAAGACCATAGAGACGAGGAAGTTCGCCGCCCAAGGACCGAGGTTCATCTCTTCTTCTTCGGCGACGGTCTGCATGACCCCCCGGAACAGCAGTTCCTCGAAGAAGCCCGTACTGATGAGCAATACGATGAAGGCGATGTGGGCATCGGGGAATGCCATGCTGGGTACCACGGGGGTGGGGCGCAGGATGAAGTATTCGGAGAAGCCGAGGAACAGCCCCATCGCCGCAATCGCCAGTTGTATCACAAACGCCCACCACAGCGTGCGCTTGCCGCCGTCGGTGCCGTCACGCTTGCGCGGTTTGTCGCGCCCAATGCTCAACGCCCCCACGTCGCGCCACGACAGACCGAGTGTCTGCATGGCAACATAGGTCGCAATCATCAGGGGCAGGCTGACCACTGCCCACCAGACCGCCATGGATTGCCCGACCAGCGGCAACGACAGGCTGAGAATGCGGATGAGCGGACCAAAGCCAATGGCGATGAGGAGCCGCGAGACCGGGTGTGCGTGCCACTGGGCGGCAATGAAGAGGGTGGACACCAACAGCAGGCTGTGCAATGCCAGCCCCAAGTTGGGGTCAATCAGGGCAGTAACCATCTCCGCGACAGTCAGGAGGGCGATGTATGCCAGTGCCATGAAGAGTGGCAGGTCACGCGGCATCATCGAGGGGACAGAGGCTACACCACTGCTACTGCTGCCTCCGCCGCCACCTACGGCACCCAACGGCGGCGTAGCTGTTACTGGTGCTACCGTTATGGGCGGTTCAGAGAACGCGGGGGGGGCTGTTTCAGTAGCCGGGGGCGGGGCGGTCGTTGCACTCACCGGGGTTGCCGCTTCGGTTGCCACATCTGGCTTGGCAGAGCGACGCGACTTGCGCGGCTTGGTACGTGTGCGAACGCCTTCTGGGGTAGTAGTCATGCAGCGTGTCTATCCCTATTACAAACCAGCAGGATTCCAAGCTATCACAGACCATCAGGGTTACAGTCCATCAGGTTGCAATGTGCCGTGGCAATAACGTGTGCTGCTCGCGCAGCGAACGTGTACCTATTATCACACCTGCGGCGGGGGCTGTCAAGATAGCGGGGGCGGTCGTGCGCCCACCTGCTCACACCAACGGCGCGGCAGCCGTGCTACAGCACCAGCTTGCGTTCAGTGACCAGTTGCCGCTTCATGCGTTTGAAGAGGTCGTCATAGCTCATGCGCCCCTGTGTAATCTCGTATTTGTATGCCTGCAAGATTTTATGGATTTCTGCGTCGAGACGCTCTTCCACCCGCAACTCGTCGGTGATGATTGCCGCCATCGCGGTTTTCAGTTCGCCGTCGGTGCCTTGAAAGAGCACGCCTTCGATCTCCATCATGTAATCGAGCAGGGCTTCACTGAGTTGCTCTACTTTGTCGGGCGACAGCTTCATAGGTGTTCTCCTCTATCATGCATCATGCATCCATGCATCATATCATACATCATGCTTCGTGCTTCCGTGCTTCGTTGGGGGTGGCTCTCCGGCTGGTGTCGTCTCGTGGCTGTCCGGGGGCGGCGGCAAGGGGGCGGCACGCAACCGTTCGCGCAGGGCGCGTAGCTCGGCGATGCGTTCGGGCGGGAGCGGTTGCAGCGTTCCGAACTGCCGTGCCGCCAGCAAAATACGGGCACTGTGCTCTAGTTGCTCCATCAGCATGTATGCCTGTTCGGGCGTGCGCCCCATCGTCAGGGCACCGTGGTGCGACAGCAGTAGCGCGTCGTGGTCGGCGATGTAGGGCGCGACGGCTTCGTACATCTCGGCGGTGCCTGTCAGGGCATAGGGTGCGGTGGGCACGCTCCCCATGGTCAAGATTGTTTCGGGTAGCCATGCTTCGGCAAGCGACACGCCCGCCAGCGTTGCCGCCACTGCCGTCGGCGGGTGGGCATGCACAATCGCCTGCACGTCGGGGCGGGCACGGTACACTAGCAGATGCAGCAGTCGCTCACTCGACGGGCGGTACCCGCGCGGGCTGTGCAGCAGCGTGTCATCCAGCGTGATGGTCACGAGGTCGGACGGCGTGAGGCGACCCTTGCACAGCCCTGCCGGGGTTACAAGAATGGCACCATCGGGGAGCCGCGCCGAGATGTTGCCGTCGCCCGCGACAATCAGCCCGCGCTGATAGAGCCACGCCCCCACCTCCACAATTGCGGCGGCAAGCTCAGGCAGCATGGGGTGGCTCTCCGTGGGTGGGCGGTGCTTTGTGGGTGGGCGGTGCTTTGTGGGTGCATGGCGGGGGTGGCACGGCGGGCTGTCGCCACAGGCGCAGCAGCAACATTGCCGTGACCAACCAACCGCCAATCGCCAGCACTGCCCGCCAGTATTGTGCCAACCACAGCAGCAGTAGCACCCCGATACGGCTACTTTCGGTAGCGGCGTGGCGCACGTCGAGCGGCGGCGGCGATTGGCTCCAGTCGAGGGCGTGCAACGTGGGCAACAGCCCGGCGGCGTGCAGCGTTTCGAGGTCGAACAGGTACACCGTGTCGCCGAGGGTGGCGGCGAGCAGCAGGTCATCCGTCAGGCGGGCAGCAGTGGGGGCGGTGGGGTGCTGCGGGTCGCCCAGCGCGATACTGTCGGTGGACGGACCGTAGCTCATAATGGTGCCACTGCCGAATAGCCCGGCGAACGCCGCCCGCTCGACCAGCAACACTTCCTCGTCGGCGGGCAGGTCGCTGATGGACAGGGCACGTTGCAGCAGGGTGGTGCCTGCCCGTCGTTCGTCGGCGACCAGCGGCATCTGGAACAGGTGGGTATGGTAGCCAGCGCGTTTCATCTGTGCCAGCAGGGTGCTATAGGTAGTCACGGCGTGGGCGAAGTGGGTGGCGTGGCGGGCGTGCCACACGGGGGGCAGGAGCGCAAACCAGCCCCCACGCCGCACAGCTGACTGGGCGGCGGGCGGCGGTGCCATCTCGAAGGCAAGCGCGTGAATGCAGAGCTGCTGCTGCTGTGCCCAGCCGTGCAGCGTGGCATACTGCTGCTGCGCCGCATCGCCATTCTGCAAGTGAAACCACGGCACGCTGTCGGGGGGGGGCAGCAACCATACCACGGTGTAGATATTGTGCGCCGCCAAAAGCCGCAGCAGCACCACCGCGTCATCGTCGGGGGTTGCCAGTGCCACCGCCAACCCGTAGTCGTGCGTGGTCAGCACGTCGAGTACACCACCCGCCGTGAGGAGGGCGTGCAGTTGCGCGGGGGGGAGGCGGCTCGCTACTATCACCTGCGGCGGGCTGTCAAGCTGTGCGCGGGCGGCAGCAAGTACGGCTGGTTCGGTCACACGCCCTCCTTTCGGCGCGGCGGTCAGTGTCGGCGCGGCGGTCAGTGTCGGCGCGGCGGTCAGTGTCGGCGCGGCGGTCAGTGCGGCATACTGCCGGGGCTACCGATAGTTAATGTACTGCAACGGCACGGGGATTTCGTCCTCGCGTTCTTTCAGCAATTGAATGATGGCTTGCAGTTCGTCGCGGCTCTTGCTGCCCACGCGCAACGAGTCGCCTTGGATGCGCGGCTGCACTTTGGGGAACGCCTCGCGGATAATCTTCTGGATGCGCTTCGCCATGTCGCTGTCCAGCCCCTTCTTGAGCGTGATGACCTGCTTGACGCGCATACCGCCGATTTCTTCGACCTTGCCATAGTCAAAGATTTTGAGCGATAGGTTGCGGCGCAACGTCTTAGATTCGAGGATGTCGCGCACGCCACGGAGCGACATGTCATCACTGGTGGTAATCACCAGCTCGGTGGGCGATAGCTCAATCTCGGTCTTGGTGTCTTTCAAGTCGTAGCGCGTCGTCACTTCGCGGCGCGTTTGGTCTATTGCGTTGACCAGTTCTTGGTGGTCGTAATCGGATACAATGTCAAAGGTGCTCTCGGTTGCCACCGGGGGTGCTCCTTTCGTTTACTCAGTACGTTTTCGTTTTTACTATCCCTTTCGCCTTATTATACACGGGATTACCCACGGGGCATGCGCGGGTGTGCGGCACGCCTGAGGCAAGCACCGCACTCAGCCTATCAAGCCTTTACAACGCAACGCAACCCCTCTACAATAGAAGTATGAAACTCGAAACACACCACACCAGCCGGAGCGAACGCGCCGCCTACCTTGCCACCGCCCTTGCGGGGCTGTACAGCGACGAGCCGACCCCCGCCGCCACTGTGGGCGGGCGGCTTGCCGCGCTGCAACGCCTGCACGCCTTCGACCCGCGCCCCTACAACCGCACGCGCAACGACACCGTGCAACGCGGGGTGTCGCACCTGTCGCCCTACATCCGGCACGGCGTACTGTCGTTGCCCGAAATCCGCGACTACATGCTGACGCAGTATGGGAGCGGCGACGGCGTAGCCAAATACGTCAATGAACTGGGTTGGCGAATGTTTTGGCAACTGGTCTATGCCGAGCACGGCAACCGCATCTTTGACGATATGGAGCCACCCAAGATACGCCGTGGCGCAACGCAGCGCGGTGTGCCTGCCGATATTGCCGACGGCGCAACCGGGCTAGTCTGCATTGACGCGGGGCTACACGAACTGTACACCGAGGGCTACATGCACAACCACGCCCGCATGTGGTTTGCCGCGTACTGGCAGCATTGGCGCAAGCTCGACTGGCGCGACGGTGCCCACCTGATGTACCAACATCTGCTCGACGGCGACCCCGCATCGAATACGCTGTCGTGGCAGTGGGTGGGCAGTACCTTCAGCCACAAGCCCTATTTCTTCAACAAGGACAACGTGAAACGCTTCAGCCAAGGCGAATATTGCAACCGTTGCCCACTCGCGCAGGCGGGGTGCCCCTTCGAGGGAAGCTATGAAGACCTCGCTCAGCAGTTGTTTGGTATGCCGCTCGATGAGGTGAACGGCGAACGTGGGCGTAATCAGGGCAGGGGGCAGCGTGGCGGGCGACGCTGAGCCGCTGCCCGCCTGCCCGCCTGCCCCACGAAGAAGAACGCACGAGGAAGGATGCACGAGGAAGGATGCACCCAATGACGACCGACACAACCCGCCGCCC
>CAZNQP010000091.1:0-11661 GCA_964575355.1 uncultured Chloroflexaceae bacterium
GAACAACTCGGGGTAGGCCCGGGCGTAGACCTGCGTGTCGGGGAGCACCGCTAGCGAGAACGGCTCTGCCGCTGCGGCCACGCCCCCCGCCGCCGCCGCCAGCGCGGCCGCGATGGCCCGGGCCCAACCCGCCACGGCCGCCCTGCGGCGCCACACCTCACCCCCACACCCGGGGAACACATACCTCGCCATGGCCGGTCTCCCGCAAGGGACCACGAATCCTCAACCGGCCTATATGTCTATACAATTGATGTTGCCGCGGCGCTCGGATTCCGTGAGAATCCCGCGAGCCCCGCAACGAGGACGCCGCGCCTTGCACCCGCCGCCCCGCGGCTGCGGGGCCACCCCACCCCCGGCTCCGTCGCCCACGGGCAACACCCCCGATGGTGCCGCGTTTGGCTTGCCCGCATGGATGCGCTCCGGCGGCTTTGCCCCAGCTGCACCCGCCCTGCCGCCGCCCGATACCACCAACACCCCCGCTACGCTCACATCGCCCACCGAAGTCCAGCACGACTTTAGCTGGGACGTGCTGCAACGGCGGCTGATGAGTGCGTTGGTTGCCTATGACCGCCGCACCGCCGACCGCATCTGGGACGAAGCCCTCAGCCGCTTCTCAACCGAAATGGTCTGTACCGAACTGCTGATGCCCGTGCTGGTTGCCGTGGGCGAAGGCTGGCACCGTGGCGAAGTATCGGTTGCCGCCGAACACTTCTCCAGCCGCTTTGTGCAGAGCAAGTTACTCATCCTGCTCAACTCGGCGTATGACAACCCCGGCGCACCGCTCGCCGTCATCGGCTGTGCCCAAGGCGAAATGCACGAAATTGGCGCAATTGTGTTATCGTTATTCTTGACGTGGAGTGGCTTCCGGGTGGTCTATCTAGGACAGAACGTCCCCAACACCACCGTAGTCGAAACGCTGCAACAGTTGCGCCCGCAGGTTTTCGGGCTGTCGGCGACGACCATCGAGTCAGCCCAAAACCTGACCGAAGCGGGGCACTTGGTTGCCCGCCTCGACCCGCCACGCCCGCAGTTTATCTTTGGGGGGGCGGCTTTCTACATGCGCCCCGAAATGCGGAGCCGGATACAGGGTACCTTCCTAGAGGGTGACGTGCGTCAGATCGCCCGGCAACTTGCCGAGCGACACCGCCGCAACTGAGCCAGCGACACTGCGCCAGCGACACTGCGCCAGTGACACAAAGAGGTTGAACTCATGAGTGGGATACATCTGCCAGACCTGATTGGGGTGTCGGTCAGCGATTCGCGCTGTCGCCTGACCCCCACCGAGGTCGCCCGCCTTGCCCGCCTGATTATCGCCGCCCTGCCACCCGACCCGCAACTCAGCGCGTTCGTCGGCGGGGTGGTCAGTACGGTTGCCGATACCCTCCCACGCGGCAGCGTGCAGCCGCTCGCCGATGGGCTGGACGATGCGCCCTTCCTTGTGCTGGTGAGTAGCCAGTACGCGCTTGCCCTGCTGAGTGCCCCCGGTAGCGAACGCCTGCCCACGCGCCTGCTGAGTGATGCCGATGCCATTGACCGCGCCGCCCTTATTCTGGCGCAGTTTGCCGCCAGCGACTATGTGCTCGCGCCGCTCGATAACCCAGAGAGCCAACGCCGCACCGTGAGCCGCGTTATTGCCCGCGTGCTCGCCGACGACGAGCTACAACCGCGTGTCCACCCCGACCTGCTGCCCAACGACCAGTCGTGGTTGACACTGGGGCAGGCGATCAACCGCCCGCGCGACCCCGCCGCTATCTTGCAGGTAGATGTGGTGCAGCAGGTGTTGCGGGCGTGCGGCAGCACGGGTGCCGTGCTGGGCAAACTGCACGCGGGCGAGCAGTTGCAGGTTGTCGCCAGCAATACCGGCGCAACGACCACCACCGTCAGCCTGCCGCCTGCTGTGCTGCAACGGCTCATTCAGCGGCGCGGTGCCCTCAGCCTGACCAGCGAGGATGGGCTGCACGACCTTGGCGCGGTGCTGGCAACCACGGCGCGGGTGGCAACGCTGGTGCCGTTGCTGCCGTCGCCCAACGATGTGCAGCCCACTGGGATACTGCTGGTCACAAGCCAACGACCCCTTCCCGTCAATGCCCGCGCCGCACTGGTGGGGCTGGCGGGGTTGCTCCAACCGCTACTCGCCGCCGCGCCTGCGCCTGCCGCGCCTGCGCAACCCTCCGCCGATGACCTGCTGGCAAGCCTGCTCGACGTGCCGCCCAGCCCACCGCCCCCCGTCGCAGCTGCCGCCAATGCAGCCGCGCCTGCCCCCGACCAGTTCGACCGCTTTGCCGATTTGCCGCTCCTCTCCTTCGATGACCTCGACGACCTGCCCCCAGACACCCCCGCCGACCGCCCTGCCCCCGCGCCCCCACCCGCGCCCAGCACCAATGGCGCACGCGGGGCGGGTAGCGTGTTGCGCGACCTGATTGACCACCTGCACGACGGCATACTGCTCGTGGACGGGCAGGGGCGGTTGCTATCGTACAATGCCATCGCCGCCGCGCTCCTCGACCTGTCGCCGGACGCGGTGGGGCAAGCCATGGCTGCCAGCAACGCCGTGCTCCTAGTACCGCTCTTCACCGAAGCCCTGATTAGCGAACGGGTGCCGCCGCAGCCGCTCACCCTGACAAGCGGTATCACCGTGCAGGCGGGCGTTGCCCCCCTCGATGACGAACGCTGGTCATTTGTGCTGGCGGTGCCCGTCGTTCCTGCCGCAAGTGCCCCCGCCGCCCCCGGCTACCCGCCTGCGCCGACAAGCCTTGGCAATACCCACTTTCTCACCAGCATCTCGCACACGCTGCGTGACCCGTTGCAGACCTTGCGCGAACTGACCGCCCGTGTGCCCGCCGTGGGTGCGCTCAACGACCTGCAAAAGCAACTGATGGGCGAAATCCTCAAAATCAATACCGACCTGACCTTGCTGGTCAACGACCTGCTGACGCTGGGGCAAATCCGCGATCAGGTGCTCGTCGAGGCAACCCCGCTCCGGCTCGACCTGCTGATTGATGCCGCGATTGGCACGCGCTACGCCGAGTTCGGGCGGCGGGCGCAGCAAGTCGAAAGCGACCTTGCCACCGGCGACCTGCGCGTGACTGGCTCAGAGGAGGGGCTGGGGCGCGTCATTGGTGCGCTGCTCGACAACGCCATCAACTACAGCCCACAGGGGGCGGTCATTACCGTGCGTGCCACCCCCAACGACGACGACACGATTACCGTTATCGTGCAAGATACCGGTATCGGGCTGACCGCCGCCGAAGCCGCGCAGGTCTTCGACCCGTTCTACCGTGCCGCCAGTGCCGAGCAACTGAGCGTGCCGGGGCGGGGGTTGGGCTTGACTATCGCCCGCGCTGTCATCGAGCACCACGGCGGGCAGATTAGCGTCGAGAGCGTCGCCGGCGAAGGCAGCACGTTCCGCTTCACGCTCCCCGTCAGCACCGACTGACCCGCCCTCCCCCCTGTTGCCGCCCGTCGCGTAGGGGACAGGCGGCTACTTTGCCTTGCATGAAATGGGGGGAATTACCGATTTCTGACATCGTTCTTGCGGTATAATACATAGTAGAAATACCGTGTTCCGTACACACAGCAGAAGCCATAAACAAAAACTTGGAAAGTACTTAGAGGAAACACACGAGCTATGGATATATCTCTGTATCGCATGATCCCTACCACATCACGCGATAGCACGTTCGTGAACAGTGTTCATTTGATGAACGTGATTAGCCACGAAATTGAAGACATCGTTTTCAACAACAACCTGAAGGTTGATTTTTTTGCCGGGTTCCAAAAGTATTCGAACTTTCTGCGCCAGCGCAAACGCTACACTCGGCTCGCGCAGGTCTGCCGCCGCGTCTACGTCTGGGGCGTACCCGACGTTGACGCGCCGCCCATTCCCGGTGTCGAGTACCTCGACCTCTCGCCCCAAAACGAACTTGCCCGCGAATGGTTTTTGGTGGTAGATACGCCTGAGTTCTTCACCGCCCTGTTGACCCGCGAAATGACCTACGGGCAAGACGTGCCCGGCGAACTGCGCCGCTTCCACGGCATCTGGACTTACGACGCTGATATTGTGTCGCGGGCACAGTTGCTCATCTCGCAGGTGCAGGGCGGCAACTATTCGCCCGTCACCCACCGCGACTATGAACGGCAAAGTCAGCACCTCGTCCAGATTTCGAACCGGCTGGTGCAACGGCAAGACAAACAGGCAGTCCGTACCGTCTTGACGCAACACCATAGCTCGCTCTTCAAGGCGGGCTTGAGCAACCTCGACCTGCCACTCGTGGTGCTCGACGACCGGCAGCAGGTGATCGCCGTCAGCCAAGCGGCGGCGGGCATGCTGGGTAGCGACGAACCCGCGATGGTGGGCAAGCCCCACCACGAGGTGGCGGGCGGCGTACTCGCTGCCGTCAACCTCGGCAGCAGCAGCACCAACAGCAGCATTGTCAACCCTGCCAACGGATCACCCCTCGATGTGAGCACCAGTGTGATCAACAGCGAGAACGGCAACCCGCTCGGCTGGATTATCTTGCTAGGGGAGCACGCCAGCAGCAACGGCACCGCCGCGCCCCTTGCCGCCCCCGCCAGCAGCACGAGTTTCCCCGTCACGCCGCTGTTGCGCCGCTACCTCGACGGCATGCAACAACTGCTGACCATGATGCTGTCGCTTGGGTCGCGCCCCGACGTGCAACAGCGTGCGATCAGCCAGATGCAAAAGCTGGTTGGCGATGCCAACACTATGTTGCAGCGCGTCGCCCAACTGCAAGAAATCGAGAACGCCCCCGCCAGTGCCCGCCAACCCGTCGCCCTTGCGCCTGCCATCCAAGAGGTGCTGACACAGACGAGCAGCACGGCGGGTGGTCTCCAAATGCTGCTGCAACCCGGTAACGATGCCACCGTGCAGGTACACCCCGCGCACCTCAAGCTAGCACTCTCCGAACTCCTGACCAACGCAGTCGTCCACGCCGACGCAAGTACCGTCTCGGTCAAGATCGAGCGCAGCAACGGCACCGCAACTATCGTGGTGCGCGACGACGGACGCGGCATTGACCCCGCCGACATGGAAGCCCTCCAAGCCGCGCCGAACGGGAACGGCAAAAACAAACGCCCCGGCATCGGGTTGGCACTCGCGCGTGCCTTCGCCCACAGCCACGGCGGTGCGTTCGCCATGCAGAGCGCACCGGGTCAGGGTAGTAGCTTCCGCCTATCGTTGCCCGCCGTGTAGCGCAATGGCAGAACCAGACGTGCCGCCGCTTTCTATGTGGGGGGCGGCGGCAAGCGAGTAACAAACAATGTGTGCCCTCAACACGACAATTCGCCGCAACAAAGACCAAGAACTCGCCATACTCTATGCGCGGCTTGCCCACCTCGAAGCCGAGAATGCCGCCCTACGCCACGAGAACGCCACGCTTCAGGCGGCAAACACACTGGATGGCGACGACCTGCTCATCTTTGAGGCACTCACCCACGCCCCCGCCGCTACCTACCTCTACGATTGGGTCAACGGGCGCAACATCTACGCCAACCAAGGCATGAGCGAGCTACTCGGCTACCCGCTCCACACGTATCGCACCGCTCCCAAAGATTTCATTATCAACCTGATCCACCCCGACGACCGCCACCACCTTGCCGACCACTCGCGCTTCCTGTGCCAGCAGAGCGGCAAGGTGGTCAGCCATACCCTGCTACGGGTACAACGCGCTGACAACGAATGGCGGTGGGTCATCCTCAGCGAACGGGTGCTGCGCCACCAACCCGACGGCTCGCCGCGCGTTACGGTGGGCACCATGACCGATGTCACCGAACGCCATGCCGCCCTCGCTGCCCTACGCGAGAGTGAAAACCGCCACCGCGCTGTCGTCGAGACCATTCACGAGGGGGTGCTCCTGATTGATGCCGAGGGTACCATCTTTGGGTGCAACTCAAGTGCCGAGCGCATTCTGTCATTGCCCCGCATGACCATGCTTGGCAAGAGTGTGTTTACCGAACGCTGGATGCTGATAGACACTGACCACACCCCCATCCCCATTTCGCGCTATCCCGCCTGCGTTGCGCTCGAAACGGGCGAACCGCTCGTAGACATAGAAGTGGGCTTCTACACGCCCGACAACCGCCTTGTGTGGCTGCTGCTCAACAGCACGCCCCTGCGCGATGGCGACCCCCACACACTACGCGGGGTGGTCGTGTCGTTCAGCGACATCACCGCGCTGCACAATGCCCGCGCCGAACTGCACCGCGAGCGTGCCTTCTTGCAAGCCATCTTGCAGCACGCCCCGCTCGACATCTGGGTACAAGACCTGCACGGGCAGTTTTTGCTCGTCAACCAGCACTTCTGTGACCGGCTGGGCATGCCCACCGACGAGGTGTTGTACAGCAACCCCGCCGAATTGCTCGTCACTGACGAACTGGAGCAAAGCACCCGCTACGATAGCGACGTTGTGACGACGCAGCAACCCACGACCTACGAACTCGTACACAACACGGCACAGGGTGTGCGCGTGCTGCTCCAGACGCGCTTCCCGCTCTTCGACCAGAGTGGGCAGGTCTACGCGCTTGGTGGCGTTGCCGCCGACATCACGGTGCAGAAAGAGCTAGAACAGGCGTGGCGCCAGTTGCACGCGCAACTCTCGAGCGACTATGCGGAGCAGGGTACCGAACTGATGCGCCAGCGTGCGCTGCTGCAATCTATTCTGACCCACGCCCCGCTGAGCATTATCGTGAAGGATACCGAGCAACGTATCTTGCTACTGAACGAGTACACCGCCGACATCCTCAGTGTGGATGCCCAGCAGGTCATCGGGCGGTATGAGCACGACATCTTCGACCCAGAGCAAGCCGCATACTGGCGGCACATTGACGAGCGCGTGCTGGCAACCGGCAAGCCAGTCACCGTTGAAGAAACCGCGCCGGTGCGTGATGAACTGCGAACATTCCTTAGTACGACCTTCCCCATTTTCAGCACTGGCGGCGACATTATCGCGCTGGGGGTCATCTCGACCGACATTACCGAACGCAAACGCTACGAAGCCGCCCTGCAAGCCAGCGAACAACGCCACCGCGAAATACTCACAGTCGTCACCGACCTGTACTTCTCGTTCACGGTGGGTAGCGACGGTAGCCTCACCCCGGAATGGCTGTCCGAGCGCATAGCGAGTGACAGAACCTACCGGGTTGGCGAACCCCTCACCGACAAAGAGGTGCTCTTCGCCGCAATCGCCCCCGACGACCAGTTGAAAGCCCGTCAGATATTACGCCGTGTGCTCGCAGGCTACCCAGACATGCAGGAAATCCGCATCCGGTACCCCGGTGGGCAGTACCGCTGGATGCGCACCATTGCCCACCCTGTGTGGGGTGCCCACGAGCGGCGCGTAGTACGCATCTATGGCGCGGCACAAGACATCACCGAGCGCAAGGAAGCTGAGCACCTGATGACGCGCTACACCGAGCGCAACATGGAGCTACGCGAAATTGACCAGTTGCTCATGGTCGTCAGCACACCCGACGAACTGTGTACCTATATGCTGCCGTTGCTGCGGCGGCTCATCAACTGTACGTGGCTCGGGTTGTGGCTCGATAATAACACCTTCTACACCCTCGACCACCACGACACGCCGTTTCAAATCTGCCCGTGGTACTCCGGCATCCAGCCCTGCACCACACCAACGGCGCACGCCGCGCACGCACTCGAAGACCTGCTCGACGGCATGGGCTTGGTTGCCGACACCTACATCCTCAGTGTGCCGCTCCTGCACGGGCATACCCACCTCGGCATGCTGCTGCTCGCACCTGCCACCGCCGACGCGATGGAGGAAGACACGCTCCTAGAAGTCCAGCAGGTGGTACGCCAAATGGCAAGCGCACTGCACAAAATCTACCTATTCCACGAACTGGAAAGTAGCCGCGAACGGTTGCGCGACCTGACGCGCACCAGCACGCGCCTGCAAGAGCAGGAGCGTACCTACCTATCGCGCGAACTGCACGACGAGGCGGGGCAGTCGCTCACCGCCCTGAGCATTAGCCTCCAACTGCTGCGCGATGACCTGCCCAACAACATCGCACACCTGCGCCGCATTGACGATATGCTGGCACTGCTGACCGAAACGCTCGAACGTCTGCGTGCCCTCGCCCGCGACCTGCGCCCGCCCGCCTTGGATACGCTTGGGTTGGCGGATGCACTCGAAGACATGTGCCACCGCATGGTACGCCACACCACCCTCAATGTCAGCTTCACCGGACAAGAACCCGCGACCCTCAGCGAAGAAGCCACCATCGGGCTGTACCGGCTGGCACAAGAAGCCCTGACCAACGTGGTGCGCCACGCCGAAGCGCACCACGTCTGGATTACCCTGAACCAAGACGACGACACGACCAGTATTACCATCGAAGATGACGGTAAAGGCATTCCCCACGAATACCTTGCTCAGCCGAATGTTGGGGTTGGTCTGATCGGTATGCGCGAGCGGATCGAGCTACTTGGCGGCACACTCGAAATTGACAGTGCGCCGGGGCAGGGCACCCGGATCGTCGGGAGCATCCGCCACGATGACCAGTATGGCATCAGCAGCTAAGCTGGTGCGAAGGGAAGAGTAAGGGAAGAGTACCGCATGATACGTGTGATGTTAGCCGATGACCACCACCTAGTGCGTGAGGGTATCCGCTCGTTGCTTGACAAAGCAATTGATATGGAAGTCGTTGGGGAGGCAGAAGACGGGCAAGACGCACTCGACCAGATTACCACCCTCCGCCCCGACGTGCTCGTGCTGGATGTGGCAATGCCGCGCCTGAACGGTATTCAGGTCGTCGAGCAGGTACGCAACCTCAACTTGCCGACGCGCATCATCATGCTGTCTATGTATGACGATGACACGCTGGTACGGCGGGCGTTGCGGCAGGGTGCCAGCGGCTACCTGCTCAAACGCTCGATCACCGAGGAGTTGCTGCTCGCCATTCGCGCCGCCCACCGCAACGAGTCGTACCTCAGCCCCGGTGTGTCGGCGGGCGTGCTACAAGATGTGATTAACCCGCGCAACCGTGGCGACAATGTAGACATGTACGACCGCCTTTCGCCACGCGAACGACAGGTGCTGCAACTGTTGAGCGAGGGGCACACCAATGCCTCGATTGCCGAGCATCTGGTACTGTCGGTCAAGACGGTAGAGAAGCACCGCGCCAACCTGATGCTCAAGCTGGGCGTGAGCGACCTCGCCAGTCTGATCCGTGTTTCGATCAAGCACGGGCTGATCCTGCTCGAAGAGAACCCGACCAACCCGCGCCCCAATCCCCCCCTCGAATAGTCGCTCACGCCAAGCCAGACACCGCCGCACGGGGGTATTTTGGATACAAAGTAAAGTAGGTGATTTACGGATAGACGACCGACGAGGTACTTGCTACCATAGAGACAGCAAGATCGCCGAAGGAGGGGACGCGGCAAGCGTGGCATAGGTACTCCCCCTTTTCCCCATCAGCCACCCGGAAGCGGCTTGCGGCAACAAACTGCTGTGACACGTCACCACCAAACCTCACCTCTGGTTGTATAACTTATGCCACGCTTTGCCGGGCTTTGCCCCGGCTTTTTGCTGCCGCGTTTTGCGCCCCACCCTGTTCACCTTTTGCCCGTTCTATTCACAGGCTGTGTTCATTGACGAGAGCAAAACCCCATGCTATACTTTGTAACAGGTTTTAGTGTTTTTACGACAAAAGTATTTGTGTATCTGTAATCCCGGTGGTTCAGACGCAATGCCTGAGCTAGAGGGGAAGTTGATGTTATGTCCTTTTCGCCCGCCACTACCCCCCGCCAGCACGCCGCCGAACAAGTCATGCACGCCGCCCAGCAACGCATCGTCGCGGCATTTGAAGAGCTGGAAGGGCACGCGGGCGACGCGACGCACCCCGCCCGTAGGTTTATCAACTCGTACTGGGAGCATCCCGCTGGCAACGGTGGGCGCGCGCGGGTCATCACCGACGGTGCCCTGTTCGAGCGTGGCGGCGTGAACGTATCGGCAGTGCAGGGGCAGCAGGTGCCGCTCAGCATCAGCCACGCCCGCCCCGAAGCGGCGGACAAAGGCTTCTATGCCACGGGTATTTCGTTGGTGATGCACCCGCGCAACCCCTATGTGCCCACCTTCCACGCCAACTTTCGCTACTTCGACCTTGGGAGCGACTGGTGGTTCGGCGGCGGGCTTGACCTGACTCCGATGTACGTCTTCGACGAGGATGCCGCCTTCTTCCATCACACCCTGCAAGACTACTGCGCCCAGCACCCCGCCGCCGACTATCCCACATGGAAAGCCACCTGCGACGACTACTTCTATGTTACGCATCGCCACGAGATGCGCGGCATCGGCGGCATCTTCTTCGACCACCTGCGCCCCACCGTAGACGATGACGCGCACTGGCAGGCGTTGCTCGCGCTCATCGAAGGCGGCACCCACGCCATCCTTGATGCCTACCTGCCGATAGTGCGCCGCCGCATGCACACCCCCTACGGCGACGAACAACGCCACTGGCAACTCTACCGACGCGGTCGTTATGTCGAGTTCAACCTCTTCTATGACCGTGGTACCCTGTTTGGCTTGCAGACCGACGGCAACATCGAGGCTATTCTTATGTCGTTGCCGCCGCTGGTACGCTGGGAGTTTGAATATCGCCCGCGCCCCGGCTCCCCCGAAGCCGCCACCGTTGCGCGGCTCCAACCACATAACTGGGCAGCGATGCCCCGAACAGAAATTGAGGCAACCCCATGATATTGGCAGTTTATGGCAAGGGTGGCATCGGTAAGTCCACCACCTCGGCAAACCTTTCGGCAGCGATGGCACTGCGCGGTGCCAAGGTATTACAGATAGGCTGCGACCCCAAGCACGACTCGACCTTCCCGCTGACCGGGCACCTCCAGAACACCGTGATTGACGTGCTCGACTCGGTAGACTTCCACATCGAAGACATTGTGCAAGAGGACGTGATCGAGACGGGCTTCGCTGGCGTGGACACGCTCGAGTCGGGCGGACCGCCCGCCGGGAGCGGGTGCGGCGGCTACGTCGTCGGTGAGACGGTCAAGCTCCTGAAAGAGTTCGGGCTGTACAACAAGTACGATATCATTCTCTTTGACGTGCTGGGCGACGTGGTATGCGGCGGCTTCTCGGCACCGCTCAACTATGCGGACTATGGCGTGATTATCGCCACCAACGACTTCGACAGCATCTTCGCCGCCAATCGGCTGTGCCTTGCTATCGCCCAGAAGAGCCAGCGGCACAAAGTCAAACTGGCGGGCATCATCGCCAACCGCGTAGACGACGAGTTCGGCGGCACCACCCTCCTCGAAGAGTTTGCCAGCACGGTGAACACGCAGGTCATCGGGCGCGTGCCCTACCACGACAAGATCCGCCGCTCGCGGCTGGAGGGCAAGACGCTCTTCGAGATGGACGGACCGGGCATCGAGGACTGTGTACGCCCCTTCGAGCAGCTGGCAGAATACCTGATGGGCGACCCCACGTCGTCGGTACCCCAACCCATGGGCGACCGCGACATCTTCAATGTGATTGGCGGCTGGCAGTAACTTCACCTGTCACACACGGGAATAGACGGGGCGGGTAGCACGCGCTACCCGCCCCTATCGTTTGTGCGCCTGTGCGCCTGTGCGCCTGTGCGCTTGCCTGCTTGCCCGCTTGCCCAGTGCCG
>CAZNQP010000092.1:0-11644 GCA_964575355.1 uncultured Chloroflexaceae bacterium
CCAGTGAGATGCGCCTGCCGTGCGGCTGTGCGGCGGGCTGGGTGCCCGGTGTGCCCGGTTGGCTCCCGGCGGTGGGGGGGGCTGTGGCAGGCGGCGGCGGCATGGGCGTGGGGGACAGGGTTGGTGCCTCTGCGGGCGACGGTGCCGGGGACGCGGGGGCAGGTGGTTGCCCGCCCAGCAGGGTAGCTACGTCGGGCAGCTCAAGGGTGGGGGTGTCGGCGGCGCGTGCCGGGGTTGCGGGCAGGGGTGGTACGTCAGGCGTAGCAGTACCGGGGAACGGCGGCTCGGCGAGGTCGGGCAAGCCGGGCAGCACGTCGGGGACTGGGGTCGGTTCTTCGGGCGTATAGTCCACCGCTTGATACGGGTTGCTCCCACGCTCGACCCCTAGCGCGACCAGCCAGTCCCACAGCATGTCTGAACGCTGCTGGGCATTGGTGGGGAGTTGGAGCGGGCGACCACGCGCATCAATGATGATGCCCAGTTCGCTGCCACTGATAGCGTCGGGTTCCGATACGACCTCAGCCCCCGGCTCGTTGCGCCCGATCCGCACGCCGGGGCGCGGGCGGATGGTCAGCCCTGCCCGTTGACCGGGCGGCAACGGGATACGCGCAATTTCGCCGTGATGCACCGTGATGGTGCGGTTGCTGCCACGGCTGCTGGTGAGTTCCGCTTCGAGCGCGACTTCGCCCGCCTTGCCACTGCCAAGCGGAATGACGCAGGTAGCAAGCGGGCTGTGCCGCAGTAGGTCGGTTTCGGCAACCAGCATAGCAGCTTCCGCGTCGAGGCTTGCCAGTACGCCACACCCCGCCATTAAGCCGAGGCGGTCTAGGCGCAGGTCAATGGCGAGGGTGCTGTCGGCGGCGGTGGTCTGCAAGCTATCGAGCAGAGTCAGGGCTGCCAATCCGGGGCGGTAGGCTTCGGTGAGCGGGCTACCACAGCCAATCACCATGTCGTAGTCGGGGTTGGGGTGCTCGTCGGTGAGGCTGCCGTAGGTCAAGCTGAGGGCTTCGCGCACAAGGGCGTGTTCCAGCAGCACGTCGTCGCGGTCGCCCGGTACCATCTGCGGGCGCAGGTGCCCGTTGAGCAGCCGCTCGCGTAGGTCTTGATCAGGCATGGTATAGGGCACCCAGCGGGCGATGGCGGCTAGTCCGCGTTGGGCAACGAGTGCCATGGCACTATAGCTGGTGCCTGCCAGCCCATTCACGGCGAGGGTGTAGCTGCCGCGGCTGGCAAAGAGCGCACTGCTGCTGGTTCCGCCGACATCGAGCAGCAGCACCCGCCGATTGTAGCGTTCGGCAAAGAAGCGCGTGAGCAAGCCCTGTGCCTCAACCGTCGTGGTGACGGACGAGCTAGCAAGGTTTTGCAGCGTGCCGAAGCCGGGTATGTCTGGCAGCAGTTGCTGGCGATAGCGGTGGACGAGTTCACGGCGGATTGGCTCCAGCCGCTCGTGTTCGAGTGTGGGGCGCAGGTTATCCACGATGGTCAGGTCGGCGTGCTCGCCGAGCGCAGCCCGCACACAGTCGTGGGCACTGCTGGCACCCGCATAGATGACGGGGGTGGGCGGTGCGCCGGGCTTGCGGCTCATGTGCTGCTGCTGCTGCACCACGAACGCGAGCGTCTGTGCCATGCGGCAAATTGCCTGATTGTTGCTGTCTTCCAGCCCGCCCGCCAGAATGATTGCATCGGGTTCGTGTGCCAGCAATGCTTGTACCTGCCGTTCGACCCACGACGAGGTGCGGCGTAGTTCCGGGTTGTTCGCGGCATCGTCCAGCGTGACCACTTGCTGTACGTCGCTGAAGATGCAGTGGGCGGCGTGCCGGGCACTGCGTGCCGAGATTTCGCTGGCAATGCCCATTATCACGAGCTTCATACGTGGCACGGCACTGGTGGCGACGAGCACATGGTTTACTCCCTCGCGCTCGTTGACCTGTGGCTTGATGAGGTGCCCGTCGCGCAGCAAGACGTGCCCGGTCAGGTCGCCGATGCGCTTGGCAGCCTGCAACATGCCGATGGTGAGGTCGTTGTAGGGCGGCTCTGCCGTCGAGGGCATGCTAGCCTGCCCGATCCAGCGGGTGTATCCCTCCACATTATTGAGCAGGGTTACGCGGGTTGTCACGCTGCCAATTTCGGCGATCAGGATTGCACCGGGTTGTTCACTCATAGCGTGGTTGCTTTCTGCCTGTCAATATCAGCCGAAGGGGGTAAGCCCCACGAGAAACTCGAAGCGTTCGGTGAGGGCGGTGAGGTAGGTGACCAGTGCGCCCGCAAAAAACACGCCGAACACGATCATCAGCCACCAGTGCCCGATACGCGCCGCCCCTTCGAAGAAGCGGCTCCCGCGTTGCTTGGTAGGGCGGGTAAACGTAAAGCGCAGCAGCACGGCGATCACCCCGATCAGCACGATAATAGTCTGGGCGAGTTGGAGCGGCGATTGTCCGAGGCTCGGTAGCGATGCCAGCATCTGGGGGAACAGCGTCCCGGCGAGGCTACCGACCAGTGCCACGGCTGCGCCCACCCCAAAGATAAGCCCAAGCGGAATGTTGGCAAGCCACGAGGCGGGGGCTACCCCGAACGCACGCGGGAGCAGCAGCAGTGCCAGCAGGAACGGCACGGTGAGGGGCAACACGGCGATGGGCTGGCTCAGGCTGTCGCGCAAGAGCACGGTTTCGGGCAGCAACACCTGCTGGAACAGCACCACAAAGCTGTAGCCCAGTGCCACGCCAACGAACAGGTACTGTGCGCCGCGATAGACGGGGTTGTCGCCGCCGATGCGACTGAGGACTGCGAGCGTCAGCAGGGCGATAATGATGTTGATAATCAGTTGCATAGTGGCTACGCTTTCGGGTGTTGCTGCCGATTGAGCAGCAAGCCGACTCCAAGCAGAAGAACAAAGGCGATAATCGCCATAGTCAGGCTGGCATCGCTCGTGGTGGCAAGCGCGGTGTCAGCGGTTGCCGCGCCGCTCTGGTTTACGAGTGCCAGCGCGTCACGTTTGCCGCTCAGGTAGTACACCCCCGGTTGCTCTAGGTAGGGACGCACGACGGGCGTTACTTCGGCGGGCAGCAGAAAGACCACGGGGACTGCCTGCGCGTCGAGCGTGGGGTAGACCTGTTCCATCCAGCGTTGCACGTCTTGTGGCTGGTCTGCCATAATTAGCAGCATACCGAGGTCGTTGAGGGTGCGGAGGCGTAGCTCCCCGGTTTCGTCGCCCGCGAGCAGGCTTTCGGTTGCGTCTCTGCCCGCAAAGTCGGAGCGGAGCGCACTGGGAAAGTCGTTGGCAAGCAAACGGAGGGCTAGTTCTTGCCCCGGCTTATAGCCCAGCAGAATGTAGTCAATCCCGCCGCCCTGATAGCCAGCGGCTTGCAACTGGTCACGCATATCGAAAGACAGGATCGTGCCCTGTGGGTCAGTGCTCATCGAGATAAACCCGGCTTCTTGTGCAATGAGGTTGGCAAGCGTTGCCTCTTCAAGCAGTGCCAGTTCGCTGATGCGGCGGGCATCCCATTCGTAGGCGACGAGGACGACCGCCTCTGCGGGCAGTGTTTGCAGCACATCAGCGACTGCCGCGACGTTTGCTTGATTGGGGGCAGTGGTGGTGACTCCGAGCCGGTTCAGTGGTGCCGCAAACAGCACCCCAAACAGGATGAGCAGTGCGAGAATACCGTACAATATGCGCGTGCCGTACTGTTGCCAGAACGTGGGCGTGCTCTCGTGCGGGAGCGGCTGGCTAGCTGGGAAGGGGTTCACGGCAAGGCTGGTCAGCAACCGGACGCTTTCGTGCTGGTCGGCGGTGAGGGTGTAGCTTGGGCGGGGCAGCACGAAGGTGGCGCGTGCCGTATCGTCGGCAATCGCCACGTCTGCTTCGTCATTCTGGAGGTTGAGGCTGGACAACCAGCTTACGCGCTCGTCGCTGGCACTGGCGGTTGCGGCTACGGGTTGTTCGGGTTCGCGCAACCAGTGGGGTAGGTCTACACCTGCCACAATGCCACTGTCGGTAGGTTCGCCGCTGTCGCTGGGTGCGGTGGCGGCAGGTAGTGCAGGGGTTGCTTGCTGGTCGCCGCGCATCCACGCGGGCAAGTCGCCGCTACTGTCGGGCATGGGTGGGCTGTCGGGTTCGTCGCGCATCCATGGCGGCAGGTCATTCCCTTCGGCAAGTGGGTCGGGGCGCATCCACGCGGGCGTGTCGTCTGGGCTGTCCGGGCTGTCGGCACCGGGGGGCGGCGGGACGGACGCGTCGGGGGCATCGGGGCGCATCCACGCGGGCATGTCGTCCGGGGTGTCTGGGGTGTCCGGGCTGTCTGGGCTGGGGAATGGCGGGAGGGTGGGCATGGCGGGTGCATCGGCATCCCCGGACGGGACAGCCCCAAGCGCGTCGCTCTGAAGCCAGTCGGGGATGTCGTCACTGGCGGGTGCGGTGGGCGCGTCGGGCGCGGCGGGTGCATCGGCAGAGCGCATCCACGCGGGCATGTCGTCCGGGCTGTCCGGGGTGTCTGGGCTGGGGAATGGCGGGACGGCGGACAAAGGTTGATCATCGGGCATGCGGAAGGCTACCGGTGCTTCGTCGCCCACGAGCCAGTCAGGGATGCTGGCATCCCCGGATGCAGGAGGCTCTGATGCTGGTAACGCTGGATTGGATTCTTCGCGCAACCAGTCGGGGATGCTGTCGGTATCGGCGGGGGGCATGGGGGGCGGCGCGCCTGCATCGGGCATATCAGGGATGTCGGGCAGGTCGTCGCTACGGAGCCAGTCGGGGATGCTGTCGGTATCGGCGGGGGGTGCCGACGGCAACGGCGGCACGTCATTTTCGATTGACCACTGTGACAAGGTATCGGGTTGCGTGGGTGGTGGTGCGGGTGCATCGTCAGTCACGAGCCAGTCGGGTACACCACTGTTACTGGGCGCACTGACGTTGTTGGCACTGTCAAGCGGTGGACGTGGGGCACCGCGCCCCGCGACCGTCGGGTCGTCGCTACGAGAGGGCGGTGGGGCGGGTGGTTGCGCGGTGCTCTGCATCCACGTGGGCATTGCGTCGTCGTTAACGTCGCCGCTTTCAGCCGGTTCATCGCTGCGTAGCCAGTCGGGGACATCAAGCGAGTCTATATCTGGTTCTGCCGCCGACGGGGCACCCGCCGCGCGGGATGGGTCGAAGTCGAACGCTTCGAGGTTGGCGGGCAGGTCTTCGGGCTTGACGTTGCGGAGCCAGTCAATGCCCTGCACCGAGTCGCTCCCCAGTTCGAGATCATCACTTGGAAGCCCCCCCGGTTCATCGCGTTCTTCCTCTAGCCCCATGCTCCGCAGCCAGTCGGTGGCAGAATGCAAGCCCCTCATTGCCTGTTGCGGGCGCGAGATACTGCCACGGTCGGCGGCATACGGCGGTATGGTAGGTAGATCGGGGGAGGCGGGCGGGGCAGCAGGAGCATCCCCTGCGTCGCGTGTGAGTGGGTCATCAATCGCGTCGCGGAGCCAATCGGGTATGCCGCCCATGTCATCGGGAGCGGTGGGCAACACAGGTGGTGCTGCTGCCGCGCGTCCGGGCGGCGGTGCAGGTAGCGGGGTTTGTTGCAGCCACGGCGGAAGGTTTTCCCGTCCGGGTGGGTTCCCTTGTGTGGTCTGATCCAACCGTTCTGCTCCTTATGCTGAATGCTTTATGCTGATCGCTGCGGTCGCTACCGGGGTGGGTGCGTCGTGCTGGGTGCCTGCGTCGTCACTGTTCGAAGAACGGCAGGTCGAAGCCGAGCAGCACCCGCAGGCTGGCTACCAGCGTGCCAATGGTGACACCAAGGAGCAACCCGCGTGCTCCGGCGACCACCACGCTATCGTTAAAGACTTGAAACGCATCGCCAACAACGGGTAGGTTGGCGACCGGCGCAAACTGCACCAGTAACATCACGACCGCGACGGCGACAATGACCTGTGCTTCGCGGCGACCTTCCCCCAGCGCACGTAGTGCGGCACTGAGGCTGAAGAATGCGAGGAGCGCGAGAAAGCTACTCGCCAGTGGTTCGTACAGGGTGGTAAAGATGAGCCGCACCGGACCCTCGGCGAGTACCTGCTGTTGCAAGGGGTTGCCACCGCCAAACAGCCCGACCACGATAACCGTACCCATCCCGACGAGCAGCAGCACACTGTAGCCCCAGTCGGGGTTGCGGGCGATGATCCGGCGTAGGTGGCTTCCGGCGACGGCGATCAGCCCGAACAGCAATGCGAGTGTCGTCAGCACCGCCACCCAGCGAATGAGCGTGAGGGCGACTTGCGTGATCGGCTCGATCCCGGCACCACTGAGCAGCACCAGTGTGCCAGAGATGGTAACAATGAAAACTGTGAGCAACCGCTTGATGTTCATAGTGCGTGTGTGCGACCCCCTATACGCCGGGGAGCGGCGGCAGGTTGAGCAACGGTATGAGCGATGGGAGGAACGGCTGCAAAACAAGATTGTAGATGATGCCGAACAGCAACAGCAGGATGACCGCATTGCGGAGGGCATCGTGTGTGCGGAGGCGTGCTTCGTCGGTGCGTTCGTTCGAGAGGTACGCCTGTGCCGCGAAAATCTCTTCGCCGATGATGGTGTTGCCGCTACTCAGCAGCATTAGGGGGAGTGCCGCAGGCGATGCAGCACCGAGCACCTGCGGAATGTTGCGGGTGGCGGCTTCTTCACTCTGCAACAACACCTCTTGCTGAAACTGCCCAATCATCTGGCTGGCTTCAATCGGCTGACGATTGTAGAGCGTGGCAATACCGTTTGCATAAGCAAGGTTGTCCTGTTGCGCCAGCAGCACGGTGCGCTCTGCGCGGTACTGCTCGACCTGCCCCGCGTCGCGGAATGCCTGCCGGAGCGTGCCTTGCAACGACAGATAACTCACTACGTCGCCAGTGCTGGTGAGGAGCGTCGCGCCATTGCGGGCGGCTTCTTGCCCCACCTGCCGTGCCGCCAGCAAGCCCGCGAACGTCTCGGCGGTGCTGGTGCCGGTACTGCCGACTGCCCCCGCCCCCGGCGAGAGGTGGATCGGTTGCCCTGTTTCGGCTGCCCGTGCCAACGATTGCTCGATCACGCGGAACGCGGCAATTGGGCGGCGGGTGAGCCGTTGCGAGCCTCGGCGTGCCTGACTGTAGTGCAATGATGTCATGAAACCGATCACGGCAAGCGCAGACAGCAAGAGCAGTGTATTGGGCGCAAGCATTGGTATCGTAATTGTCACGAGCCTAGCCTATTCTCTGCTGGTCTAGGAAACCATGGGATGGCGGCGGGGTAGCCCCGCCGCTGGGTACCGTCGTGTGTACTATTCGACAATGGCGATCTGGTCGCGTCCGCCGTACTTGCCCCACCACGGCTTGGCACCGCGCAGCACGGCGTTGTTGACCGCCTGAATGTTTTCCACCCCCTGCGCCGAAAGCCATGCCTCAAGCGCGTTTGCGCCTTCTTTGCCGTAGACTGCGATGCCTTCTTGCCATGTGGCGCGTCCGCACAGTACGCCGCTGTAGGGTGTGTCGGCTTCGGCTGCGAGTTCAAGCGTTTCGACAAACACCTCGTTCGATACACCTGCACTCAGGTAGATGAACGGGCGTTGTGAGGCGGTAGCGGCTTCGCGCAGCAGTTGCATCGCTTCGTCGCGGGTATAGGCGGTTTCGCCGCCGCCGAACGAGCGTGTGCCCGCCACATAGGTCATGTTGATCGGTACCTCGACCTTCAGCACGTCCACACCGAAGCGGTCTTCGCTGAACTTCTCCATGTAGGCGGTCACGTAGCGCGGCTTTGCTTTTGCAAAGTCGAAGCCTTTGCTGTCCATGTCGTCGTCGTAGGCAATCGGTTCGAGGAAGAAGGCGATATCGTTCGCTTTGCATTCGGCACCGATGCGCTCGATGAAGGCGTGCTTGATGGCATTGACGTTCTCATCGTCGAAGGGGTTGTAGTACAGCAAGATTTTGATGGCGGTTGCGCCGGCTTCTTTCAGGCTGTAGACGCTCCACACGTCGAGCAGGTCGGGCAGCCGTCCCTTCACTGTCGCATCATAGCCGGTCTTTTCGTATGCCATCAGTAGCCCGCTCTGCTCAGCGCGAGCAGCGGCGGCGGGCAAGCCATACTCTGGGTCGAGCAGGATTGCCGAAGCATACGGGGTGAGAATGCGGCTGACGAGGGTCTTGAACTCGAACAATTCAGGGTCGCCTGCGGCACTCCCCTTTTCTTTGCTAATTGCTTTCTGGAGCGAACCGCGCTGATCCATTGCGGCGGCTGTGATGATGCCATTGTCGGTTGCACACGACTGAATGCTGTCGAACTTTCCACGGGTCATCGTGACAGTTGCCATAGTTGCGCCTCCTTGCGGGTTCTCGCAATACTGTTCCTCTGGTGCGAACGCCGTACCTGTTGCATCTTTCGTGCCCATAGTGGGTGCCAACACGCGAAAATGTACCCTATGGTGCATATATTCTATAATATCTGCCCGCATTGTACCACATTATTCGGCGTTGCTATCAGGCGGTGCGGCGGGGCTACGAGCGGCGGGGCTACGGGCGGCAACTACCTGCGCTCGTAGGGTTGCCCATGCGGTGGGGTCGCTGAGGGCGGCACAGTAGCGGTGCCACGCCATGCCACGCATGAACGGCTGGCAGAAGAGCGCGACCTGACTACTCACCACATCGAGCGGCTGTAGCACGTCGAGCAGCAGCAGCGCGGGCGCATCCAGCCCGGCAGCGGTGAGGTCACGCGCGAGGTGCTGCAATGCGTCGCCGGGGGGCGGGTCAGTGGGGGGCGGCGATGCCATGGCGGTTGCGCTCCTCGGCGGTTCGTTTTAGGGCAGTCAAAAACTCGGCAGCTAACTGCTCGAAGTAGGCGCGACGGGTGGCGTTCAGAAAGCTGATAAACATGTCGGGCAGGTGCAGGTGGTCTACGCGCACGATGCGGTAGCGTCCGTTGCCGACGGGGTGTACGATGCATCGGTTGTCGCCGGTGAGCGGCGGGAAGCTGAGGCGAAAACTGGTGCGCCGTTCGCGCGGGGTGTGGGTGGTCACGGTCAGGTCGGCATGGACAAGTTTGCCCTTGACGCGAAACTGGTAGTCGGGGCAGGGGTCGCCTTCACTCAGTAGCTCGATCTTGATGTCGCGCATGGCGGGCATCCACGTTGTCCATCCGGCGAAGTCGTCGAGGACTGACCAGACGGCTTCGGGGGGGGCACTGGTTGTGGTGGTGGCACGGATTTCATAGGTTCCCATACTTGTTTATCATAGGGGCAAATGGCAGATATTTCAAGGGCTAGCGTTTCTGAGTAGGTCAGATCAGGGGCATGCAGGGGCACGCAGGAACAAGCAAGAGCAATGCGGCACAGGCTTAGCTACTGCCGCCCGCGTTGCGCCAGAAGGCGGCAACCTTTGCAGCAAGGGCGCGGTGTGCGGGCTGTGTGAGGTCGGGGTCGTTGGCGAGCAGGGTACGTGCCTCGTTGCGGGCGGCGATCAGCAGGTGGGTGTCGGCGAGGTTGGCGGCTTTCAGGTCGGGGGTGCCACTCTGCCGCTGCCCCAGAAACTCGCCCGGTCCACGCAGTTCGAGGTCTATTTCGGCGAGCTGGAAGCCGTCGTTGGTCTCTTCCATTGCGCCGAGCCGCTGTTGGGTGTGCTCGTTGTCGTGGGCATCGCTGACGAGAATGCAGTAGCTCTGGTGGCTCCCACGCCCGACGCGCCCGCGAAACTGGTGCAACTGCGCCAGCCCGAAGCGTTCGGCTCCCTCGATGACAATGGTGGAAGCGTTCGGGATGTCAATGCCGACCTCGACCACCGCAGTTGCCACAAGAATGTCGTACTCGCGGTCACGGAAGGCACGCATCACGTCGTCTTTCTCGCGCCCCAGCAACCGCCCGTGGATCAAGCCGACGCGCAGGTCGGGGAAGATGTCTTCTTGTAGCGTGATAGCCATCGCTTCGGCGGAGGGCACATCAAGCGTTTCGCTTTCTTCCACGAGCGGGCAGATGACAAACGCTTGCCGCCCCTGTTCGATCTCGCGGCGCATGTGCTTGTAGGCTTTGGGGCGTTCGGCGGTGCTGATCCAGCGCGTCTTGATGGGTTGGCGACCGGGGGGCAGTTCGTCGAGGATGGACGTATCCAATTCGCCGTAGATCGTCAGGGTGAGTGTGCGCGGGATGGGGGTGGCGGTCATCACCAGCATGTGCGGGTTGAAGCCCTTCTGCTTGAGCCGTTCGCGCTGCTCTACGCCGAAGCGGTGCTGCTCGTCAATGCACACCAACCCCAAGCCTTGAAAGCTCACGCCGTCGGTGATGAGAGCGTGGGTGCCAATCACAAGGTCGAGTTCGCCATTGCGGATGCCCTCGTACACGCGGCGGCGTTCCTTCGCGCCGAGGCTACCCGTGAGGAGCGCGACGCGCACGCCCTCGTCGCCGGGGTCGTCGTCGTCGCGCATGCCAAGGATGCGCTTCAGTTCGTTCAGGCTGGCGCGTTCGTCGTCGCTGATGGTGGTTGCGCCGTTGCTGGCGGCGGCGTGGCGGGGCACCTTCACCTTCCGCAGCAGGTCGCGTAGCCCTTTGTAATGCTGCTCGGCAAGGATTTCGGTGGGTGCCATCAGCGCACCCTGTAGCCCGTTGGCGATGGCTTGTAACAGTGCGGCGGCGGCGACGACGGTCTTGCCACTGCCCACGTCGCCCTGGAGCAGGCGTGCCATGGGGCGTTGCTGCGCGATGTCGGCGAAGATTTCGGTGAGGGCGTGCTGCTGCGCCCCGGTCAGGCTGAAGGGGAGTTGGTGCAGCAGGTTAGCGTGAACGGCGGCATCGTGTGGCAGGGGGTAGCTCATTTCGGCTTGCCAGCGCATACGCCGTTGCAGTACGCCAAGCTGGATCAGCAGAAACTCGTCGAAGGCAAGCCGTGTGCGGGCGTGCTCTAGTCGTTCGGGGTTGTCGGGGAAGTGTACCTGCTGTAATGCTTCGCCGAGCGGCAGCAAGCCGCAGCGTTGGCGGGTGGTGGCGGGCAAGTGGTCGGGCAGCAACGGTGCCATGTGGTCTACGACTTGCTTGATGATGGCGCGGGCGTTTTTCTCGTGCAGCCCTTTGGTGAGCGGGTGGACGGGCACGAGCCGCCCAGTGTGGACTAGCTCATCCTCGGCGTAGGGTTCCCAGTCGGGGTTGCTCATTTGCAGCACACCTTGAAAGTGCCCGACTTTGCCACTGAGGACGATCTTGCGCCCGAAGCTAAACTGCTTGAGGAGCCACGCCCCGCCGCCGAAGAAGGTGACACGCAGGGTGCCCGTGTCGTCCTGCACGCGGATTTCTGCGATGGTGCGCCCCTGTCGGCTGGTGAAGGACTGCGCGTCTATCACGCGCACCACCAGCGTTGCCACGTCGCCCGCGTGCAACCCGGCGATGGTCTGGTGGGTGGTGAAATCGTCGTAGCGGTGGGGCAGGTGGTACAGCAGGTCTTCCACGGTTTTCACGCCCAGCCGCTTGAAGGCGGCGGCGTTGCGCTGCATCACGGCAAGTTGCGTGATGTCGGTGGACAGGTGGGCGGCGGTCAGGTCGCCAAGGGCGAGCTTGCTGCTGGCTTTGCGGGCAGGCTTGCGCGGCGGTGCGTCGCTGGTGGGCGGCAGTGCGTCGCTGGTGGGCGGCAGTGCGTCGCTGGTGGGCGGCGGTGCGTCGCTGGTGGGCGGCGGTGC
>CAZNQP010000093.1:0-3670 GCA_964575355.1 uncultured Chloroflexaceae bacterium
CCACCCCAACGAACATCTCGACGAACTCGGAGCCGCTAATCGAGAAGAAGGGCACCCCGGCTTCGCCCGCCACTGCCCGCGAGAGCAACGTCTTGCCCGTACCGGGAGGACCCACCATCAGCACCCCACGCGGAATGCGTGCGCCAAGCGCAGCAAACTTGTCGGGAAACTTGAGGAACTCCACCACTTCGGTGAGGTCTTGCTTGGCTTCTTCCTGCCCCGCGACATCGGCGAACGTCACGGTTGGCTTGTCGCCAGCAAACATGCGGGCGCGGCTCTTGCCAAACGACATCGCCTGATTGTTGCTGCCCTGCGCTTGCCGCATGAAGAAGAAGAAGAACCCGATCAGTAGCAAGGTAGGCAGCAAGATGGTGAAGGCACTGAGCAAGCCGCCCCACGCAGGTGCCGGCTCGACCATCACGAGCGGTCCGCCTTCTTGAATGTCCACGCCATACTGCGCGAACAACCCCATAATGCTGTCATTGGTCTCGATGCGCGACTCGTAGGTCTCGCCGTCCGTATATTCGGCAGTGATGCGGTCGTCGCCTGCCTGTGCCGTAATCATCTCAACCTGCCCCGCCCGCGCATCCGCGATCAGTTGAGAGATGCCTTTCTCTTCGTTCGGGTTGGGCGACCCTGAGAAATACTGAAAGAAGAGGGCAAGGGCTGCCACGACAATAATCAAGTACACAAAGCTGTTTTTCAGCCAGCGATTTTCACCCATCGCTTGTTATCCCTTCCAGGAGAATATTCGCTCCACCATGTTTGTAGCTGTGCTGATTGTCTGTATGCATGCGAGGGCGTTGGGTACACGCCCAGATATACACCTTAGTATTATACCAGAAGCCCCCCCGCCAAACAAGGAACTAGCTTACCAAAAACGCACTGCCATGCCCTCGCGGTCAAGCATTGCATGGAGTAGCGTGGGCTGCCCCAGCTAGCGAATGCCGAAGGGCAGTACCAGTAGCTTCGCGTATTCGAGGATGGTTTCCGCGATCCCCTCTTTGCTGCGCCACCACGTCCATGGGGTGTAGGGGTGATTGGGGACGGGTATCACCTGCACCTGCACGCCCGTGTCGGCGAAGACATCGCGCACCAGCAACCCGGTGCGGCGCGTATGCGAGGGGCTAGTGATAATGAGCACCGACGACCAGCCGCGTTGCTGCGCGAACCGTTTGATTGTCTGTAACTCTTGGTAGGTTGTGCATACCGGGTCGGTCAGCGTGACGATACGCGCTACGTCGGCAGCGTTGTCTTCTGCCAGCCGGAAGACGCGCGTAACGTGGGCATCCGGGGTGGGGGCGTGCGGAATGTGCATGTTGGTGAGCAGTAGCCACGCCTGCGCCTGCCGTTGCTGCACGTCTATGGCGGCGAGCACGCGGCGGTCGTCGCCCGCGAGCGGCACAATGGCGGTGGCGGGGCGCGGTGTAGCGGGCACGATCAGCAGGGCGGCGGGCAGTGCCATGACGATGAGCAGGGTAAGGAGCGTGAGCACGGCAAGCACCAGCCCCCACAGCGCGGCAATCGGGTATGCCAGTGCCATGCCGCCCCCCGGCAACGTGCGCGGCACCCGGCACAACCGGGACGACCACGGCAAATGTGGGGCACGGCGGCTCATGCGGGCGGCGCACCCTCGCGTGCGTCGCGCTCGCGTTCGTGCCCAATAACGTCGTGTAAGATGGTGGGCAAGTCGCACCGTGCCTGCCAACCCGTCAACTGGCGGATGCGGGCGACACAGGGTATGCGGCTCCGCATATCCTCGAAGCCGGGGGCATACGCCTGCTCGTAGGGGATCAGCTGAATGTGATCGGCATGCGCGGCGGCGGGCACCCCAACCGCCGTCAAGATCGCCTCGGCAAGGGCGTACATGGTGGTGGGCGTGGTGTTGCCCACGTTGACGACCTGCCCCACGGCGGCGGTACAGTCTGCCAGTTGGATGATCGCATCCACGGCATCGGTGACGTGCAGAAAGCACCGCGACTGCTGCCCATCGCCATACACCGTAAGCGGTTCGCCGTGCAACGCCTGCCGCACCAGCCGGGGAATGACCATACCATACTGCCCGGTCTGGCGCGGACCTACCGTATTAAAGAGGCGGAAAATCACGGCGGGTAGCCCGTCCTGCTGGTGGTAGGCGAGGGTGAGGAACTCGTCTACCAGCTTGGTGGCGGCATAGCTCCAGCGGCTCCGGCTACTCGGACCAAGCACCACATCGTCGTCTTCGGCGAAGGGCAAGCCCACCCCCTTGCCATACACCTCGGAGGTCGAGGCAAGCAGTACCTGTGCCTGATAGCGCACGGCAGCTTGCAGCACCGCTTCGGTGCCAAGAATGTTCGTGCGAATGGTATGCACGGGGCGGTCTATGATGAGGCGCACCCCCACGGCGGCGGCAAGGTGGACAATCACGTCGGCTTGCGACGCGAGACGATCCAGCACAATCGCGTCGGTGATGCTGGCACGCGCAACGTGCAGTGCTGGGTGGTCGCGCACCGCGTGCAGGTTGGCGTAGCTCCCCGTGCTGAGGTCGTCGAGGATGAGCACGCGCTGCCCCGCCGCGAGCAGATGTTCGGTCAGGTGCGAGCCAACGAAGCCCGCCCCCCCCGTAATAAGCCACGTCCGTGCTGCCGTCATGGCGCGGCACCCGCAGGCTGGCAGGCAACGGCAGGCACGCTAGGCTTCGGGCACTGCAATGGTAATCAGGCGGTGCGACATTTGCACCGAGTCGTCCACGATGGTTGCCTCGCCAGTACACGACACCATGGTGATCATTTCGTTGCCCTGTGGCAAAATATACTCGACTTGATCGGGCGTTGCCCATATCTGATCGCTGACGGTGTAGCGGTGCTCCTGCCCATCGGCGGTAAAGAGCGTGATGGGTTCGCCCACATCCACTTCATCAAGGCGGGCGAACGGCGCGGGCACGTCGGGCGCGTCGCGGAAGCGCAGCACATGCCCCCACAACACAATATTGTCGCCCCCGCCGGGGCGTGCGCTATAGTGATACCAGCCAACATCGTGCTTGGGCACAATCGGCACCAGAAAGCTATCTAGCCCCACATTGACCAGCGGGCGATCCATCTCGATTGCCGGGATGACAAGCCGTGTAGGCTGATCGGGCGCAAACGCGAAATTAGCCGGGGTGGGTGCCGCCGTGGGTGCAGCGACACCCACCCGCAGACCGGGGGCATCAATCGGGTTCTGGGCAACAGCGTCAAGGTTGGCGGCAGCATCAAGCGCGGTGGCATCGCCACCTTCCGTAGCCGGGGCATCAACTGGGGCATCAGCCGGGTTAGCTGGGGCGGCGGGGTCGGTGGCAGTACCACCGCCACCACAGGCGGTCAGGGCAAGCAGGACAAGCAAGCTGGCAAGTAGGCGGTACATTCTCTCATCTCCTTCGTTCATCTGGGGCACACCGGGTGGCAGTGCGCCAGATGAACCGGGTGCGAAACAGGTAGCCCCGCACAGAGCAGGACTAGCGGGTACTTGCATGGCTATTATATAATACTGGTAGCTATTGGCAATAGGACGTTGCCCGGCGGCGAGGTGTCTCTAGATATTGCAAGACATTGCACCTGCCCCGAACAAGATGGACAGTCGCCTCACCCACAAGTGAAGAGGAGCAAGAGACAATGGAACGCACACCCCGCGCCTTCGTGCGCCCGGTCATCCT
>CAZNQP010000093.1:3770-11449 GCA_964575355.1 uncultured Chloroflexaceae bacterium
CCGGTGCGCCTCCCCGATACCTCCGGCGAACTGCTCACCTCGCGCTGACGCGGTGGGTAACGCACAGGCAGGGGCGTGCCCTGCCATTGTCACCCTGTAGGTTCACAGCGTGTACTATTGAATTAGTACACGCTGTTGGTATATATCGCCCCTGCCGCACCTCACGCCGCACGCGGCACAAAACTGAGGCAGAAACGCGCTAGAAAAACTTGCAACGGTGGTATATAATAGGTGCAGTAGCGAATATCTCCGCTACGTGCGCTGTACGCTATGCACTAATCCAAGCAAGTGCCCCGTTATTGTAGTTATTTAAGGAGCAAGAGACAATGGAACGCACACCCCGCGCCTTCGTGCGCCCGGTCATCCTCACGGTACTGCTCGCGGCTCTGGTCGTGTTGGGGCTGAGTAACGTGGCGTGGAATACCTCGCTACAAGCACAGGAAGTCACCGTGCCCACTGCCACCAATACCGCCGTGTCGGGCGGCGGTGGCAGCACTACGGGCGGCGGTGGCAGCAGCAGTGCCCGCCGCACCGCCCAGACGTGGCGCGAAACGACCACCGCCGTGGTCGCCACCCAGACCGCCGCCGCCACCGCGACGGCAGCCGCCGCCGAAACCGCCACCGCCGTTGCGCCCACCGCCGAAGCCGAAACTGCGTCGGCAGTGCCGCCCGTGGACACGGATGCCACCCAGACCGCCGTATCGGTGGGGCAGACACAGACCGCGCTGGCGGTGCTCGCGCAGCAGGGGACTGCCACCCCCACACGCTTCCCGATTACGCTGCCGGAAACCGGGGTTGCTCCAGTGCCGGTGCGCCTCCCCGATACCTCCGGCGAACTGCTCACCTCGCGCTGACGCGGTGAGCACGCCCTGCGCGTAGTTGAGCCGGGTGCGTCGCTTTGCTTCTGATACGATAGCTCTGGTGAGTGTGTCAGCGACTGCTGGCACACTTTACCTGTTGACGCTGGCACGCGGTCCGACGTGGGCACACCGCGCCAGCGACAGTGGCGACTTCATCACCGCCGCGGCGGTGCAGGGGGTCGCGCACCCCACCGGCTACCCCCTCTATCTGCTCGTGCTCGCTCTCTTCCAACAATTGCCCCTGTATGACCTTGCGTGGCGAAGCCACCTGCTATCGGCGGCGTGCGCCCTCGGTGGGGCGGGCGGGCTGTATGTGCTGCTGCGGCGCGTGCCGTCGGCGGTGCCTGCGGGCTGGCACATCGCCGTTGCCGCCCTTGTCGCGCTGTGGGCAGCCGTCGCGCCGTTGCTGTGGGCGCACGCCGTCGTGACTGAAGTGTACGTGCCGTCGTTGCTGGCGGTGGTGGTGCTGCTACTCTGGCTGCAACACGAGCTAGCCGGGGGGCGAGCGGCACGCTGGCAGGCACCCGTTGCGGGGGCGATGCTGGGGCTACACGTCACGCTGGGGCTGGCGGTGGCGGTGTGGGCACTGCTGCCGCTCCGTCTGCGCGACGGGCGGGCGGCGGCATGGCGCGGGGCAGGGGCGGCAGGCGGTGCGCTGCTGGTATACGCACTGGTGCCGTGGTGGGCTGCCGCCCAACCGCCCGTCAACTGGGGCGGCGCGTATGACGCGGCGGGGCTGTGGTGGCTCCTCAGTGGTGCCCCCTACCGTGCGCTAGCGTTCGGCTTGCCCGCCAACCAGTTCCCCGACCGCGTAGCCGCCCTCGCCACGTTGCTGCTGGCACAGTATGGTATTGCGGGGTTGGTGGCGGGCAGCGTGGGGTTGGTGTATGGCGGCGGCACCCAACGCCGTTTCATCTGGCTGACGCTGGGGCTGGCGGTGGGCTGGGCAGCGTTTGCCATCGGCTACAACACCGCCGACTCATCGGCGTACCTGCTGCCAGTGTTTCTGCTGTGGGCATACTGGATGGGCGCGGGCGTGCTGGCAGGGGCGGCGTGGCTGCACACCCACCAGCCACGCCTGCTGCCTGTCGCGGCGGCGGTACTGGCGGGCAGCATCGGCTGGCAAACGCTCCAGACCTACCCCGCCGCCGATGCTAGCCACGATACCCGCGCTATAGACTTTGCGGCGACGGTATTGCAGCAGGCACCGCCCGACAGCATTGTGCTGCCCCAACGCGACCGCGACACCTTCAGCCTGTGGTACTACCACTTTGCCGAGCAGCAACGCCGCGACCTGCGCGTGGTGGTCGAGCCACTGCTGGCGTTCGAGTGGTACCGCCGCAATATCGCCGCCGTATACCCTGACCTGCGCCTACCCGCCGAAGACGGTAGCGCGTGGAGCCGCGCCACGCTCCGCGCCGCCAACCCGACGCGCCCGATCTGCTATACTGATGTAGACGCAACCCCACCGCTCGTCTGCGATGGGAGCGTCAACCCATGATGAGAACATGTCATGCCAGATAAACCGACATCCGCCGCACCGTCGGCGGCAATTCAGCAGCGCGTGGTGCAGGTGCAGCGTGCCCTGCGCGACCCGCAACCGCCCACCTTCGAGGAGCTGCTCATCCCGCGTGATGACGGCGGCACCATCGTGCGGGCGATGCAGCCGCCTGCCGGGGTGCGCCCACGCGCCGCCGCCGCGCTGATCCTGCTCTACCCCCACGCCGACGACCTGTGGCTCCCCCTGACCGTCCGCAGTGCCCACCTGCCCAACCATCGCGGTGAGGTATCGTTGCCGGGGGGTGCCACCGACCCAGAGGACGGCACCGCCGAACAGACCGCCCTGCGCGAAACCCACGAAGAGATTGGTGTGTCGCCCGCCGGGGTCGAGGTGTGGGGGCGGCTACGCAGCATCTACATCCCGCCCAGCAACTTCGAGCTAACGCCCGTGGTGGGCTACCACCGCGTGCCACCAATTGTGCAGGTCAGCCCCGCCGAGATCGAGCACATCTTCTATGTGCCGCTCGCCGCCCTGCTCGACCCGGCAACGGTGCAGCACGAAGACCGCCACCTGAGCAGTAGCCTGCGTGCCCGTGTGCCCTACTTCGCCCTTGAGGGCTATAAGGTGTGGGGCGCAACGGCACTGGTGCTGAGCGACTTGGTGGCACGCCTACGCCGCACCATCGCTTGACCCCTTGCGCGTTAGCGGCTATACTCTGCACCAATGTGTGCCGCCGCCCGCACTGGGCGCACCACGGCACATGTGACACCCGGTACCGCGCCCGGTGCCGCACGCTGTGGCTCGCGTGCGCATGCCATGCATGGCATGGAGGAGACCAAGCGGCGCGACCGACACCGTAGCCACTGTGAAGGAGTAGCAGCAGTGCGTGTACTGATTACCGGCGGCGCGGGCTTTTTGGGTTCGCACCTGTGTGACCGCTTTTTGCACGAGGGGCATACTGTCATTGCGATGGACAACCTCGTGACTGGCAGCACCGACAACATCGCCCACCTCGCGGGCAACCCGCACTTTCGTTTTATCAACCACGATGTCACAAACTACATTTTTATCGAGGGCACGCTCGATGCGGTGCTGCACTTTGCGTCGCCCGCCTCGCCGATAGACTACCTCGAATTGCCCATCCAGACGCTCAAGGTGGGCGCACTGGGCACGCACAAGGCGTTAGGCTTGGCGAAAGATAAGGGCGCACGCTTCTTGCTCGCGTCCACCTCCGAAGTGTACGGCGACCCGCAGATACACCCGCAGCCCGAAAGCTACTACGGGCACGTCAACCCGATTGGTCCGCGTGGGGTGTACGACGAAGCCAAACGCTTTGCCGAAGCCATGACAATGGCATACCACCGCTACCACGGGCTAGAAACGCGCATCGTCCGCATCTTCAACACCTACGGTCCGCGTATGCGGCTGCGCGACGGGCGCGTGGTGCCCAACTTTATCCAGCAGGCGTTGCGCGGCGAACCCCTGACCATTTACGGCGACGGCTCACAAACCCGCTCGTTCCAGTATGTGGACGACCTGATCGAGGGCATCTACCGCCTGCTGCTGAGCAATGAGAACGAGCCGGTCAACATCGGCAACCCCGGCGAGTTTTCGATCAAGGAGTTTGCCGAACTGGTCAACGAACTGGTAGACAACCCGGCAGGGCTGGTCTACAAAGACCAGCGCACCCTTGATGACCCACAGGTACGCCAGCCCGACATTAGCCGCGCGTGTGCGGTGCTCGGCTGGGAGCCGACGATCCTGCTTGAAGAGGGGCTACGCCGCACGATCCCGTGGTTCCGCGACGAACTGCGGCGACGCGGGGAGCTACTATGACGGTACTGGTGACCGGCGCGGCGGGCTTCATCGGGGCGCAGGTGTGCCGCGTGTTGCTTGCCCGTGGGCAGGCAGTGGTGGGCGTGGACAACCTGAACGATGCCTACGACGTGCGCCTGAAGCAGTGGCGGCTCGCGCAGTTGCAGCAGCAGCCCGGCTTCAGCTTCCACCAATTCGACATTGCCGATGCCGACGCGACGGCAGCCCTATTCGCGCAGCAGCCCGTAGACGGCGTGATCAATCTGGCGGCACGGGCGGGCGTGCGCCAGTCGGTGGCAAACCCGTGGGTCTACATTGCCACCAACATCACGGGCACACTCAACCTGCTGGAAGGCTGCCGCACGCACAGCATCACGCACTTCGTGCTGGCTTCGACGAGTAGCCTGTACGGTGCCCACAACCCGCGCCCCTACCGCGAAGATGCCCACACTGATATGCCGCTCTCGCCGTATGCCGCCTCGAAGAAGGGCGCGGAGAGCATGGCGGCTACCTACCACGCGCTGTACGGCATCAATGTAGCGGTGCTGCGCTACTTCACGGTGTACGGTCCGGCGGGTCGCCCCGACATGAGCATGTTTCGTTTTGTGCAATGGATGAGCGAGGGCAAGCCGTTGCACGTCTTCGGCGACGGCACGCAAGAGCGCGATTTCACCTATGTAGACGACATCGCGCGGGGCACCGTTGCGGCACTCGCACGGGTGCAGGGCTACGAGATTATCAACCTTGGCTCTGACCGCCCGGTCGTCCTGATGGATGCCATCCGCCTGATTGAGGGCTTGCTGGGCACCACTGCCCAGATCGAGTATAGCCCACGCCACCCCGCCGATGTGCCCGCGACGTGGGCGAACATCACCAAAGCACGTACTATGCTCGACTGGGAGCCACAAACCACCTTTGCCGACGGGTTGGCGGCACTGGTGGCGTGGTACCGCGAGCACGAGGCGTGGGCACGGTTGCTGGCGACGGGCGTATAGCCGCCGCGGTTGTGCGCGTTATGCTGTGCGCTGGCGTGCCTGTTGCCGCCGATAGCGCAGCACGCGCCACACAAAGCGCGGATTGCCCAACAAATAGCGTCGCCATAAGCGGCGCGGCTCCACTGCCAGCCGCGTTAGCCATTCTAGCCCGTGGTCGGTCATCCACGCCGGACCGCGCGGCGTAACCCCTGCCAGCAAGTCTATCGCCGCCCCAACGGGCAGCAGCACCCGTGCTGACAGCGCGGCGCGGTGCGCTTGGAGCCAACGTTCTTGGCGCGGCGTGCCCATGCCGACGAGCAGTATAGCGGGCGCGGCAGCATTGATCGCCGCGAGCAAGGCGCGGTTGTCGTCGCTACCGGGGGTCTGGTCGAAGTAGCCGTGGTGCGTGCCGACGATGGGCAATGCCGGGTGGTGCTGTTGCCACTGCGCGGCGAGCGCGGCGGCAGCACCCGGCTGCCCGCCGAGGAGGTACAGGCGGTGCTGCTGCGTTGCCGCCTGTGCCGCCAGTTGCCCCAGCCAGTCGGGGGGGGTGAAGCGTGCGGGCAGGGGGGTGCCGAGCAGGTCAGCCGCCCACTTCACGCCGAAGCCATCGCAGTACACCACGTCGCACTGCGCGAGGTAGGCGCGAAACCACGCATCGTCGTGCGCGAGGTTGAGGGTATGCACATTGGCATAGGCAAGGACGCGCTGCGCGTCGCCCGCCACCGCCTGCGCGATATACGCGAGTACCTGCGCCAGCGTGACGGCGTGAACCCGTGCCCCCGGCAGCGTGACCGCTTGCATTGCCTGCCCCGCTATGCCGCAAGCTCACGCGCCAGCGCACGGGTGCGGCGCGGCAACGATTGCAAGAAGCCCTCGGTGGTGGGGTAGGTGTAGCCCGCTAGATAGAGCGACGGGCTATGCGGTGTGCGCCCATCGGGGACGTGGAGGGTGCCGTCGGCGTTGCGCGGAATGAGTGCGGGCGGCAGGTCGGGGAGGGCAGGCTGGTAACCCGTCGCCAGCACGATAGTGTCGAAGGGGGTAGTACGCCCGTCGCTAAACTGCACCGCATCGGGCAGCACGCGCTCGATTGCGGGATAGACCGTGACCGTGCCCGCCGCCGCCGCCTGCGGCAGTTCGTAGCCCACCACGGGCAGCAAGCCGAGCGGCGCATCGGGGTGCTGCGGCAAGCCTACGTCGGCGAAGTCGCGGCGCAGTGACCCAATTGCCCATTGGATGAACGACTGCGGCGCGGTGCGTGCCAGCCACGCCAGCCCTGCCATCATCGGCGGCGACGCGGGGTAGGCAACAAAGCTACTGCCCGAACGCACCACAATGCCCGTCTCGATGCCCGCCGCGCCGAGGTCGGCGGCAATCTCGGCACCCGAATTGCCCACGCCCACGACAAGCACGCGCTGCCCCGCATAGTCGGGCGCACGGTAGTAGTGGTTGGCGGGCACCACCTGCCCACCAAACGTATCCAAGCCGGGGATGGTGGGAGTGGCGGGGGCGTGCCAGATGCCCGTCGCTAGCACAAGCTGGTCGGCACGCACCATGCCAATGGTGGTGTGCAACAGCCAACCTTGCGCCGTAGATGTGACGCGCTCGACGCGCACGCCACAACTGATGGGCAACTGGAAGTGGTCGGCGTAGTGGTGCAGATAGGTGTAGACCTGCCGCGCCGACGGAAAGCGCGGGTAGTCGGCGGGCATGGGTAGCCCCGGCAATGCTGATAGCTCCTTGAGCGTGTGCAGGTGCAGCCGTTGGTACTGGTGCGCCCATGTTGCGCCCACGGTGTGCTGCTCGACGATGTGGAAGCGCACGCCCGCCTGTTGCAGCCAGTAGCCCAGTGCCAGCCCGGTGGGTCCTGCCCCGACAATCACAATCATACCTGTTTGCCTCCTTCGGCTTCGGCGGGGAGCCGCGCCGCCTGCCGCTTGCGCCACAGCCAACCGCCCACCAGAAAGGCGATCATGGCGGCATCCAGTAGCAATTCAAAGACCCCGAACTCGCGCCCGTAGTAGTCACTATCCCAGTAGCTCACTGGGCTATGAAAGCGCGTCTGCCAGTCGAAGGGGAACAGCAGCAGCGGGCCATCGTTGGCGTGCGTGAGAATATCTACGATGCTATGCACGCCGCAACCGAGCGCGAACCACACCAGCCACGACCCCCACGGTGCGCCGCGCCGCTTGCCGAACCAGCCTGCTAGCGCGTACAGCCCGATCATGATGGGGGCGTGGAACAGGTTGTGCAGCCCGACCCACCACGGGTTGTTGAAGTACAGGTCGTCGTAGAGGGCGGGGAAAGGTCCCTCTGGGCTGGCAGGCACCCACCAGTAGCGGGCAATGAAGAAGCCGAGCGTGAGCGCAAACAGCGGTGCGTCGGGCAGCACCGAGCCAATCAGCAGGGCGCGGGTCTGCACGTGTACACCACGGTGGCGCAGCACGCGGTCGCCAACAGCACCGAATAGCCAGTGCGAGAGGGTTTGCATCGGGTCTACTTTCTGCTTACTCGTTGTTTCCTGCCCTG
>CAZNQP010000094.1:0-10822 GCA_964575355.1 uncultured Chloroflexaceae bacterium
GTTTCGTCCACCAACGCGGCTTCATCCACGGCGGGCGCGTCAAGGGTGATGGCGGTCTCCACGGCGGGGGCGGGTACGTTGTCGGCGAGGTTGTCGGCGGGCAGGTCGGCGGGGGCTATCTCGTCGGTCGGCACGGGCACCGCTTCGGCGATTGGGTCGGCTGCGTCCACAGGGGCGGGCAGGTCGGCGGGGTCGTCGCTGGTGGGCGTAACGACGGTAGCATCAACAGGCACGGCGATGACCGTTTCAGCAACGTCGTCTTCCGCTTCGGCGGGGATATCGGTGTCGGTTGCATCCTCATCTACCGGGGTAGGGGGGTCAGTACGGATGACGGTAGCTTCGGCGGCGGGGACGGCAACTACCGTTTCAAGGACTTCGCCTGTGGCTACCATTGCCGCGTGCATCCGGCAAAACTCGCCATCAGGTAGGGCGATGTTGCGGCACTGAGTACCCTTGCGGGTCAGTGCAACGCAGCGGCGCGTAGCGGTATCAGTCATGGTACAGTCTCCTCATTCTGGGGGCTAGTGGTTGGTATCGGCGTTACGGTTGGCGCAGCCGACGGTGGGTCGGCAAGGTCATACAACAACACGAGCGGCGTGTAGGCAGGCTGCCACCCCAGTTCGGTAGTGGCGCGGGCAGTGCTAGCAACGCAACTATAGCGCAGCAATGCGCGGGGCAAGCCGCCGGGGAGCGGTGGAAGCCAGCGGGACAGCGCGACACGGCGCGGCTGGTTGCCTGCCAGCCGAATGGCTTGGTAGAGCGGGACAGGGGGCAGGGCAGCAAGGTGCAGTGTGCCGTGCAAGGTCGGGTGGGTTGCCGCCAGTAGCCAGCCCCGTGCCGCATCGGCGGGGTGCACCCCCTGCACGCGCGGGTCGAAGCCGAGCAATACCGGCGGGTTTGGTTGCTGCACGTAGACGGCGAGCGGCGATTGGGCACCATCGCCCAGCAGCATTGCCATGCGTACCACAAGCACGGCAGGTGTGGCGGCACGCGCCGCGAAGGTGGCGGCGTTGCGCTCGATGTCGGCAAGTTCGCGCAGCAGGTGCGGGCGGCTCCCGCGCCACGTCGCGGGTGGGGTGTCTTCGTTGACAAACAGCGGCGTGCAAACATCGGCACCGCACACCAGCGTGCTACTTGCCAGCAGCACGCGGCGCACGCCTGCGGCGCGGCACGCCCCAAGCAGCACCGCCGTTGCGAGCACATTGTGGTGCAGGGTGGGTTCGCCGTGCGTGGTGGGCTGTTCTAGCCCCACAATATCAAGGTGCAGTACAGTGTCAATGGCATACTGCTGGAGCAGTGCCACCATGTCACGCGGGCGGGCAGGCGGCGTAACTGGCTGCACGCCGGGGGGGAGGGCGGCGGCAGCGGGGGGCACGGGCGTGGCAGCGGTCAGGGCATACACGGGTGCGGCGGTGTGGGCAACCAGCAGGGCAGCAATGCGGCGGCTGAGGGGCGTGGTAGCGGTCGTCAGCAGCGTGGCTTGCATTGGTACAGGGTTCCTTATGGTTGGGGTGCAAGCGTAGTGCGCTCGCGCAGCCACGCCTCCAATCCCTCGCGGTCACAGTCGCCGTCGTTGACCTGCCGGATGACCTGTGCCACTTCCGCGCTATCCACGGTGGGGTGCAGCACCACCCCGTTGATGGCGAGAAAGCGCAGCATTGCCAGCAACCCGGTGGCATTGTTGGCACCCACAAAGGGGTGGCTTTTGAGCAGCAGGAAGGTCAGGGCGGCGACCTTGCTCCACAGGTCGGGGTACAGTTCGGTGTGAAACATCTGGCGGTGGGGTGCTGCGAGTACGGCTTGCAGACGGTCGTGGCTCTTGATGCCGAGCAAGCCGCCATAGTGCAGCACCGCGAAGGTGTGCAGGTCGAGCAGGTCTTGCTCGTGCAGGTAGGCGATTGCGTTGTCGGCGTGGTGGGTCATCGCTGGCGTGTCCTCTTGCGTCTCCGTACCGTCGGTGTCATCGGTGCTATCGGTGCTATCGGTGTCATCGGTCAAATGCCCACAATGTCGCGGAAGGCGCGGTCGTACTGGTCGCTCACACTTTTTGCCCACTCGCGCAGTTGCGGACTCATCGGGCGACGCATCAAGATTTCGTTTTCGGTGAAAATCAGCTCTACCACTTCTTCGTCGTCGAGCTTGACGGCACGCAACCAACCCTGTACCACGTCGGGCAGGTTCTGCGTTTCAATGGTAAATGAGCGGGGCATGCAGTTCCTCCTTTTGCTTCGTCTTCTCCCGTTGTGTGGCGGTGGCGGTGGCGTGGTGCGGGTGGCACCGTGCCCACTGTTGGCACCGTTCGTACTACTGTTGGGCACCGTTGCAGTGGTGGGCGAGCGACGCGGCTAGCTCGCGCTGTCAGGGGCGGCGGTGTCGCGGCTCCGCAGGTGCGGGAAGAAAATAACCTCCCGGATGGTCGTCTGGTCGGTCATAATCATGGCGAGGCGGTCAACGCCCACGCCCAACCCGCCAGTGGGCGGCATCGCATACATCAGGGCATTGATGTAGTCGCGGTCCATCTGGTGGGCTTCGTCATCGCCTGCATCGTAGGCACGCCCCTGCTCAATGAAGCGGTGCTCCTGATCGAGTGGGTCGTTCAGTTCGCTAAAGGCGTTGGCAATCTCCATGCCCGCGACGTAGCCCTCGAAGCGTTCGGTATAGTCGGGGTCGTCGGGCTTGCGCTGTGCGAAGGGCGACAACTCGACGGGGTAATCGAGGACGAACGTGGGCTGTTGCAGTGTCGGCTCGACGAACTCGCTGAACAGCTCGTCCACCTGTTTGCCCCACGTCGGCTTGTGCTCGACCTTCACCCCGGCGGTGGCAATAGCGGCATGCAGGTCGGGCAAGGTGCGGGCGGCGCGAATGTCTACGCCGGTTGTTTCGCGGATGGCATCGGCATAGGAGCGGCGTGCCCACGCGGGCGCGAAGTCGAGCGTCTGCCCCTGATAGGGCACCTGCGGGCTACCGTGGACAGCGACAGCGATGGCGCGGAACATCTCCTCGACGAGGCGCATCATATCCTCGTAGTTGGCGTATGCCTGATAGCACTCCATCATGGTGAACTCAGGGTTGTGGCTACGGTCAACGCCCTCATTGCGGAAGTCCTTGCCTATTTCGTACACGCCCTCGAAGCCTGCCACAATCAGCCGCTTAAGGTAGAGTTCGCTGGCAATCCGAAGGTACAAGTCTTGCTTCAACTGGTTGTGAAAGGTGGTGAAGGGACGCGCCGCCGCACCGCCATAGATAGGTTGGAGGGTAGGCGTTTCGACTTCGACGAAGCCCGCGTCGTCGAGGTAGCGACGCATAGCGGTGACGACCGTGGCGCGGGCACGGAAGATGGCGCGGCGTTCTTCGTTCACAATCAGGTCGAGGTAGCGTTGGCGGTGGCGTTCTTCCACATCGGTTAGCCCGCTCCACTTTTCGGGCGGCGGGTTGAGTGCTTTCGCCAGCACGGTGAGGTGCTGCACCACAATGGACGACTCGCCCTTCTGGGTGCGGCGCAGGGTGCCGCGTACCTCGACAATATCGAAGGTATCGAGCATATCGCGGAAGCGGGCGAAGGCTTCGTCGCCTGCATCGGCTTTGCTGACCCACAGTTGCAGGTGCCCGCTACCGTCGGTGATGTGGGCGAACGCGAGCTTGCCCATAATGCGGCGAGCACCGACGATGCGCCCCGCGACCGTGAGCACGGTGCCGTCCTGCTCCAGCGCGTCAAAGCCGGTCAGGACAGCCGCGATGCGGTGGGTGCGGTTGCTGCGCGGCGGGAAGGGGTTGTGCCCGTGCTCGCGCAGTGTTTCCAGCTTGGCTAGCCGTTGCTGTTGCAGGTCGTTCAGTTCCATTGTGGTGCGTCCTCTTTCTGGCTGGTAGGCGGCAACCCTTTCAAAAGTATACCATACCCACGCAGGCGGATCAGGTGGGTGCGACAGCTATGCAGATGGTATTGCTCGCATTCGTGGTGCCTGCCGACCTGACGGCGTGGCTGGATGCCCACGCGCGGGCGGGGGGCGGCGATGGATAGCGGGCGGGGCGGAACTCGCCGCCCCATTGCTCCGACCTAGGGGAAAGTCAAATCCGTTTTGTCTGCAATCGTTTTCGCTAAGCCCTTGAAATCTTCATAAGCCCTGAGGACTGCCTGTTGATGAGCACCTATCGCACCATCTGCATACGTAAGTTTGAACATAGGCGTGTGGGCTTCTTGAGACATAGGAACGAGAGACGCATAATTTTTGAGTAGCGCGAGTGCGTTCGGGTCATTTGGGATGTTTAGATGAGGGTCTATTTCATCTGCGCCTTGATCAAGAACTTTCTCGCGGTATATCTGTGGGATGCGCTCAACCCATTTTTCATAGGCTTTTACGGGACGACCCAAGCGAACCGAATGCTGGAGAACAACATATCCTATAGGCTGCATAGCCCCAGATGGTAAGGGTAAGTCTGGCACTGGGTTTCGCTCCAAACGCTCTTGCCACTGTGTACGCCAGTCGCGCAGGGTTGGTCCGAGGTTACTCAGCCCTTGCAGTGAGAAGAGGTCTGGCGCAAGCGGTACGATGACGTAATCGGTTGCAATGAGTGCGGCACGATTGATGGCACCTAAATTGGGACCGAGGTCTACGAGGACAAGGTCAGCGTGATGCTCATCGGCTGCACACTGGATGACACGCCAAAAAGCTGACATAACCCTGAATGAACGCTCGTCTCTGTCAAGACACTTTGGCCATACGGTTGACAGTTCATCCTCAAAACTTGACAGTGCCAAGTCTCCGATAATGATGGCAAGACTGTTGTTCTCGTCTACCAAGGAGAGTTTCGGTCGTCGAATATCACCGATCCCCCGTTTGAGTGGGTCCACCGCGTGGAATATGCTGTCTTTGCCTCCAGAGTCCGTAAACACTGCTTCGAGTTGCTCTTCAGTAAGAAATGCGGCGGTTAAGTTCGCTTGTGGGTCAAGGTCTACCGCGACAACGCGCAGACCAAGGTCAGCGTACATCCACGCAAGATGATAGATCAACGATGTCTTGCCAACACCACCCTTGTTGTTGAAGAAGGTGTAAACGCGGGTGGTCATTGTTTTCTCCTTAACGTAACCAGCACCTGCGTATCATTGACCTTGAAATCAGGGGGTGGGTTGCCATTGTTCTGTAAGTGTCTTTTGGTAGTCGGTATGCCTGCACCGAAACGCTGGACAAAGCCGAGGTTTTTTATTGCTTCTGCGAGAAATGGATTGCGGTAATCGGTAATCCCTGCTTGCCCAAAGTTGTCTGTAGTCACCTGACCAAAAGGACCACCCGGACTGAGTATTTCGATGCGGTCATTAAACCACGAGACACGAACAGGGGCGTTCGTTGTCTCATAGTTGCGATGTAAAATAGCATTCCGTGCGATCTGTTGGAGCGCAACGAGTGGGTAGTCTGGTGATTGGACTTCAGTTGTCCCACTTGTAAAATCAGCAGGTACAGATATATGAGCACGAAATATCTCATCAAGGGTGCGGAGCAGTTGCGGCACTGGACCGCTGATCTCTTTTTGGTCCTTGATGGGTGCATCGAGTTCGTCCCCGTCAAACCGAATAAACTGCACATAGGCACCGGGCACTATACTACGAGGGCTGATACCTGCAACAAGAACCCCTACAATAGTCGGAATAGGCGGGTTCGTTGGTGTTGCAAACCGCAGCGATACGAGTTGTTGCTCAAGGGTTCGTTCGTTTTCTTCGACAATGTCAGGGGCAACTGCTGATGGCACATAGTCTCGCAGAAACCATGCCGTATCAAGCTCAGCAACTGAAAGCGAATGTATTGGGTTCAAATCGAAAGGGATATCTCTGGAGCGGCGTTTCTCTGAGAGCCGGACTTCTTCTTGGCGGGTTGCCACACTGCGTCGGGGTCCAACCCTCACCCACACTCTATCTTCAAATCGTACTGGCGGATAGTCCGACGGTTGCACGATAACGACTGCCACCTCACAGCCATTGACGACTTTTTTTTGTACCACAAGAGAGGGAAACGGGAGGATCGCCTCCTTTGATCCAGCAAGGTTGCGGAGCATCTCATCAGTGATCGGCACATTGGCGCAGGAGCCATCATCGTTGATGCCAATGAAAATGACACCCGGTAGCCGGTGGTTGGGAAGATCGTTAGCAAAAGCACAGATTGTTTGCCGTATCCTCTTGAGATCGCTTGTGCTGGCTTTGCGCTCAACCCGGTCGGACTCCAAGTCATTCAGTAAAGCATACAACGCCTCGTCATCCATTGTACATTCTCCCCACTATGTACATTGCCATGATAGCTGAGCATTGTAGCATATCACACGCCTGTCGGTATTTTGGGTCTACTCTCCCACCCCCCCTACCCCGCTAAGAACGCGCTGATGATGGGCGATTGCAAGGCGTGGTTGACCAAAAACGCATCGTGCCCCGCCGTAGACGGTAACTCGACGTGCGTCACGGGGCGCATCTGGCGACGTAGAGCGGCAGCCATCGCCGTTGACTCGCTGGTGGGGTACAGCCAGTCGGTATCGAACGAGAGGATGAGGAAGCGGGCTTGGGTGCGTGCCATCGCCGCATCGAGGCTACCATAGCGGGCGGGCACGTCCCAATAATCCATCGCCTTCGAGATGTAGAGGTACGAGTTCGCATCAAAGCGGTGTACAAAGCTATCACCCTGATAGTTGAGATAGCTCTCTATCTGGAACTCCTGCTCTAGCGAGAAGGCGGGTGCGTCGTGGTTGCCGTTGCAGCTACTGCTGGCGGCGGGCGTGCAGCGTTCGCGCCCGAAGCGTTGCTCTAGCCCCGTGTCGCTCAGGTAGGTGATGTGCCCCACCTGCCGCGCTACCGCCAGCCCGTCGCGGGGTGGCGTGTGCCCATAATAGTCGCCGTTGCGCCAGTTGGGGTCGCGCATAATCGCCTGCCGCCCAATGCTATTCCACGCGATAGCTTGCGTAGACGAGCGGGCGGTTGTTGCTATTAGTACCGCGTTGCGGACGCGCTCTGGGTAGGCGATTGTCCATTCCAATGCCTGAAAGCCGCCCATTGAGCCGCCCGCGACGGCGTGCAACGTGTCAATGCCGAGGCGGTCGAGCAGGCGCACCTGCGCCCGCACCATGTCGCTGATGGTGATGACTGGGAAGCGTGCGCCGTAGGGCGTGCCTGTCGCCGGGTTCACGCTCGCCGGTCCGGTGCTGCCCTGACAGCCACCCAGCACGTTCGAGCAGATGACGAAATAGCGGTCAGTGTCGAAGGTTTTGCCCGGTCCCACCATGGCATCCCACCAGCCGGGCTTGCGGTCGTCGGGGCGGTGCTTGCCGGCAGCGTGCGCGTCGCCCGAAAAGGCGTGCAGCAGCAGAATAGCATTGTCGCGGGCGGTGTTGAGCGTGCCATAGGTTTCGTATGCCAGCGTGATGGGTGCCAGCGTTGCGCCACTGTCGAGCGGCAACGGCTCGTGCCACGTAGCGTATTGCGTGGCTACAACCCCCACGCTGTCGGCTGGCACGGCAACCGGGCGCGGCGGCACAACGGTGGGACGGGGGGCGGCGGGGTGCGGCTGCGGCACACGGAACACGCCCGGTGCGCGAAACCACGGAAGACTATGGGTGATGCCTGAGGCGACTATCGTCATGGCGGGTACTTTCTTTCTCCTCACACGCTACGGGCAACCGGCAGTATGGCGGGTGCCGCCCGGTGCGCGGGCACGGGGCGGCGGGATGTCCGGCGGCTAGACCTGCGCGAGGGCTTGCTCTAGGTCTGCCAGAATGTCGTCAATCGTTTCGATGCCCACCGACAGGCGGATGTAGTCATCGGTCACGCCGGTAAACTGCTGCTCTTCGGGCGTAAGCTGGCTGTGCGTGGTCGTTGCCGGGTGGATCGCAAGGCTCTTGGCATCGCCGATGTTGGCGAGGTGCGAGAACAGTTGCAGGTTCTCGATGAACTGTTGTCCGGCGCGTTTGCCGCCCGCGATGCCAAAGCCAAGGATGCCGCCCTGTCCCTTGGGCATGTACTTTGTCGCTAGGTCGTAGGTCGGGTGGTCGGGTAGTCCGGGGTAGTTGACCCACGCGACTTTGTCGTGCTCTTGCAGGTAGCGTGCCACCGCGCGGGCATTTTGGCTGTGGCGTTCCATCCGCAGTGGCAGTGTTTCTAGCCCTTGCAAGAAGAGGAAGGTGTTAAACGGGCTGACCGCCGAACCGAAGTCACGCAGCAGTTGCACCCGCGCCCGGATGATGTAGGCAAGCGGTCCGAACGTCTCGCTGAAGACCAGCCCGTGGTACGACGGGTCGGGGTTGGTGAAGTCGGGGAAGCGTCCGTTGGTCCAGTCGAACTTGCCGCCGTCGGTGATGACCCCGCCGATGCTGGTGCCGTGCCCGCCGATGTACTTGGTTGCCGAGTGCAGCACGATGTCTGCGCCCCAGTCGAGCGGGCGGCATAGGGCGGGCGACGCGGTGGTGGCATCCACGATCACGGGCACACCCTGTTCGTGGGCGATGGCTGACACGCGCTCAAGGTTGATGACATCGAGGCGCGGGTTGCCCACCAGTTCGAGGTAGAAGGCTTTGGTGCGCTCGTCAATGGCATTGCGGAAGCCGTCGAAGTCGCGCCCGTCTACAAAGCGCGTTTCTACGCCGTAGCGCGGCAGTGTGAAGCGGAACAGCGAGTAGGTGCCGCCGTACAGGTCGCTCGACGACACAATGTTGTCGCCCGCGCCCGCCACGTTGAGCACGGCAAAGGTGGATGCTGCTTGCCCCGACGCGACGGCGAGCGATGCGACCCCGCCTTCGAGGGCGGCGATGCGCTTTTCGAATACGTCGTTGGTGGGGTTCATAATGCGCGTGTAGATGTTGCCAAACTCTTTGAGCGCGAAGAGGTTGGCGGCGTGTTCGGTACTCTTGAAGTTGTAGGACGTGGTCGCGTAGATTGGCACTGCGCGCGCCCCTGTGGTGGGGTCGGGTTCTTGCCCGGCGTGCAGTGCGAGCGTTTCCAGTCCGTTAAAGCTGATTTCGTCGGTCATCTCCTGCTCCTTCTTTCGTGCAATCGTTCGTGCAATCAAAAAAACCCTCATCTGTCAGATGAGAGTCGCCGCTTTTGGTTGCACCGGGTACACCACTCCACGGGGTACGCATCGGGCACTGCACACGCCATCTCATCTTCCAGAATACTCTGCCGGAATTGGCACCTTCCGTAGCAACAGCATGTGCTGCTGTACTGGGGTTGCCGAGGTTTCGTAGGGCCGGTCCCTCCACCTCTCTGGATAAGAGTTGCGCTCTTTAGTTGTTAAAGCACGCTTTTACGCTTGGAAATATTATACCGATTTTTGCGGCATGTGTCAAGTATGCTGGGGCGGCGTGGGTCTGTCTGTCTGGACAGACGGGCGGGCGGGGTGGCGTGGGGTGGGCACGGGCGGCGAGACAATGCTATAATTCTGCTAACGATTTGCGTACCTGACTGGAAAGTTCAAACGAAATGCGTGTAGATTTTTACCACGGCGATTGCCTTGATGTCTTGGCAACACTGCCCGAAAACAGTATTGACCTGATTGTCACGTCACCGCCCTATGCCAACCGTCGCCAGCGCACTTATGGCGGCATTGACCCCGATGAGTACGTTGCGTGGTTTCGCCCGCGTGCTGCCGAAATGCTGCGCGTGCTAAAGCCTACGGGTACCTTCATCCTCAACATCAAAGAACAGGCGGTGAATGGTGAGCGACATACCTACGTGCTCGAACTGATTATCGCACTGCGTCAGCAGGGGTGGCTCTGGACGGAAGAGTTTATCTGGCACAAGAAGAATAGCTACCCCGGTAAGTGGCGCAACCGTTTCCGCGACTCGTGGGAACGCCTGCTGCAATTCAATAAGACCCGTGACTTTGCGATGTATCAAGAGGCGGTGATGGTGCCGACGGGCGATTGGGCGAAAACACGCCTGCGGAACCTCAGTGCAACCGACCAGACCCGCGACCCCTCCAAGGTGGGCAGTGGGTTTGGCAAGAACATTTCGAACTGGCAGGGACGCGACAAGGTGTACCCCACCAACGTGCTGCACATGGCGACCGAGTGCAGCAACCGTAAACATAGTGCGGTGTTCCCGCGTGACCTGCCCGCGTGGTTTATCAAACTTTTCACGGTGCCGGGTGACACCGTGCTCGACCCTTTTATGGGTTCGGGCACTGCCTGCCACGTCGCGGCAGAACTTGAGCGCAACGCGCTTGGCATTGATGTGTTGGCGGAACACGTCGAACTCGCACGGCAGCAACTGGGCGCAACACAACGCCGTTTACTAGAGCAGCATAACGAGTATGTCACCCAACAGAATGGCAACTATTAGGCAGTTCATTGAGCAGGAAGTCATCATCTTTCACGATACGCGCTTGGCGGAACTCCAGAAGCTCACCTTTCAGCGTGTATTTTCACGCCGTAATCCGTACCTCTTCCGTGCCAAAAACCTGCTTGTTGCTGGTGATATTGTCCAGTATGCCGTGGACTCGTTTGTGACATCCGGTGAGGAAACCCGGTTCGGCGACTTGCTCGAACGGGTTGCCGTACATATCTGTTCCGAATGTTTCGGTGGCGTGAAGCCCGCAACTATACCCAGTATAGACCTTGAGTTTACGCGCGACGGCATATACTATATCGTGTCCATTAAGTCGGGTCCGCACTGGGGCAACTCCGATCAGAAGAAGCGCATGGGCAGTAATTTCCGGGACCACATAGACAACCTGCGTGATGAGCACGCGGCAGTGGTTGCGGTGAATGGCATATGCTATGGGAAGCAGCAGCAGCCCCAGCAGACGGTAGCGTTCACTCAGGGCGGTCAAACCTACCAGCAGCCATACCTGAG
>CAZNQP010000095.1:0-10697 GCA_964575355.1 uncultured Chloroflexaceae bacterium
GGTCAGCCCGCCGAGGTCGCGCACCCACCAGTGCGCCAGCCAGTGCGTCACGAGCCACACCACCCCCCCCGCCAGTAGCCCGCCCACGCCTGCCACCAGCCACGCCACCACCACGGCAAAGGCAGTAGCAAGCCAGAAATGCGGGCGGCGCACGTCGTTGTGGAAGGTGCGCCCCAGCCCGCCCTCACGCGCAGGCGGGAACCACACGATGCCGTACACGTCTGCCCAGCGTCCCCACAGTGGCGCAAGCAGCACGCCCTGCCACCAGACAATGCCGGGGCTTGCCAGCCAGCCCACCTTGAGCAGCAGCACCGCCAGCAGTGCCAGCGCACCCATCACCCCAATGCGGCTGTCTTTCATGATTTCGAGCTTGCGTTCGCGGGGTCGCCAACTCAGCACCGCGTCGAAGGTATCGCTCAAGCCGTCGAGGTGCAACCCCGCCGTGAGGATGCCCGCCGCCACCACCAGCACGATTGCCCGCACGAGGTCGCCCCACAGTGCGCCCGCCAGCACGCCCACCGGCAGCAATAGCCCACCGAGTAGCACCCCCACCACCGGAAACCACGGGATCGCGGCACTGATGCTGGTAAGGGACATGGGCGGCAAGCCCGGTATGGGCAGAATGGTCAAAAAACGCAGGGCTTCGCCGAGCGGCGCAAGCCTACCCCAGCGGTTGGGGGTATCGTCGCTCATCCTCCGTTGTCCTCCTCGTGGGGCACAGGCGGTGGGCGGCGGGCAGCCGACAGGAGCGGCGGCACCTCGTTCACGCGCCGGATAATCGCAGCATCGCCGTATACGTCCAGCGCGGTCACGCTGGCGTTGTCTATGCGCCACTGCCAGTGGTTGGCAAGCGGCATACCCGTCACGCTACACAGCACCACCTGTATGGGCGTGGCATGCGTGACCAGCAGCACGCGCCCGCCCGCGTGCTCACGCAGCACGGCACGCCAACCCGCCAGCACGCGCTCGCCCACTTCGCGCAGGCTCTCGCCGCCGGGGGCACGCCCGTCTATGCCCGCGCCAAAGCGTGCCTGCACCTCGGCGGGGTTGCGTTGCAGCACCTCGTGGTAGGTCAAGCCTTCCCATGTGCCGTGGTCGGTTTCGCGCCACGCCGCATCGGGTTGCCACACCACGCCCGCCCGCCCCGCCACCATTGCGGCGGCAGTGGCGGTGGCGCGGGTGCTAGGGCTGACCACCGCCACAGTGAAGGGCAGGCGGCGCAGGTGGTGCGCGAGGGCTGCCGCCTGCTGCTGCCCATACGCCGTGAGCGGCGGGTCGCTGCGCCCCTGATAGCGGCGGGCGCGGTTCCATGTTGTCTGGGCATGGCGGATGAGCCAGATTGCGGTACGCACCGTCAGCCCAACCGTCCGAGCACGTCGCCCAAAATGGCGATGGCGCGGTGATATTCGGCAAGCTCAAGGTGTTCGTCGGGCGTGTGGTCAAGGCGTGAGTCGCCGGGACCATAGGCGACAATCGGGCACTGCCACGCCGTACCCACCACGTTCATGTCGGCGGTGCCGGTCTTGTGCAGGTAGCCCGTCTGCCCGCCCGCCGCCCGGATAGCGCGGTTGAATGCGGCAGCCAGCGGCGTGGTGCGTTCGCTCCGGAAGGCGGGGCACGCCCCCTCGAAGCGCAACGTTGTTGTGCCGGGGTCGTCGTCGTTCCGCGGCAGCAGGGCTATGATCGTCGCTTGCAGGGTGGTCGGTGCAATGGCTTCGGGCAGGCGTAGCCCGATGGTCGCATGGACCGTGTCGTACAACCCGTCGCTGTCGCTGACCACGCGCCGCAACGAAGGCGCAAGCTGCGTGAACAGGCGCGACTGATTGGCGTTGAAGTCGGCGGCATAGGCGGCGACACGCTGCCAGAACGCCACGAGATGCTCCGGCGCGGCGGCAAGCTCGCCCGCACTGTGCGCGGCAGGCTGGCGGCGCGTATAGTGGACGAGGAGCCGCCCCTTGTAGCCCAGTGTCACGCGCTGCCAGCCGCTCGGCTCGCCAATGACGCAATAGGCGGGCTGGTAGCGGTCTACGATATAATGCGCCCCCTTCGAGGTAGCGGCTTCTTCTTCGACGGCACCCACCAGCACCACCTGACACGCCAGTGTGCCCGCCGCGTGCGCCCGTGCCGCCGCCTGCACAAACGTCGCAAACGCCCCCTTCGCGTCCACGCTACCACGCCCGTACAGCTTGCCGTCGCGGATGGCAACCGGCACGTCGCCGCCCACCGTGTCAATGTGCCCCAGCAGCACCACCTGCGGACCGCGATCACCGATGGTGCCCACTGCGTTGCCCGCGCCGTCAATGTGGGCGGACATGCCAAGGTCGCGCATGGCAGCCACGAGAAAGTGGGCGGCTTCGCGTTCGTGAAACGAGAGCGAACGAATCCGCACGAAGGCTTCAAGAAAGGCGGTTGCTTGCGCGTCGGTGGGTGGCTGCACGGGTCTGCTCCTTATCGTATCGGCGTTAGTCGGCGTTAATCGGTGTCACGGTCACTGCGTCACGAGCACGCGGTGCCCTTATCACGAAGCGATCATCCTATGGCAATTATTGTACCGCAGAACTATGGGCAGACTACGTCTATAGCAGTATAATTAAAAAAATGTTGGGAAGGTTTCCTGACTGGGCGCACGAGTTGGGACAGTCTCCTGACGAGCAGTAATGAGAGAGAGGATAGTAACGATGACCGACGATGCCCGCTATTTCGCTGCCGATTACCCCACTACTGAGCCACTGCCGGGCGTACACCGCCAGCCGTTGGCATTCGGCGGCGCGATCCATCTCGTGAAAATCACGTTTGCTGCTGGCGCACGGGTGCCGCTGCACCAGCACCCGCAAGAGCAAGTAACGACGGTGGTCAGTGGTACCCTGCACCTGTTCGTCGGCAGCGAAGACCACGAGCCGCGCATCTTGCAGCCCGGCGAAAGTGCGTATGTAGCGAGCGACGTGCCCCACGCGGCGCACGCCCCCGCTGGCGTGGTCGTCTACGAGATTTATTCACCCATTCGCCCGGACAGTCTGCCGCCGGTAGAAGAGTAGACCGCTATGCGGATTGGTTTTCCTACGACGGGTGCCAACCACCCGTTGACGATGCTCTTGGGGCGGGTGCTGCTCGCTGCCGGGGGCGGTGTGCTGGTCATGCTGTTTGCGGTGCTGCTGGCAGGTGCGCTCACGCCCGACATCACCATGAGTTGCCAGCCCCGCCCCAACGGTGCGCGGTGCGTCCAGACGCTTGAGCGGCTCGGTATTCGGCAGGGGCAGCACGTCTTCGAGGGGGTGCGTGGCACCGCGACCCACGACGGGCAGGTGACACTTGTCACGGCTACGGGGCGGCATGCGGTGCCGCTCGGTGGTGCCGCCGCGCATGCGGCTGCCGCCGCCGCTGTGCACGACAGTGTGTACCACGCACAAACGCACCGAAGCAGGTATACTGTTAACGAAGTCGAAAGTATACCGGGCATGCTGGTGGCATTTGCTATTGGTCTCTATGGGGCAGGCTTGACAAGTTATGCCCTGTGGCTCCTCTATCAAAACCGCAACTAATTGCACCACCGCAAGCGGTCGTGCCTGTCGTGCTACGACACGCGATACGCGACACGCGGCGGCAGCACCGGAACTGGAAAGAAAGACCATGGGAATGGGAATGCTATATGGCGGGCACAACCTGCCCGTCGAGATGCAGCTACGGGTGCGCCCCGCCCACCGCGATGACATGTCGCTGCACGTCGCCGAGATGGTCGCCGAGGTGTGTGCCCAGCACGACATCCGCGAGGAGATGCTGCGCGATGTGAGCCTCGAAATCTTGCAAGAGGGCGTGGACGACGAAGGTAGCTACACAATGGTGCTGGTGCGCTTCTACTATCACTAACGCCCCGCAGCACGCCCACCCCGGCACGCCTCCCGCCCCGCGCCCTAGTCGAGCGTGCGGGGCTTCTGCCCGTGCGATGTCAGCCACTGGTAATAGGCTTGCACTTCGCGGTCACGGTAGATGATGAGGCTGGCAATGCCCACACAGGGCGACACCAAGTTGCCCGTCAAGAGATTGACGATTTGCAGCCACGCAAGGCGTTTGTTTGGCTCGACAATGGACGGGTGACGGGGCATAATGTGCGAGGCATAGATCGCGCCCACCGTGCCCACAAAATAGACGTAAATCATCCCCGGCGAGCAGATGATCGTCCACAGCAGCACCAAGCCCCAGATAAAGTTGACGACAACATCCAGCAGGATGAGCCACCCAAGGAACTGGATGCGCCCCGGCTTGTTCCGGACGATGCCACCTATTTCGTATTCATAGGTCACTGTCGGCTGTTGCGGCGGCGGCGGCTTGTCGTTCATCATCTCCTACCTACGCCTTACACCTAGGGTGCTGCGGGTCGGCACGGTGTCTAGTAGCTCGGTTGCTGTGCGGCGGTGGCATTGCGTTGCTGGAAGTATGCCTGTACCTGCGGGTCATCATAGAAGACCAGCCCCAGAATGCCCGTCACAAGTGCCAGCACGTTGCCGAACAGCCCCGCGACAATCTGCAACACGGCAAGCATCTTGTTCGGCTCCACCGGGGTGGGCTGCGAGCCAAACAGTTTGCTCGCATAGATAATCTCCCAGATGCCCAACCCACCCACGGCAACCACGAGCGGCACCAGACAGACAAGGAAGACAATACCGACAATCGTAAAGATCAGGAAGAAGGCAGTGATCGCGATGCCTGACGCATACAGAATGTTGAGGATGCCGCTAATCAGCGAGAGAATAGCAAGAGCCTGCACCTTGTCGGGCTTGCGCGGCGCACCCTGCGGCGGCGGGTTGCCCCCCTGCTGCTGATAGGCGGGCGGCTGGTACGCGGGCGGTGGTTGTTGCTGATAGCCCGGTTGCTGCTGGTAGCCCCCCTGTTGCTGCGGGTAGCCCCCCTGCTGGTAGTAGGGTTCGTTGGGGTAGCGGTTATCGTGTGGTGGCTCTGTCATAGCTTTCGCTCGCTTTCCTCTCATTCGTTGAGTAGCGGGGTTATGCGGCGGGCAGTGGGGCACGCCCCCGCCGCCCGCCAGTGTTGCGTGCGCCTGCTAGTAGGTGGCAGGCGACAGCATACCGTCGCGCTGGGTGCCCCCGGCAAACTGCCCCAGCATGTTGCCAAACACTGCCTGTGCATAGGGCACCGTGAAGACCGTGCCCACGCCACAGGCAAGCACGCCCAGACCCGCAACCAGACCACAGATGATACTCCAGACCACCAGCATAACGTACGCGCCGATGTTCTTGCTAACGGTAGCCCACGCCGCGCCGAAGTTCAGCGCGTCACCGAGGCTGTTGCTGCGGATGTAACGCAGCATACCTTCGTAGGCGAGCAGCAGCAAGAAGAGCGCACCGACCAGTACCACCAGTGCCCCCACGATGCTCACGATGGCAGCGAGCGCACCGCCCGCGTCGCCGCCAGCCCCACCGAGCACGGCAGCAAGAACGGTAAACACCAGTTGAATGACGATGATAGGGAGGAGGTAGACCAGTTGCACCACAAAGATGAAGAAGCCGTCTTTCAAGATGTCACCAAAGTTGTCGAACGAGGGCATCGGGTTGGGGTTGCCCTGCATCGTGTTGCGTGCCGTGCCCGCCATAAAGCCGTAGACGTAGAACGTCCCCAGAATGGGGATGAGGGCGATCAACCCCGTAACGAGAACCTTTGTAATCCAACTGTCGTCTTTCGTCGGCATCCCAAAGGCTTTACCGGCATCAATACTTCCAGCCATGCGCTTCTGTCCTTTCTTCTCCTGCACCCTGCGACACGCAGAGCATCTGTCTACACAACGTCAGAGTCACCGCCAACGTTTCACGGGCTAGGCTGCGAGGGGTGGCGACGCGCCGCTGTGGTGCTGCCCCGGCAGTGGGAACGCCCGCGCCTGCTGTCCGAGCAGGTGCCCAAAAACCGCCTGTGCGTAGGGTGTCGTGAAGAACGTCCCCATCCCACACGCCAGTATGCCAGCGAAGGCGACGATGCCCGTGACTACTTGCCACAGCAGCAGCATCGCCCACGCGATGGGTCGCTGTGCCACCATACCCCACGCCGCCCCAAAGTTGAGGGCATCCGCGAGGGTGTCGGTGTGGAGGTAGCGCACGATGCCCGCGAACGAGAGCACAACGAGCAGCAGGATCAGCGGGAGGCTGAGGAGCACGCCGCCCGCAAGCACTGCCAGCACAACCGCCGCCGCCGGTTCGCCGAGGAAACTCAGCCCGACCAACACCAGCGCGAGTAGCGCAAAGTAGGCAAGGGCAGGCAACAGGAAGACAAGTTGAATGACAATTGCGTACAGCCCATCCTTGAAGATTGGCATGAAGTCGTCCCAGCGCGGCATGGGGTGGGTGTGCCCGTGCAAGACGTTGCGGGCGATGCCCACGAGAAAGCCCGCTAGCCCCACCGAGCCAAGGATGGGCACCAGCGTCATGGCACCGGCAACCACCAGCTTCGCCACCCAGCTTTCGTCCTTGAAGACATACCCGAAGGCGGTACCTGCATCGCGCATTGCCACCTGTTACCCTTTCGTGCGTGAGCGGGGACAGAGCTACGTTCGCCCCGGCGTACCCGTTCCGCGCCGTACTGCGGTTTCTGCCATGTCCTGCCGTGTCCTACTGCATACTACGTGCGTGAGCCGCTACGGGTTTCAGGGGCGCGGGCAGGCTCACGCTACGCCAGCGTACCTTCCAGCAAATAGCGACGGAGCATAGCGAGGGCAACCGTGCCCATAATCTGCCAGCCTTGTTGCTGGCGGGGGTCAAACTGATAGGACTGTTGCGCCACGCCGTCGGGGGTCAGCAACACAAGGGCGGAGGCAACACTGCCGGTCTGGGGGTCGGGTTCGGCAGCCATCTGGGCGGCAAGCGCAAGGTCGGTGCGCCACTGGTCGCGCACGCGCGTTGCCCCGGCACGCGCCAGCAGGTCGGCGGCTTCGTGGCTAGCGGCGGTGTCGCGCGGGTGGATGATCGCGCCACGGAGCCATTCATCGCTGTGGCTACTCTCTTGCAGCGCACGCAGCACGGCGGCGTAGACCTGCCCTTCGTACACCGCGACGGTCAGCCCGCGTTCGTGCAGCAACGCCCCGATCTGCTGGTCAAGCGTCTGGTCGCCAATCACCGCGGCACCCAGCCGCTCGGCAATCGTCAGGACAACCGGGTCAATCAAGGCATTGGCGGCGGCGTGGTCGCTGGCGCGTGCCGTGATGCGTAGCTCGTAGCGTCCGCGCTTGGCAGAGATGCCCACGGTGGGGTTGCGCCCCTCCATTAGGTCGGCAATGCGTTCGCCGATCACACTCTCGCCCATCCCCGTCGCGTGCAGCGTGCGCGACACAATCACATCGGTGATCCCGCGCTCGTCGCGCAGGTAGGGCAGCACCACATGCTCCATCAAGTAGCGCATCTCCGACGGCACACCGGGGAGCGTGATAACCGTCCCCGCGTCGGCTTCGAGGATGAAGATCGGCGCGGTGCCCACCGGGTTGATGATCGAACGCGCCCCCTGTGGCACATACGCCTGCTGGCGGTTGCTCTCGCTCATCTGGCGACCACGCGCCGCGAAGAACGCCGCGATATGGTCAAGCAGGGCGTGCTCGAAGACAAGCGGGCGGTTGGTGGCATCAGCAATCGCCTCGCGCGTCACGTCGTCCACCGTCGGACCCAGCCCGCCCGTACAGATCACGAGGTCGGCGCGGGCGAGCGACTCCGCGATGACGGCGGCAATGCGGGCGCGGTTGTCGCCCACCGTTGCCTTGCGAAACACGTTGACCCCGCACGCGGCAAGTTGCCCGGCGATATGGGCACTGTTGGTGTCTACCGTGGTGCCCAGCAGCAACTCCGAGCCAATCGCAATAATCTCAGCATCCATCGTGGTTATGTCTACCTATCCTCTCGCTATCCGCGCGTAGGTGCTTGCGTGCGGCGGGCTAGGCGGGAGCCGCGCCGGGTAGCCCCGGTTCATTGCCCGACGTACCCGACGGGTTGGGCGGGAGCTTCTGGCGGAACTCGTCCCACAGCCGCGTTTCCGATTCGCTGGCAGCATCGCGGGCTGCCGCGAGTGCCTGCTGAATGCGGGCATTGACCTGCTGCACCATGCTGCTGCCACCGCCTGCCTGCACACCGTTGCCGCTTGCCGTTGCGCCCTGTTCGCGCTGGCTGAGCACGTAGATTACCGCACCCCCCACCGCCGCACCGACCACAAAGCCAATCAGAAACTTACCCATTGCGTGTTCTCCTGCTATACGCCCTGCGCGACATCATCGCTGGCACGGGCGATAAAGTCGGCGAGTGGCATCGCCCCAAGGTCGTCGCCGCCGCGTGTCCGGACTGCCACCGTGCCCGCCGCCTGTTCCTTCTTGCCGATAACCAGCATGTACGGGATTTTCTGCAACTGTGCGTCGCGGATTTTCGCCTGCATACGCTCCTTGCGTTCGTCCACGGCGGGGCGCATCCCGGCTGCCCGCAACTGTGCCGCGACTTCGTGAGCGTAGGGCAGCAACTCGTCGGTGATGGGAATGAGTTGGGCTTGCACGGGCGACAGCCACACCGGGAACGCGCCGCCGTAGTGTTCGGTCAATATGCCGAAGAAGCGTTCCATGCTGCCCAGCAACGCGCGGTGTACCATGTAGGGGCGGCGCGGCTGTCCGTCTTCGGCGATGTACTCCATGGCGAAGCGTTCGGGCAGGTTGAAGTCAAACTGAATGGTGGACAGTTGCCACGCCCGCCCCAGCGCGTCACGGATTTTCAGGTCAATCTTGGGACCGTAGAACGCGCCGCCGCCGTCTTCGCGTTCGTAGGGCATCGCGTGGGCAATCAACGCCCGTTCGAGGGCGGCAGTGGCGGCTTCCCAATCGGCGGTGTCGCCCACGCTCTTGGCGGGGCGCGTCGCCAGATATGCGCTAAAGTCGGTCAGCCCGAACGAGCGCAGGATGTGCAGCGAGAACTCTAACGCCCGCCCGATTTCGTCTTCTATCTGTTCGGGCGAGCAGAAGATGTGCGCGTCGTCTTGGGTGAAGCCACGCACACGCGTCAGCCCGTGCAGCACGCCGCTCCGCTCGAAGCGGTAGACGGTGCCGTATTCGGCATAGCGGATGGGCAGGTCGCGGTATGACCGCAGGTGGCTCTGGTAGATAGCAATATGAAACGGGCAGTTCATCGGCTTGACATAGTAGGTGTCGTCCTCAAGCTCCATGCCGCTATACATGTTTTCGCGGTAGAAGCCAAGGTGCCCCGACGTTTGCCAGAGGTGCGCCTTGCCGACGTGCGGGGTATACACCCAGTCGTAGCCCGCCTTGAGGTGTTCCTTGCGGGCAAACTCTTCCATGATGCCGCGAATGAGTGCGCCCTTGGGGTGCCACAGGATCAGCCCCCCGCCGATGTCCTCGGAGATGCTGAACAGGTCGAGTTCTTTACCGAGCTTGCGGTGGTCGCGGCGGCGGGCTTCTTCTTGCCGCCACAGGTAGTCATCTAGTTCGGCTTTGTTCTGCCACGCCGTCCCATAGATGCGTTGCAGCATGGGGCGGTTTTCGTCGCCGCGCCAGTAGGCACCCGCCACGCTCGTCAGCTTGAAAGCATCCGGGTCAATCTCGCTGGTGCGCTCTAGGTGCGGACCTTTGCACAGGTCTTCAAAGGTCGCTTGCCGATAGGTCGAAATGACGCTGCTGCTGCTGCCGTTGCCGTCGGTGCTGCCATCGTCGCGGGCTGCGCCGTTGTCGTCCTGCCCGCTCGCCAAGCCATCAATCAATTCGAGCTTGTAGGGCTGCGTCGCAAACAGCGTTCGCGCTTCATCGGCGGTCACTTCGCGGTAGGTGAAGGGGTGGTCTGCGTTGATGATGCGCCGCATCCGTTCTTCAATCGCGCTCAGGTCGTCCGTCGAGAGCGGACGGGGTAGATCGAAGTCGTAGTAGAAGCCATCTTCGATAGGCGGACCGATGGCGATTTTCGCGTCGGGGAACAGTTCTAGCACGGCTTCAGCCATGACGTGCGCGAGCGAGTGGCGCAAACGATAGTACGGGTCGCTGGTGGGGTCTACCGGCATTTCAGTCATTCTCCATTTCTCTGACCTGCTACCCTACGACAGTAGCGGGTATGGCGTTCATACTGCATTGCAAGCATACCACGGTGGCGGGGGGCGGTCAAATAGCGGGGGGTGGCAGGGCAGCCAGTGCTGCCGCATACACCTGCGCCAGTGGCACACCATGCGCCCGTGCCAGTGCCGCGCACTCGTCATATTCGGGGGCGTTGCCCACCACCGCGCCGTCCAGCAGTTTTTGCTTGACATGCACCGTGCCCCACGGCGTTGCCACCGCCACCTGTTGCCGTCCGGCGGCGTGGCGGTGCATCAGCACACGACGCACCCCCAGCGTGGGCGTTTCGCGCAGCAGCAGGGCAGCAAACAACGTGGCGGTATCCGGCGACGCGAGGCACGCCAGTTGCACCGCGGGGCGACCTTTCTTCATCACCAGTGGTGTTGCCCACGCATCATAGGCACCCGCCGCCAGTAGCCGCTCGATAGCATAGGCGGCAACTTCACCTGTCACGTCGTCGAGGTTGCAGCGCAGTTCAACGACTGCCTCATCTACTGGGGCGGTGCCGTGTGCTGGGTGCTCGTGCGGGTGCGGGTGGTCGTGCCCGTGCCCGTGGTCGTGCTCGTGCCCGTGGTCGTGCGGGTGCCCGTGGTCGTGCGGGTGCCCGTGGTCGTGCGGG
>CAZNQP010000096.1:0-10542 GCA_964575355.1 uncultured Chloroflexaceae bacterium
CGTCGGCGGGGTCGGCGGGGTCGTCGGCGGGGTCGGTGGGGTCGTCGGCGGGGTCGTCGGCGGGGTCGTCGGTCTGCTGGAAGGCGATAGGACTGGTGCCGAGGTTGGTCGCATAGCTCCGGGCTTCGGTGCGTGCTTGCTGCTCCTCTGGGCTGAAGAACAAGCGGTCTAGCCACGATTGCGCCACATCGAATGCCATGTGGGTGACGGTGACGAGCGCAATAAGCAGCATGCTGCTGAGGATCGTCAACTGTCCGGCGGTGCCGAGCACGCCAAAGTAGAGCAGATAGAGGAGCGCAACAATCGTGCCGGAGTAGATGAAGTCACGCCGCCCGTCTTGTCCTTCCAGCATCAGCCCGAACTGTGCCATGCTGTAGCCGACGATCACCAACCCGGATGCGAGGAAGAGTAGCCCCGGCAGGCGCGAACCGTCGAGCCAGTAGCTCGTGGGCAACCACAGTGCGCCCGCAAAGAAGAGCACCCCGCCGACCACCAGTACCGTGATTTGGTGTTGCAGCGCGGGGTATACCGGTGGTTCGCGCTTGCGGAGGGCGAGCATTGCCTGCACCAGATAGAGCAAGCCGCCCCCCGTCACCACAAGGTTGAAGGCGATGTGGAGCGGATAGAAGGGCTGGGGCGGGGCGATGTAGGTACCATCGGCGTGCAGGTGCGGCGCGGTGTAGTCCACCATGAAGTTGGTCATGGCGGCGGTGATACTCAAGAGGAAGGCTACCACATATGCCTTCGACACGTTGGCATCAATGCTGCCGAACCACAGGCGGCGGGTGGGCTGGCGTATCTGTCGCTCGATGACCGAGCCGACGTGAAACCAGACCGCCTGTGGCAGGAACGTAAACCAGAATGTTGCTTGCAGGTTGAGCATGGCGAGGTCGGGGTCGGTGGTGACAGTGCGGAGTGCGCCGAGCGCGAAGTAGCCCGCAATGCCGAACAGGGCGAGCGAGCTGGTGAGGGCGAGTGCTTGGTTGCGCGTGACGCGCAGCATGATGTAGACCGCGAGCCACGTAAACCCGGCGAAGCCGACCAGTTGTACAACTGTTTGTAGACTGACCACAGTGGTGGCATTCCCCCTTTGCCTCATCTACTCATACCATTGTAGCACTATCAGGGAGCGTGAATATGCTTTTTTTGCGGCTCTGTGGTAGTGCAGGAGAGTTTTGGCGAGTGTTGTGCCCCACAGTTCGGCAGTGTTTGGCAGTTATTGCCCTGTTAGAGCTAGTCGTGTTTGCCGTATGCTGAAGCCATGCAACGTCGTGGCGGCAGTGTGCGTAGTGATAGGTAGTGTAAGGAGTATGCGAAGTAAGAACAAGAAGTCCCGTAGTAGTCGCTTGCTGAAGAAGCACCCGGTAACGTTTAACGTTGCCTGCGATGGGCAATGGGTACCGCTCCCACGGGCAGGGTGCAATCTGGTCAGCCACCCTGCCCACATCCCGGACGCGGCAGGGCAACATAGTCGGATCGGTGGAGTAGAACAAACCATAGTACTAGAGCAAGGAGATGCGCTATGACTACCATTACCACAAACCCGGTGTATGCAGTTGACGCGATAAGTTTCTCGAATGTTGCCGGGTTGCCACCAGTAGAGCTATGTATGCTCTATCGCCAGCTGCCGGATGCCCTACTGGTGTATATCGAACCCGGCGGCGTAGCGCGTGCGCGGTGCGCGGTGTGGTGGAGCCACACACCTGACTATCAGCACGCCGACGTGGGGTTGGTTGGGCACTACTATGCCAATGATAGCGAGGCTGCGTGTGCTGTGCTCGAAACGGCACTGCATGTGCTGGCGCAGCATGGTTGCACCGTAGCAATCGGTCCGATGGACGGTAGCATGTGGGAAACCCACCGCTTTGTTATTGGGGGGAGCAATGAACCGCCGTTCCTGCTCGAACCCAGTCACCCGGCGAGCTTCGTGGCACACTTCACGCGCATGGGTTTCGATATACTGACCACGTATACGTCGGCACGAGTGCCCGACCTAGCGACGGCAGTGCCCACGCGGTTTGCGCGGCGCACCGCGCGGCAGGCGCGGCTCACCGCCGATGAGGGTATCACGGTGCGCCACCTGACTGCTGCTGAGGTGGAAGACCCCTACCGGATGCACGCTCTGTGGCGGCAAGTCTTTCGCCTGTCGCTTGATGCGTTTGCTGACAACCTGCTGTACACCCCGATCACGGAAACGGCATTTTTCCTTATCTACGGCGAGTTGCTCAACCGGGTGGCACTGGTACCGGAATTGCTCTGGGTAGCTGAGCAGCACCGTGATCTGGTGGGGGTGGTGTTTGCGTTCCCCGACTGGTCGCCAGCGCAACACGCAGCAGCAGAGAACGCAGCAGCAGGCACAGTAGACTCGGTGGTGGTGCATACACTGGCGGTGAGCCGCGCCCACACTGGCATGGGGCTGGGGGGGTTGCTGGTAGACTGTGCCCAAGCACAGGCACTTGCGATGGGCTACCGGCGGGCGATCCACGTCCTGATGCCAGATGGTAGCCGTGCCTGTGACATTGATGCTGCCAACAAGCAACCGCTACGTCAGTATGCGCTGTTTGCTCGCTCGCTGGCTACTGAAGTATGTACGTGGCAGTAGGGTCGGGTGGTTGTTTTGCACATCCCTCGCTCGCGGTGTGTGCCGCAAGCGGGGGGCGTGGCGTTGCGATTAGTGGACGAGTTCGGGGTGCTCGGCAAGCACACCTGCTAGAAACGCGGCGACCGCCTCATCAATCAATACGACATTGGTCAAGACAACACGTATGTTGTTGGCTTGCAGGCGGTTGTACATTGGCTTGCCCATGCCGCGCGACAGCACCACTTGGCAATCGTGGATGATGGCGGCGTTCTGGTTGTGTGGCTCGTGCTGCTCTAATGCGGGCGCACTGTCGTGCATGGTCACGGGGGTGCTATCAGCGTGGGTGTGGTGGTGGTGCCCGTGTTCGTGGGCAGGTTTGTCGCGCGTTTCGCGCTCTACCACTTCGCCATTCTCGACGGTCAGGACAAGAAACTGCCGTGCTTTGCCAAAGTGAGCACTGATACTCCGTCCGTCATTGGTAACAATCGCAATTTTCATGGGTGTTCCTTTATAGTCAGGTACCGACAGTACGGTACCTGTGGTCTGGCGGACTAGCGCGACGAGGGTTGCGTGCGGTTGTCCATGCGCTTCCGCATACGCCGCACCAGCGGTGTCACGAAGAGCACGACCCCGGAGATGGCGAGCACCCCCATCGCAATTTGCTGGGCGATCTGGGCGGGCGTGCCCGGTTGGGGCGGTCCGGTCACAACGACCGCGACGGTAGACAGGACGAACAACGGCGCGATCCAGTAGTGCCCACGCCGCACGAAGCGTACCGGTGCGGCAAGCGGGTTGCGTTTCTTATCGGTGGCGTTGCGCTTTTGCCAGCGTGCGACAAAGGGATAGCTGAAGAGCACGATACCTGACAGCATCAATAATGCCATCACGAGTTGTTGTGCGATCTGGGCGGGCGTTTCGGGGCGCAACGGTCCCGTGACGATAACCGCGATGAGGGCTACGACGAAAACGGGTGCCATCCAACGGTGAATGCGTCGAACCATGGGTTAAGACTCCTTTGTTGTGTGTATTGTGTGGGGTGACTGGACAAGAAAATGGGCACGTTCGGGGCGGGTTTGCGTTCCGCCGTGGCAGAACATAATCAACATACGGGCGGTATAGCGGGTGCTGTTGCGCCACGTATGCGGGAGGTATGCCTCGAAGAGCAGGCTGTCGCCCGGCTCGATGAGGTATTCTTGTTGGCGCACGGTGTAGATGATCGTGCCTTCGATACCGAGCACAAACTCGTGACCGGTATGCGTAATAGCGGTCTGTCCGCTTGTGGTGCCCGGTGCAAGCGTGACAAGGAATGGCTCGAAGGGGCATTGCGTCTGGGCACTGCCGAGGTCTTCGATGAAACCATACTCGAAGGGCGTGCGCGGGCGTTCAATGGCAGGGCGGTACATCACCGGGTCAATGGTTTCAGGCTGTTCAAAGAACGCCGTGATGGGGACGTTCAAGGTGTATGCCAGTTGTTGTAGGGTGTTGACACTGGGCGACGTTTTGCCGTTTTCGATCAGGCTGAGGGTATTCACCGCCAGTTCGCTCCGCTCAGCCAGCGCACGCATCGAGAGGTTACGCTCTTCGCGGAGCGCACGGAGCCGCGCCCCAACGTTAATGCCCCGTGCTTCACTCAATTGGCGGGCGGCGGCACGGAGCACACCACGGCGGCTGGTTGGGGATGGGGCAGGAGCGTGAACAGAATTAGGTGACTCAGACATAGCAGGTTCCTCACTCTTCAACGCAGATGGCGTGCTGGCGCATGGCTGCGATGGTCTGCCATGCTAGCCCAGCAATAACGAGACTCAGCAGCACAAGCAAGCCACTGGAAAGCCAACTAAAGAACAATACGCCACTTTCACGATACATCAGCATAGATGCAATCGTCAGGGCAGCTATCGGAAACGAGTATGCCCACCACGAAAGGTAAAAATGGAGGCGGGCAAAGATGCGTACCTGCACAAGCAACAGGGTAAAAATGAAGAGTGCGAGGTAATAGAGAATCCGGGCGAATGGATCAAGCGTGAAGGCTTCGCTCCCCTGTTCCATCAGCTTCATGTATGATACAAAGCCCACGGCGGGGGGTGCTAACAGAATAAACAGCGTGGGCATGAGGCGGTCGAGCATTGGCGGATGAAAGATGACGCGATAGAAGAAGATGGTAAACAGCAGTATCCAGAACACAATACCGATGCTGAAGAAGAACCACGACAGTTCGCCCATGCCGTGTTCGACACCGGCAATAGGGATGATGATGTTGCCGACCACCGGGATGAACCACGCTGGGTTGGAATGCTTAATGTCGAAGGTGCTGTGGTGTATCCAGAGTGACATAATGTAGAGGGTGAAGGCAAAATGCAGCGCGGTGCCGCCTGCCCACACTGCGAATGACCACGGTTGCGACACGCCGAGGAGCGCGATGCTGAAGAGCAGCAGGCTGATCGAGATAGTGGGAAAGAAGCTCATCTTGATCGGGTGGTGAAGTTCGGCATGCACCGCCTGCGGGTAGCGCACGGTTTTCAGCCCGTACAGGATGGCGATGCCGATGAAGACGATAGCGGACAACACCAACAGGTAATTGCCGATGGGGAGCGGGAAGCCTAGGAAGCCCTGCGCCCGCTGCAACGCAATGACCCAGCCGTTCAACCCCATGACAACAGCAAAGAACGAGATGGGGAAATGTTCGAGCCGGGAGACAGGTACTGTCGGCATACTCCCAGCGATGGGTGGTGACGGGGCGTGTGTTTCAGACATATATCCTCCAGAAAAAGGCTGGCACGAGAGAGCCGCGCATAGTCCCTACACACATTATTATAGGTGATAATTGGGGTTTTGCAACCCTTTTATACAAAAGAATTAGTTGTTGTTTGGTGACAAAGGGGCGATGCCCTGTGATATCTTCTCCACTCGCCCTGCGTGCCGGTGAGGTCTGGTGTATGCCGATGAGGGCGCGCGGCGTTAGGTCGTGTGCTGCGGCACCGAGGTGGTCGTTGCCCGGTTGCCCCCGATAAGGTACCACCCTAAGCCGAGCGTGGTACCAACTGCCGTAATGCCGAGCGCAAGCATGTAAGACTCGGGCGGGTAATGCCCGGTGGCATCTTGCGGGAACCTGCTCACCACCACACCAATAAACCATTGCAGGACAAACACGCCACCGATGCCGAAGGTATTTACGGCTGTCACTGCCTGCCCAGTCATGTCGGGCGGGAATGACTGGCGGGCGTGGGCAAGCAACATAATATTGAACGCGCCTGTGAAGCCGAAAATGGCGTAGACCAGCGTAACGACGGCAAGCGGTGGTGTGAGCACAAGGGCAAACTGGCAGGTGGCGAAGACTGCCGCACTGATGGTGATGACACGCACCACGCCGAAGCGGTCGGTGAGCCAGCCCCCCGCCACCGCGCCGATGACGGCACCGAGGCTGAGCACGAGCAGGACGTTCCCCGTCTCGATGTCGGTGAGGCGGAGGACATCGAACAGGTAGGGACCAGCCCACAGCCCTTGAAAGGCGTACATCGTGCCAACCATAAAGAACGACAGCGGCACCAGCCGCCAGAAGCGGCGGTCGCCAAAGACTGCCGTGGGCAGCAGGGTGCCACTGCCGTGTTGCTTGCCGTGCCATTCGGTGCCCGGTGGTGTGTTGCGCGTACCCGCCATGATCAGCACGGCAACCAGTATCGTGATGGCGGTGCCCGCGCCAAAGACTGCACGCCAGCCGATGATCTGGTTGAGCCACGCCAACGGGGTTGCCGCGATCAATCCGCCCGACGAACCGATGCCCACCAGCAAGCCCGACAGGGTGGCGAAGTGGCGCGGTGAAAACCACAGGCTGAAGGCTTTAAGGGCACCCATAAGCACAGCCCCCATCCCCAACCCGATCAGGGCACGCCCGATAGCAAGCATCTCGAAGCCCGTTGCGGCTGCGAACAGCAGGCTCCCCAGTGCTGCCACGAGCATCAGCCCCGGCGTAACCCACCGCGGACCGAGCCGGTCTAGCCCAACCCCCACGGGTATCTGTACGAGCGTAAACCCGGCGAAAAACAGGCTAGTCATCAGCCCAAGGTCGGCGGCATTCAGGCTGAGTGCTTGCGTGAGATCGGGGGCGATCACCGCGTTGGCAGACCGAAAGAAGTAGGACAAAAAGTAGGCTGCCGTAAACGCAGCAAAGAGTACCACCTGCGCACGCATTGCTCTTGCTCCTTCTGCTCCATTGTGACGGATTGCGCTCGTGCAACGACTGCTCTGTTGCAAGGGGTTGCGCTCATGCAACGATTGCTCCATTGCGCCGGAAAAAATGGTATAGTGTTGCATGTACCTCTGGATTATACTACGCTCGACAATAGAGATGGAGTTGGCGCATGAGCTATCATCCTCCCATCGAGGAGCGCATCATCAACAGTGCCCTACTATGTGGCTTCTTCTGCACCGAACTAGCTTGGCACCAGACCGTGTACAATAAAGCGGTGTTGACTGATTGGCGTACCTTTATGTATGTGGCGGGTGTCTTCTGGGTGATCGGGTTTGCGACGCTCTATTGGTATCGCCGGGCTGCGATTCTCCAAGAGGACATTCCGGGCGTGCCGCCGTGGTATTTTTTTCTGCTGGGTGTGCCTATGTGTATCTATGCGTCAGTTGCGCCGTGGTTTTTGCTTGCCGCGTTTACGGTGATCCAATCACCCGCCATTGCTATCTAGCGTACCGCTGCACGGCATAGGGTGTTGTACCACATTGCCGTGGCTTGTACGTTGCCGTGGTGTAGGTTATGGAGGCTAAGGAGTTCCGTATGCAGCGTATTCTCGTTCCCTTAGATGGGTCTTCGCTGGCGACCCAGATTATGCCCTACGTCCAGAAACTCGCTCTGCTCTACGATGCCGAAGTCGTGTTGTTGCACGTTGTGTCGGTGTCTACGCGGCAAAAGATGCTGACTGACTACCCAGATTTGACGTGGACGACGGATGAAGCCCCCCTAGTGGGCGATGTTGCCGAGGGCATGCACGAGCCTGATGAGCGGATGTTCCCATCGCTGCGCAATGTTGCACTGAACTATCTGTTGCCCATCGCGCAGCAGTTGCGCGACAGCGGGCTGAAGGCTTCGATTGAGACTGAGGTTATTTTTGGTGCGCCAGAGGGGTGTATTGTCGAGGCTGCTCGCAAGGGCAATGTTACGATGATTGTGATGGCAACCCACGGCTACAGTGGCGTGCGACGGTGGGCACTGGGGAGCGTGACCGAACGAGTGCTGCAAGCCGCGACGGTGCCCGTCTTTGTGGTCCGTGCGACCAACGACAAGCCTGCCACCGATGCGGTGACCTTCCGGCGGTTGCTCGTGCCACAGGATGGGTCGGCAATCGCCAAGCAAGCCCTGCCGGTTGCCATTGAGTTGGCACAGCGGACGGGCGCGGCGTTGCACCTGCTGTCGGTCGTCGAGAAGCGCGCCGCAATGCCGGGTATTGCGTTGACCTACCTTAACCCCGACAAGCTGCAACAGGCACAGGAACGCCACACGCAATTCGCTACCGAGCAATTGCAGCAGATCGCGGTCGAGGTGCAACAGCATAACCTGACGGTCACGCACGAGGTGGTGGTGGGCGCACCCGATACGATGATTATCGAGCAGGCGGTGCAGCAGCAGTGCGACGCGATTGTCATGGCGACCCACGGCTATGGCGACCTCAACCGGCTTTTGATTGGGAGTGTTGCCGACAAGGTGATCCGGGGTAGTGCCACGCCCATACTCATTGTGCGGGCTAGCAATAGCTGACCTATGCACGATGGCTACATGTTTACACTGGGGCTAGCTGCTGGGGGCGATGCCGCCGTGCAGGTACTCAATGCGGCACTGGCTGCCGTGCCCCCGGTCAAGCGGGCGATTGTTGCGGGGGCAGTTGTGGCACTGAAGGCACCGCACGATGCTTTGCACGAGACGCTGTTACCCGTTGTGACGGCAGACCTGCGCGACTCAGAGTTGGTGGTACTGGTCTCTGGTGTGACGCTGGTTGGCACCGCGCCCAATGCGCGGCGTGTCCAGCACGATGCCCGCCTGTTGGGGCTACTGCGGCAGGTGCCGCCACCGCCCGCTGACCGGCTCCGGCAGGCAGTGCTGCTGGCAGTGGTCAGCGGCACGGGCGAGGACATGCGGGCACTCAACACCCCTGCGCGTGCGCGTACTGCCGTTGATGTGGTGCAGCGACAGATCATGCTTGCGCCGTTGCAGCAGTTTTGCATGCGCTGTGGCATTGCGGTGGCAAGCAGTGCGTTGCTGTCTGCCCCAGATGGCACCCCCACTGCGACTGCATACGAAGAGGCGAATGTGCTGGCGCGTGCCGCGCACGTTGCGTTGCAGCAGCACTACCCGGATGCCCAGACGTGACCGTACCGCGCCCGGCGTTGCCATCGGCACGCAACCCGCTGGGGTACGCGCTGTTCTACTGGTTGCTGGTGCGTCCCGCATTTTGGCAGAGCTTCGACCGCGTGCGCGTGCAGCAGGTCGGACGGCTCCCCGCACCCGCCGATAGCCCCGTCATCTGCTATTGTAACCATCCGTCGTGGTGGGATTTGTACACGCTGGCAGTGCTCGACCGTATGGTACTGGGCACCCAGTTCACGAGCTACGGCATGATGGAAGAGGCGCAACTACGCGATTTCCCTTTTTTTCGGCTACTGGGGGCATTCAGCGTCAACCGACACAATGCACGGTCGGCGGCACGGTCGCTGGCGTACATCACCCACGAATTGCAGGTAAAGCCGCGTAGTCTCCTGTACATGTTTCCGCAGGGGACGATCACGCCCAATGACCAACGCCCGCTGCATCTCTATGGTGGGCTGGCACGCATTGTACAGCGGGTGCCCCACGCGATGCTCTATCCGGTGACGTTCCGCTATGAGTTTCGCGGTGAACAACGCCCAGAGACCTTTGTGCGCTATGGCCCACTGCACACCGTCGCGGGGGGTGCCAGCCGCGATACCATCACGGCAGAGCTGACTGCCCGCCTGACCGCCAGTGCCGATGCACTCCGGGCGGCGGTTGTTGCCGACGATATGCAGCAGTTTCGGGTGCTGCTGCGGGGTATTCCCGGCATCAACCGCCGTTATGCGAGCAACGCTACGGACCAGCCGTAGACGACTTGCTGCCGCGCATGATCCAGCGCACGATGCGCGGTTCGAGCCGGACGAGCAGCAGGTAGCCCATCAGCAAGATACCCACCGTCAGCGCGAGGAGCTTGCCGTGCCCCACATACACCAGCACAAACATGGTCAGGCTCAGGAGGTAGAGGATGCGCGGCATCCAGCCATACACCACCCCACGAGCGGGTGGTGCTCCCGTGTCTTTGCACAGCACCAGAATGAACGCGAGCACGAAGCTAGTGCCCCACCACGCGGCGAAGTTCGAGCCGGGTACGCCATAGTAGCCGCCCCCGGTGTTGTCCCACACCCAGTAGCCGTTGATGTACACCGCCATGGGTTCGATCAGCAGGTCGAGGAGCAGGGCGAATGTCGCGGCTCCCGTTACGCGCAGCAAGAAGTCGGGCACGCCGCGCAGGGGCAACGCGGCATCGGCGTGTCCCTTGTCGTGCAACACCGCATACCCGAAGCGGCGGAGGTGGCTCGTGAGCGTTTGCCCCGGCATGGTGGTTGCCTGCCAGATAGTAGATAGCCCGTGCAGGGTTGTGCCACGGCTCTGGGCAAGCATGTGCTCGGTGATGGCGAGCGATGCCGGAATGACGAGCAGCCACGCGAACGGCACGGCGAGCGGTACCTCGCCACCAATCTTCAGGTTGAGGGTGTCGGTATAGTGGTAGCCGCCGAATGGAAAGCCCGTGTGGACACCGACGTGCTCGACTAGCCACGACAGCACGAGGATCGCGCTAGCCCCCAACAACCCGCGCCAGCGATAGTTGTAGATCAGCCATGCACCGATAGCAGTGCCTTGCAGGATGAGGAGCAACCCGCCGAACCACGCGCCC
>CAZNQP010000097.1:0-10374 GCA_964575355.1 uncultured Chloroflexaceae bacterium
ACACACCGCTGGGGCATGCGCTCTGGCGGTGTTTGTGTGCGTGGGCTGGCGGGCGGGGCAGCACCCACCCGCCGAGCGGGGTGCTCCCGGCGGGTGGGCATGCGTGGTGGGCTGGGGGGCTTAGTAGTAGACGTTGACCGTGGTGCCGACCTCTGCCCAGTCATAGAGGATGGCGGCGGCATCGAGCGACAGGTTGACACAACCGTGGCTGAGGCGTGCGCCCGTGCCGAACGAGTTGTGCCACCACGTCCCGTGGAAGGCATAGCCGCCCGCCGCGAAATACATCACATGGGGCACGTCTGCGACAGCCCACGACTCACCATTGGCGTTGCCTGCCATGTCGTCGTAGCGCAGTTTGCTAAAGATAACGTGGCTCCCGGTGGGGGTTTCCCAGCCCGGTTTGCCCGTGGACACGCCAAAGTCGTACATCAAGAAGTCGCCTTCGTAGGCATAGACCCACTGGCGCGTCAGGTCAACCTCGATGCGCTTGGGTCCGGTGGGGCGTTCGGGCAGCACGTTGAGGAGCGGTAGCCCCATTGCCTGTGCCATGTCGGTGCCGAGGTGGGCGCGGCTGACAGTTCCGGCGGCATCGCTGATGAGGATGGTGCGCTCGAAGGCTTGCAGCGTGACTGTCTGGGGGGTGCCGTCGCTGGCGGTCATTTGTGCCTCAAACACATCGGTCATGGGCAATCCGATGTCTGCCAGCCAGCCATTCGGGAAGGAGGCGGTGTTGGTGATGTAATTCCAGAAGGCGATAGGCACGATATAGCCCGGTGCTGGCTCAAGGTTGCCATCGAACGGGACGAACACGCCGCCCGGTACTTCGGCGGTGCCCCCGGTGAAGCCCGCGGGCGGTGGGAAGAGCGAATGGCGGTAGCGTTGCAGGTCGCCGTAGAACAGGTTGGTGTTGCTGATGGGGTTCTGTGGGTAGCCTTCCATCAGTTCGACAGTCAGCCGCCCAACGGCGATGGGGCTGGCGGGGGTGATGGCACTATGGTCTTCGAGGCGACCCTGCTCGAAGTATTGGACGGCGATACCGTTTTGCTCGATGAGGGGGGTATGCAACCGCCCGAAGGTAGCCAACCCGTTGTACTGCCAGTAGTAGCGGCTGAATGGTTCTGCGACCTCGGCGGGGGCTTGTTGGGCGTGGGCGTGTGGTGTACTGGTGGGCACCAGTAGCGTGGCAACCAGCAGGAGGAGTACCCCTAGCGACACCCATAGCGAGAAGCGACTCTTGTGCATGCCGTTGCTCCTTTTGGCATAGCTGATACAGCGCGAAAACTACCCCTATTGTACTATATGCCGCCACCCCAGAATGTGGTGTGTTTCACCACCCACCGCGCAGAGTTGCCTGCTCTGTGCGGTGGGGTGCCCACCTGCGCGGTTATGCAGAGCGGGCGGGGCGGTGGGGTAGGTTACGGTCGCCACACTGGGGCGAAGTTGTCGCGGTCGGGCTGGTTGGTCAGGTTGACCACGCCGCTCCCGTCTGCCAGCATACGGTAAATGTCGAAGGTGGTGCTCCCGTCGCGGCGGCTCTGGAAGATGATACTGTCGCTCGTAGGCGACCACGCGGGCAGCACGTCTAGTCCGGGGTTGCGCGTGAGGTTCGTCGGGTTGCTGCCGTCGGCTCCCATCACGAAGATTTCGTCGTTGCCTGCCCGGCTACTGAGGAAGGCAATGCGCGTGCCATCGGGCGACCACGCGGGGAAGATGTCATCGCCGGGTTCGCTGGTCAGGCGCGTGAGGTTGGTGCCGTCGGGGGCGATGGTGTAGACCTCAAGGTCGAAGCCCTGCGCTGCCTCGACGTTCGAGCTAAACGCGATACGCGAGCCGTCGGGCGACCACGCCGGGGCGAGGTTGAGGTCTGCCCCCAGTCCGGCGGTCAGGTTGAGCAGGTTGGTGCCGTCGGCGTTCATCACAATAATGTCGCTGCCGCGCTGGTAGGCAATGCGCGTGCCATCGGGCGACCACGTTGGCAGGTCGCCGCCGCCAGTGGTCAGGCGTGTGACACCGCTCCCGTCGGTGTTCATCACGTAGAGTTCGACGGTGCCGCTGCCGGTGTCGCGGTTCGAGGCAAACGCAATGCGCGTGCCGTCCGGCGACCATGCCGGGTTTGCGTCATAGGCGGGGTTGTTGGTCACGTTACGCGGGTTGCTGCCGTCTGGCTGCATGGTGTAGACTTCGCCATTGCCGTCGCGGGTCGAGGCAAACGCGATGAGACCGCTGAGGGTGGGCGCGGGCGGTGCTGGGGTGGGTTCGCGGGCGGGCTGCGGTGCCGGCGGCGGCACGGGGGCGGGCTGATTCGGTGTGGGTGCCGGGGTTGCTGGGTCGCCAGTGAGCCATTCGCGCCCCAGCAAGCCATAAAGCACATTGTTGGGCGGGGCGTTGTCGGGGTGCAACTCGAAGCGGGCACGCTCGAACCACTGAATGAGGTACTCGCGCCCATCGGCGAGGGTGGCACGGTAGGCACCCGTGAGGGGCAAGCCAAACAGGGCAAGGTTTTCGGCGGGTGTTTTGCCGGGCAGTCCGTCGAGTTCGACCCCGTTGGCACGCCACGCCAGCAAAAACTGGTCACATACATTGAAGCCTGTTTCGGGGAAGTACTGACAGGCGGCGTTATCGAAGGGCACTTCGGGCGCGGGGCTACCGCCAATCGCGGCGACTGTATCGGCACCGAGGCGGCTTACCAGTACGTCGTAGGGTGGGGCGTTGTCGGGGTGCAGTTCAAGGCGTGCCCGCTCAAACCACTGCACCTGCAAGGTTTGCCCCTCGATCTCGGCGGTCTGGAGGGGCGAGATGGGTAAGCCAAAGATGAAGCTACTGCCGTTTTGTTGCCAGAATGCTAGCATGCGCCCGGATATACAGAATCCCGTCGCCTCGAAGCACTGTTCGGCGGGTTGGGCTGCGACGGGAAGGGTGCCGCTTCCGAGCAGCAGCAGGCAGGCTGTCAGGAGCCATGCACGCCCCACACGCCCCGCACGCCCCGCACGAAAGCGCAATGCACGAAAGCGCAATGCACGAAAGCCAACCATTCTGCTCCCTTTCTAGGGGCAACATCGGCTGGCAGTAGCGCAGGCGCACGCCGGGTGCTGCTGTGCCCCGTGTATCGGTCTCTTACGTCGGTTGCAGCATACCAGAGAAGCCCGCTTCTGCCAAATAGCGGAAGCGGGCAGTAGGCACATCGCGGCGGTGGGCAGTAGGCACATCGCGGCGGTGTGCTGTGCCTGCTGCCTACGATTTGTGCGTGAGGGCAGCGGCTTCGCTGGGGGCTGTGCTGCCGTTCAAGGCGGCATTGAAAACCGGGTCGGATGTTTCGAGCAGGTGCAAGAACACGCGCACGATAGCTGGGTCGAACGAGATGCCTGCCTGTTGCAACAGATACTCGCGTACTTTGCGTTCGTTCCATGCCATGCGGTAGGGGCGGTGCGAGCGTAGCGCGTCCCACACGTCTACTACGGCAAAGATGCGGGCTTCGAGCGGAATATCGGTGCGGGCAAGCCCCTGTGGGTAGCCGCTACCGTCCCAGCGTTCGTGGTGGTAATAGGGGATGTTGAGCGCGGGACGCAGGAAGTCAATATCGGCAAGCCATTCGTAGGCGTAGACGGGGTGGCGGCGCATGATGTCCCATTCGTCGTCGTCCAGCGGTCCGGGCTTGAGCAGGATCGCGTCGGGGATGCCCAGCTTGCCAATGTCGTGCAGCAATGCGCCGCGCTGGATGTGGTTCAGTTGCTCGGTGGGGATGCCCAGTTCGTCGGCAAGGCGCACGGTCATGTCGGTCACGCGCTGCGAGTGCCCTTCTGTTTCGTTGTCGCGCAGGTCAAGCGCGTGTGCCCAGCCCGCGATGGTGGCATTGTAGGCGCGGGTGATCTCTTGTGCCATTGCCCGTGCTTGCTCGGCGGCGTGCTGTCGTTCGTCGAGCAGCAGGCGGTAGCGGTTGAGGCGTGTGATCGTGCGGACGCGGGCACGCAACTCTTCGCGGTCGAAGGGCTTCACGAGGAAATCGTCTGCACCCACTGCCAGCCCGCGGAGCCGCGAGTCGCGGTCATCGAGAGCCGTAATCATCAGAATGGGCATGGCGAGGGTCGTGGGGTGCTGTCGTAGCCGTTCGCAGACGGTGTAGCCGTTCATGCCGGGCATCATAATATCAAGCAGCATCAGGTCGGGCAGGTGGGCGAGTGCCATGGCAATGGCTTGGGCACCACTGCTTGCGAACAACAGGTTGTAGCCCTGTGGCTTGAGGAGAGCGGCAAGTACTTCGCGCCCATACTGTTCGTCGTCAACGATAAGGATTGTGCTTGTATGCATTTTCATACTGATTTGTGTCCTGTGGTGTTACTGGTTAACAGTTGCTGAATCATGGTATGCAACGATGCCAGCTTCATCGGTTTGCTGATGTACGCGGTTGCACCTGCTTGCAGGCAGCGGGTGCGGTCGCCCGGCATGGCAAGGGCGGTGGTGGCGATAATGGGCAGGTTGGTCAGGTTGGCACGGGTGCGGAGGCGGCGGATCGTTTCGAGACCGTCCATGTCGGGCATGTGAATATCCATTAAGATGAGGGCAGGCGGCATGACGTTGACTTGGGCGATGACTTCGTGTCCGTTGCGTGCCACGATAACTTCATAGCCACAGTGTTCGAGAAAATCGCGCAGGAGCGCAACATTAGCTTCGTTGTCTTCGGCAAGCAGAATGACGGGGGTGTTGTTGTAGGCTTGTTGCCACAGGTGGTCGTGCCCCTGCTGGGCAAGTGTGGGCAGGATGTCGGTGGTGGCGGGGTCTTCGGGGTCAAGGCTGGTGGTTGCGTAGTCGCTGGTTGGGTTGATGGCTTGCCACGGCAGGCTGATGGTAAAGCGGCTCCCCTGACTGAGGCTACTGTCCACGTTGATGCTGCCGCTGTGCAGTTCGACCATCCGCATGACTAGTGTCAGCCCTAGCCCGGTGCCGCCGTACTGGCGGTCGAGGCTCCCGCTGACCTGCATAAAGGGCTGGAAAATGCGCTGTTGCTCGATGGGGTCAATGCCGATGCCATCGTCCCACACGAGGAAGTCAATGGCTTCTTGGGCGGGGTTGTTGCGGGCGGTCAGCCCAATGTTGCCGCCTTCGGGGGTGAACTTTACGGCGTTGGAGAGCAGGTTGACGAGGATTTGCTTCACCCGACGGCTGTCGGCTTGGATCGGCGGGAGGTCGGTGCTGATGTCTTCATGGACGGTCACATTCTTTTTCATTGCTGCTTGGGTGATCAGGCGCAGGCTTGCGGCGCAGACGGTCGCTACGTCGAGCGGCTCGATGATGAGGTGCATGGTGCCCGCTTCGATCTTCGCCACGTCGAGCACATCGGTAATGAGGCTGAGTAGGTGCCGCCCGCTCTCGCTGATGCGGCTGGTTGCTTTCAGTTGTTCTTCGTTCAGGGTGCCATATTCTTGGGCTTCGAGCATTTCGCTGTAGCCGAGTACGGTGTTGAGCGGTGTGCGAAGCTCGTGGCTCATGCTGGCGAGAAACTCGTCTTTCATGCGCGACGCACGTTCGAGTTGGGCATTCGCGTTGCTCAGGTCTGCCGTGCGTTCGGCGACGCGGCGGGCAAGCTGGGCGCGTTCGCGGCGGACTGTCTCAAGCAGGCGGGTGTTCTCGATAGCCTGTGCCACCTGTTCGGCGATGCTGATGAGCAATTCTTGGTCGGACGTACTGAACTCGCGGGGCGAGTCGATCATCACCACAATCGTACCAATCAGTTGGGCTTGCCGCACTATGGTGCAGACGATCAGCGACGCAATGTTCTTGCGGCGATAGAGGGGGTGATTAGCCAGCCGTGTTTCGGCAGCCGTGTTGTGGATGATGGTCAGGCGATTGGCTCGCATGTCGTACACACCCGGTAAGTAGGCGGTGTAGGGCTGGAACATCTGCACTTCTTCGGGCGTTAGCCCAACCCCGCCTGTGTAGTGGAAGGTGCCACGGGTTGCGTGGTAGAGCGTGATAATGACGTATGGCATGCCCAGACTGGCGGCGGTCTCTTCGGAGATCGCATCTACCAGTGTGTTGGTGTCCAGTTCACTGTTCAGCCGCGCCGATACACGGGCAAGGGCGTTGGCACGGGCGGCGTTTTGCTGGATGCGCTCTTCGGCGAGCTTGGCTTCTGTGACATTGCGCGTCACCATGTAGATGTGCCCGTCGCGGGGGTTAATGCTCAGGTGGGCTTCAAAAATGCAGTCGCTTCCATTGGGGAGTGTCAATTCATATATGAAGGTGGCAGTGTTGCCTGCTCGCGCCGTGGCAATCGCGTTGTCCATCTGGTGGACGACATGCGACGGTAGCACAATGCTGTAGTGCTTGTGCATGAAGGCTTCGGCGGGCAGCATCAAGTCTTGTGTGCGGCTAGAGGGGACGCTGTAGTCTACGAAGCGTCCCTGCTCGTCGAGCCGGAATACAAGGTCGGGAATGCTGTTGAGCAGGGCGCGGTGGCGGGCTTCCTTCTCGATGACTTGCTGGTGGTAGGTATATTGCTGGGTAATGTCGCGCCAGATGAGCATACCGCCTTCGATGATGCCGTTGTTGGCATAGACTGGGCGGGCATCTATTTCGTACCAGAGCGCGTCCATCTGCATCGTCCACGTGTGGTTCTCGCCACGCAGCACGGCGGCATAGTGTGGCTCAAGTTCGGATGCTAATGCGGGGGGAAAGGCGTGGTATAGGTCTTTCCCGACGATGGTATCGGGGGCAAGGTGCGGCTGGTTGCCCGCGCCAGTGGTGGCGGTATGGCACAGCTGCGTATCGAAGATGAGCACCGCCGGGAAGCTACTTGACAGCAGGTGGTAGTGCTCGGATGCGCGGTGCAGTTCTTGTTCACGCGCGACTTGTGCGGTGATGTCTTGCTGGATGCCGATGTAGTGGGTAAGGTTCTGTGCGGCATCGAAGACGGGGGTGAGCGAGAGTTCATTGACGAATGGCGTGCCATCTTTGCGATAGTTGATGAGCCGCCTGCGGCATGATTGCTGCTGCCGCAACGCGGTGCGGATCGCCGCAACGACAGTGGGGTCTGAGTCAGACCCTTGCAAGAAACGGCAGTTGCGCCCGACGATTTCGGCGGCACGATACCCGGTAAGGTGCTCGAATGCAGGATTGACATACACAAGGGGCAGGTCAGGCTGGTTGGCATCGGCAACCGTAAACCCTTCTGCGGCGGCATGTACCGCGCGTTCGAGGACGTGCCACCACGCCACCCGCTGCAGGGTGATGGCGTGAAAGGGGTGCGGCGGGTGCTGCACCACATCGCCGAGGCGTGCCTCAAACTGGGCTTGCGACAGCCCGCGCAGCGCGATGTAGTCGCTGACACCTGCTTTGAGTGCGTCTACGGCGGTCTGTTCCGTGCCGCTCGCAGTTGCGACCACTACGGGGAGCGGTGGGGCGAGCATGGCGGCGGCGGCTATGAGTCTGGGGAATGTGAGACCACGGGGGAGGTGCAGGTCGCACACCACGACATCGTAGCCGTGGTCGGGCGCGAGTGGCAGCGTCTGCTCAGCCGTCACCACCAACTCGATGGGGGCACCGGGTGATGCACGGGCGAGCCGGTCACGTGTCGTCTGCTCGCCGCCAATATACAGCACATGGATGGTTTGTGTGTTGTTCGGTACTGCTACCACACTCAGGTATCTCGTTTCGTATTTGTATGAACCACACACGGTTGGGGGTACGGCACGTGTTGCCGCGTGGTCAATGTTCCATTGCAGACCATCAAGCCGTGCGCGTGCGTATTACCTGACTAGTTATGCATGATAACACACCATCATTGGGGGTTTTAGTAGGTGTTATACTGATTGTGCTAACCGATACAAAAGGAATAGGCATGGATACAACAGTATGGGCAAGTACAAGCCTGTCTGACATGGTATGGGGGGCAGTTGCCCGCAATGTTCTGTCGGCAGCGGTTGAAGCAGTAGACCCCGCAACAGCCGTGCAGCGGTATGTGCAGCGCGATGGTGATCTGCTGCGCGTCGCCGATCAGCACTATCACCTTTCGTCGTACCAACGTGTGTTTGCGGTGGCGGTGGGCAAGGCGGCGTTCCCGATGATGGCGGCGGTGGCGGGTGTGCTCGGTGATCGGCTCACAGGCGGTTTGCTGGTTGCCCGCGATGTGGTACCGCACGCACTGCCACACATTACGGTGCAGTATGGCGGGCACCCGCTCCCCGACGCACAAAGTGTTGCGGCGGCATCTGACCTTGTTGCATTGTTAGCGCAGACGACTGCCGATGACCTTGTCGTGTTTCTGTTGTCGGGTGGGGCATCGGCACTGCTCACGTTGCCCGTGCCGGGGGTGACGCTGGCGGCACTGCGCCACCTGACCGATCTGTTGCTCGGTAGTGGTGCCCCCATTGAAGCAATGAATGTGTTGCGGAAGCACCTTGACCAAGTGAAAGGGGGGCGTGCCGCCCAGTTGGCGATGCCCGCAACCCAAGTGACACTGCTGCTGTCGGATGTTATTGGGAACCGTTTGGACATGATTGGCTCCGGTCCGACGTTGCCTGACCCAAGCACGTTTGCCGATGCCTTGAGGGTGCTCGCAATGTATGGCTTGCTCGACACAGTAGACCCGGCAATCCGTCACTATCTCGAAACGGGGCGTGCTGGGGGGCACGAGGATACCCCCACCAGCGACGCGGCGTGCTTTGCAAATACCCAGCATGTGCTGGTGGGCAGCAACCGACAGGCGGCATTGGCAGCCGCCCAGTGTGCCGCGGCTCAGGGCTGGCATGCCCGTATCCTGACAACCGAATTAGAAGGTGAAGCCCGGACTGCCGGGCACACGTTGGGGGCGATAGTGCGCGAAATGGCAACCGGGGTTCACCGTGACGACGGGCTGTTGCCGCTTGCGCCCCGCCCGGCGTGTCTCGTGGTGGGCGGCGAAACCACCGTGACCCTGCGTGGCAATGGGCACGGGTTGGGGGGGCGCAACACCGAGCTTGCGCTGGCGGTGGTGCCCCTGCTTGCTGGGGTGCCCAATGCCGCGCTGATTACGCTGGCGACCGACGGGAGCGACGGTCCGACCGATGCGGCGGGGGCAGTTGTGACGGGCTACACCCTGCGCCGTGCCCAGCAACAGGGGCTAGATGCAGCCGCAATGTTGGCACAGCACGATGCATACAACTTCTTTGCGCCGCTCGGCGACCTGCTGAAGCCGGGCGCGACGGGCACCAACGTCAACGATCTGGTGCTGTTGCTGGCGTGGTAATGCACGGCAATGCAGGGGTGCACCGTCGTGCGGGCACGTGGCTACATCTCGACGTGTATCTGCCCGCGTGCCTCGCGCCAACTGCCGCGTTCGCGCCGGAGTAGCCCGCCGCCGGAGAGTTCCGCCGTTTTGTCGGGGAACAAGCGTACATGCAACTCGACGACGGGAAGTTGCCCATTGAACTTGCCGGTTGCCGTGCCGGGCAGTATGCCGCTCGATGGTACGTAGGTTCCCTCAAAGATAGATTTGTCGGTGCGTGAACGGCTCCAAGTGATTGTGATTGGTTTTCTCTGAAGCACCATGCCCTCCTTCGTTCTTGTTTACCTGAAAGTTGAGGGGAAACGATAGCGGCAGCGCACGCTACTGTGCCCGCTTTCGGTGTCTTTCGATATGCTGGCGATGTGCTGGTTCGCGCCTTTTGCATCCTGAAAAGGATATACAGTGTAGCACGGTTGGTGGTGGCAGGCAAGTTGCCCTGTGGGTGGAGTAGGCTCGTCTGGCATGGGTGGTGGCATTTCGGGGGCGGGGCAAAATTGGTGCTTGCAAGTCGTGCTACAGTGTGCTAATATAGCTAATCGGAGCGGGCTACACGCTCTATTTTGTGTGTAGCGTTGATGCAACGCCGACGTAGCTCAATTGGCAGAGCAATTGTTTTGTAAACAATAGGTTCAGGGTTCGAGTCCCTGCGTCGGCTCCAGGTGCGATGCACCACACAATACACAGTGGGTCGGTGCCCGAGTGGCTAAAGGGGGCGGTCTGTAAAATCGCTGGCTAACGCCTACGCAGGTTCGAATCCTGCCCGGCCCACCATATTGGTGTGTTCATCGCTGTTGCTCGGCTGAGATCGGCAGGATTGGTTAGAGACGCTGCAAGGGCTGCAAAGATAGCTCAGAAGCGAAACCAAGAGCCACGGAGCGACAAAACGCGGTATCATGCCCATGTAGCTCAGTCGGTAGAGCACGTCTTTGGTAAAGACGAGGTCACGGGTTCAAGTCCCGTCATGGGCTCCAGCGAACAAAACCACCATGCTGGTAACTGTGGCAGCAAAAGTAGAGTATGTTTGGTTATTTGTTTTTGTTTTTAAGGAGAAACAAGCTGCATGGCACGGCAAAAGTTTGAACGCACGAAACCGCACGTAAACGTCGGTACCATCG
>CAZNQP010000098.1:0-4731 GCA_964575355.1 uncultured Chloroflexaceae bacterium
GGCAACCCCGACCCGCCGCCCGCCCGCGACGAACCCGTGCATGTGCTCGTGCTCGGCATAGACCAACGACCCGGCGAGACCAAACCCGCCCGCACCGACGCAATCTCGCTCGTCCGCATTGACCCGCGCACCAACCGCGTCGCCATGCTCTCGTTGCCCCGCGACCTAATCGTGGATATCCCCGGCTATGGGAGCGACCGTATCAACGAAGCCCACGTCATCGGCGAAACCATCGCGCCCGGTGCCGGTCCGCAACTGACCCGCCGCACCGTCAGCGACCTGCTCGATATTCCTGTCCACTACGTTGTGCGGCTCAATTTTCAGGGCTTCGTCAATGCAATAGACGCAATTGGCGGCGTAGACATCTACGTCGAGCAAGAACTGTACGACCCGCTCTACCCCACCATGGACTATGGCTATATCTCGGTCTACTTCCCGGCGGGGATGCAGACCATGGACGGCAAGACCGCGCTGGTCTACAGCCGTATCCGCCACGCCGACAGCGACTTCGCCCGGATGCAACGGCAACATACTGTCATGCTGGCGGCGTTCCGGCGCGTGCGCGACGCACAAGCCCTCAACCAGTTGCAGACGATTGCCGACCTGACCACCGCCCTACGCGAATATGTCCAGACCGACATGCCCATCGAGGCAATGCTCGACCTCGCGTGGAACCTGCGCGGGCTGTCGCCCGATGCCGTCGAACGCTATACCCTCGACCAGACGATGGTCACGGCGGGCTGGCGGCGCAACGACCCGTATGCCCTCGCCGCCCTGCCCGGCACGCTCGCCGCAGTGACTGCCGATTTCCTCGGACCAGAGCCAACACCCACCCCGGATGCCACCACCACCGCCGAAGCCCGCCGCTCAATCACGCCCTCGGCAACCGACGGACCAACCCCCACGCGCACGCCCGCCGTCATCCCCGACGCGCCGATACTGTCCCCAACGGCGGTAATCGCTACTGCCACGCCCACGGCATTGACATCCCCCGCTACGAGCACGCCGCTACCGTCAGCCACCCTGCCGCCCGTCGTGGAAGCCACGCCTACCCTACCGCCGCCCGCCCCGGCGTTGCCGCCCACCGTGCTGCCGTCGCCCACGCTACCGCTCGCGCCTATTCCTCCCGATCCTGCTGTCCCGACCGATCCACCGTTACCGTTGCCGCCGGACGACGGAAACGTACCGCCAACCAGCGCACCAGCCACGGACTGACCAGCACGATTGCCAGAAAACGCAGCAGGTTGACGGTCAGCACGAGCGTCACGCTGGCACCGCTTTCGTATGCCACAATCGCCACCGCGTTCAAGCCGCCGGGGAGCGTGGCAAGGTACGCGCTAAACAGGTCAATCGTCGTGATGCGGCTGATGAATATCGCCAGCAACGCCGCGCCTACTGCCATCAAGAGCGACGTAATGAAGTAGGCGGGTAACATGCGTCCGGTGGCTTGCATAGCAGGCACATCGAAGCGTAGCCCCACATCCACGCCAATCAGCAGGTAGGCAACCAGCAGCACGGCGGCGGGGAGCGTGGTGTGTGGCAAGCCCGCCACCCCCACGATTGCGCCCAACAACGCCGGACCCACCAGCGCGGGCGCGGGCAGGCGCAGCAGGAAGCCGCCCAGCACCCCAAACACCCCAACCCCCGCCGTCACCAGCATGGTGGGCACGTCAACGGGGACGGGCGGCGCAGGCGGCGGCGCGGCGGTGCTGTCCACGACAATCGCCGCGACAATGCCGAAGATGGTGAGCACCACCAGAATACGTACCGTCTGCATCACGGCGACGTGGCGTGTGTCGGTCTTGAGTTCGTCGCTGACGGCGACCATGCCCGGTGCGCCGCCGGGCAACGTGCCCAGTATCGCGGTGGGTACGTCTAGGTCGCTGAAGTAGGCGAGCAGCAGTGCCAGCAGCACCGAAAACGCGATGAGCAGCACTACCGCAAGGATGATGACCAGCCAGTACTGCTGAAAGATTGTGAGTGCGGCGGGCGTGATGGTACTGCTGATGGCAATGCCCAACGCCGCCTGCGACAGCACAATCAGGCGACTATCGAGCATGACGCGGGCGGGCGCAACCTGCGCCAGCACCCCCGCCACCAACAACGGACCAAGCAGCCACGCGGCGGGCACTGCCAGCCAGCTAAACACGCCCCCGGCAAGGCTACTGGCAACCAGCAGCACTAGCCAGAACTGCACCCGTGTCAGCGGTAGGCGCGGCGGCTTGGGCGACGACCCCGCCGGGGGGGTCACTGCACGATGCCGGGGTTGCAGAACCAGCGACGGCGACCAATTTGCAGCAGGTGAATGTGCCAGTCGCCCCGGTCGTTATTCACGGCGGCAACGTCGGTCAGGTCAAACATGAGCGTGAACGCCGCCACCATGCTGCCGCCTGCATCGGCTTCGGCACCACCCATCCGATACAGGTTGCTGGCTACGCTATAGTACAGCGTGCCCTCGGCTTCGAGGCGCGGCGTGGCAACATGCACGCGCACGTATGCCCCCACACACTGCTGCATCCGTTCGTTGATGTCGCGGGCAATGGGGTAGATTGCCGCCTGCCAGCCCGTTGTGGTGTTGCGGTAGCTCCCGTCGTGGTACTCGTAGCCGCGCTCGTGCAGCCACGCTTCGGTGGCGGCGAGGCTGGGGCTAATGCTGCCAATCGCGGGGTCGCTATGTTCGGTTGCCTGCGCGGTAGACCAATGCTTGATGACATAACAGTTTGCCATTGGTGGGCTTCCTTTCCTGTGAGGGTCGCGGCGGTTTCCCATTGGTACGCGGTTGTCGGTCACGGTCACGGTCGCGGTCACGGCTCCCGTTGCCCCCGTCTCCACCGTTGCCCCCGCCCCCACCGTTGCCGCTAGCGGGCGGCTCGGGCGGCAGCGCAATGCTGGCAAGGCGGGCACGCAGCACGTCGCTGAAGCGGCGCGGCGACGCGGGGCTAACAACGAGCGGCGTATCGGCACCCCGCGCAAGCTGCACCAGCTTCTCGCGGTTGGTTGCCAACAGAAACGCCCGCCCGTAGGGCGCAAGGTAGAACGGTCCTTGATAGCCGAACACACCGGGATTAAACGCGAAGCGCACCCCGTGGCGCGGTATATCGGCGAGGTGCGAGGCGACACTCACGGCGGTGATGCGCTTGAGCGGGACACGCAGCGCGGGCAACCATTGCCGTTCCACAACGAAGGTGGTTGCCTCGATGCGGTAGGCAACCGGGCGGGCGGCATACGCTAGGGTGAGGAACACCGCCAGCACCAGCGCAAACGCCACCGGGATGAGCAAGCCATCCCAGCGCGTGTTGCTGAGGTAGGCGAACAGCAACGGCAGCATCAGGAAGCCGCCGAGGTACGCAACCCCGGTGGTGATGCGTTCGGTATACGGGTCGGGGGGCGCAGCCAGAAAGCGTTCGGGCGGCGGGGGTGCGCCGATACTCATGGGGTGTCACCTCGTGCGCGATGCGCCCTGCCCGCGTGCGGCGGGCGGGCAGAATAAGCAACCCACCTGCGGCAACAGGTGAGTCACAACGGCTACCGTCATAGCGGATTGTACCACACTGCCCGCCACGCCGGGGCACGCCGGGGCAACCGATTATTCGGCAACGCGCACGGCGGTGCCACTGACCGACACCATCAGCATAGAGCCTTGGGCACCTATCGTCTCGTAGTCCACATCCACGCCAATAATCGCATTGGCACCCAGCGCAGCAGCACGCGCTTGGATTTCCTTCATTGCAATGTCACGGGCTTCGCGCAGCGTCTTTTCATACGCCGCTGACCGCCCGCCGACAATATCGCGGATACCCGCCGTGATGTCCTTGAAGATGTTCGCCCCCAAAATCGTTTCTTCACTGATCACGCCGAGGTATTCAACAACTGGCTTGCCCTCAATGGTGGACGAGCTGGTCATGATCATGGTGCCCTCCTATTCCACAATGACGGCGGTGCCACTGATGGCAACCATCAGCATTGTGCCGCTGATATTCTCATAGTCAAGGTCAATGCCAATCACGCCGTTTGCGCCGAGTGCCTGCGCTGCTGCGACGGCTTCTTGCAGGGCGGTTTCTTTTGCCTCGCGCAGCGTCTTTTCATACGCCGCTGACCGCCCGCCGACAATATCGCGGAAGCCCGCCGTGATGTCCTTGAAGATGTTCGCCCCTAAGATTGCCTCGCCCGTCACCACACCGAGGTATGCCGTGACGCGCTTGCCTTCGACGACGTTGGTGGTTGTCAACAACATTGCCACTGATGCCCCTTTCGCTCATTGCGTGTGCGGCACTGCCGCCGGGTGGCAGTGCCTCGTGCGCCCATTGTAGCACGCAGCTGGCGGCACGCCTGCGTGCGTAGCCTGCGGCGGCGCGTGGGGTGCGGCGCGGTGATGCGGGAGCAGGGGCGGCGCGAGTTATCCCCGCTGTAGCCGTAATCGCATGAATCTTTATAATAAAGAGAAAAGAATCGTAGTCATAGTAGGCATGGGGAAATCGGGGAAAACTCGTGCATGATCGCTGGTAATGCCACAAACAAGTGGGGACAACATGGGTATTTTCGTCCCCACTGTCCCCAGTGACAACACGCCGCGCCCGCAACCCCCCGTGGCTATCAACAGCAGACCCACACCAAAGATGACATCTTATCCACAAAATTACTCTGTTATCCACAGTAGGACAAGGGTTATCCACATAACGGGCATACGATGGCGTGCCGTTGAGTATATCACAGCCCCGCAACGCCGCCGCC
>CAZNQP010000098.1:4831-10195 GCA_964575355.1 uncultured Chloroflexaceae bacterium
ACGGGCATACGATGGCGTGCCGTTGAGTATATCACAGCCCCGCAACGCCGCCGCCATATCACCGCCGCGTTGCCGCCGCACCCCGCTGCACCTCGTCGCTACGACTGATTGTCGGAGGTATTCCCCACTGGCGGTGTGTGGGGGGCGGCATTGGGTATCGGTCGCACCATTTTGTTCAGCCACACCCCCCCATGCGTGACCCGTTGCCACCCCAGCCGCTCGTACAGCACAAGAGCGCGGTGGTTGAAGGGCTGCACGCCCAGCCACAGTGCGGCGGCACCCCGCGCCTGCGCCACCGTGATAGCAAAGCGCAGCAGGTGGCTAGCATAGCCCTGCCCCTGTACCGCCGGGTCTACCGCCAGCACTTCAAGGAACAGCGTCGGCACCGGCTGGGCGGCGATAGCGGGGCGCGTCGGGTGGGGGCGGCGCACGCGCAGGTACACCAGCTTGGCGGCGGTGCGGGCACGCGCACGGGTGGCGCGGTGCAGCAGGTGCCACGGGCGGCGCAGCAGGAGCGCAGCATACAGGCTGGCGTGCTCGCCGACGGGGGGCGGCGCAGGGTGCGTCATGTCATAGCCAAACAGATAGGCGCGGAGTGTCCCCGCCGCGTCGTGCAGCCCATGGCGCACCACCAGCGCAGGGTGTGCCAGCACGCGCTCGTAGTAGCGGCGCACCACCACCGCGCCGAGGTCGCGGCGCAGGTCGTCGCGGAAGGCACGCACATGCAGCGCAACTATGGCGGGCAGGTCGCGCTCGCCGAGGGGGGCAGGCGGGGCGGGCGGCGGTGGGGGCATGGGTCTCCCTTTCGTAGTGAGGGCGGCTAGCAGCGGCTAGAAGAAGAAGAACGCCAGCCCGATAATAACGTAGACCGCGAGCAGTTGTGCCCCCTCCAGCCAGTTGCTGCGCCCGTCCAGCGAAATGAGCGTAGCGAGGAACACCGCCACTCCCAACGTTGCCACCTCGAACACCGTGAAGTACAAGTCCATTGGCTGCCCGATGAGCAAGCCCACGAACACCAAGAGCGGTGCGACAAACAGCGCAATCTGCTGGCTTGACCCCAGCGAGATAGCCAGCGACAAATCCATCTGGTTTTTCATCGCCACCTGTACCCCAACGATGTGCTCCGCGACATTGCCGACCAGCGGAATGACGATGATGCCGAGGAAGAGTTCGCTTACGCCGAACTCCTCGACAATCGGCTCGACGGCACCCACCAGAAACTCGCTCAGAAACACAATGAGCAACGTGCTAACTCCCAGCACCCCCAGCGACGTTGGCACGCTCCACTTGGCGACGTGCCCCCCCGGTGCGCTACGGGGCGCACTCGCGGGGTCTGCGGGTTGTGCATGTGTGGCGGCAGCAGGCGTGGCGGTGGGGGCGGCAGGCGCAGGCGGTGCGGGCGTGGCGGTGCCGTGGGCACTGGTGGCGGTGCGGGCACCCTGCGTGAAGAAAAACACCAGACTGAGCACATACATCAGGATGAGGATTGCCGCCACGCCCACGCTCAGCGCGACGAGCGGCTGATCAATGACCGACGGGTCCATCACATCAAGCGTGCCCGCCTGCGTCTGGCGCAGCACCTCGAAGAGCGTAGGCATAAACAGCCCCACAATCGCCAGCGTCATCATGGTGGCAGCCGCACCCGCCGTGCGGTGATCGAACTTCTGGATGCCGTGCTTCAGCCCGCCCAGCAGCAGGCTCAAGCCGAGGATGAGCAGCAGGTTGCCCAGAATAGACCCGGTAATCGAGGCTTTCACGAGGTCAATCTGTCCTGCCGACAGGGCGACAATCGTAATAATCAGTTCGGCGGCGTTGCCCAGCGTAGCATTGAGCAGTCCGCCGACCTGCGGACCGGTATGCACCGCAAGCTCTTCGGTGGCTTCGCCCAGCAAGCCTGCCAGTGGGATGAGCGCGAGGCAACAAGCTACGAAAACGACCACCGGATTGGGAAAGAAGAACTCGGTAACGAACGCAACCGGGACGAATACCAGCATGAGACGGAGCCAGTTCATGGGCTGTCCTCTCTTCTCTTCGCGTGTGTTGCTTGTCTTTGCCTGCCCGATTGCGGGGCAACCGGGTGCGTACAATCGGCGGTGCTGCGTGTCGCGTAGTTATTGTAGCACGGCATTGCCATGGGCTGCCCTGCCGAGGCGTAGCCCCGCCGCCGCCGCACCCTCCGCGTGGTATACTTGAGCTGGCAGCGTATGCGACCAGATGTTATTCGCTTTGTTCGTTGCCCGTTTTGGCATGGGCATAGTGCTCACGCCAGCGGGCACTGCGGCAAGCCTCCGCTTGCAGGTAAGGGAATGCCATGGTGTCGTTGCTCGAAAAGATGGTACAGGAAAATCGGTTGACGGGGGACGACCTGCCACGGGTCGAAGCCAAACTGTTCTTTGAAGGTGCATCGTATCGTCGTAGCCTCGAACGCTTCGGTATCCTGCTGACGCTCTCCACGATTATCGCCACCTACGCGGTGCTCGTGGACTCGACGGCAACTGTGATTGGTGCCATGATCATCGCGCCCCTGATGACCCCGATTATGGCAACCGCTGCCGCGCTCGTGATGGGGCACCCGCGTCGTGCCACCCAGTCGTTGCTGCTGGTGGTGGTGGGCGTGGGCTGGGTCATTGGGCTGGCGTGGCTCCTCGCAATGCTGTTCCCCGGCATCATTGCGGTGCAGGCCAATAGCCAGATTACGGCACGGATTGCGCCCACCTTGCCTGACCTGTTCATTGCGTTGGCATCTGGGGCGGCGGGGGCGTTTGCCATGAGCCGCGAAGACATCGCCGACTCGCTGCCGGGGGTTGCCATTGCGATTGCGCTCGTGCCGCCGCTCGCTGTGGTGGGCATTACCCTGTCGGAAGGCGACTTCACGGCTGCATCGGGTGCGCTCCTGCTCTTCCTGACCAACTTGCTCTCCATTCTGTTGATGGGCGGGGCGGTGTTTAGTCTGCTGGGGTTGGGCAGGGCATCTACCAGTGAAATGACCGGCAAAGCTCGCCAGCAGGCATTCGCCACCATTGGGATAGGCGTGCTGTTGGTAGCGATCCCGCTCGGGTATTCCAGCTATCAGCTTTTTGCTGCTGCTGTTGATCAGACACAGGCAAGCGGCATTGCCGAGGCATGGGCGGATGAGGTGGGCTTTCAGGTGCGGACGCTTCAGGTGCGCTATGATACCATCTATGTCTTGGTGAGCGGCGACGGCGACCCGCCCAACCCAGAGGCGTTGCAAGCCGAACTTGCAGCGACGCTTCGGCAACCTGTGCTGCTTGACCTCGAAGTTGTACAATCGCAGCGGCAATACATCCCCGAAGTGCCTGCCACATCCCCCGCTGGCGACAACCGCGTCAGTCGGGCGCAGTAGCCTAGGGGCGGCGGGGCACGCCTGCCGGGGCGTAGCCCCGCTGCCGCCGCGTGAGCGGGAGCTATGCCGCCGTGACACTCACGGTGAAGCTATGCAGTGTGCCCGCGCCAAACACGGTTGCCAGCGCAATATCGGCGGCATCGCGCCCATAAGCGACCACCACGCGCCCGCCCTGTGTGGTGGGTTGCGTGGCATCGAAGGTGTACCACTGTCCGTCAAGGTACGCCTCGAACCATGCGTGCTGATCCATTGGCTCAAGCTCGTGCAGATAGCCCGCCACCATGCGTGCCGGGATATTCAGCGTGCGGCACAGCGCAATGCCCATATGCGCGAAGTCGCGGCACACCCCCGCGCCCTGTTGCAGCGTGTCGTAGGCGGTGGTGGCACTGGTGCTGTTGCCCGATTGGTACTTGATGTGCGTGTGTATCCAGTCGTGGATCGCCGCGACCTGTGGATAGCCGGCGGGCAGGTCGCCCACAATACGCAGGGCTTGCTCGTTGAGGGCGGTATTGTCGGTATGGCAGTAGCGGCTGGGCAGCAGAAAGGTCAGCACGTTGGGCGGCAGGTCAACAATGGGCGTGAGGGTAGCGTGGGGGGCAGCGGCTACCGTGTCGGGGGTCTCGACGGTGGCGCGCGTGGTGATGCGGAGGGTGCCCGGCTGCGCGAGCAGGCTCTGGTAGCGGTTGCCATAGACATCGTGGTATTCGCGCACGGGGTGGATCGGGTCGAGCCAGTATTCTTCGGCATGCACCCACTGGTAGGGCGTAAGCTGGGGACGAAGCAGGAGCACGAGCGGGACGGCGGTATCAAACGACCATTCCAGTTGGCTACCAAGCTGCAAGCGCATGGCGCGGCTACCTTTCTCCTCGTCACGAGGCTAGGGGCTGAGTGCGGCATTACGACAAAACCGCTATTTATACCATACCACTATCTGTGCCATACCACAGGCAGGTGCGGCGTGGTAGGCGGCGGGCTACCGCGCGTCGGGGGGCAACGCCCGGATACGCGCCAGCAACGCGGTGGTGCTGCGTCCGGCGGCATACGGCAACAGCCGCACCGTGCCACCATAGGCAGACACCACCCGCGCTTCGGGCAGGCGGTCGGGGTCTACCGTAAGCACGGGGGCGGCGGGGTCGCTCGCATAGTCGCCGCCCTTTACATACACGTCGGGGCGCAGCGTGGCAACCACGCTTTCGGCGGTGCGCTCGTCAAAGATGGTCACATAGTCTACCGCCCGCAGTGCCACCAGCACCGCCGCGCGGTCGGCTTGCGGCACGAGCGGTCGGCTTGCGCCTTTGTTTGCCCGCGTCGAGCTATCGCTGTTGAGCGCGACCACCAGCACGTCACCCAGTGCCCGTGCCGCCTGCAAATAGCCGACGTGCCCCCAGTGCAGCAGGTCAAACACGCCGTTGGTGAGCACGACGCGCCGCCCCTGCTGCCGCCACCCGTCGCGTAGGGTCTGCAACGGGGCAAGCGGCAACACGCGCTCGTTCCATTCGGCAGGGGCAGCAGGCGGGGCAGCAGGTGGCTCAGGTGGTGTGGTCATGCTCGTGGTGGGTAGCCGCAACCGGCGCGGCGTGGGGGGCGGGGCGTTTGTAGGGCGACGTGAGCATGTAGCCCGGACCCACCAGCACCGTCATCAGCAGGGCGGCACCATAGAGGATCGGCGCAACGCTCAGCACGTCGGGGCGACCCGCTACGTTGCTGCCATTGGGCAGCAGCACGGTGCTTGCCGCGCCGCCCGCCGCCATAATCAGCCCGATCAGGTAGAGCGTGGTGGGCAGCAGCATCATCACCGCGCCCAGTTCGAGGCAACGCAGCCATTCGCCGCGCTGCACGCAGTTGACGCTGGCATACGCGATAGTCATGGCGGTGCTGGCAATAAGTACCCAGAGGAACGCGGTAATCAGGTGATTGAAACCATCATCAGGACCCGCCCACACAAAGGAAAAGCCCGCGAGTAAGCCAAGCACAATCCCGGTGAAGTGGGCTGCCGTGTG
>CAZNQP010000099.1:0-10181 GCA_964575355.1 uncultured Chloroflexaceae bacterium
CTGCATGCCGCCGCCGCCGCGCAACTGGGCAACCTGCCGCGTCTGTGGTTGGTGCAATTCCGTGGACCGATCCGGCAGGCGTGGCGCACCGCCGCCGAACGTGCGGGGGCACGCCTGTACCACTACATCCCCGACTATGCCTACCTTGCCCGCATGGACGGCACCACCGCTGCCGCCGTTGCCCGCCTGCCCGCCGTGCAGCGCATCGGGCTGTACGACCCCGCCTACCGCCTCGATCCGGCGTTGCGGTCTGCCCGTGGCGACGTGCCCGTGCTGCTGGCATTGCTGCCCGACGGCGCACCCGCCCGCGCCCGCCAGTTGATCGCCACCGTCGGCGGCACCGTGGCGGACACCCGCCCGCAACGCCGCGCCACCTACATCGCGGCAACGGTGCCTGCCGCCGCCCTGCCCGAACTTACCACCCTCCCCGATGTAGTCTGGATTAGTCGGCAGGCAGAGCCACAACCGAGCGGCGAACGCGCCCGCACCGTGCTGGGTGTGCCGCCCGTCTGGGAACGCTACGGCTTCTATGGCACTGGGCAGATCATCGGTATCTCTGAGCCGGGGCTAGATACGGGCGACTTTGCCACGCTGCACCCCGACATCCGGGGGCGCGTCCGCAAAGTCTACGCGCTTGGTCGCCCCACCAGCGGCGACTGGTCTGACCGTGACATCGGCAGGCTAGCGGGGCACGGCACGCATGTCGTCGGTACGGTGCTCGGCAACGGTAGCCAGTCGGGGGCAGTACCGCCGCCCTATGGTACGCCCGATACGCTTGCCGCCTCGTTCGCCGGGGTTGCGCCTGCCGCCGAAGTCGTCTTACAAAGCATTGGCGACAACGAGGGCAAGCTGAGCGGCATACCCACCGACTATGGCGACCTAATGCGGCAAGCCTACGCCGACGGCGCACGCATCCATACCAACGCATGGGGCGGCAAAACGGGCGATGCCAGCAACCCCTACGGCGGCTATACCAGCGAGAGCGAACAGGTTGATGCCGCCGCGTGGGAATTGCAAGACATGCTGATCCTCTTCCCGACGGGCAACGCGGGCGTAGACACCGACGGCGACGGCGTGATTGACCACGACCGGCTGGAACAACCCGGCACCGCCAAAAATGTGCTGACGGTGGGTGCCAGCGAAACCGACCGCCCTACCATACCACGCTTCTACACCGGCTATCAGGGCGTGGTGTTTGGCGTGCCGTTCTTCGGCGAGTCGATGACCAACCGCATTGACGGCATGGCGGCGTTCTCGAGCCGTGGTCCCACCGACGACGGGCGCATCAAGCCGGATATAGTCGCCCCCGGCACCTACATCATCGGGACACGCACGGGCAGCTATGGCGGCTGGGATACCCTCGCACAGGTGGGCATTGTGCCCCCCGGCGACCCCCGCGACAGTGCCTATGTCCTGCTGGGCGGCAGCAGCATGGCAACCTCGCTCACGGCGGGCACTGCCCTGCTGGCACGTCAGTGGCTCGTCGCCGAACGCGGCATCGCGCAGCCGTCGGGGGCACTGCAAAAGGCTCTGCTGATCAACGGTGCCGCCGACATGGCACCGGGGCAGTATGGCACCGCGGCGTTCCGCGAAATCCCGCCCGCCCGCCCCAACCCGGTCAACGGCTGGGGGCGGCTCGACCTTGCCGCCAGCATTGCGCCCGACCTGCCGCGCCAAACGTGGCTGCACGACGAGCGGAGCGGCATGCGTACCGGCGACACCCAGCAGTACACCATTACGGTGGGCGATGCCCGCCTGACCACGCCGCGCCCACTGCGCGTCACGTTGGCATGGACGGACTACCCCAGCACCGCCGCCGCCGCCCGCACGCTGGTCAATGACCTTGACCTGCTGGTAACGGCTCCCGACGGGCAGCAGTATCGCGGCAACGACGGCGCACTGACGGCGGGCTGCATCCGTAACCAGTTGTGGGACGGCTGCAACCCCGTCGAGGGCGTGCTGCTGGACGACGCGCCGCCCGGCACCTATACGCTTGAAGTCCGCGCCGCGAATGTGCCACAGGGGGGGCGGCAACCGTTTGCACTGGTCGCAAGCGGCGACTACGTGCTGACGGGCGGCGGTGCCATCTTCTTGCCGCAGATCGCACGCTAACCAAACCGCGTATGGTACAATCGTACCAGTGGCAGCACGTACCCGACACATGCAGCACGCACAGCCCACGTTGCGCGTGCAGGGTGAACAGCTATGCAGCAGTATCACGCCGCCATTGTGCAGCTTATCCGGCAACAACTGGAGAGTGGCTACAGCGTACCGCTTCAGGTGAGTAGCCCAAGCATGCTGCCCATTTTGCGCCCCGGCGACACGGTGCAGGTTGTCGCCGCCCGCCCGCACGAACTCGTGCCGGGCGACCTCGTGACGTATCAGGCGGGCGAATCGCTGTATACCCACCGCCTGATTGCCGCGGACGACGGGCTATACCAGACCCGCGGTGACAACCTGTTCTACCCCGACCGCCCGGTGCCCTTTGCGGCAATTGTGGGGCGCGTCGCGCAGGTGCAGCGCGGCACGCGCCACATCAACCTGCAAGCAACGGGGTGGCTACCGCATGTGCGCCTACAAGCTGCCGTGAGCCGCTGGGTAATGGCAACCTACCACTGGCGACAGGCACAGGCACGCCGTTCGGGTGCCCTGACCATCATTATGCCGGGGGAACTGGTACGCCTGCTGGTGCGTGCCGCCAACACCGTTCTCCTTGAGGGGCTATTGCTGTGGCAACCGCCCACGGGCGCGGCAGCACCACCTGCCCCCCCACCACCACCTGACCAGAAGGAGCAGAACACGCATGACAACCAACCTAACGCCTGACAGCCGCTTGACCGCCGCCCCCGATATCGTCGGGCAGCTGGTACAGGACGAAGCCGTACTGATTATGCCGGGGCACGGCAATATCAAGGTGCTGAACGAAGTCGGGGCGTTTATCTGGCAACGCCTTGACGGGAGCCACACCCTCGCCGAGATTGCCGCCGCCGTGTGCAGCGAATACCCCGTAAGCCACGAGCAAGCCACCGCCGATGTGCTGGCGTTTGTCAACGAACTGGTGCAGCGCGACATGGTGACGGCACAGTAGAGCCGTTCCCAGCCCCCACCTGCAACCCCAGCCCCCACCCGCACAAACACACACCGGAGGTGCTGCCACCCCCGGTGCATACAGCTTGGGTTGGGGTGCCGTCGCTCCGGCTTACAGCAGGCGCGTAACCTGCAAGCCGAGTTGCGCCTGCACGTCGTCGAGGGCGTGCTGGCTCCCCATCACCGCAACACGCCCCTGCGCCGCTACCTGTTCCAGCACATCGGCAAACGCGCGGAAGTGGGCGGCGGTGGTGCCCAGCACCTCACTGCGGATGTGCTGGCGTAGCTCGTCGGTGTCGTGCAGCAGGTAGCGCACCAGCGAGGTATAGCCCTTGGCATCCGGCAGTTGGTAGCTGTCTATGCTCCCAATGGTACCAATGATCGAACGCATAATCTCGTGGTCGTCGAGCGCGGTCTCGCGCAGCACCCGCGCTGTCGCATCGTAGACGTTGAGCGTTGTGAGGAGGTTGGGGTCGCGGTACGACAGAAACGCAAACACCCCACTGTGGCGGTCGAAGCGGCTAAACGCGCCGTAGGCACCGCCCTTCATGCGCACCTGTTCCCACAGCCACGCCGTCCGCAGATAGTTGGTGATCACGCCGATAGAGCCGTGTGACTGGTAGCCGAGGTCATACAGCCGTGCCCCCTTCGCCACATAGTTGACGGTGGCGGGCACCGCGAAGCCCTCGCTACCGGTAACGTAGGTCGGGTGCCACGTCTGGAGCGGGCGCGGGTCGGCGGGCAACCCGGCAAGGAAGGCATCAAGGTCGGGTTGGGCGGCGTGCCACTCCACGTCGTCACACGTTATGTTCACCAACATCGCGTCGCGGCTGAGGAGCGTATCGCGCACCTGCACCAGTTTCGCGTGCACGCTGGCAAAGTCGTGGTCAATCTCGTCAATCAGCCGCCGCAGGAACAACAGGTAGTCTAGCCCACTCATCTGCTGCTCGACCCACTCGGCAAGGTCGAAATAGCTGTTGAGCCGCCCCACCATGTAGCGGTGCCCCGCCGGGATCACGCCGCTTTCCATGCCTGCCCGCGCCTTGAGCACCACCTGCCGCACGCGGTCGCGGTTGTCCAGTTGCACCGTCTTGAGCACGTCGTCCACGATAGCCAACATAGCGGGGAACTTCTCTGCGAGCACGCGCCCGCGCACGAACAACCACGCGGCGTACTCGTCGCTGTCGGTGATGCGGCTGGCAAAGCGCGTCGTACCAATGCCGCCCGTCGTCTGCCCGATGCGTTGCGTTAGCTCTACGTCGCTACTGGTAGCAGTGCCCAACTCGAAGAGCACCCGCGCAAACACCGCCGCGTAGGGCAGTAGCTCTTGCGGCAATGTCTGCATGTTAAAGCCCAGTTCGGTGTAGATAATGCCGCTAGTGGGCAGGTCGTGGAACAGTATCCGCACACCCTGCTGGTCATAGTGGGTACACGGAATAGTCTGGTTTTCAGTGGGCAGGTCGTTCAGCGTGAGCGAGGGCAACGCAAGCAGGGCTTCCGGCGGGTCGGGCGTTTCTTGCAGCCGGTGCAGCGTCGCCGTTTCCTCAATGATACGCTGCACCGCCGCGTCGTCGAGCGCGGCACGCGCCGCCGCGAGTCGCTCCTGCTCGGCGGCGGCAGTCCGGGCGGCTTGCTCTTCGTTGGGGCGGATGATGACCGTGCTGCGGTGCGGGTTGTTCAGCAGCAGGTCGCGGATCAGCGGCTCGAAGACGCGCTCACCGTTTGCCAGCCGCGCCCGGATGTCCGCGAAAATCTCGTGGTAGTGCAGCATCGCCAGTGGGTCGCCGTCGTGTAGCCACGTCGTCAGGGCACGCAGCATCGCCGACAGCCCCCGCGGGAACGAACCGGTATTGTTTTCGCGCAGGCTAAACTCGATGCTGTTGAGCGATGCCTCGATAGTCGCCGGGTCTAGACCGTTATCGGCAAGCTGTGCCAGCGTGTCAAGCGTCAGTTGCTCGAGCGTGTCGGCATCCTCAAAGGCAATCCCCTTGACATATACCCGGAAGGTGCCCTGCCGCAGCGTGCTGCTGTAGCCCCCCATCACGGCTTCGCCCAACCCAGAGTCGGTCAGGGCTTTGCGGAGCGGCGCGGTGGGGGTGCCCAGCAACATGTGCCCCAGCAACGCACAGCGGTACACTTCGTGGGGGTCGCTAGTGTCGTTCAGCATCCAGCCAATATTGATGTAACTGCGCGGCGGCTTGCCACTCGCGTCGGCGGGGTCGGCGGGGTAGGTCGCCACCGTGCGGCGCGGCGCGGCGAAGCGTGGCTGCAACGGCAACGCCGACTGCTGCACGTCAATGCGCTTGAAGTCGCGCAGATACTCGTGGATAATCCGCAGCCGGGTATCGGGGTCGTCGTCGCCATAGAACCAGATACGCGCATTCGACGGGTGGTAGTAGCTGGCGTGAAACTGCGTCAATTGCTCGTAGGTCAGGTCGGGGATGTTCACCGGGTTGCCGCCCGAATCCACGCCGTAGGGCGTATCGGGGAACAACGTTTGCTGCGCTAGCTCGCCCAGAATGGTTTCGGGCGAACTGTACGCGCCCTTCATTTCGTTGTACACTACGCCCTTGTAGATGAGTGGGTCGTCGGGGCTGTGCAGTTCGTAGTGCCAGCCCTCTTGCGCGAAGGTGTGCGCGGTCAGGTTGGGGTGCAACACTGCATCGAGGTACACATCAATCAGGTTATAAAAGTCGTGTTCATTCTGGCTGGCAACTGGGTAGCAGGTCTTGTCAGGGTAGGTGAAGGCGTTGATGAATGTATGCAGCGAGCCTTTAATCAGTTCGACAAACGGCTCTTTGAGTGGGTACTTGCGCGAGCCACACAGCACCGCATGTTCGAGGATATGCGCCACCCCCGTCGAGTCGGCGGGCGGCGTGCGGAAGGTAATCCCAAAGCATTTGTTTTCGTCGGGCACCACCAACGACAACACTTCTGCGCCCGTTTCGCGGTGGCGATAGAGGTGGGCTGTCGCGTGCTGGTCGGGCAGCGCGCGTTCCCACAGGTGCTCAAAATACAGGTGCATGGGGTCTGAAGGTATCATAGCTCGTTCCTTATGTGATGTGGGCGGAGTCGGACAGAGGGATACCGACCCGCAGCGAATATGGCGTGCGTCGAATAGGCATAATCTACAATATACCATATGCGGCGGCGGCATGCCCGCCACTGTTGTAGCGTGCAGCACGCTGCCTGAACAAGTGCCACCGCTCTACCCACCGGGTGGGGCTTACCACAGAGCGGCTCCTGTTGTATACTACGTATGTATGCAGGATACGCCCGCGTACCACTGTGAATAACGCGAATAACGCCGCGTGACCCCACGCAAGGCTGCAATTGAGGAACTTATGACAACCCGCGATGTTCTGCAAATTATCGGCGTAGTGGCATTAGTAGCAGTCGGGGCATACCTGCTGTATATTGGCTGGTCGTTGCTGTGTGCCGGTCTGGTGTTCGTCCTGCTGTTGCTGGGCGTATGGAAAGCCCTTGAACTATTACTGGCAAGCAACAACAACCGCCAGCCCCCCATGCGCCACTAGCCACCTCGCCACATGCGGCGGCGGCGTGCCAAGTGGGGCGCACCAAGCACACTCGCCGACGAACTCCGGCTAGCACCACGTTGCCCGCTTTGTGCTAGAATAGGACGTGCAGCAGAGCCAGCAGAAATGTCGCTGACCGCCGCACACCAGTTGTAGCTACGCGCTATAGATACGCGCTATAGAATGGACAGCCGCTGTGAACTATACGCAACTGCGCCTGATGCGGTTGGCAACTGCGAGCCGCTACCCTATCCCGCAACGCTTTCGGTTGATGCCGTTTGTGCCCCACACTGGTCTCTTCGACATCGCTGTCGGTACTACCTTGGTAACATTCGACCTGAGCGACCACACACAACGCATCATCGCCATGCAGGGTGTCTGGGAGCCACACGCGACCCGCCTGCTCAACTACCTGCTGCGCCCCGGCAGCGTGTTCCTTGATGTAGGAGCAAACTGGGGCTACTATAGCCTGCTTGCAGCGGCGGCAGTCGGTCCGACAGGGCAAGTCCACGCCTTCGAGCCACAGCCCCACATCGTGGCTGTCCTGCAACGTACTATTCAGCACAACCAACTGACACAGCTTACGGCAAACCAGATGGCTGTAGGAGCCACCGAAGGCACGATCACCATGTACCTCTCGCCCGATGGCAACAGTGAATTGGCTTCGGCAATCGCGTCAGACCGCACAAGCACCACACACCCAATTGAGGTACCACTCACGACACTGGATACCTATGTGGCAACCCACGCGGTGCCCCATGTAGCCGTCGTCAAGGTTGATGTAGAGGGGTTAGAAGAAGCCGTCCTGCAAGGAGCTACCACCCTCCTGAGCGGCGATGATGCGCCTATCGTGCTGTGCGAGATTAGCCCGACGGCACTGCACAACGTCGGGAGCACCCCCGCCCGGTTGCTTAGCTACCTCGCCCGTTTCGGCTATCATCTCTTCCACATGCAGCGCGACAATACCCCGTTGCAAGAACTCCAACGAGCAATGAATGGCGAACACCCCCCCCGTCTGCAACCACTGTCCCCCGACCACCCGATCACAACGGCGAGCCTGTTGGTAGACCAACTCTGCGTCGCAGCGAAAGACCTTGCCCCTATTCAACCATTGCTTGCCGACTAACTCCGGCTAGCACCACGTTGCCCGCTTTGTGCTAGAATAGGACAACTGACAAGCCCACGAGAACAGGGAGCAACAGCGTGAGCAACGATGTAGAAGCCGTAATGCGTGCCAGCGACGTGACCGTCGCGTGGTTGCAGAGCCTTTCGTTTCAGATGCAGTCGGTCTTTCGCCCAGCAACGATTGACGGCGTAGAAGTCCGCGACCTCAAGGTTAACCTCGACGGGCGCGGCGATGTGATCGAGTTGTGGAGCGAGAAGTGGCTCCCCGATAGCACGCTCGTCACGCCTGCCCACATCTACCAGAGTGCCACCGACTATGGCGTGGTGAAGTGCTGGCACCTGCACAACGATCATACCGACCAGTTTACCGTGACGCGCGGCAAGTTGCAGGTGTCGCTCGTAGACATCCGCCCCGAGTCCCCGACGTTTGGGCACGTCAACCGCTTTTTCCTCGGCGTGCAGCAACCGCGCCTGATCAAAATACCGCCGCGCATTTTGCACGGCTGGAAAGCCCTCTCGCAGCCAGAGGTGATTGTCGTCAACCTGCAATCGCACGTCTACGACCCCGCCGACGAATACAAGTTCCCGTGGGATTGTATCCTGCGCGAGGTGTGGGAGCCGATCAATGGCTGACATGAAGGCACTCGTCTTGAGCGGCGGCAAAGGCACCCGCCTGCGCCCCATCACCTACACCAGTGCCAAGCAACTGGTGCCCGTCGCCAACCGCCCCGTGCTGTTCCGCGTGCTCGATGCAATCGTGGATGCCGGCATCACCGACATTGGCATTGTGGTGGGCGACACCGGTCCCGAAATCCGCCATGCGGTGGGCGATGGGCGCAAGTGGAACGCCCGCGTGTCGTACATCCAGCAGGAAGCCCCGTTGGGGCTGGCGCACGCCGTCAAGGTCAGCCGCGACTTTCTGGGCGATAACCGCTTCGTGATGTTCCTTGGCGACAACTGCATTCAGGGCGGCATTGTGCCACTGGTGCAGCAATTCGCGCAGGGTGAGCAGCAGGCACAGGTGGTACTCAAACAGGTGCTTGACCCGCGCCAATTCGGGGTTGCCGAACTGAACGACGACGGCAACATCACGCGCCTCGTCGAGAAGCCCCGCGAGCCACAGAGCGACCTCGCGTTGGTTGGCATCTACATGTTCGACCCGCACATCTGGCACGCCGTCGAAGCCATTCGCCCGTCGTTCCGGGGCGAACTCGAAATTACCGACGCGCTGCAATGGCTCATTGACAACGGGTACACCGTGCGCCCCTATATCCACAACGGCTGGTGGATTGACACCGGCAAGAAGGGCGACATGCTCGAAGCCAATCGCCTCATCCTCGAAGAGATGCAACCCGCCGTCCACGGCTACGTAGACCGGGACTCGCAACTGAGCGGCAAGGTCATCATCGAGGCAGGCGCAGAGGTTATCAACAGCACCATTCGCGGACCTGCCATCATTGGCGAACACACCCGCATCATCAATGCCTACATCGGACCATTCACGTCTATCTATCACCACTGCCACATCGAGCAGTGCGAAATTGAGCACAGCATCGTGCTAGAGCATAGCCGCGTGGTAGACCTGCCGCACCGCCTCGAAGACAGCCTGATCGGGCGCAACGTCGAGATCGGGCGCAGTGAGTTCAAGCCGCGTGCCTACCGCCTAATGCTCGGTGACAATAGCGTGGTCGGGGTGCTGTAAGGCACGCCACCACCCACGATAGTATGTTGGTTGAAACACACGCGACGGCTGCCGCCGCCGCCATCCCAGAGCCAGTCAGTGCCGAGCTATTCGCGCGGCTGTGCCAGCAGTACCCCGACCTGCGGCTCGAACTGACCGCCGACGGAGAAGTACGCATGATGCCCCCTGCCAGCAGCGATACCGGGCGACGCAACATGAGCATTGCCGGACAACTGTATTACTGGAGCAAACAGGACGGCACGGGCGTTGCCTTCGACTCGTCGGCGGGCTTCACGTTGCCCAACGGTGCCATCTACGCCCCCGATGCCGCGTGGATTGCCCGCGAGCGGTGGGACGCGCTCGGTGCTGAGGAACAAAACCGCTTCGCCGCCATCTGTCCCGATTTCGTGCTCGAACTCCGTTCGGGCAGCGACCGCCTGCCGCCCCTGCACGCGAAGATGGCAGAGTACATCGAAAACGGCGCACGCCTCGGTTGGCTCCTCGACCCGTTCACCCGGCAGGCACACATCTACCGCCCCGCTGCCACGCCCGTTGTGCTGACACAACCCGCCACCCTCGACGGCGGCGATGTGCTGCCCGGCTTCACGCTTGACCTGAGCGAGATACTATGACAGCAGACACGCTTACCCAGACTACGATCCCAGAACCAGTCAGTGCCGAGCTATTCGCGCGGCTATGCCAGCAGTACCCCGACCTGCGGCTCGAACTGACCGCCGACGGAGAAGTACGCA
>CAZNQP010000100.1:0-9758 GCA_964575355.1 uncultured Chloroflexaceae bacterium
AACGTTTGCCGGAATGCCGCACTGCCGCCGCCGCTGGGCGAACGCCGGGTCATCGCCCCAGGATTCGGGCAGGTACAGCCGCCGGTCGAGCAGCGTCGCGCCCTTGGCGCTGGCATAGCCCAAGAAGATGCCCGCCTGACAATTGGCTCGCTTGCCCAGTTGGCCACAGTATTGCCGCTGCACGCCCACCGACTCGGTGCCCTTTTTCGGGAAATCGCTGCCATCCAGCAGCAAGACGCCGTCATCGTCGCCGAGCGTCGTGTTGACTTCTTGCCAGTGCTGGCGCAGAATGCGGTCATCGTCCCAGGACCCGGCATTAACAAACGATTGCAGCGCACGAACGGGCTTCTCGTGCGGCCCGTGCAGGGCGATGGCCATCGGCTCCACCGCCTTGCGCTCCAGGTCGAGCAGCAGGTCGTGCAGGTAGGTCAGGGCCCATGCGCGCTGTTCGCGCCGTTGGAACAACGGGCTATAGATGGCATGGTAGTCGCGCAACTCGTCCACCAGGTTGGTCACATCCTGCGGTGTCAGGTCAAGTGCTGGCACCGTTGGTGTCGGTTCGGTCATTGTCATGGTATCCTCCGTAAACACTGCGGTTTAGCGGATCATGATACCGGAGGGAACCCTCGCTGTAGTACTAGGATACACCCACGATGATCTTACGCACCCCACGACTACGCCCCATCTCCGTTGGGGCCAGATCCTCAAAAGACGATTATCCGATAGCGGTTGACCAGCTTGCGGCTCTCCTTATGGGCGAGGTCGCTGCCTCCCGCCGCTCCTTTGACTGGCTGAACGACAACTGCGGAACATAAGCTCAGTAGGTGCCGCGTCGGCTACTTGCTCAAGCGTGCTCCTTGGCTGACTTCAGCAGCAGCACGAGCATCACCAGTGGCGTTTTGGCGGTGATACTGTGCGGCAGGCGCGGTGGCATATAAATCCAAGTATTGGCTTGGGCATCCATGCCTTGGGTGCCGAGCGTGACATGCGCCTCGCCCTGTACAAAGTGCAGCACCGCTGCCACACCTGCTGTGTGCTCAGAAAGCTCTTGACCCGCTGCAAAACCAAACAGTACTGCTTTGAGGTGATCGTCTTGGTAGATTGTCGTGCTGATTGTGCTGTCGGCGGGTATTTCGATCTGGGTCGCCAGATTGCCAAATGTGGTTGCATCCATTGGTTAGTTCCTCTCGTATTCAGACGTTGATTTTACGGCTACCAGCGCAATCGCGTCCATATGGGTCGCGTGCCGACGGAAGGTCTGTCGCATTGCGCCGATCCGCTGGCGAGCAGTGGGATGGCGCATGACATTCGCCCCGATGCGCAACGCCCGCAGTAGCCCTTCATCCTGGATCATACGCAGGGGTTCGAGCAGATGCATCGGCGATCGGACCTCGGTCTGCACCTGAAAGCCCGCTGACTCTAGTAGCGCACGCCACTCCGCCCCGGTCAGTGGGCGCGCGCCCACGCGAATAGCCTGTGCCAAATCACGTTGGATAGCCTCTTTGGTCGGCTCGTCCAGCGTATCCGGGGTGAGACTCAACTCGTGGATGCCGTAGCGCCCGCCGGGGTGCAGCACGCGGAAGGCTTCGCGCACGATGCGGGCTTTCTGGTCGGGTGGCTGCATCGTCAGCATCGCCTCGCCATAGATTACGGTCGCGGTGTTATCATCTAGGCTGGTGGCTTCTGCTGTGCCGACCAGACACCGCTGGTGCGGCTCGGTCAGCAAGCGGCGCACCGTAGCAGCGGCGGCTTCATCGCGCTCAATGCCGGTGTACGTTGCCGGATTGTGTTGCATGGCAAGCCGCGCCGTCACGCCTAGACCGGGCGCAAACTCGACGACATCATCGGTGGATTGGATGGCGAGTGCGGTCAGCATCTGTCCAGTGAGTTCGCGCCCGCCGGGGCGCAGCACCCGCTTGCCCATCCGGGCGAGCAGCCAGTGACCGGGCATTTTGGTGCTATCAAGCTCTGCACCGGGCAGGGCTTCCGTTGATCTCGGTGATGAAGACATAGTTATACTCCTGCTGCTTCTCTTCCTTCACGCTACGATGTAAACCTGTGTGGTATCTCCAGAGCAGAGTGCTACGCCCAACAGGCGTACCTGCACTGTGTCGTCAGTTCGGTGGTGCAAACGGACGATAGGCAGCAAGATGTACCAGATCGTGCTGATCCTTCATTGGGGGCAATGGTCGCGTAAGCATCTGCCGCGTCTGTGCGAACAGCGTCAGGAGCACCGCCAGCTCGTTGGCACATATGGTAAGCCCCACCTGTGCGAGCCATATGTGCCCTATATCCTCATCCTCAGACCACACCAGCACCACGCCCGGAGCCGTGAGCGTCCGACAGCTGTGCAGGTCATAGCGATCAAGCGTGTGGGCGATAAACAGCACTTCATCGCGGTGGAAGCTGAGCAAGAGGCGGTCCCACGTGAGATGAAGGGTGCCGTGTTCACACTGACTGATAAAATGACGGTCATCGTGTGTTGCTACCGGGATCATGTGATAACACATCCGACACGCTCCTTTCAGACTGACACCGACACTGGCTGCACAGAGACCCCAAATGCGTCGGCTACCTGCGCGACCCACTGGGCAATGCGCTCATTCGTCAACTGTGGGGCGTTATCGTCATCGAGTGCCAGCCCGACAAAATAGTCCCCCTCAACTGCCAACGAGGCATCAAACTCATAGCCTGCGGTAGACCAGTACCCAACAAGCTCTGCCCCACGGGCACGCACCTGCTGCGCCAAGATGCCCATGGCATCCTGATAGGTGTCTGGATACCCCCCCTCGTCACCCAGTCCAAACAGCGCGACCGCGATACCGGTGAGGTCAAGGGCAGCGAACTGCCCCAAACAATCGTCCCAGTCCTCCTGTAGGTTGCCATAGTCCCATGTTGGGGCACCCAGAATAAGCTTATCAAAGCTCGGCATGGCACTGAGGTCGCCCCGGAGCACGTCAATCATCGTGACCTGCCCCGGTGCGAGGCAATCGAACGCATCCTTGATACGCTGTGCAGCTTCGGCAGTGTTGCCGGTGCTACTGGCATAGTACAGACCAATCGTCGGCATCGTTCCACTCCTGTTTCCAGTCACCGTCCATCAGTACCTCCGGGGCAATGAAGAGCAACAACATGCTCACGGTTGCGCTGGAGCCGTACCTATGACACCCACACGAGATGTGTTGAAGACGGTAGTAATGCTTTGAGGTAGAAAAGCCTCACTTGATGATATAGTATATGCTACAATTCCGAGTAAGAATAGGACAAAAGTCACATATCCAAAACCGATTATGTGTTATATTTCAAATGTATTTTGCATGTATTGACAAAACTTTTTTGTTAGTATATGCTATAAAAAATGGTTTACCAATTCTACTTTCTGGTACGTTGTGTTGTACCACTCAGGAGTGCCACCATGTGTGACCAACTGACAACCCTCGCCCGCTATGACCAGACCCATCAGATGCTGCAATGTGCTCACGGCACCGTGCATCTGGTCTGGCAACTTTGTTCCCTCCGCCTCCATCCCCGTGATGTGCTTGCCCTTGATGCGACGCTTACCAGCATTGTGCCCACGATGCCCCACACCCGCTACGAGGGTGCGCTAGTGATTATGGTTGCACCAGACGGACGGGTGATGCTCTGGCTCGGTGGTGTCGGTCTGTCGCTCACGCCTGCCGAGTTTACCCTGCTGCGCAACCTGTTGACCCAAGCTACGTGCCACCTGCGGCAGCAGTATGCCGCCTCGGCGGCGGCGGGCTACCCCGCTCACCCCGAATACCCGACGGAACGGACGGTGCGCTACACGGCTCCGTTCAGTACAGCTTTCAACTAGTAGGAAAGCCGGGGCAGTCCGGGTACTCACTCGTTGCACCTGCACGATCCCCACGGCAGTGGCACGGGCACACCAAGCTTGGAGATACGCGCACGCAGACCCCCACGGCGTGGGGGCGGCACGGCGGCGGCGGCACGGATGCCTCCTGACCGCCGCTCGTAGAGCACACCACCCTCGACCTTGTTACTAACACAAAATACATGGGTTGACAAACAATTACATGTAGTATATGCTCATGACTAAGTTTTATGTGTACTGACAACCGATGAAAGAGAGGACGACAATGCTGCGCCTGTTCCCTGTTAGCCTTTTGCTGTGCTTTGCCGTGGTGCTCGCCGCCTGCGGCGGTGCCGCCCCCGCTGCCGAAGCCCCCGCCGAGGAAGCCGCCCCCGCCGAAGCCCCCGCTGCCGAAGCCCCCGCCGCCGAAGCCCTCGCCGAGGAAGCCCCCGCTGCCGATGACAGCGACCTGACTGCCACCAAACAAGCAGTGGTCGAGACCTACGCTGACATTGTCTTCGCCAGCTACGAAGACTCGTACACCACGGCGGTCACACTGCAAGAAGCTCTCAATGCCTTTGTTGCCGACCCGTCCGACGCAACGCTGCAAACCGCCCGCGATGCATGGCTCGCGGCGCAAGAACCCTACGGACAGACCGAGGTGTATCGCTTCTACGGCGGACCGATTGATGATGAAGATGGACCGGAAGGCTTGATCAACTCGTGGCCGCTCGACGAAGCCTTCGTAGATTATGTCGAAGGTGCGCCCGACGCGGGTATCATCAACAACGTCGCCGAATACCCCGCAATCACCACCGACCTGCTGATCGAACTCAATCAGGTCGACTCTGAAGAGAGCGTGACCACTGGCTACCACGCCATCGAGTTTCTGCTCTGGGGGCAGGACACGAGTGCTGACACGAGCGGCACACGCCCCTACACCGACTATCTGCCCGCCGACGCAGGTGGCACCGCTGCCAACCCCGAACGTCGCGCCGCTTATCTCACGGCTGCCGCCGACCTGCTGGTGCAGCACCTCGCCGAGATGAAAGACGCATGGGACCCGGCAGTTGCCGACAACTACCGCGCTGAGTGGCTCGCCCTCGACCCGGACGACGCGCTGCAAAAGATGCTGACCGGGATGGGCGTGCTGAGCAAGTCGGAACTGGCGGGCGAGCGGATGTTCACGGCTTATGACAACCAAGACCAAGAGGACGAACACTCCTGCTTCAGCGACAACACGCACCGTGATATTATTACCAACACGCAGGGCATTCGCAATGTGTATGTGGGGAGCTACACGCGCCTCGACGGTAGCGAAGTGAGTGGCACGGGGCTAGACGCAGTGGTTGCCACGCTCGACCCAGAACTGAACGAGCGGGTGCTTGCACTCTCCGACGAGAGCTTAACGCAAGTCAACGCCCTCAGTGTGCCGTTCGACCAAGCAATCATCGAAGCTGAGCAACGCCCGCAGGTGCTCGATGCCGTGTATGTGCTGCAAGACCAAGGCGATAGCTTTGCTGAAGTCGCGCAGACACTGGGTCTAACCATTAATACGGCACTTCCCGAATAGCTGCTGTCTGTGCTGGCAAGCACCGCCCGTCGTCATCTTGCAGGCGGGTGGTGCTGCTCAATCTAGGCTGGAGAAGCTGTAGTATGCCATATCTCACGCTCCCCCTCAGCCGCTGGCTGTTTGCGGGTGTTTTGCTCTTGTTGCTGGCAGGTGCTGCGTGCAGCCAACGCCCGCCCGCTCCTGCTGCTGACCATATAGCCCCCACCAACGATGATGCCCCCGCTACCGCATCGCTCCCCCCGGAACTTGCTGCCTGGCTTGAAGCGGGTGAAGAGCTATCGGGCGGGCAGGCGACCGTCTTCGACACCACGCGCAATGCCTTCGGGCACCCGGTGCCGGGGTTGCCGCGCGATGACGAACTCTTCTTTTTCGTCGGCAACTCATTCTTCAATCAGAACTGGGTCAGTGCGCCCGCCTCAACGACCGCCCGCGACGGCTTGGGTCCGCTCTTCAACTCGCGCTCGTGCGCCGGCTGTCACTTCCTCGATGGACGCGGACGCGCCCCCACCACGCCGGATGAAGCCCCCACCGGCTTTCTGGTGCGTCTCAGTATTCCCGGTAGCGACCTGCGCGGCGCACCGTTGCCCGAACCACAGTACGGCGGACAATTTCAGAACCGCGCCATTGACGGGGTATCTGCTGAGGGGGTCATTGCGATTACATACGAAGAAGTAACGGGCACCTTCGCTGATGGCACGCCGTACACGCTCCGCAAACCCACTTACACCCTCACCGACCTTGCCTATGACCCACTGCACCCCGAAACACTGATGTCGCCGCGCGTCGCCAACCAGATGGTCGGGCTGGGGTTGCTGGAAGCCGTGCCCGAAGCAACCCTGCTGGAACGCGCAGACCCGAACGACCGCGACGGTGATGGCATCTCTGGGCGACCGAACTATGTCTGGGATGAGTTGAATAGCCGCATGGCGGTCGGGCGGTTTGGCTGGAAAGCCAACCAGCCCAACATGCTGCAACAGGTCGCCAGTGCCTTCAACGGCGATATAGGTATCACCACGCCGCTACTCCCCACCACCAGTTGCACCGCCGCCCAACCCGATTGCCAGCAGGCACCCGACGGCGGCGACCCCGAAATTACCGCCGACGACTTGCGGAAAGTCGTCCTCTACAGTAGTGCGCTGGCGGTGCCCGCCCGCCGCGCATGGGACGAGCATATGGTGCTGCACGGCAAGAAGCTCTTCAACGAGGCAGGGTGCGTCAGTTGCCATGTGCCACGGCTGGAAACCGGCGTGCATCCTACTATTCCCGCGCTGTCGCACCAGACTATTCGCCCCTACACCGACCTGCTGCTGCACGATATGGGAGCAGAGCTTGCGGACGAACGCCCCGACTTTGCCGCGACGGGCAGCGAATGGCGCACGCCGCCGCTGTGGGGCATCGGGCTGGTGCCTACCGTGAATGGGCACAGCACCTACCTGCACGACGGACGCGCCCGCACGCTGCTGGAAGCGGTGCTCTGGCACGGCGGTGAAGCCAAAGACGCGAAGAACGAAGTGCTGGAGATGACCGCCGAAGAGCGCGACGCGCTCATAGCCTTTCTGGAGTCGCTATGAAACGCTGCGTGTTGCTGCTCGTGCTAGTACTGCTGAGCGGCTGCACCCCTGCCGCCGCCACCACCGAAGCCCCGACAGATGCCGCCCCCCCTGCTGCTGCCACAGCCACGGGGGACACGGCAAACAATGCCACGACCGCGGACGCATTCAGCCGCGGGGCGATGCTGGCAGACATTGCTGACAACGTCATTCTGCCTGCCTACGCCGACTTTGCGGTACAGGCAGCGCAACTCGATGCCGCCGTTGGTGCGCTGGCTACCACCCCCACGCCCGACACACTCGCCGCAGCGCAGCAGGCGTGGCGGGCAACATACATTGCATGGCAGCCACTTGAGTTATTCGCGGTGCAAGACGTGCAGCGCACCCAGCACTATAGCGGCATGGATACGTGGCACCCCGATGTTGAACGGATTGCGGTACTGCTCGCAGGCAGCGACCCGCTCGACGAAGCTACCATTGCGGGCGTTGGTGCCACAGTGCGCGGCTTACCCGCCCTCGAATATATGCTGTTCGATGCAGCAGGTGACAATGCGGCGGTGCTGCAAGCCCTGAGCGACGCGCCACGTCGGGTGACCTATGCACAGGCACTTGCCGCCGACATTCACACCCGTGCCGACGCGCTACTGACATTCTGGTCGCCCGAAGGAGCGGACTATCGTGCCGCGTTTGTTGCTGCCGACACGGGCGGCGCAGTCATGCGAAGTTCGGTCAGTGCGCTCACCAACGAACTGGTCAACACGGTAGACGTGCTAGTGCAGATGGAACTGGGGGCACCGTTGGGGCGCACGGGCGACGGTACACCCCAGCCCGCCATGGTCGAGGCAGTCCACAGCAACGCCGCCCTACCCGGTATGCTCCGCACGCTCGACGTGCTCCGGGCAACGCTTACGGCGGGGGGGGGCAGTGGCTTCGATGACTACCTGACCGACCTGCGCCTTGACCCAGACGGCGGCGAACCACTCGCGCAACGGCTATTGGCGCAGCTTGACCGCGCACACGTCGCGCTGAGTGCAATTGATGCGCCACTGCAAACGGCGGTCAGTACGCAACCCGCGCAGGTTACGGCGGCATACGACGAAACACGACAACTCCTTGTCTTGATGAAAGTGGATATGGCAAACGCACTGGGTGTGACCCTAACCTTCGGTGACACCGACGGCGACTAGCACGATGCGCCTATGACACGCCTGTATGCCCACCTGTCCGCGCCCACTAGCATTGTGCCACTGGTGGTATTGCGCGTCGTGATGGGCGGGCTGTTGTGCCTTGGGATGCTGCGCTTTCTGGCAATGGGTTGGGTCGAGGCGTTATATGTCGTGCCGCAGTGGCACTTCACCTATTACGGCTTCGGGTGGGTGCGCCCGCTACCCGAACCATGGCTCACGGCAGTGTATGCGGTGCTGGCACTGCTCGCGCTGGGTATCGCGCTGGGGCTATGTTACCGGCTCAGTGTGGGGCTGTTTCTGCTGGGCTTCGTCTACACCGAACTGCTGGATAAAACCTACTACCTTAACCATTACTACTTTGTGACGCTGGTGCTCGTGTTGCTGCTGCTGTTGCCCGCGCACCGTGCGTGGTCGTGCGATGCATGGCACGCCGCCCGTAGCAGGTCACCTGCCCGTAGGGTGCGCTCCGGCGTGGTGCCCGCATGGGTGGTGTGGGCGGTGCGTATCCAGATCGGGCTGGTGTACGTGTTTGCGGGCATCGCCAAGCTAAAAGCTGACTGGCTCTTGCATGCCCTGCCACTGCGTATCTGGCTCCTCGAACACACCGGCTTCCCGCTCATCGGGCACCTATTCGCTGAAGAGTGGTTCGCGTATCTGATGAGTTGGGGCGGCGCACTCTATGACCTGACTATTCCCCTGCTGCTGGTGTGGGGACGCACCCGCCCGCTCGCATACCTTGCAGTGGTGGGCTTTCATATGATGACCGCCCTGCTCTTCCCCATCGGGATGTTCCCGTGGCTCATGATCGGGTGCTCGTTGGTCTTCCTCGAACGGCGCGACTGGCAATGGCTAGGGCAGCACGTGGTCGGTGCTTGCTCGCGTCTGCCAACCGCTACGCCCACCAATAGCATCGAGACAGCACCGGGTACGGTGCGCGTGTCGCGTATGGTCGCGGCGGGGGTCGCCCTGTTGCTGGTAGTGCAATTGGTGGTGCCCTTCCGCCACCTTGCCTTCCCCGGCGACGTGACGTGGAACGAGGCGGGCTTCCGCTTTGCATGGAACGTGATGCTAGTGGAAAAGACAGGACACGCGCTGTTCCGGGTGCGCGACCCAGCGAGCGGGCAGGCGTGGGATGTTTTTCCTGAAACCTTTCTGACGACGCAGCAAGCCAAACAAATGGCGTTTCAGCCCGATATGCTGCACGAGTTTGCCCATATGCTCGAAGCCCACTATCGCCAGCACGGGTACGCCGATGTGGAGATACGCGCCGAAGTGTATGTAAGCCTGAATGGACGTGCCAGCCGCCTGCTGGTAGACCCCGCTGTAGACCTGACGCAACAGCCCGCCGTGCTGGGTACTCCGGCGTGGGTGCTACCATGATCGCCGCCCCAGAGTGGCTAAGTTGGGTGCAGGCGGGGCTGGCATGTGGGATTGGGGGGCTGGTGTTGCTGCTGGTGGGGGTATGGGCACGGGCACGGCGAGCACTGCACAGCCAGCGACGGCGGCGCACACGGAATAGGCAGCAGGGGCGGTGATTTGTGTGCGGAAGCTCCGGGCACCGCCCCCGGCAATCTGGTACAATGTGGGCGGGGCACCCATCCCCGCGCACCGCCCGC
>CAZNQP010000101.1:0-9689 GCA_964575355.1 uncultured Chloroflexaceae bacterium
CATTAGGCACGCCGCCAGCGTTCGTCCTGAGCCAGGATCAAACTCTACATGTTTGACTTGGATACTGACTTGATGTCAGGAGAACCCACTGTTATTGCTGTGCTATTGTTGTTCAGTTGTATAGGTGCAATTTGTGTACCCAATCAATATAGCAGAACGACAACCCGGTGTCAACCCCCTATTTTGCCACTTTTGCTACGAGTTTGGACGGTGGGCGTGCCCGGCTCCCGGCTGTTGCACACCCCCCAAAATTGATGGTATCATATCAGTGTTGATACCCAGCACCGGCATGCCGGTTGCCACCGGCAGGAGGATGACCTGATGGCGACGACTGTCTATCTCATACGTCACGGCGAAACTGACTGGAATGCCTCCGGGCGATGGCAAGGGCAAGCCGATGTGCCGCTCAATGCCACGGGCGTGCAGCAGGCGCAGTTGCTCGCACAACGGCTGCAACGCGAGCGGATAACCGCCGATGCTATCTATAGCAGTGATCTCGAACGAGCCTATCGCACCGCTTGGTATGTCGGCGATGCGCTCAAGGTGGCGGTGCAACTCTTGCCCCCCCTGCGCGAGATGGACGTGGGCGAGTGGAGTGGCAAGTCGGAACAAGAAATCCGCGCCCAGTACCCCGAAGCAACCGCGATCCTTGATCGCCACGAAGACCGCCCCCGTGGTGGCGGTGAGACGTGGGGGCTGTTTTCGCACCGTGTCCAAGCAACGGTGCAGGCGATGGTCGCGCAGCACCCCAACAGCACGATCATCATGGTTACACACGGTGGTGCAATCCGCGTTATGCTCGAATATATGCGCGATACCTATGGCGCGACGGTTCCTGCTCGCGGGGAGCGGCGCATTCGCAACACCTCGATCACGATGCTGCGCTGTCACAGCTATGCGTGGGAACTGCTGGCGGCGGTTGATGCAACTCACCTCGCAGGCATGGAAGTCCACGCGCTCGCCGAGTCGCCACCCGAAATGCAGCACTAGCACTATTCAGCCACGGTGAAACTCAGCGACCCCTATCTGATAGATACGCCCGAACAAGTCACGCTACGCTACGAGCTAGCGGGGATGAGTGGGCGTATTCTGGCTGCCCTCGTAGATACCACACTCATTGTGCTGTTGCAGGTGCTGCTGGCTACCGTTGTTATCCTCCTACAGGGGCTAGTCAGCGACCTTGGCATTGCTGCTGCCGCCGCCAACGTGCTAGAGCAAGCCATCGTTGCGTTCGGTGTTGTGGCTGGTTTTGCGATCATCTGGGGTTACTATCTCACCTTCGAACTGCTGTGGAATGGGCAGACCCCCGGCAAACGCTGGCTACGGCTCCGCGTGATCCGCGACGGCGGTCGCCCCATTTCGTTTCTGGCATCCGCCATCCGCAACCTGATTCGCGTGGTGGATTTCCTGCCCTTCTTCTATGGCATCGGGGTGCTGGTCATGTTCGTAGACCCCCGCTGGCGGCGGTTGGGGGACATCGCTGCGGGCACGCTGGTCGTCCGCGAGGAGCAGCGCGTCAAACTCCAGACACTGGTACGCGACGCATCCACCCCGCCGCTCCCGCCCAGCGGTGCCGATAGCCCCGCTCCGTTCCCCGTCGCGGTGCTGAGCGACGAGGACTACGCACTGGTGAGCGAGTTTCTCCGGCGGCGGCATATGCTGGTGGCACGGCGGCGGCACCAGATCGGTATCTATCTTGCCGGGTTGATCCAGAGCAAACTAGCGGTGGGTGCCCAAGAGTTGCCGCCCGAACTGTTTCTTGAACAGGTAGCGCAGGCATACCGCGACCAGCAGGAGCAGGCGCAGTTGCTTGCAAGTTAGTGCGGCGACTGCACCCGCAGAACCCCCGGCAGGCGGCGGAACCAGTTGTCTTGGCGGCGGGCAAAGGCGTGGGTGTCGTACTTCAGCCGCTCAATGCACTGCGCGAGCTGTGCTTCGCCCGTGAAGTAGGGGCGAAACTGGCGGTAGCCCAGCCCCGACATTGCAGGCAACCCCCAATTGTAGCCGCGCTCTAACAAATTGGCAACCTCATCTAACAAACCCGCTTCCATCATACGGTCAATACGTGCATCAATGCGCTGGTAGAGCACCGGGCGTGGGAGTGTCAGCCAGAGTGTCTGAATAGTGTAGGGTGGTGGCGTGCGTTGTTGCAACTGTGAGATGGGTGTGCCCGTTACGGTGTAGACCTCAAGCGCACGAATGATGCGCCGCACGTTGTCGGGCTGAATGTGGCGTGCAGCATCCGGGTCAACTGCCTGTAGCCGCGCGTACAGGGCGGCAGCCCCGGCACGTTCGGCGGTGGCTTCGAGTTCGCGGCGGAGCGCGGGGTGTGGTGGTACGGCGGGCACATGCCAGCCCTGCAACAGAGCGGCGAGGTACTGCCCGGTGCCGCCGACGAGCAACGGTTGCTTGCCCGCCGCACTGATTGCCGCAATGTGGTGCTGGGCATGCTGCTGATAGGTCGCCAGCGAATAGGCTTCGTCGGGGTCAACGCAATCAAGCACATGGTGGGGCGCGGCGGCTCGCTCGGCGGCGGTGGGCTTGGCGGTGCCAATATCCATGTGGCGGTAGACCTGCCGTGAGTCGGCAGACACAATTTCACCGTGCAGGCGGTGCGCCAACGCCACCGCGAGTGCCGTCTTGCCCACGGCGGTGGGTCCGACAATCGCAATCAGGCGTGGTGGGTGTCGTGTGGCTACCATAGGGGAATGCCGAACCTACCGGGGGTATCATCCCCGGTAGGTCGTTGCATGAGCCATTCGCTTAGCCGTTGGCTTGGTTGTTCGCTTAACCGTTGGCTCGGTTGTTCGCTCAAAGGGTATCCGATGCGGTCTAGCGCGGTCTAGCCTTCGAGGTTACTGGGACGTTCGCCCAATACCATCTCGACGGTGACTGTTTGCCCACCGCGTTGCACGGTCAGTTCGACACGGTCGCCGGGGCGGTATTGCGTCAAGATGTAGCGTAGCGAGTTGTCTTGTGCCAGCGAAACACCGTCTACTGCCGTGATGATGTCGTCGGGTTGCAGCCCAGCATTGTCAGCGGGGGTGTTTGGCTCGACACTGCTCACGAACGCACCATTCTGGACAGGCAGGTTATTCTGCTCGGCAATTTCGCCATCAATCATGCTGTAGCTAATGCCAATGTATGGGTAGAGCATTTCGCCGTTCTGGATGATCTGCTCGCTCACGATGCGGACAATCGTGCTTGGCACCGCAAAGCCCAACCCCTCAGCTTGGTCGCCGCCGAAGGTCTGACCACCCCGCACTACCAGCGTGTTGATGCCGATGACCTCGCCGCGCAGGTTGATCAGCGGACCGCCACTGTTGCCACGGTTGATAGATGCGTCCGTCTGAATCAGCCCTTCCAGTTGTGCCACCGAGCGTTTCAGGGCACTCACAATACCACTGGTCACGGTGTTGCGGAACTCACCGAGCGGGCTACCAATAGCGATAACCTGCTCGCCCGGTTTCAGTGTCTCCGAGTCGCCGATGACCGCCACAGCAGGCAACGGTCCATCTACCTGTAGCACGGCAATGTCTGAAAGCGGGTCTGAGCCAATCAACGCAGCTTCGGCGCGGGTGCCATCCGAGAACAGTACCGAGAGGGAGCGGGCACCCTCAACGACGTGATGGTTGGTGATGATGTAGCCATCTTGACTGACGATCACCCCACTGCCACTGCCCATACCCTGCTGGGCGCGGTTGATGACAGTGACAACAGCCGGGGCAACCTGCTCAACAACCGTTGCCATCACCGCACTATGCTGGCTGGGCATACTGCCATCGCCGGGTACTGCTGGCGGCAGTGCCGGGGCGGCGACATCTGCCGGGATGCGTGCGTCTTCTTCCGTCGTAGTACTCGTCTGCTGAATGTTCGCCACGGTGCTGTCCTGCAAGCGGGCTACCTCTTGGCGGGCAAAATAATATCCCGTTGCGCCGCCTGCGACGGCACCGCCCGCGATGCTAACAATAATGCCCAACATAACTATCAACAAGAGACCTATCTGCGATGTGCGCGAGTGTTCCATTTCTCCAGAGCCTCCATTTACCCTATGTGTGTATGATGCGTATTGCGCCGTTGGCGTGCATGGCGCAGAGCGTCGAAACTGGTACAATACAGTCGTTACCCGACTGTACGACGTGGTGCTTTTTGGAAAGGTTGCAATGGTATGGTGCCAAAACGATGGCGTGTGCATTTCGTGTATTGTACCTTAGGGAGTTTGCTGCTGCTCGCCGGGTGTGCCGATGACCCCCCGCGTGCCGCCGATGTGCCCACGGTGCCACCCGCCGCCAGTGCCATCGCGCCTGCTGCGGACGTACAGGCTAGGGTCGCCACGGGTTACACCCCCGTGTTCGAGCCGGACGACTGCCCCTTCGAATTGCCTGCGATTGGCGACTATCGGTGCGGCTACCTGATCGTGCCCGAAGACCGCAGCCAGCCCGATGGCACACAGGTTGAGCTTGCCGTGGGCATTGCACTGAGTGACAGTGCCAACCCGCAACCTGACCCGATCATCTATCTAGAAGGCGGTCCGGGCGGTACAGCCCTCAGTGGCATAGAAGTCTGGCACGAACTGGGCTATACCGCCGACCGCGACGTAATTGTCTTTGACCAGCGTGGTACAGGCTCGTCGTTTCCGTCACTCGATTGCCCGGAGGCACTGGACGAAGCCTACGAAGATACGCTGACGGCAGCGTTGGCGTGCCACGAGCGGCTGGTCAGCGACGGGGTGAACCCTGCCATGTACAACAGTGCCGCTAGTGCTGCCGACATCGCCGACCTCCGTACGGCACTGGGCTATGCTGATACACCGGTCAACATTCTGGGCATTTCGTATGGTACGCGCCTTGGGCTAACGCTGCTGCGCGACCACCCCAACCTGATCCGGAGCGTTGTGCTCGACTCGGTGTACCCCCCCAATGTAGACGGCTATGCCGAGGAGTCCCGCAACATTGACCTCGCCTTCGACCGGTTGTTTGCTGGCTGTACTGCCGATAGTGCGTGTGCGGATGCTTTCCCTGACCTCGAACGTCGCTTCTATGCCACCCTAGAGGCAATGCAAGACGAGCCGCGCGTGGTGCCTTCGACGGGCGATGAAGTAGACGGTGAGGGCTTGCTTGATGCGGTTGCCCTCGCTATGTACAGTACAGTCGCTATCACCGAGTTGCCCCTCATCATTGACGCAATTGCCAACGGCGACGACGAAGCCCTTGAGTATCTTGTATTTGGCGATGGTGCTGCCGCGCGGCTACCGCGCTATCAGGATGAGCCGGACAGCGACAGCGAGGGTATGGCGTATTCGGTGCAGTGCTATGAAGAGTTTCCGTTTACGGCGGCTACCAATGCGCCAGCGTTCGATGGCACGATGCACCCGCTCATCGCTGAGCAAGCCGCGTTTCTGCGCGAGCTTGAGGGTGAGGTGTGTGCCTTCTGGGGGGCGGGCACCGCTCCTGCCCGCGAAAACGCGGCGGTCACGAGCGACGTACCTACACTGCTGCTGGCAGGCGAGTATGACCCGGTGACACCGCCGGAATGGGCAGACGTTACGGCGGCGACCCTGCCCAACAGTACCACGCTGGTGTTTCCGGGGCGCGGGCATGGCATCAGCCTCGATGGTGATTGCCCCACCACTGTGACACTGGCGTTTCTGGCAGACCCCACCGCACCCCTCGACACGGCATGCTTGGATGCCCCCGGCACGCCACCAGCATTCGTGGTGCCTTAGGCAGGTATGGGGTGCCAATCTGCCACGAATAGCGTATAATGCTGGAAGGAAAGCGATTGGTATGACTGCACGCTTGTTGGCAACCAAACTGCATCGCCCGACAGCACGCGCCGAACTGGTGCTGCGTCCCCGTCTGCTGTCGCAGCTTGCACAAGTGCTGTCGCATCGCCTCACGTTGGTGGTGGCACCCGCCGGCTTTGGCAAAACGACTGCCGTTACCACTTGGCTAGAACAGGGCACAACGCCTGCGGTATGGCTGTCGCTCGATGCCAACGACAACGACCCCCTGCGCTTTCTGCGCTATCTGGTGGGTGCCTGTGCGCCATACGCCCCCGCAACCGCTGCCGCTATTGATGACCTCCTTGCCGCCGCCGAATCGCCCGCCACCGAACCCATATTGGCAGAACTGGTCAACGAACTGACCCGCTCGCCCGCACCGTTCGTTCTCGTGCTCGACGACTACCATGTGATCGAAGCCGCGGCGGTTGATGCCAGCGTATCGTTCCTCGTGTCCTACCTGCCGCCAACGGTTCACACGGTCATCACGAGCCGTGCCGACCCCGCCAATCTGCCGCTTGCGCGGCTACGGGTGCGCGGCGAGTTGCTCGAAGTGCGTGCCCACGATTTGCGCTTCACGGTAGATGAAGCCACACGCTTTCTCAACGAGGCGATGGGCTTAACCTGTTCGCCAGATGACATTGCCGCGCTTGACGCGCGTACCGAGGGCTGGATCGCGGGGTTACAGTTGGCGGCACTGTCGCTCCGCCAGCACCGCGACCCCGCCCGCTTCATTGCCGAGTTTACCGGTAGCCATCGCTACATCATAGACTACCTCACCGATGAAGTGCTGTCGCGTCAACCCGAAGCCGTGTGTAGCTTCCTGCTGCACACCTCCATTCTGCATTCGATGTGCGCTGGGCTGTGTGCCGCCGTGACCGTACAGCGTGAAGTGGATACACAGGCGATGCTCGAACAGATCGAGGGTTCCAACCTTTTCCTGATCGCATTGGATGACGAACGTCGCTGGTATCGCTACCATCATTTGTTTGGCGAGATGCTGCAACAGCGCGTGCAGCATGCGTTACCCACTATGCTCCCCACCTTGCACCGCCGTGCTGCTGCGTGGTACACCGCCCATGACCATATCGGGTCAGCGTTGCACCACTTGCTTGCCGCCGACGATACCGCCGCCGCTGCACAACTGGTGGAAGATCAACTGATGACGCGCCTGAGCAATGGCGAAACGGGGCTGATCCGAACGTGGCTCTCGATGTTGCCAGAGGACATCGTCTTTGCCTACCCCGGTCTGATGCTGGGCGAAGCGTGGTTGGCGTTCTTCGCGCAGCGTGCTGACCAAACCGACCACTGGCTACGGCAGCTTGAGCAGTGGTTTGCCGCCCACCCCGACAGCCAATCCCTGCCGGACTACAGCCAAGTACAGGGGCAGATGATGGCACTCGCGGCGTGGGTCGCGCACGGGCATGGCAACATAGACCGCGCGGTGATGATGTTCCGTGCCGCCCTCCGCCACATCAGTGCCGAAGACCAGTTTGTACGCGGCTTACACACAACGTTGCTGGGCATTGCCCTGCGCGATCAGGGCGAGATACACGAGGCACTCACCGTCTTTCGTGCCAGCATCCCGCTGAGTTGGGCGGCGGGTAACACGTCCTCTGCCATCATTGGCTACGCCATGACCGCATGGATGCAGATGGCACAAGGGCAGTTGCAGTCTGCCCGCGCGACCCTCCAGACGGGCTTGCAGCAGGTCGCCGATTATGGCAAGCAGCAGTCGCCTGCCGCCGCACAACTCTACATTGCACTCGCCGACATTGCCTATGAGCAAAATCATCTCGCCGAAGCCCGCGCCCATCTTGAAATGTCATACAGCATTGCACGCCCCATGCTGCGGGTTGCACCGATCTTTGGGATGGGCTATCTTGTGCAGGCTTCTGTCGAGCTGGCAGACAGCACGGGCGTGGATGTAGCTGCCCTGTTGCAGCAAGCCGACGATGTGAGCCGTACATGGCAGTCGGTGCTGCGGCTCCGCTATGCAACCCGTCGGGCGCGGCTCGCGCTGTCGGTTGGCGATATTGGCACCGCGCAACAGTGGCTTACGTACATTGATGCCGCTGCCGCGACCCCGTGTGAGCCTGCCAATGTGGAAAAACTGGTGGTGCTGGCACGGTTGTGGCTGTGGCACGCCCGCATTATCGGGGACGGCGAGCAACGGAATGTGTTTCTTGCGGATGCCGCCCGCCTGCTGACGAACGTGCGGCAGGTTGCCCTGCGTATGGGCAACCTTGGTACCGTGCTCGAAATCCAGATGTTGCAGGCACTGCTCGCAAGTCTCCGGCGCGATCCCGTGGGCGCACTCGCCGAGTTGCAGGGCGCGGTGCGGCTTGCCGCGCCCGAAGGCTACGTGCGGCTGTTTGTAGACTGCGGAGCACCCATGGCGGCACTGCTGCGGCAGGCACAGCATACGTCACTCGACTTACACGAAGTCGCCTACGTGGAGACGCTTCTCGCGGCGTTCCCCGCCGATAGCACGACCAGCAACGGCAATGGCACTCTGGGCAACAGTAGCCGCCTGATCGCCGTGGGTGACAGCTTCGTGGAAACGCTGAGTGACCGCGAATGGGAAGTGTTGCGCTTGATCGCCGTGGGGCAATCGAACCGCACAATCGCTGAAACGCTCATCCTATCGCCCGCCACGGTCAAGGTGCATACGCGCAACATCTACAGCAAACTGGGCGTGAATAGCCGCACGCAGGCAGTCGCGCGTGCCCGCGAAATGGGGTTAGTGTAGCAAGTAGTGAGGGGGTTGACATAACAGCGGGTTGGGCAGAGTAACAGCACGGTGGTTGCCCGCCGTGCTGCTGTCGTGTGCGCGTCTGTTCCGGTGTGGGTGCCGCCCTATTCTGTGATGGCGAATGGATAGGTGCCGACCGACTCGCCGTTGATCAAGATTTCAATGGCGTACTGGTCACTGATGGGCCATGCGTTTGCGTTGGTAAACGTAAAGCCTACGAACGTGTTTTGCCCTACCGAGAAAACGACTCCGCTATTGATTTCGGCAAGGTCAATCGCAGTACGTGTTGCCTCTTGCCCCTCAAGGAGCAGTACCCCTTCAACAGTCCCTTCTTCAGGTCGCCCCTCAATCTCAACCGACAGATACACTGCGTCGTTCGGACCGAAGCTCTGCACCTCATCGGTCGGCTCAAAACTTTCGCCCAGTGCCGACGTATACGTCACGGCGAGCACATTATAGTCGCCTGCGCCACCTGTGGCGGGTGCGGCTGCGTCGTCTGCCGGGGCTGCTACTGCGTCGTCTGCCGGGGCTGCTACTGCGGCATCGGGGTTGACCTGCAAGCTGTTGATGATCTCGGTGATGGATGGCTGCAATGTATCAAACTGGTCAATCGGGAACAGGTCATACAGGAGCGTGACATACGTGCCATCTTGCTGGATAAAGGCATCCCCAACATACTCAAACTGCTGTCCTTCTAGCTCTGAGAGATACGAGAAGCCCACCTGAATGCTGCCATCACCAGCGGGGCTAGGCTCACCAACTTGAAAATCGGGTTGGATACCGAAGGCACTCTGCACGTCTTCGAGCAATACTTCGGTCAACTCTGCGTCGCTAAACTCGACTGGCTCTGGGAGCGGTATCATCACGACAATCACGCCCGCGTTTTCGTTGGGGTCAAGGAATGAAATCCGGATCAGGTCGGGTTCGCTCTCGTCAACTGCATCCCAGTTTTCGGGCTTCTGGATGGTGAACAGTCCATCGGGGTGGGTGTAGGTTTCGAGTGCGCCGACTTCCACTTCGGCAAGTTCAAGCAATCCTAGCTCGCCCAGAACACTACCGCCTTCGCCTGCGGCTTCTTCCTCGGCGGGGGCTTCTTCCTCGGCGGGGGCTTCTTCCTCAGCGGGGGCTTCTTCCTCGGCGGGGGCTTCTTCC
>CAZNQP010000102.1:0-9238 GCA_964575355.1 uncultured Chloroflexaceae bacterium
CGTGGTCGTGGTCGTGCCCGTGCGGGGTGGTGGCAGTGCCCAGCCACACCCGTAGCCCGTTCAGGCGGGCAAACTGCTTCTGCCCGAAGCCATAACCCACCCGCGCAATCTGCATGGCGGGCTGGCGAAACTGTGCCATGGTGGTCAGCAGGGCGGCGGCGGTTGGCGTGAGCAGTTCGCCGTCACTGTCGGGCGGGGCGGGGATCGTCGGCACGGGCGCGTCCGCCAGCAGGCGTAGCGTGGCGGGGGCGGGCACGGGCAGCATACCGTGTTGCGTTGCCACCCAGCCACGCCCAGTGGGGAGCGGGCTGCACGTGACGTGCTGCACCCCCAGCAGGTGCAGGGCGGCGCACACCGCGACAATATCTACAATGCTATCGAGTGCGCCTACCTCGTGGAAATGCACGGCATCTACGGCAACACCATGCACGGCGGCTTCAGCGGCAGCCAGCCGCGCAAACACGGCGGTCGCCTGCTGCGCGACGGGCGGCGGGAGCGTGCTTGCTGCCAGCACCGCCCGGATGGTCGCCCAATCGCGGGGGGGTTGCGGCGTGTCTTGCACCACCTGTATGGTGCTACCCGTGATGTGCTGGCGCGTCGTGCGCGTGTGCTCAATGTGGTAGCCTGTGAGCGGCAACCCCGCCAGCACCGCCTCAAGGTCGGGCAGGGTGACCCCGGCATCAAGCAGGGCTGCCAGCAGCATATCGCCCGCCGCGCCGTGGAAACAGTCGAAGTATGCCAACATACGCTACTCCTGTGTGGGGGGCACCGCCTGCCGCGCAATGCGTGCCGCGACCGCCGCCGCCCCCACGCCATTATCAATGTTGACGACCGCGAGACCGGGGGCGCAACTTTGCAGCATACTCAGCAACGCCGCTTCGCCGCCGCCGCCCATACCATAGCCGACCGCCGTGGGCAAGCCGACCACGGGCACCGCCACCAGCCCCGCCACCACCGACGGCAACGCGCCGTCCATGCCCGCCGCCACAATCAACACATTGACGGGCGGCGTGCCGTACAGCATGGCGTGCAAGGGCGCGTGCAGGCGGTGCAGCCCCGCCACGCCCACATCTACCGCCACGCTGACGGTGCAACCCAGTTCTTCGCACACCAGCGCGGCTTCTTCCGCGACGGGGAGATCGGAGGTACCCGCCGCCAAAATGCCAACGTGCCCGCGCGGTGGCACAGGTTGCCAGTCGGCGGCAGAGATAACCACCGTGGTGCCGCTACTGGTGGCACGCAGGGCGGGGTATGTTTCGTGCAGGGCGGCGCGGGTGGCGGGCGGCACGCGGCTGAGAATTGCCCGCCCCTCGCGGTGCAGCAGGTCGGCTGCCAGCGCAAGGCACTGTGCAGTGGTCTTGCTGGCTGCCAGAATGACTTCGGGCATGCCGGTGCGCTGGCTCCGTTGCCCATCCGGGCGGGCAAATGCCGTTAAGCTGTTCAGGTCGTCCGGGTGTGCCATCGCGCCTATGGTAGCGGCTCGCGCTCTGGTGTGCCCACCGGCTGCGGCGGCTCCTGTCCGGCGGGCTGCAAGTATTGCCGGAACCACGCGATCTGTGCCTGTGCTGCGTAGAGCTGGCTGGCAGGCTCGCCCAAGCCGTGCCCCTCGTCCTGATAGCGCAGCATCAGCACGGGCGAACCCGTCTGCCGAATGACCTCGTGGTATGTCTCAGCAATGTTGATGGCGAGAAAATCATCGGTGCCGTGGAAGATGAGCGTTGCGGTGTCCGTGACCTGCCCGCCGATGTAGCCCGGTGAGTCCAGCGCGTACTCTAGTGGTGCATCAAGCGGCGGTGCCCCTTCGAGGTACGAGATCAAGCCCTGAAAGCCGTTTTGCCATTCGGTGAAGTTGTCGTACAGCCCACACTGCGGGTTGGCGGCGGCGTACAGTCCGGGGTGGCGGGCAATGCTCTGCGCGGCGAAGTAGCCCCCATACGAGCACCCGGTCACACCGACCTGCCCATCGCTCGTCCAGCCAAGGTCAATCATCTGGCGCACCACCTCGGCGGCTTCGTCCACGTCAATCGCGCCGAAGTTGTCGCCGTCTGCCAGTGCATCGAAGAATGCGCCGCCCTGCCCCGGTCGCCCGGCAAAGGGCATCACCAGTACATTGATGCCGAAGTTGGGCAGCAGGTTGTAGGGGTTCTCGACGTTCGCGCCGTAGCGGTTGAGCATGGGCACACCCGGTCCGCCCTCTTGCCACACCACGAGCGGCTCGTTCTGCGGCGGGAAGGGGTTGCCCGCAGGCTGCACGAGGTAGCCCTGCCGCACCTGCCCGTTCGCCAGCGTGAAGCTAACCGGGTTGGCTTGCACATTGTTGGCGGCGTTGCGCTCGGCATTGATGTTGGTCAGGGCGGCGATGTTCTGCCCATCCCAGCCCATGCGGTAGATTTCGGGCATAATCAGGAGCGAGTCGAAGACGAAGACCATCTGGCGTTGCATATTATTCGTGACTTGCACCTGCCGATAGAAGCCGGGAAACGGACCCAACTGCTGCACCAGCCCAGTCTGGCGGTTGTGATAGTAGATTGCCCCCGACGCGCCATCGAAGGTATTGATGAGCAATTCGTCTGGTCCGGCGAAGATGACCGCGCTACCGGGGTAGCTGGTCTGCGGTGTATCGAACGTCCCCGTTAGGTTGCCTGCTCGGTCATAAAATTGCAGGTAGGCTTCCGAAATAAACTGGAAGGTGTAGATTGGGTAGGTGCGCCCCGTGAGCACGGCAGGTCGCCCCATCTTGACGGCGAGGGTCTGCCCGTCGGGTGCCCAGTGTGCGCTCATGTAAATGTCACCGTTGCCATCGGCGGCGCGTTGCGTCCGTCGCGCCACCTCGCCGCTCCTCACGTCGAACACATCAAGCACGTTCCCCGTAAAGAAGGGGTTCTGAGCGGGCGGCTGGTTGCCCAGCGTGTCCTGTGTGATGAGCGTGCCCAGCGACACCTCGCCCCGCTGCAACTGCTCGAAGATGGTGTAGGTGATGGCAATCTGGTTGCTGTCGGGCGACCACGCCGGGGCAGCCGTGGCAAAGGTCTGGTCGGACAGGCTGACCAGCGGCGTGACCTGCCCAGTCGGTAGGTCAAGGGTGGCAAGGTCTACCGTATCTTCGCTGACCTGCAACGCGGTGTAGCGGTTGTCTTGCAGGGCGAGCAGGTGGGCAAAGCGGGCAAGTTCGGGGGCGTGCTCGCGTTCGGGCAGCACGGGCACCCGCAGGTTGAATGGCGACAGCGCACCGGGGTTACGTTGCAGGCGGGCAAGCATTGCCGCATCCGCCGCCGCGAGCGACATCTCGCTCGACACCTCGGTCTCTTCCTCGACTTCACGGATCGTGAAGGCGGTATCTACCAGCAGGCGCGTGCCATTGGGGGCAAGCGAAATGGGCAGGTCATCCAGCCCGGTCAGTTCGTCCGTCTGTACGTCACCGAATGTCGTGATGGTGAAGCGCACAAACGGGTTGCCCGTGAACAAGCCGAAGATGCTCAACCCCACGCCGGTCAGTTGCTCGTTACTCAGCCACACCAAGTTGGTGAGTGGGAAGATGCCGCCCAACCTCGACACGGACACCACCGAGCCATCGTTGATGTTGAGCATGACAGGTATGGTGCCATCCTCGGTGGCAACGACCGCGAATACCGCTTGCCCGTCGGGGCTGATCGCACTGAGGAGCGCGGCATCACCTGCGCCTTGCAGCGTCGCAATGCGTTCAATCTCTTCGGGGGACAGCAGTGGTTCCATGTTGATCATGTCGGTGTCCTCGTCAATTGCGACGGTGACAATTTCGGCTGAGACAGGTGTGCTGCCCAGCACAAACACCGCCACCAGCAGGACAAGCAACAAACGATAGCGCATGAACTATTCTCGCTTTCTAAAGCCGGCGCATGACCGGATGGCACGCATTCAACAGGTTTTGGTAGGGCATCCCAATGTACTGGCTGATGTATGGGTAGGATACCACAAAACGCCTGCCGTGCCATCGGGCGACGCTCGCTGTGCCATCGGGCGACGCTCGCCGTGCCATCGGGCGACGCTCGCCGTGCCATCGGGCGACGCTCGCTGTGCCATCGGGCGACGCTCGCTGTGCATGGCAGTCGCTCCCCACTTGACGGGCAACCCCTAAAGAACTACCATGGGGTCACGTTAGCATTGCCTAACACCTGTTGGGACTGGAAAGGTTTTCTGGTGGCATCGCAGCCTCCCCCCCGTTTTGTGTGGTTTGCTCGCGGGCTAAGTTGGCTCACCGAGCGCATCCCTATGCCTGACAACACTGGGCTGATCGTGCTTGCCGTTGGGGTGGGCATTATCGGCGGCTGCGGCGCGGTCGCGCTGCATCACTTCATCGAACTGATGCACCGTGTCTTTTTTGAGACGTTCCATGTTGCCACCGGGTCGCCCCTGTTTCTGGCACAACTCGTGCTGTCGCCCATGCTTGGCGCACTGCTGGCGGCATCGCTGGTGTATGGGCTGGCACGTCACGACAAGACGCACGGCACTGCTTCGGTGATGGAAGCGATAGCCCTGCACAATGGGCGGCTGAAAGAACGCCCCATGCTGGTAGATATTGTCGCGTCGGGGGTGCTCATCGGGGCAGGCGGGTCGGCTGGTCCCGAAGACTCAAGCGTGCAGGTAGGCGCGGTGGGTGGTTCGGCAACGGCACGCACCCTGCGCTTCACAGGCAAACGGGCAACCACGCTGGTCACCGCAGGGGTCGCCAGCGCGATTGCCGCAATCTTCAATGCGCCAATTGCGGGGGTGTTCTTCGCGCTCGAAATTGTCGCGGGCGACTTCTCGGCGGCGTTGCTGGTGCCTGTCGTGCTGGCGGCGGTGGCAGGCTCGATTGTCGGGCGGGCGATGCTGGGCAACGAAGCCTCGTTTGCGGTGCCGCCCTACACGCTGGTCGCGCCCTTCATCGAAACGCCCCTGTACGCGCTCCTCGGCGTGATTGCTGCCGTGGTGGGCGTGCTCCTTATCCGAACAATCTTTGTTAGTGCATCGCTCTTCGAGCGCATCCCGCTGGTTGCGCCCCTCCGTGCCGCCGTGGGGGGGCTACTGGTGGGGCTGATTGCGCTGCTGTTCTGGCAGAGTTTTGGGGTCGAGGGTATTCTCGGCGTGGGCTACGAAACGTCCAGCAGCATCTTGCTCGGCGACGGTCCGGCGGGCTGGCTCTTGCTTGCGTTGCTGGTGGGCAAGTTTATTGCGGTTGCCATCACCATCGGCGCGGTGCGGGTGGGCGGCACGTTCGCGCCGTCGCTGGTACTGGGCGCAATGGTTGGCGGGCTGTTTGGGCAGGTCGTGAACATGCTGTTGCCCAGCTTGACTGCCCCGCCCGCTGCTTTTGCGCTGGTGGGCATGGGCGCGGTGCTCAATGCGGTGGTGCGTGCCCCCCTGACCATCGTGCTGATGCTGTTTGAGATGACCGGCGACTATCACATTATTCTGGCGATTATGGCAAGTGTCGTGACCAGCCAGCTTACCGCGCACTGGCTGCACAGCGAGTCGATCTATACTGAGCGGCTGGCACGCAAGGGCATTCAGTTGCGCTTCGGGCGCGACGTAAACCTGCTGGAACTGGTGACGGTGGGCGAGGTGATGACCACCCGCCCCGACACGGTGCCACACACCATGCCGCTCAACCAGCTGGAAGCCGAGTTTGAGCGCACCCACCACCACGGCTTCCCCGTCGTGGATGGCGACGGCGCACTGTACGGGATTGTCACCATTACCGATGTCAAGGAGGCACTGGAGCGCGGCATCGCCCCCAGCACACCCGTCAGTAGCATCGCCACCTGCGACCTTGTGGTGGTCTACCCCGACCAGAGCTTGAACGTTGCGTTGCGCCAACTGGCGATTGCCGACGTGGGACGCTTGCCCGTGGTAGACCAGCGCAACCACCACAAGTTGCTGGGGTTGGTGCGGCGCACCGATATTGTCAAAGCCTACCAGCGCGGCGCGACGCGGCGCACCGAACTGGAGCACCGCTATCAGCAAATGCAGGTGGGGAGCCAGAGCGGGGCGCACATTGTCGAATTGACCCTGCCCGACGATGCCGCCAGCAACGGGCGGGCAGTACGCGACCTCCACTTGCCCGACGGCACGATCATTACGGCAATCCGGCGGCAGGGGCAACCGATCATTCCACGCGGCGCGACGGTCTTGCAGGCGGGCGACGAGATGACCATGCTTGTCAGCCCCGACCACGCCGAGCAGGTGCGGGCGTGCGTGCTGACGGGCGGCGATGACGCAGACGCGGACGACGGGCTACGCTACCACGAGATTGCCCTGACCGCCAACGCGCCCGCCGTGGGCAAGCCTGTGGCACACCTCGACTTGCCCGCCGGGGTACTCATCATTACGCTGCAACGCGCCGGGAATACCCACGTTGTCCACGGCGATACCGTCTTGCAGGCACACGATACCGTGGTGGTGCTATCGCCGCCGGAGGCACTGCCCGCCGCCGCGATGTGCCTGAGTGGGGAGCACTAGGGCACGCGCCGGGGAGCGGCACCGGGGCGTGCCACACGCGGGGGCGTGGGGCATGAAGCAGGCTACTTTGCCACTTTACTTTGCCACTTCCTTGAGGGCGGTCTCTACGCTCTTGGCGGGGCTAACCTTCACCTGTGCGTCAGCAATGGTGCCATCCTCGTCAATGACGAAGTGGCTGCGAATGATGCCGAAGTAGCTTTTGCCGTACATCTTCTTTTCGCCCCACACGCCGTATGCCTCGGCGACGCGGTGGTCTTCGTCGGCGAGCAGCACGAAGGGGAGGTCATACTTGGTCTTGAACTTCTGGTGAGAGGCGATCCCGTCGGGGCTGATGCCTAGTACCACCGCGTTCTGGGCTTCAATCTGCGGGTAGTTATCGCGGAAGCCGCACGCCTGCGTGGTGCAGCCACTGGTATTGTCTTTGGGGTAAAAATACAGGATGACCCGCTTGCCACGAAAATCGGACAGGCGCACCGTGTCGCCGGTATCGGCGGGCAACGCAAAGTCGGGGGCGGGTGAGCCAATCTGAGGCGGTGTCATAACCGTACTGCTCCTTTACTCCAGCCTGCGCTGGTACGTGATACTGGGTATATCGGGTAGTGGTACCGCCCGCCCACGCTGGGCGACCGACGGCACGGGCTACCGTCCCAATTATACCTGAGTCACGGGGCACGCGCAGGCGGTGCCGCGCACTGTGGGCACTCCCCACCCCCAACATTACACGGTTTTCCTATCTTGACGCTGGCTCCCCCTGCCACCGATAATAAAGTGGGAAGCATTGTACTCGCTGCTCAGCAATCGCTGCTCGGCAATCGCTTCGATGAAAGGAGCTATTCATATGACCAGTGCAATGATGATGGTCTGCCCGCACGACACAGTACACAACCCCGACCGCTGGTTTCGCCTCGAACAGTATCTCGTCCAGCACCTCGGCATCGAGCTACAATTCGAACTCTCGCTCGACTTTGCCGACTTCCACGAGAACGTCGCCAACGCGACGCTCGCCTACCTCAACCCGAACGACTGCCTAGACCTCCGCAGCGAGCATGGCTTTGTGCCGCTGGTGCGTGCGGCGGGGCAGCACGATGAAGCCGTCTTTGTTGCCAGCCCCGACGTTGCCAGCCCGACGCTCGCCAGCATTGCGGGGCAACCGCTCGTGACCGTCACCAGCGCATTGCCTACCCGCATCGGGTTGCACATGCTGCACGAGGCGGGCATTCACCCGTCCGCGTTGCTCAATCACGACAACTGGCAAGCGGTCGTCAGTGCGATCTTCCGCGAAGAAGCCCAGTTTGGCATTCTGTACAAAGACAGCTATGACCACCTGAGCGATCAGGGCAAGAGCATGGCGATACCCTTTGCCACCTCAGATGCGCAGAAGGCGTTCCACTGCCTCAGCGTCGCGCCATCGCTGGCAGCCCGTGCCGCCGACATCACGGCGACGCTTACCGCGATGCACACCGACCCGGCAGGCAAAGAAGTACTGGCAGAGCTTGAAGTGAGCCAGTGGGTGCCCATCACCGATGAAGCCCTGACCGCAATGGAAGCCCTGCTCCACATGGACACCTGACTAGGCATCTGAATGGACATCTGACTGGGCATCTGAATGGACATCTGACTAGGCATCTGACCGTGACGGGGCAGGGCACCGTCGCGGGGCACAACAGGGCTAGCGGGTGCAGCAGAGGTGGCGGGGAGACGGGGAGCGTCTCCCCCTGCCCTACGACGAGTGGGGTGCTGTCTGGTACGCCCCCGAACCATTTTGTTCCTCTCTGGCAAGGATTTTTGACACAAAGCGCAGTCGCTGTGCATAATGTTGGTGGCACAGGTTGTCCCCCACAGATTGCAGTGGCTACTGAAAGGAGCGAGCGACCGTGAGTAGCGCAATGATGATGGTCTGCCCGCACGACACCGTGCATAACCCCGACCGTTGGTATCGGCTGGAACAGTACCTTGTGAAGCAACTTGGCATCGAGATGCACTTGGAGTTTGCCCTCGATTTTGCCGACTTCCGCGAGAACGTCCCGCGTGCGGGCATCGCCTACCTGAACCCGAACGACTGCCTGCAAACCCGCCAGCAGCACGGCTTTGTGCCATTGGTGCGTGCGGCAGGGCAACACGACGAGGCGACGTTCGTTGCTAGCCCCGATGTTGCCAACCCGACGCTCGCCAGCATTGCGGGGCAAAAACTGGTTACGGTCACGAGCCAGATACCCACCCGCATCGGGCTGCACATGCTGCACGAACAGGGCATTGCCCCCGCCGAAATCATCAATCAGGAGTCGTGGCAGGCAGTTATGAGTGCCATCTTCCGGGGCGAAGCCCAGTTTGGCATTATGTACACAGACAGCTACGACCACCTGAGCGATCAGGGCAAGAGCATGGCGATACCCTTTGCCACCTCAGATGCGCAGAAGGCGTTCCACTGCCTCAGCGTCGCGCCGTCGCTGGTAGCCCGCGCCGCCGACATCACGGCGACGCTCGCCGCAATGCCCAACGACCCGACCGGCAAGGAGGTGCTGACAGAGCTTGGTATTTCGGCGTGGGAACCCATCACGGACGACCAGATCACTGCCATGGAAAACCTCATGGCAATGGACGTGTAGCGATACGGCGGCTATCCGGTAGCCCCACCAACCGATAGCAGAGAGCCGGGCGGCGTTGCGGCACCCGGCTCTCTGCGGTGCCGCCGTGCTGCCGTCACTCCCCTGTCACCCGCCACCCCCAGTTTCACACACGCTCGCTTACCCGTTGTCGCTTA
>CAZNQP010000103.1:0-9203 GCA_964575355.1 uncultured Chloroflexaceae bacterium
GCCAGTGCCGCCTGCGGGTCCGGCTCCTGTGCCACCCGTACCACCGGCTGCACCCGTGCCGACCTCAATGACGCCACCGCCGCCACCGCCGCCCGGCACAGGGTTGGTAAGGAAGTCGCCGCCCGCGCCACCGTTGCCACTCGCGCCACCGTTGCCACCGAAGGCACGGTTGTCGAAGAAGGTCACGTTGTTGAGGGTGAGGACTGCCCCGTCGTCTACAAACACGGAGCCACCCACACCAGCAGCACCGCCCGCCCCTGCTGTCCCCTCCGCACCTGTGATGCGACCGCCCTGTAGCGTCATGTCGGCAAGCGTGAGCGTGCCACCACTGGCTACGTAAAAGTGCCGTCCGGGACCAGTACCACTGGTGAGCGTTGTGGTGGCAACACCAGTACCGTTGATCGTGATGTCTGTGGTGATGACAGGCAGGGCATTATTCCCGATGCCACCTGTGTTGTTGTTGGGGGCAGTAAACGTAATGGTACCTGCGGGGGAGATGTTAATAATGTCTGCGCCAGAGCCAGCCGCACAGTCGCTGACATCAACCGGGGTGGTGTTGCTGTCCTGCTCTGCCGAAATAATTGCTTCTGGCAACGAGCATTGGAAGTCGAAGGGGTCAATGGCAACAGCGGTTGTGTCCACCGCAATCGCTGCGGCATAGGCTGGGCGCGTCGGTTGCAGCACCAGCGCGGGCAGTGCCAACGACAGGGCGAAGAGCACGCCCAGAACGAATGTGGCACGCCGCAGGAAGGGCGTGCCGCCGTGGGATTTGCGAGCCATCATGCTTGTCATACTCCTTGTGTTGTGTCTATGGTCGGGACGATACCCCCGACGAACCAGTCGTTGCGTCCTGCAAAGCGAATGCCGCCGATAAAGATGAGCAGAAACACCAGAGAACGGGTAAATGCTGGGCAAAACATGATGGCTACCCTCTTTAGCTTACCTGCGTCTCTCATCTGTGTGGGCTACTCGGCACCTTTTAATGCACTGTTTTCGCCACGGGACTATAGCCCAAAACAGGTCTCAGTTCGACTTGCTTGGTACCGATGAGTAACCCAGCAAACACGGCGTTGGTAGGCACTGTGTCTGTTGTTTTACTGCTACACTATGTTATATCGTAAAGCCGCTTTTGTCAATGAGGAGATTAGCCGATCATCAATAGAGCAGGGCTTTTGACTTTTTTCTATAACCATTCTTTCACATCTCGGTACGACGAGTATAATCTGGTGTCGGTGACGGCTACGAACAACTCGGCGCGGTCGCTGCCCAACAGGTGGTGAAATCTTCATACCGGGAACGTGAACTTCCCGCATCTCCCGTGAGATTTACCCCGTTCTGCCACCAAAGGCGGTTACAGGCGCGTTCCTCAGCCGCGCCATTCGTCATGGTATGCTACAATCGAACGAGATCGCTTGGATGATAGTTCAAATAAAAGAGGCACGCTATGTCATTGACTACCGAAGAAAAGGTCGCGGAGCTTCAACGCCGCCGCGAGGAAGCATTGACCGTAGACCCCAAGGGCTTGCAACGGCAGCACGAGCGCGGCAAGCTGACCGCCCGTGAACGGATTGAAGCCCTGCTTGACCCCGGCTCGTTCGTCGAGCTTGACCAGTTTGTCGTCCACCGCACCGGCACCTTTGGCATGGACAAACGCTACCCGCTCGGTGATGCCGTGGTGACGGGGCACGGCACCATCATGGGTCGCCCGGTGTGTGTGTTTGCCCAAGACGTAACCGTGTTTGGTGGGTCGTTGGGCGAGGTGGTTGCCGAGAAAATCTGCAAGGTGTTGGATTTCGCCCTCAAGATGGGCGTGCCGATCATCGGGATGAACGACGGCGGTGGGGCGCGTATCCAAGAGGGAGTGACGGCACTGTCGGGTTACGGCGAAATCTTCTACCGCAACGTCTTGGCAAGCGGGGTTATTCCACAGTTGTCGCTCATCCTCGGACCGTGCGCGGGGGGCGCGGTCTACTCGCCCGTCCTCACCGATTATATCCTGATGACGCGCGGCACCGGGCAGATGTACATCACGGGTCCCGATGTTATTCGCACCGTCACGGGCGAGGAAGTCGGCTTTGAAGAGCTAGGCGGGGCAGTCGTCCACAATAGCCGGAGCGGGGTGGCGCAACTCATCGCCGACGATGAGGCAGAAGCCTTCCAGCAGGTACGGACGCTCCTGTCGTTCTTCCCCAACAACAACATGGAAGACCCACCCTACATGCCTACCAGTGATGCGCCGGAGCGCGTGGATGAGAGCCTGCAAACGATGGTGCCCGATAACCCGCGCCGCCCCTACGACATGACGGTGATCATCCGTTCGGTGGTAGACGACGGCTTCTTCTTCCAAGTGCAGCCGCTATGGGCACGCAACCTTGTGGTTGGCTTCGCCCGCCTCGATGGGCACGTCGTGGGGGTGGTTGCCAACCAACCCGCCTACCTCGCGGGCACACTCGACATTGATAGCTCGATCAAGGGCGCACGCTTTGTGCGGTTCTGCGATGCCTTCAACATCCCGATTGTAACGTTTGTGGATGTGCCGGGCTTCTTGCCGGGGACGCAGCAAGAGTACGGCGGCATCATCCGGCATGGCGGCAAGCTCCTGTTTTCGTACTGCGAAGCGACCGTGCCCAAGCTGACGGTGATCACGCGCAAGGCGTACGGCGGGGCGTACATCGTGATGGCAAGCAAGCACCTGCGCTCGGACGTGAACCTTGCGTGGCCCACCGCCGAAATCGCGGTGATGGGCGCAGAAGCCGCCGTCGGCATTGTGTTCCGCAAGGAAGTTGCCGCCGCCGATGACCCCGAACGCCGCCGTGCCGAACTTGCGTCGGACTACCGCCAACGCTTTGGCAACCCCTACGTCGCTGCTGAGCGCGGCTTCATTGACATGGTGATTGAGCCGCGCGAAACCCGCCCCATGCTCATCAAGTCGCTACGCCTCGTCCGGACGAAACGCCAGAGCACCCCGCCGCGCAAGCACGGGCTGATACCGCTGTAGGCAGGAGCGTAACACCATGACCGACCAAGCAAAGGCGCAACCGTCCGCTCCCGCCATGAGCGTCGCACCGCCACCTAGCCCAGACGAAGCGGCGGTGATTGCGGTGGCTGTCGGGGCGTTGGCAGCCGTAGCGGCTCGCCCTGCGCCCGCCGTGCCCGCGGTAGACAGTGCGCCCCCGTTGCCCCCATTGCCCCCGTTGCCCCCATTGCCCATCGTGATGAAGACCGGCGGGCACGTCTACACGCCCGCCCCCGACGAAGGCGCGGCAGTGGTGGCTGCCATTGTGAGCTACCTCGCGCAGATAGCCGCCGCCGCAGATGCCGCCGCCGCAGATGCCGCCGCCGCCGCAGACACGACGGCGGCACCCACCGCCCGTACCGCCGCGCCGGTTGCCGCGCCCAAGCCACCGCCCGCGCTGCCCCTCATCATGCTGACCAACGGGCAGGTATACACCCCTAACGACGATGAGGGGGTAGCCGTGTTTGCCGCTATCACGGCGTACCTCGCCGAAGAAGAAGCACGCCAAGACCAACCCGACGAACCAGCATTGGCAGGCTGGCAGCAGGCACGTTTGCTGCTTACCCAGCATATTGCCGCCCAGCGCGTCTTGCACGCCCCGCGCTGGCATACGGTCGAACGGTTGCGCCGCGCTGGTGCGGGGCAACCGGGCATTGTCGGGCTGTAACACATACACCCACGGGCGAGTAATGTGGCTTGCCCGTGCGCCCGCCGCCGTGCCCCGGCACGCGCGGGCACCACAACGCAGAAGTGAGCCAAGTCAAAAAGGAGAACAACGAATGTTTGAAACAGTGCTGGTTGCCAACCGTGGTGAAATTGCCCTGCGCGTCATGCGGGCGTGTCGTGAACTCAACCTCAAATGTATTGCCGTCTATTCGGAAGCCGACCGTGAAGCCCCCCACGTCGAGTATGCCGACGATGCGTACCTGCTCGGTCCGGGACCGGCGGGCGCAAGTTATCTCAACATTGAACGGATTATCGAGGTCGCCAAGCAGGCAGGTGCAGATGCGATCCACCCCGGCTATGGCTTTCTGTCGGAGAACTCTAAGTTTGCGCGTGCCGTGACCGATGCTGGGTTAGTCTTCGTCGGTCCGCCGCCCGAAGCCACCGAAGCCCTTGGCGGCAAGACCGCCGCCCGCAACATTGCACGAGCCGTGGGGGTGCCGATGGTACCGGGCACGCTCAAGCCCCTGAAAGATGCGTATGAAGCCCGCGCCACTGCCGAAGAGTTTGGCTACCCCATCGCCCTCAAAGCGGTTGCTGGCGGGGGCGGGCGCGGTATGCGCGTGGTGCGCGGCGAAGATGAAATCATCAATGCCTACGACAGTGCCAGCCGCGAAGCCATTGCTGCCTTCAGTAACGGCGACCTCTATATGGAGAAGTACCTTACCAACCCGCGCCACATCGAAATCCAGATTTTGGCAGACCAGCACGGCAACATCATCTATGTGGGCGAGCGCGACTGCTCGGTGCAACGCCGCCACCAGAAGCTGATCGAAGAAACGCCTTCGCCCGTCATCTCGCCCGCCCTGCGCCGCCAGATGGGTGAGGATGCCATTAAGCTCCCGCTCCACGTGGGCTATGTGGGGGCGGGCACGCTGGAGTTTCTCTATCAGGACGGCGAGTACTACTTCCTTGAAATGAACTCGCGTATTCAGGTGGAGCACACGGTTTCCGAGATGATCTACGGCATTGACCTTGTGAAGGGGCAGTTGCGCGTCGCGCAAGGCGAACCCCTGTGGGTGACGCAAGAGGACATGGTACCACGCGGGCATGCCATCGAGTGCCGCGTGAATGCCGAGGATGTGCTGGCAAACTTCCGCCCTACGCTGGGCAAGCTTACGCGCTATGCAGAACCTGCCGGGCTAGGTGTGCGCGTAGACAGCGGCGTGCGTGAGGGCTGGCAAATCCCCGAATATTACGACTCGTTGCTGGCAAAGCTGATCACATGGGGCGTAGACCGCGAAGAGTCGTTGGCACGGATGCGGCGTGCGCTCCGCGACTTCAAGCTGGAGGGGGTGCCGACCACGATCCCGTTCTTCCGCGCCGCGCTCGAACATCACGCATTTATTGCGGGCGAAGCAACTGTGAACTTTATCCCGCTGTACCGCGACGAGCTGCTCGATGCTATCGAGCAGTATACCCCGCCCACGCCGCCCACCGCCGACAGCGACGATGAGCCGCCCGTCCGTACCTTCAATGTCGAAGTCAACAGCCGCCGCTTCAGTGTGCGGATTGCCGAATATGGCACGCCACTGGTACCCACCGTGGCGGTGCCGACTGCGCCGCCGCCCGCGCCGAAAGCCAAGTCAGTATCGTCGGCACAAGCCATCACCTCGCCGCTGCAAGGCACCGTCACCGAAACGCGCATCAAGGCGGGTGATACCGTGAAAGTGGGGCAGGTCATCTTTATTATTCAGGCAATGAAGATGGAGAACGAAGTCACCGCCCCACGCGACGGGAAGATTGCCGAAGTGACCGTCGAGGTGGGCGAAACCGTCCAGAACGGCAACGTACTGGCAGCCTACGCCAGCGAGTAACCGCCGCGCCGCCGGGCGTATGGTGCCCTTTACCATGCGCTCTACCGCTTGACGTTCACCGGGGGCGGCAGCCAAACAACTGCCGCCCCCGGTTGCGTTGGCGTGGCGTTACAGCGCGTCCACCTCGGACAGAGCACGCGCAATGTCCAGCAGCAACCCGCCGTCATCGAGGGTGGCTAAGACGGGTACGGCGTGCTGCAACAGGCGGTAGGCTTCGTCGCGCCCCAGCAGCAGCATAGTCAGGGCGGCACCCAGCGCGGCGCGTGCCGTTGGCGGGTCGGTGGTAGCCGTCACCTCAGCAATCGCTAGGTGTGCCCGCGCCCGGTCGAGCGGGTAGGCAATCGCCGCGATATGCTCGCGTGCGCCCGCCACATCGCCTGTGCGTGCCTGTGCCGCCACCACCAACGAGCGGTAGCGGCTCCGCCGTTCGGGTTGGAGCAACGGTACGTCGCTACGGTCATCGTCGCCAAGGTCATCCTCGATGAGGGCAAGGGCTTCATCGGTTGCGCCTGCCGCAACCAGCAGGGGAGCAAGGAGCGTGCTAGCACGCAGATATTGTGCGGGCACGGCTTGCAGGTCGCGGAGCAACGCCAGCGCATCGAGCGGATTGCCCGTGCGTGCCTGCAACAGCAACAGTGCAGCGCGTGTCTGCGCTTGCTGTTCGGGGGCGCGCATAGTGGCGGCAAGGCGACGCGCTTCTGCCCACTGCCCCTGCTCACCAAGCAGTTGCACCAACTCTTCGACTGCCCAGTCATATTCATCGTCGTCATCCAGCTCTTCGATCAGCGTGAGTGCCGCCGCCATGTCGCCCGCCCGCCCCTGCGCCACCGCCACCCGCGAGAGGGCGCGGGTGCGTTCTTCGCCCTCGGCGAGTTGCTGCGCGTGTGCCCGTGCCTTGTCGGGGTGCCCCAGCGTGGCATAGGCGGCGGCAAGCTGGGCAGTCAGGGGGATGCGCTCGTCGCGGGGCAGGTCGCCAATGATGCGGGTTGCCTGCTCCAGCGCGAGCATCGCCACCAGCCCATCGAGTTGGAGCCGTAGCTCAAGGAGCGTCGTCACCCGTAGCGTGATGTCGCTAATCTCCTCGCTGACCGCGAGTGCGTCGCCGTCCTTGTCGGCGGCAGCCAGTGCCAATGCCAGCCGCGCCAGCCCCCGGTCACGCCGCGCTGGGCTATCGAGGGCGGCAATGCGGGTGCGGGCGGCGGTTTCATCGCGGGCGGCAAGCGCACATGCCACCTCAATCTGTCCCCACACCTGTGCCGTTTCCACATCGTCAATCGTATTGAGTAGCCCGTCGGCAGCATCGCGGTCGCCCCGGCGTGCCAATGCGAGCGCAACCTCGGCGCGTGCCCACGCCCCCAAGTTATCGTGCCCAATCGCCCGCGCCACCGTCGCCGCCTGCGTTACGTCGTCGTGTGCCAGCAACCAACGGACAATCGTGGTCTCAGCGGCACCGCGCCGCTCCGGGTGCGTGATCAGGGCAGCGATGGCGCGGGCGGTTGCTACGTCGTGCCGCGCCAGTGCCGCCTGTGCCAGTGCGGTCTGCACCTGTTCGCGTTGCTCGTCCCACACAAGCGGGCGTTTGTGTTCGTCTATGTCGAGGGCTTGCGACAGGAGCCGCGCCGCCTGCGGGCGCAACTTGAGGGCGTGGCAGGCATCGGCGAGGCGGCGCAGCACCACGCCTTTCTCGTGGATGTCGGGCAACTGGTCTACAATCGCCCGCACCTGCCGTAGCCCCGCTTCGCGCCCCCATCGTGCGACTGCCGCTTGCAGTGCCACTTCAACCTGTTCGGGCGCAATGGTGCGGGCAAGCGATGTGAGCGTGCCCGCCAGTGCCGCACTGCGGACGAGCCGCAGCAGGTCGTCGCCACTAGCAGCATGGCGCACTTCCCACGCGATGTCGTGGGCGGCAGGCAGCACGCTGTTGGCTTCGCGCTCGCGCAGGCGCACCCACTGCCGTTGTGCCACCACCGGCAACAGGGCAAGCCCGGCGGCATCGCCACAGGCGGCGTGCCGCGCAAAGTTTGCCATGAGATAGCGGTGGGGCGCGTTGCTGGCAAACGTCGGGGCGGGCGGCAGGGCAGTGGGGGTAGCAATATCACGGTCTGCGAGTGCCAGTGCAGCCAGCCGACTATGGGCAGCCGCGACCATGGCGGGGGCGTGCGCTTGCACAAAGGCGACAGTCGCATCATGGGCGAATGCTATGCCGTGCTCGTCGTGGATAGCCATCCCCGCATGTCGCCACTGTGTCAGTGCCCGCATCGCAACATCATCATACGCGCTGAGCAGGTGCGGCAGCAGGGCAGGCGGCAACGTGCCGCCGATGGCGGCGAGTGCCCCGGCAAGGTTGTGCGCTTGCGGCGGCATGCTGTCCCACCACAGGCGGTAGACACTCTCTAAGCCGGGCTTGTTGGCACGTTCGGCTACTTGATTGACCGTAATCAGGCGGGCAGACAGCATACCGTAGGTCAGCCGTGCCGCCAGCGGGTTGCCCTTGGCTATCGCCAGAATGAGTGGCAGAAGCTGGGTAGGCGTGCCGATGGTGCTCAGCATACGTGCCTGCTCGCGGGTCAGGTCTTCGCTCACCATTGGCAACGTGATGCGGGCGGCGGGCGGGTAGGGCAACCACGCGCCCGTGGTGGTGCCATACACAATGATGACCCCCGGCGGAATGGCGGCGGGTAAGAGCGTCTCGAAGGGACCGGGCGGTAGCGTCGTCAGCAACGGGCGGTCTATCAGCAGTACCAGCTGCTCGCCGTAGGTGCGGGTGGCGGTCAGGTCTGCCAACAGGCGGGCAAACGCTGCCGGGTCGCTGGCAATCGCGGGGGGCACCAGTGGCAACGGTTGGGGGTGCAGGGCAATTGCCTGTGCCGCAAGGGCGGTGATGCCCTGCGGCGCGACCCCGGCAAACCAGCACGGAAACGGGTTGTTCCACGCAAGGTAGGCAAGTGTGCTGGTCACGCCGCCCCCCGCGTTGCTCTCGATCACGATCAAGCCACTGTCAAGGGCGTGGATAGTCTGGTCGAGCACTTGCTCCAGCGACGGGCGCGGGGTGTAGGTGTGCGCCAGCCGTTCTATCAGGGCACGCTGCGGCTCGATACTATCAGCAACGCCGTTGTAGAGGGTTGTATGCGACTTGAGGGCAACTATCGCCGGAGCTTCGGGCATCGTTGTGTGCTTTCCACGTTACGGATAACAATAGCAGTATACCACGGTCTGTATATCATGGTCTGTGGTGTGGGCATACAAGGACTGGGGCTTCATGGGTTGCACACGCCATGCCAACGGGGGTGGCATGAGCCACCCCCGTCAGTCCTCTGTCAGTCGTGTGCTAAGGCGAAGGCTTATGAGCTACAGCCGCTCGCGGGCGCGTTTTAGCCGGATCGTCCGCACGAGCAGGGTGGCACCCAGCAAGCCGAAGCCGAGTAGCGGCACCCCGGTGCTGGTGGGTGGCAGCGGTGCTTCGCCGCCGCCGCCGGGGTTGTCGCCGCCCCCACCGGGCGGGGGGGCAACGGTTGGCAGGGGCGTGCCACCGGGCGGCGGGGTTGCGTCGGGCGACGGGTACGGGTTGGTCGTGCCGCCGGGCGACGGGTACGGGTTGGCGGTTGCCGTGCCGCCGGGCGACGGGTACGGGTTGGTCGTGCCGCCGG
>CAZNQP010000104.1:0-728 GCA_964575355.1 uncultured Chloroflexaceae bacterium
GTTGCCGTCGGTGGTGCTGCCGCAGTTCGCCGTGCCCGTGCAGGCGTTGTTCCCGGCAGCCGACGGGGGGGCGCAATGACGACCGACACCACCCGCCGCCCACCCGCGCCGCCCGCCTATGTTGCCGTGACGCAGCCCGCCGCCCGCCCCGGACCGCCGCAGGGCGCGTGGACTTACGCCGACTACGCCGCGCTCCCCGACGACGGCAACCGCTACGAAATTATCAACGGAGTGCTGTATATGACCCCCGCCCCCAACAGCGACCATCAACGGTACAGTGTGCGTCTGACGTTTCGTCTGGTACAGCATGTCGAGGAAGAGCAACAGCTGGGAATGGTCTTTGTTGCGCCGTATGACGTAGAGCTAGCCCCCGGCGTGGTGGTACAACCTGACGTTCTGGTGGTACTCAACGCGCAGCGCGACATCATCACGCCGCAACGCATTGTGGGGGCACCTGCGCTCGTCGTCGAGATTACCTCGCGCAGCACCGCCCGCTACGACCGCGACGGCAAACTGCACGCCTACGCCGCCGCCGGGGTGCGCGAATACTGGATTGCCGACCCCGCCGCCCGCACGATAGAGGTGCTGCACCTGCACGGGTGGGCGTATGTGGCACAGGGGAGCTATGCCCACGCCGCGACGTTGCCGTCGGTGGTGCTGCCGCAGTTCGCCGTGCCCGTGCAGGCGTTGTTCCCGCAGTCAGAGCCGTAGTCAATGCCGCAGTCAGC
>CAZNQP010000104.1:828-6094 GCA_964575355.1 uncultured Chloroflexaceae bacterium
GAACGTCAGCGAACGTCAGCGAACGTCAGCGAACGTCAGCGAACGTCAGCGAACGTCAGCGAACGAAGGATACACCGATGACCAACAAGATCGCCGTATGGGTGCATGGCGACAGCCTGTCACCGACCGACCCTGCCCTGCACGCCCACCCCGACGCGCCTGCCGTGTTTGTGTTCGATGAGCCGTTCTTGCGCGAGGCACAGCTTTCGTTCAAGCGGCTGATGTTTCTGTATGAAAGTGCCGAAGACGCGCTTGCAGGGCGCAGCGTGGGCGAAATCCGCCGGGGCGTGCTAGTCGAGGAGCTACGTGCTTTCTGCGACGAACACGGCTGCACCGAACTGCACGTCACGGAAAGCGTAGCACCGCGCTTCAAGACATACTATAATGAGTTACGTAAGCACATGCGCGTGGTCGTCCACACGCCGCAACCACTCGCCAACTGGACGAGTAGCGCACCGCGCCGCTTTAGCCATATGTGGCGCAAAATACAGGACGAAGCCATGCGCCCCACCGGGCGCGGTCCCGAAGACTTCCCAACGGAGTGAAGCGTATGAGTACAGCCGACACAATAACCGTCACCGTGCGCCTGTTTGCCGGACAGCGCGACGTTGTGGGGCAACGCAGCTTGGCGTGCGTGGTGCCCACCGATACTACGGCGGGTATGCTGTGGGAGCACCTGATCGCGCAGCACCCCCGGCTCGGTGGCTATAGCGGCAGCATCATGGTTGCTATCAACCAGAGCTACAGCGACCCCGGCACCCCCCTGCACGACGGCGACGAAGTAGCCTACATCCCGCCCGTAAGTGGTGGCACGGGTGACGATGCCGCCGCAACCGCCCCACCCGCCTTCCACATCACCACGCAACCGCTTGACCCTGCGCCACTGGTGCGGCTCGTCCAGACCGATGCCGACGGCGCGGTGGTAACGTTTAGCGGCGTGGCACGGAACCAGTTTCAGGGGCGTGCCTCTACCCAACTGACCTACGAAGCCTATGCTGAGATGGCAGTGCCCGTGCTCGAACAGATCGCCGACGAAGCCCGCCAGCAGCACGCCATTGGGCGCGTTGCGGTGCATCACCGCGTGGGCACGCTCGCCATTGGCGAGACCGCCGTGCTGGTGGTGGTTGCAGCCCCACACCGTGCTGCTGCCTTCGCCGCCGCGCAGTACGTGATGGATCGGATTAAAGCGATTGCGCCTATCTGGAAGCGGGAACACTGGGCAGACGGTGGCACCGACTGGCAGGATGGGCAGCCCTTCACGGCGTAGCCGCCATGCCCGAACTCCCCGAAGTCGAAACAGCCGCCCGGAGCCTTGCCGCGCAGGTCACGGGTAGCCGCATCGCAGGGATCGAAAAGCTCGATTGGGAGCGCATGGTCGAGACCCCCAGCCCCGCCGACCTGTACGCCCTGCTGCCGGGGCGCACTATCGCGCAGGCGGGGCGGCGTGCCAAGTGGCTCCTGCTCACGCTCGATGCCGGCTGGACGCTGGCGGTACATCTCCGTATGTCGGGGAGCCTGACGGTGCAAGCCCCCGCCGAACCCGACGACACCCACACCCACCTCATCATTGCCCTGACAGACGGGCGGCGTATCTTCTTCCACGACCCGCGCAAGTTCGGGCGGGTGCGCCTGCTCGACGCGCACGGGTTGGCACTACTCGATGCCGCGCACGGCGTGGAGCCACTCACCGCCGCCTTCGATGTTGCCGCCTTTACCGCGTTACTACAACCGCGCCGCACCGCCCTCAAGCCGTTGCTGCTCAACCAACAACTGCTGGCGGGCATGGGCAACATCTATGTAGACGAAGCACTGTGGCTATCGCAGTTGCACCCGCTCCGTGCCGCATGCAGCCTCGCTGCCGCCGAAACTGCCACGCTGCACGCGGCGATCAAGCAGGTGCTTGAGCAGGGCATCGCTAACGAGGGCAGCACACTGCGGAATTATCGCACGGGCTACGGGCGCAGTGGCAGCAACCAGCACTACTTCAAGGTGTACGGGCGCACGGGGCAGCCCTGCCCGCGCTGTGGCACTACGATTGTGCGGCTCGTCGTCGCCCAACGCGGCACGCATATCTGCCCGCAGTGCCAGCCCGCCCCGCTCCCCGCCTAGCCCGCCCCTGCCCCGGTGCCGCGCACGGTCGCCGCAGGTGCGGTATAATCGGGTGCAGCATGTGTAGCCACCCGCCACCTGAAGACCCCCACGAGCCACCGCCATGCAGCAGGTAATGCGCCGCCTCGGTGCCTTCCGGCTCAGTAGCCTGATCGTGATGGGCGGCTACGTGCTCAGTCGCGTGACTGGGCTACTGCGCGACGTAATTATCTCGGCGCAGTTTGGCACCAGCGACAGCCTTGCCGCCTACTACGCGGCGTTCCGCATCACCGACTTTCTGTATATGGTGGTGATCGGCGGCGCACTGGGGAGCACCTTCATTCCCATTTTCATTACGGTTTTCGAGCGCGACGGCACAGAACGGGCGTGGCGGCTCGCCAGTACCGTCGTGACGTGGGCACTGGGCGTGCTTGCCGCCGCCAGTGCGCTGTTGTGGTTGCTGGCACCGTGGCTGAGCGAAGCCCTGTTTGCCGGTCCCGACTTCGGCGCGGACGAGCTCGCCATTACCACCGGCATGACGCGCCTGTTTCTGTTCTCGCCGTTGCTACTGGGGTTGGGCGGGCTGGCAATGGCAACCCTTAACGCGCAAGACCGCTTTACGTTGCCCGCGCTCGCCCCTGCCGTCTACAACCTCGGCATTATTGGCGGGGCGGTGCTGCTGGCACCATGGCTGGGGGTCTGGGGGCTGGGCTGGGGCGTGGTCATCGGGGCGGCACTGTACCTCGTTGTGCAAATCCCCGGCTTGCTGCGCGTCGGGATGCGGCTGCGTTTGACACTGGGTGGCGACATCCCCGAACGCGGCGAGGTTGCCCGCCAGATGCTCCCGCGTGTGCTGGGGCAGGGCGCGTCGCAGGTCAGCCTGCTTGTCACCGCCAGCCTGACGGCGACCTACCTGCTGGCAGACCAGCTTGCTGGCTTGAACTATGCCTACCAACTGATGCTGCTGCCCTATGGCGTGTTCTCCCTCAGCCTGAGCACGGTGGCGTTTCCCCTGATGGCGCGGCTGTTTGCCGACAACAACATGACGGCATTTCAGGCGCGGGTGCGCTCGACGCTGGCAACGATCCTGTTCTTCACGTTGCCCGCCATGGTCGCGTTGCTGCTGCTCGGTGTGCCCCTCGTGCGGCTCGTGTTCCAGCGTGGTGCCTTCGACAATGCCTCGCTGCTCTATACCTACGAGCCACTGCTGGGCTATGCGTTGGCACTGCCCGCCTTTGCCGCCGCCGAAATCCTCATCCGGAGCTTTTATGCCATGCAAAAGACCCTCGTCCCGGTGGGCGTGGGGCTACTACAAGTCGCCATGAATATCGGGCTAGGCTTGTTTGCCATTAGGCAGGGCTACGGCGTGGTGGGGCTGACCCTCGCGTTCAGCATTGCCAACACCACCGAAACCATACTGCTTGCCCTGTTGCTGCGCGGCAGCATCCCCGGCATCTGGGCAGACAGCACGTTGTGGCGAAGCCTGCTTGCCAGTGGTGCGGCAGCAGCGGCACTGGGGGGGCTACTGTTCGGTTGCATCCAGCTCTCGTTGCCTGCCTTGCCCTATCTTGCGCCGGAGAGCGCATACGCTTGGCAACAGGACATGCTGCCGCTCTTCGCGTGGCTCGTGGTGGTCGGCGGGGGCGGTGCTGGCTTCTATGTGCTCACGACTGGGCTACTGGGGGTGCCCGATGCACAGGCAGTGCTGCGGCGTGGCAGGGCACTGTTCCAACGCTAACCTATCAGCGCACCCACTTGCGGCACGTAAGGACAGCCGCTTGCCCGTTGGTGGGTTCCATCTCGACTTCATCCATCATGAGGCTACTGGGGGGCAATGCTCCACCAGTGAGTTGCTCGTGGTAGCCATGGGGAAACGTCGCTTCGCCGTTCAGGTCGCACAGGTCGGTGCACTCAAAGCGTAGCTCAATGCCCTGCATCGTGCCACGCTGCACCCCCCGGATCACGGCTCGCCCGTCGGTGTTGCCCGCTACCACCTGCCGTGCCAGTTGCGAGGCGGCGGTGGCAATGCGTGCTTGGTCGGTCGCGCTGAAGCCGATGCGCCGCGCAAGGTCACGCGCAGCCATGCGGGCAACCGATACGTCCCAGTCGCTACGTAACGAGACAATGTACGGGTCAGGGCTAACGGTTTCTTGAACCATACTGTTCCTTTACACTTCTCCGTGTGTTCAACACAACATCGTGTCGCGGTTATTGGTCGGGCGAGGCTGTGTGTTGCATGTATGCAACTGCTCTACAGCCCGAACAACGATGCCAGTATACACTATTGCCGCCGCCGCCGCCAACAGCGCAGGGGCAGCAGCATCAGGCTGCGTGCTCGGCAGTCGCCTTGCCGATGGCAAGCGTGTGCTCGATAGTGTCAGCCATCTCGCACAGCAGGTCAAACATCTGGCGTACCCGGTCTGGCTCACGGAGTAGCCCAAGTTGCTCGAACCAAAGCACCTGCCCGCTCAATTCGATATTCACCAACCGGTCGAGGTCTTCGAGGTTTTCCCACAGCGGGTGGGTCGCCAGCAGGCGGGTAATCAGATGCACGGGCTTACTCCGCACAAAAAAGCGTTTGGCATCGCCAAACATGCGGGCATCGGTGGTGGCAAACAGGTTGCTGGTCACGCTGTCGCACAGCGCAGTATTGCGGGCAAACGGTCCGCGCATCCGCAGGGTCGCGGCGGCTACCGGGTTGGTCAGCAGCACCTCGACGCGGGTGGCGATGGCTTGCCCCCGCCCCACGCGCGGCGCATAGAGCGTCACACGCCGCCCCCGGTACTGCCCGCTCACAAATACAAACGCACCCATACCGGTGCCCTGTGCCGTGTTGGTCAGCCCCGCCTGCTCGGCGACCTGCCGCCACAGACGGCGGCGGCGGCGGCTGTCGAGGTGGCTGTCAAGCCACGCCAACACCATCAGGGTGCCAAAGGCTCCACCAAGGAACATACGGTTGGTGGTTGGGCTGGTGTCGCCCGACGACATCAGCAAGAAGGGTAGCCCGATAACAAAGGCTCCCGTCAAGACCATGATCAAGATCGCGGGTACGTGCTGGTACCACGGGGTTTGTTCATCATCGGGTGGTGTTGGCATACGCTCCCTGCCTTTCCCAGACATTGTGGTGCAACACCAAGGTTGCCTGTGTGTTAGCCCTATGGTAGAGACAACAGTTACA
>CAZNQP010000104.1:6194-8315 GCA_964575355.1 uncultured Chloroflexaceae bacterium
AACCGCCTACAATGTGCCATCCCGGCACATCCGAGCAAAATGGGCGGCTTGCGCCTTGTACTATCATTATATACGCAATAGCTGCAAAATAGACACAAAGACTGTGCATTTGGTAGCAAAGTACTGGACATAGCCCGCGTTGCGTGCGATGGCACAGCGCACAGGGCACGTTGCAAACTGCTCGTGTGCGTCATACGCCTGTCAGGTTGTTGTCAGATTGCACTTGGCGTGTGGCAGAAGTGTGCTAGAATAGCGAAGGGTAATACTTCAACGATGTTGGGTCGCCGGGGCATTGAAGCGCGTGTCCCGGTTAAAGCAGACGGGTTACGAGATTTAACAAATAATCGTGTGTCTTGGGATGCCCCCGCCACTGCTGCCATCGGCGGTGGGGGGGTGGGTAGGTTGTGCGCTGTTCGCCCCTAGCACCTGCCCGCTATGCCGCACGAAAAGGAGTTCCCCGCGTGAAATGGTGGTTGTCCTATGTTCGCCAGCGTACACCGCTGGCATGGGCTGTGGCAACGGTGCTGGTCACATTGCTCACGTTCAGTGGCACGGCGGTTCGTGCTCCGGCGCACGCGCAAGAACGGCGCACAGTCGAGCGTGCATCGGCACTGCCTGACCGCGCCTTCCGCTACATCGAGACCACAGGGCATTACCTTTCCGGGGTATTCCTTGCCTACCACAACGAGCATGCAGCAACCATTGGTGCCCCAATTACCGAAGCCTTCATTGACCCGGAGAGCGGGCAGCAGGTGCAGTACTTCGAGTATGCCCGCCTGACCAGCGATCCCAAAGACCCTGCCAGTCCTGTCACGGCAACCCTAGCGGGTACCCTGCTCATTTCGACTGCCGACGCTGACCGCCCACTGCTGCGCCGCCAACACACGGAACTGCCCATGGGTGGCACGCGCTTGCACCTGCGTCGTTCAGTCGTGATTGCCGCGCCATTCCAAGCCCGGCTCCGTGCCGATGCCGCCCTGCGTGCCCACGCGGGCGAAGCCCTCGCGCCTGCCCGCTTCGAGCGGCTGAATGAACGCCTGCGGTTGGTGCAGCAGTTCGAGCGGGTGCGCTTCGTCTACTACCCCGAACAGCCCGCCGCGTCGCTGGCGGTGCAGCACACGCCTGCCGGGTTGCTCTATGTGCAGCAGTTGCCCGACAGCGAAGCCTTGCTGCGCCCTCTGCCCGCCATGCAGGTACTCGCCAGTGGCGTGACGCGCTTTGCCCCCGGCAGCGGTGATGCGAGCAATATTCTGTTGGCGGCCGAGCTACTGAACGGCACGTTGGTGCCGCCCGGTGCCACCTTTTCGTACCTTGATGAAGTGGGACCGCTCACGCCCGCGATGGGCTACCGCGACGGGTTGGGCATTGATGGCGGGCGCATCGTGCCCATGCTGGCGGGCGGCATCTGTCAGGTATCGAGCGCGATGTTTGAAGCCGCGCTCTACAGTGGGATGCCGATTGTCGAACGTCACCAGCACAGTTTTCTGCTCTACTTCTTCAATGAACGCCCCGGCATCGAAGCCGCTGTTGCCGAGGGCGGCGGCGGGCGCATTGACCTGCGCTGGCGTAACGTGACCGACCACTATATGTATGTGACCACCGAGCGCAGCGGCGACATGGTACGGGTGCTCATCTGGGGTGTACCAGACGGGCGTACCGTGCTGCTTGGCGGTCCGAATGTTAGTGATGACACCGACTTCGGCGAGCGGCGTATGCTCGATGAGGAGATGGAGCCGGGCGAAGAAGAAGTGGTGACGTATGGCGCACCGGGCATGAGCGTCACGGTGTCGCGGCAGGTGTTTGCCGCCGACGGTGCGCTTCTGTTCAGCGATGCCTTTGCCAGCCGCTATGTTGCCACCGACAAGGTTGTGCGTCACGGTCCTGAGGGCACCGAAACCCCGACCCCGACCCCCAGCGCAACGCCCACGCCCAACTATGAGCGCGAGGATGCGACCGCTGTGCCGCCCACCAGCGACCCCACGACAACCACTCCCACCGTGCCCGTTGTCACCCCAACCAGCACCGTCGTGGAGCCGACCATAGCCGAGCCGGTGATTGTGCGCGAAGAGCCAACCGACGTGCCACCGCCGCCGCCCGTGGAAGACGTGCCGCCGTTCCCCG
>CAZNQP010000105.1:0-7975 GCA_964575355.1 uncultured Chloroflexaceae bacterium
TGCGGCAGGGTATCCTCTTCGGTGAGCGGCAGGTTCAAGCCCAGTGTCGGCGGCAATTCGGGCGGCGTAACGCGGTCGGTGGGGGGCAACGTGGGTGGCAGGTCGGGGGCTTTACCCGGTGCCGCAACCTGTGGTGGGGGCGGCGTGGACGGTCCGAGTACCTGCGTTACTTTGTTGTCGCGTTCGGCGTTGGCGGGCATACACTGCAACACGGTGCTGCCCACTGTCAGGGTGTCGTGCGGTTGGAAGGGGTATCGCTGGTTGGCTACCATGCGCTCGTTGTTCAGCAGGGTACCGTTGCGGCTATTGAGGTCAATAGCGAAAAGATTGTCGCTTTCGCGCTGGATGCTGACATGCCGCCCAGATACGTAGTCATCTTCGAGCACAATATCGGCTTGTGCCGGATCAGCCCCGATGAACGTATTCTGGGTACTGCCGATGGGGTGGCGGCTCCCGGTTTGTTTGCCCTTGCGAATGACCAGCATTAGGTCGGATTCGTCGTACACGCGCGTGACGCGCTGGCTTGCGCCTGCGTTGCTTGCTGGGGCGGGTTGGCGGCGGCTCAGGTTCCAGAGCAAGAAGCCACCACCCGCCAGTACCACCAGACCGAGCGGCACCGCCCAGAAGAGGGTGAAATCGGGGGGCGGGGGGGGCGGAGCGGGCACCGTGAACGTGGCTTCGGTGCTCATCTCTGACACCAGCCCGCGAATGTCTTCCACCCGCACGGTGACGGTATAGGTACCCGGCTCAAGTTGGGTGGTGTCGAGTGCGAAGGGCGGGCTACTGCTTACAATCGGGTCGTCGCTCCCGTTGATGAAATACTCGGCGCGGTCAATGGGTGCTTGGTCAGTTACGACATTGACCCCCACCACGGGGCGCGTCTCTTCGTCGCCGGGTTGCACATTGAGCGTGACCTGCGGCGGCACGCGGGGGGCGGCATAGTCCAAGCTACTGCGGGCATCGCCTGCCTCGATGGTGACGGTGTGCCCAACTGTGGGTTGCGCGGGCGAGGTGTAGGTAATCACCAGTTGGTCGCCACGCTGCACAATCGGGGCGACAATGTCGTCGGCAATGCGTGCGCGGAGCGCGGCGGCTTGGGCGGGGTCGTCGGTGGCAAGCGGCACGAATACGCCGTTGGGTACCTCGTTAGCTAGCCGTTCTAGCAGTTCCCACTGGCTGTTGTAGGCGTAGCCCGCTTCGGGCACACGCGGCGGGCGTGGTTGCCCGGCATCGGGGTCTTCGTTGCCCACCCCAATGCTATAGATGGTCAGGTCGTTGCTTCTGTTAACCGCTTCGAGGGTCGTCTGCAAATCGCTGGGGATGGTACACACGGCACTGCCAATGGCGGTTAGCCCGTCGTCGCAGCTATCGCCGATCAGCACCACCGCTTTTTGCATACGCGGTAGGCGGTCGGCAAACGCGGTGGGGGCTTCGTCGGGGTCGCTCAGCACGGCGATGGCTTGTTGCAGCGAGTCCGAGAGGGCAGCGAAGGCGTAGGGGTCGTTGCGGTAATCTTCGGGGGTGGGTTCGCGGGTCGGTCCGCCCGGCTTGTCCGGGATGACCTGAAAGGTGGGGTCGGTATTCAGCTGATTGACCACCGCGCCGCCATCTACGGGCGCGAGGGGCAGCACCTCGACGGTGTTCTGGTTGAAGACTTGCACTTGCAGGAGGTCGGTTTCGGGGTCAAGGGCTTGGGCGATGGCGGCAATTTGTTCGCGGGCATCTTGCAGGCGGTCGGTGCTGGTGGGCAAGCCGCTCCCGCGCATACTGCGGCTCAGGTCGAGCACGATGGCGACTGCCACACCCGGACGTTCGGTGGTGGTGGTGATGTTGTCGGGGGCTAGCTCGATGCGGTCTTCGCGCACTGTCAGGTTGGCGGGGTCTGGCAACGCACCGTCGAGCGCAGCTACATAGACGCGTACCTCTGGGTAGTTGCTCGTATCCACGGCGGTAATCTCGATAGTATCGGCAGGGGCGGCGGTCGGCGGGCGGTCTTCTTGCGCGGCGACGGGCAGCACGGGCGACAGCAGAATGCCCAGAATGCTGCACCACACCAGCAGACGCAGGTGGTTCATCGGGTGCCTCCATCACGGATACAAGCACGGATATGCGCTACGCTGGGGTAGGTGTCAGCGTAGGTGACGTACCACACACGGTAGCGCGTGTTGTATGGGTCGTCACGGGTGAAATGCCTACACATGCATCACTCCTACGCGTACAGGTGGTTGCGTGTCAGTGTTGCAAATAGTATAGCATATCTGCCAATCAATGTAACAGATATGCTATTTGTGGGTTTTTTTGCGTGTGAGTGCGGTCGGGCGGTGGATGCTTAGGGCTTCGATGGGCGCGGTGGGTCGCGGTCTAGCCCGGATACGGCGGGCAGGGCGGGTGGTGCCGTGCCGTCGCTGGCAATGGTGGTGGATACCCCTTCGAGCGGATCGCGGATGACGCTAAGGCGGTAGGTGTTGGCTTCTGGCGGCTCGATGAGCGTTAGCCCCTGCACTGCGACAAAAAAGGTGGCGGGCTGGTCGAAGTCGTCGAAGGTGTACGTTGCTTCTTCGCGGAAGGCTCCCGCATTGTTGGAGAAGGCAAGCACCTGTACGCCCGCCTGTGGGTCGTCGTAGTCAATGCCGACAATAAACAGGTCGTAGTCTGCCCCACTGGGGATGCTGTCTACCACGGCGTTGAGGGTATCGCCGGGGTTGAGGAGCACGGCGTAGTAGTCGTCTTCGCCAGCCTCGTCGTCGGGGAAGCCCGCCAGACACACACTCGAATTGATGGGTACTGCTTGGTTGGGTACGTCGTTGTCCTCTATGTCGGGACAGTCGCCCGCAAAGATCGTCACGCTGGTGTTCTGCTGTGCTTCGCCACCTTCTGTGACAACCTGCGCGGCAACCGTGGCGGTGCCCAGTTCGGGCACGCCGTACAGCTCGGTGGTGGCGGTGCCGGTGGTGTCGGTTGGCACGGTGATGCTGCGGGTGTTGTTCGCAAAGCGTCCGAGGGTGGTGGCGAAGACGACATCTATGCCTGCTGCTGCGAAGGGTTCGTCGTTGGCATCGCGCAACGCAACCTGCACAGTGGTCGAGCGTTGGGTGTCGGCTTCGAGTTGGTTGGGCAGCACCAGCAGCGCGAAGTCGGTGGGCAACAGGGTGGGCGTGACGATGAAGGGCAGGTGGACGGTATGGTCTGCGGCGGGTGTGCCGGTTGCGCCTGTTGTGCCCGTGGTGCCGAGATGCACCCCCCCGGCAACCACGAGCAAGAGCACCAGCAGCACGGTGCTGCGCCAACGGCGTGCAGTTTTCATGCGGTCTATCCTTTGTTTGCAGGTGTACGAAGTACCGTACAATAACGAGTAGTGCCACGTCGCCCGCGAGGGGAACGCGCGGCACGGCGTATTTAAATCGAGTATCAGTATAGGCGACGCGCCATCCGGCGGCAAGGGTCAATGGATGAGCATTACCCCAGAACAGGACTATCGTCATGGGTAGGGATGGGTAGCGCGGCGTGGGAGACACTATGCAGAATCAATCATCGGGGCGTGCGTGGCTGACCTTGGGCTGGACGCTGGTTGTGCTCCTGCTGATTACGGCGGGGGTGCTGCTGTTTGCTGCACTGAACGGCGCGGGTAGCCCCAGTGTGACCGTCGAGTGGCAGACGGGCACCGAAGTGGGTACCGTGGGCTTTCACCTCTACCGCAGCACCAATGAGCGGGGACCGTTCGAGCGGGTGACGCAGGAACTGATCCCAAGTAGCCAAGACCCGTTGACGGGTGGGAGCTATAGCTATGTAGATGAGGATGTGGTATCGGGGCAGACGTATTACTACCAGCTTGAAGAAATAGACAACAGTGGGCAGGCAAACCGCCAGCCCAACACCGTCTCGGTGCAGGCAGAGGGTGGTGCAGTCTGGTTTTATGTGGGGGCGGGCGGCGTGATTGTCGTCGCGGGCTTGCTGGTTGCGCTACTGGCGTGGCGTGGGCAGGGCGGGGGTGTTGGTGCCCTCCCGGCAGGCAGCAGGATCGGCGACGATGGCGGCAGTAGCGGCGGCGACGATGGCGGCAGTAGCGACGGCGATGGTGGCGGCGACGGCGATGGTGGCGGCGACGGCGGCGATGGTGGCGATGGCAGGAGCGGCAGGAGCGGCTATGGCAGCAGTAGCGGCTATGGTAGCGGCGGCGACGGCGATGGTGGCGGCGGCAGTAGCGGCGGCGACGGGGGTGACTAGCCCGCGCCGTGGGCACTGCCCGTGTCGCTGTCGGGCGGCGGGTCGTCTGGGGCGGGGGCGAGCGGCAACGGCACCCCGGCGCGGTGGGTGTGCGCCCAGTCCTTGTAGGTGTGCGTAAACTGTTTGCCCGTGGCGGCGTGCCAGCGTGGGTGGCGCAGTTCGTCGGCGCGGTAGGCGGCACGGCGGGTAACGCGGTCGGCGTGCTCGGCGGCGGTCATGGGGCGCAGGGCGGCGCGGTCGGCGCGGGGCACTACCACCACCCGCGCCAGTTCGTCGCCGTGGCGCAGTGCCACCGCTACCCCGGCGGGTGGTGCGGTGTAGACGAGGAACAGGTCACGCGGGTACCAGTCGGTTTCGAGCACGCCCGTGAGGGCGGACAACCCGGCGGGCGGGCGCGTGGCGGGCAGCAGCAGGCTGACCCAGCCGTGGTCGGTCTCTAGCCCATAGCCCGGTACTATTGTGAAGTAGCCCGCGCTAAACTGGTCTACCACGAGCGAGTTGCCCGTCTCGCGCTGAAGTAGCTCTAGCCCGTCAATTTGCACGGTGCCGTCTGCTTGCCCGTGTATGGTGATGGGCGAGGCATAGCCATAAAACAGCGTGTAGCCGATAGTCTGCCCGTCGAGCCACGGCTTGCAGTGGAAGGGCACGACGGCGGGCGGCGTGGCGGCGGCGGCGGTGCGGTGCGCGGCGGTGACGAGCGGGCGCGAACGTGCCGGGTCGGGGATGTAGGGCAGTTGTTTGCTATAGCGTAGTTCCATTGGGTGGGGCTTTCTGGTGCGGCGCGGCTCAGGCGTGCAGCACAACGCTACGCACCACGTCCGGCGGCACATCGTCGCGGATGACGACGCTGCCGAGTGTGTCGGGCAGTATCCAGCGGATGCGCTGTGCCTGTACCTTTTTGTCGCGGCTGGTCAGGGCGAGCATCTGCTCACGGTCAATGTCGGGGGGCAGGGCGGTGGGCAAGCCATAGGCGTGCAGCACCTGCTGCTGCCGTGCCCGCAGGTCGGGCGACAGCATGCCTAGCGCGACGGCAATGCCCGCCGCCGCGTGCATGCCAATCGCTACTGCTTCGCCGTGCAGCAGGCGTGTGTAGCCCGTCACCGCTTCGAGGGCGTGCCCCAGCGTGTGCCCATAGTTGAGGATCATGCGGAGTCCTGCCTCGCGCTCGTCGTTGCTCACCACGTCCACCTTGACCGCCGCCGCCTGCCGTACTACGTCGCTCGTCAGTGGTTCGGGGAGTGGGGCGGGTTGGTCGCCGTCGCCTGCCAGTGTGGGGGCGTTTGCTGCCAGCGTCTCGAAGAGCGGAGCAGAGCGGATAACGCCGTGCTTGATCGCCTCTGCCCAGCCAGCCCGCAGTTCGCGCGGCGGGAGCGTGTGCAGTGTGGCGGTGTCTGCCAGTACCATGCGCGGCTGGTGGAATGCGCCGACGAGGTTTTTGCCGAGCGGGTGGTTGATGCCGGTCTTGCCGCCAATCGCTGCGTCTACCATGGCGAGCAGGGTGGTGGGCACCTGCACAAACGCCACGCCGCGCAGCACGCTTGCCGCGACGAAGCCCGCGAGGTCGCCAACCACGCCGCCGCCGAGCGCAAGCACGCAGTCGCGCCGCTCGATGCCCTGCTCGATGAGCCAGCCACACAGCCGCCAGTATGCGTCTATGCTCTTGCTGGGTTCGCCGGCGGGCACGGTGGCGTGCTGTACGGTGTAGCCCGCGTCGTGCAGGTGGTCTATCAGGGTGGTGCCGTGTAACGGCGCGACGGTGCTATCGCTGATGAGCCATAGCCGCCCGCGTACTTCCATTTCGGCGAGGCGGGCGGGCAGGGTGCCTAGTACGCCCGACCCGACGATGACGGGGTAGGTGTGGCTGGCGGTCTGCACATGCAGTGGTTCGATTGGCATGGGCGGTCACTTTCTGGGTGTGCGCCGTGGCGCGGCGGGTAGCCTCCCCCGTATGATAGCGTAGGGCGGCGTGTGCGGCAAGTGGGGGTGGCTACCGCAGCGACGCGCGTGCCTAAGGGGGGCGTGCTGCACGCGGGTGCCTGTGGGTAAAAACCCTACTCGAACATGTGTTTTTATTTTGCTACACTGGGGGCACACGCACCCCCACCGTCCCGACACACTGCGTACAGGAATGTGAGCAACCACGGCGCAGTATGCGCCAGAGGAGGTATTGATGCAAGAGGTAAAGCGGTATCCGGCAGGTACGTTTGCGTGGGCAGAATTGTACACGAGTGATGTTGCGACAGCGAAGGCATTCTACACGCAACTGTTTGGCTGGGACGCACACGACTTCCCTGTGGCACCCGACACAAGCTATACCATGCTGCAAATGGACGGGAAAGATGTGGCAGGCTTGGCGGCGTTGCACCCCGACCAGCAGGCGCAGGGTGTGCCGTCGCACTGGCTGTCGCATGTGGCGGTCGCTGACATTGCGGCGGCGGCACAGCGCGTGCCCGAACTGGGCGGCACCGTGCTGGCTGCCCCCTTTCAGGTGATGGAAGCGGGACACATGGCGTTAGTCCAAGACCCGCAGGGCGCGATGTTTGCGCTGTGGCAAGCGGGCAACCACATTGGGTCGGCGGTGGTGAACATGCCTAATGCCATCACATGGAACGAATTGGCGACCACCGACACCGCAGCCGCAGAGACTTTCTACCACGGGCTGTTTGGCTGGGCTTTCGAGAAGCATGCGAACCCCAGCGGCGGCGACGACGACTACACGGTGTTCCGCAATGGCGGGCGCATGGCGGGCGGTATGTTGGCAATCACACCGGAGATGGGCGACCTCGTGCCCAACTGGGCAGTCTACTTCGGGGTGGAAGACCTGCATGCCACGATTGCGCGGGCACAGGCGGCGGATGGCAGTGTGTTGGTGCCCGCGAGTTCGCTGGGCGAGCTGGGTAGCTTTGCCGTGCTGAGCGACCCGACCGGCGCGGTGTTCACGGTGATGCAAGCCACCTACTACGACCCGCCCCCCGGTTATTAGGGGCACCGCTACGTGGCAGACCACGGGCTATGCGGGGGCGGGGCAACCTGCCCCCGCCCGCCGTGTTTGCCCGCCGTGTTTGCATGGTTGTGCCGTGCCGCGTCTGTGCCCTGCCCGTAGTATACGCGATCCACGAACGCATGGCTACATGTTCTGCCAGCATGCATGTACGTGGTGGGGGTAGCGGGGGTTTCGTGGGGGTGGCTACCGCAGCGACACGAGCCACAGCAACGCGCCGACCGCCGCCGCCCCAAATAGCACGCGCACCACCGCCGTTGCTATGCGCCGTTCCGGGGGGGCAGTAAACAAGGCATTGATCGCCCGGTCGGCGGTGCCAATGCACCAGATACAGATACAGATCACCACTGCGGCTGTGTCGGCATATGCGCCACCAAGCGCACCGCCCACCGCGCCCGCCAGCGCATACGGCACGACCCACACCCTGAAGCGGCGGGCGGGTGCGTCGGCGGGGTAGGGGGCGTTGATCGCACCCACCGCCGCCCCGCCGACCGCGCCGCCGACCGCCCAGTAGACCGCCCCGCCGACCGCCCCGAAGACCGCCCCGAAGACCGTCCCGCCGATCACCCAGATGACCGCCCCGAAGACCGCCCAGCTGACCGCTCCACCGACCGCCCAGCCGACCGCGCCGCCGACCGCGCCGCCGACCGCCCCGCCGACCGCCCCGCCGACCGCGCCGCCGACCGCCCCTTCCACGCGTTTACCGGGGGCTGCGAAGACCGCGCCGCCGACCGCCCATCCGACCGCCCC
>CAZNQP010000106.1:0-7718 GCA_964575355.1 uncultured Chloroflexaceae bacterium
ACCGCCGACTTTGGCTGGCAGCCGCAGGTGGGCGTAGAAGATGGCATCACACGGCTGTATCGCTGGGTGGAAGCCAACCGTCACCTGTTTGGGTAAGCCGGACGCACCCGGCGAAAGGATAGGGTATACCGCTTATGCATATCGGCTTGCTGGTGTACGGGCTTGACCGTCCCCTGACAGGTGTCGGGCGTTACACCGTCGAACTGATCCGTGCGCTGGCAGACCTGCGCCCGCCGCACGAGATTACCCTGCTGACGGCGGGCGGGCTAGGTCCGCTCGCGGGTGCGGTGCCCTTCCGGGCGGTTGAGTTGCCGGGGTGCCGCCTGCTGCCGTTCCTCATCACGCGCGGCAACCTGCACCTGCGGCACCTTGCCCACGAGTTGCAGCTTGACGTGCTGCACGCGCTGGCGGGCTTGCCGCCGTTCTTGCTGGTACCGCCGCGTACCGCGTTGGTGGTCACGCTCTATGACGTGTTTGCGTGGAGTATTCCGGGCTATAGTGCATTGCTTGACACGCTGATCCACTACTACTGGCTACCATACGTGCTGCCGCGTGTCCATTCCATTGTGACTATCAGTGAGCAATCTCGCTCCGATATTGCTCGGTACTTGTCGGTGCCGTTGCAACGGATAGAGCATATTCCGTTGGGTGTTAGTCCAACCATTCAGGGTGTGCCGCGTGAGCGTGCAAGTACCTACGTCGCAACGCAGTATGACCTGCATCAGCCGTATGTGTTCTTCCTCGGCACATTGACCGAACGCAAGAACCTGCGCCGCACGCTGACTGCTTTTGCTCGCGTAGCGCGTGACTATCCGGCGGTACAACTGGTGATTGCTGGGACACGGCTCTGGAGGGCAACGCCGTTAGAGGAGTTGATAGCGACGCTGGGTATAGCCCAGCATGTGCGTGTGCTTGGGCATGTCCCCGACCGTGACCTGCCCGCGCTGTACAGTGCCGCCGCTGCGTTCGTCTTCCCCAGCCTGTACGAAGGCTTCGGCTTGCCCGTGATCGAGGCAATGGCGTGCGGCACACCCGTCATCACGTCGAATGTCTCATCATTGCCTGAGGTAGCCGGGGATGCGGCGTTGTTGGTTGACCCGTATAATGAAGAGGAGATTGCCGCCGCGCTGCTCACACTCCTGCGCGACCCGGCAACGGCGGCGCAGTTGCGCGAACGCGGGTTGGCACGCGCCGCCACCTATACTTGGGAGCGCACCGCCCGTGCGACGCTGGCAACCTATGAGCAAACCTATGCTGCGCTGCACCCGGCGGTGGCAGCACCAACCGCGACAACAGACAAGGCAAACGTATGAGTCTACAGGATGCCCGCCCCTCTGAGATAGCCAACCAGCGCACGCTCCCGGCGTGGCACGACCTTGCGCTGGTGCTGGCAACCGTGCTGCTCTTGCTGCTGGTGATTGCCCTGCGCCCGATGGCACCGTGGCTCTTGCCGGTGCAGGTGCTGGTGGGCGCGGTGGTGGTCTTCCTCGTCCCCGGCTACTGTCTGCAAGCCGTGCTCTTCCCCGTCGAAGATGACCTCGATGGCTACGAGCGGGTAGGCTTGAGCCTCGGTTTCAGCATTGGGGTCTTGCCCCTGCTTGCGCTGGTGCTCGAACACACGCCCGGTCTTGACCTGTCGGCGGGTTGGTTGATTGCCAGCCACGCGACGCTGGTGTTGTTGCTGGCTGCACTCGTGCTTGTGCGGCGGCAGTTTGTCAGTAGCGTGTCCGCCTTCGCCCCGCCCGTTGTGCCGTCGCGGCGGTGGTTGCGCGGGTTGCCGCCCCTTGAGCGGTGGGTTTACCTCGGCGTACTGGTGGTGGTGCTGCTGATGTCGGGGCTAACGGCGTGGGTGGTGCTGCGCCCGGTGGAAGACGAGTTCCTGACCGAGTTTTACATTCTGGGCGCAGAAGGTCAGGCAGTCGGCTACCCCCGTGAAGCCGTCGTCGGCGAGCCAGTGTCGGTGACAATGGGGATTACCAACCAAGAACAGACCGCCCAGACCTATACGGTTGAGGTGTGGGTGACGTGGGCATGGGACCCCGACAACTGGGATGAAATGGTTGCAGAGGTGGGTCCGATTACACTGGAGCCGGGGGCAACCGTCGAGCAACCCATTAGTTGGGAAATGCCGTGGGTAGCCGACGACGCGCAGGTCTTTTTCAACCTGAAGCGCGAGGGCGACGAAGCCCCCTACCGCCAGACTATGTTCGTGCTCGACGTGGCACCCAGCCTCGATGATGAAAGCCAGATGCCCGGTCCGCTAGAGGGCAACTAGCAGGCGGCTAGCGAGCAGGCAACTAGCGAGCGGGCAACGCGTGGCGCACAGCAGGCGCACGGTTGGCTATTGCCCGCGCCAGAAAGCGAGGCACTCCGCGACAATCTGCGGCACCGTGATCGCCGGTTGCCAGCCCGTCGCGGCGCACAGCTTGCGGTTGTCGCCCTGCAAGATCGGCTCGTCCACTGGGCGCAGGCGGGCGGGGTCTACCTCGACAGTAACGGGCACCTGCCCCTGTTCTACCACCATTGTCACCATATCCCCGATGCGTGTTGCCACCCCCGAACAGACGTTGTAGACCTCGCCGGGCGGCGCGTGTGCGAGCAGTAGCCACATAGCGCGTACCGCGTCGCGGGCGTGCGTGTAGTCGCGGCGCGGCTCTAGGTTGCCGACGTGCAGGACGGGCGGCTGTGTGCCGCGTTCTATCGCCACCATCTGGCGGCAAAAGCTCTGAATGGCGGTGCGGTCATTCTGGTACGGTCCCACATGGTTGAACGAGCGCGTGACCACCGTATGCAGCCCGTAGCTAGCGGCATACTGCACGGCGGTCATTTCGGCGGCGGCTTTGCTTACGCCATACGGACTGAGCGGGCGGAGCGGGCGGTCTTCGCCAATCGGCACGTCGGCGGGCGTGATAAAGCCGTAGGCGGCACTGCTGCCCGCCACATGCACCCGTGCGGTGGGGCAGTGCAGGCGCACCGCTTCCAGCACGTTGATCGTCCCCTCGACGTTGACGCGCATGGTGGTGATGGGCGCGTCCCACGAGGCATTGGGGTAGCTCTGGGCGGCAAGGTGGAAGATGCGTTCGGGCTGCACGCGCCGCACGATATGCGCCACGGCGAAGGGGTCTTCCACGTCGGCTTCGTGCAGCGTGATGCGCCCGTGCAGGTGGGCAAGCGGGCGAGTGTCGCTACGCCAGCGTTTTACGCCATGCACGGCGGGCGGGTCAGGTAGCGTCAGCAGGTAGTCTGCCAGTGCCACCCCCACCGGACCCGTGATGCCCGTAATCAGGACGTTCACGGCTGCCGCTCCGGGGGCGGGGCGGGGGGCGCGGTGTGCTGCTCAAGGCTTTCGCAGATGGCGTGCAGCAGCAGTGTGTGCGCCTCTTGAATGCGGGCGGTACTGTCGCTAGGTACCACAATGCGGTGGTCCGCGAGTGGTGCCGCGTCGCCGCCGCCCTTGCCCAGTAGCGCGACACTGAGCACGCCCATATCGTGGGCGGCGTGCAGGGCGGCGCAGATGTTGGGTGAGTTGCCACTGGTGCTAAACACGACGAGCACGTCGCCGGGGTGCGCCAGCCCGCGCAGTTGCCGCGCAAACACCTGCTCATAGCCGAAGTCGTTGCCGATGCAGGTGAGCGCACCCACGTCACTATTGAGGCAGACGGCGGGCAGGGGGCGGCGGTTGCTGCGGTAGCGTCCCACCAGTTCTTGGGTCAGGTGCATCGCGTCGGTGGCACTGCCGCCGTTGCCACAGGCATACAGCGTGTGCCCCGCCAGCACCGCCTGCGCGATGGTCTCGCACACTGCGTCAAAGGCGGGAGCCTGCGGGTGCATGGCGGCAAGCACGGTTTGCAGTTCGTTTAGGTAGCTACTGGTTATCATGCGCGTTGTCCTGCTGGGGCGGTAGCGTGACGGGGGGATCATCGCTGCCGCGCTGCCCGATGACCCGCGCCGGACTGCCGCCCAGAATGCTGTAGGGCGCGAACGTCTTATGCACAACTGCCCCAGCACTCACGACACTGCCGGGGGCGACGTGCGCCATGATGACGGCACCACTCCCGATCCATGGATCGTGCCCGATGCGGATGGGCGAGACGTAGCCGCCCTGCTGCCGGATAGGTATGTCGCGGCGGTCATACTTGTGGTGGTGGCGACCGCTCAGGGTGGTGATGCGCGGACCGGTCAGCACGTCATCTTCGATGTACGCCCAGCTTACCCACGAGTTGGCACCGATGAGCACGTTGTTGCCGACTTCGGCACGCGGGTCGCGTAGCACGGTCAGCCAGCCAATCTGGACATTGGTGCCGAAGCGGCGCAGTGTGCGCTGATACCACGCCGCCCGCAGGACATAGCCCACCTGCCCCGGCACCAGTGCCAGCAGTGCGCCACCCGTCTCATACGAGAGCACCTTGCTGCGATAGAGCAGCACCAGCAGCAGGGCGGGCAGGGCTAGCAACTGTTTGGCAGTGTCGCGCATAAAGAGCATCCGGGGGCTTAGGTGGCGCGTATGCCACTGGCAAGGTACATCCAGCCCCACCGCCGCGTGAACCAGTTGTTGGCTGCATCGAAGCGGTGATGTAGGGGCAGGCTGGCACGGATGAGCCGCGTGTAGGCGGCTTCGGCGGCACCACTGAGCGGGAGCGGCGGGAAGGGGCGGCACACATCTACGCGCACCTGCGTGAGTGGGTGGTGTTGCAGCAGCGCGACCCATTCGCGGTCGCTGTAGGTACTCTCGAAGAACGGCTCGAAGTAGGCATCGTGCAGCGTGCCGAGCGCACCCCAGCGCAGGGTCAGGGCGTGGGCGGCGACAGACCCAGCATACCCAACGAGGGTGCCCAGTGTTCGCACGTTCAGGCTCCGTAGCCCCGGCACTATGTCGGCAATGAACAGCCCGCCGGGGCGCAGCACGCGCACGCTCTCGCTGAGCAGGCGGTCAAGTTCGGCGGGCGTGAAGTGTTCGAGCAAGCCGTAGCTCATCACGGCATCGAAGCTCCCGTCGGCATAGGGCATCCGCATTGCGTCGGCAACCGTCTGCGAGCGGTGGTTGTGTGGGGCGGCGGCGTGGGCGCGGGTCATGTCGGCAACCGCCAACGCTGCCCGTGACAGGTCGGACAGGTGGGTGGCATAGCCGTGCTGTGCCAGAAAGAGCGAGATGCCCGCCGCGCCGCAGCCATATTCGAGCGTGCGCCCGCCCGTGATGTCGTGGGTGTGCAGCAGGCGGAGTACCTGTTGTGCCTTGATCCACTCGAAGAGGTGGGTATGCTGGTTGCTGTCGCGTTCGGGGTAAATCAGGAAGCGGGTGGCGTTGTGTTGCAGTGTATAGTGCCACGTTTCGTCGAAGTAGGCGACCTCGCCCTGCGCGGTGCTGCTGGTTGTGGGGGCGGTGGGTGGAGTCACTGCTCGTCTCCCACTGCCCACACCTCCACGCCCGTCGTGGTGAAGGAGAAGGGGCGCAACTGCACGCCTGCCTCGCGGAGCACCTGCTCAAGTTTGAGCCGCCGCTCGAAGGGGCAGGCAAACACCATGAAGCCGCCGCCGCCCGCGCCGGTGATCTTGCCGCCCCACGCGCCGTGCTGGATAGCCAGCTCATACACTTCGTCTATGTAGGGTGTGGAGATGTGCGGCGAAAATGCCTTCTTGACCTTCCAAGCGGCGTGCAGTAGCCGCCCAAACTCGTCAATGCGGCGGGCACGGAGCATGGCGGCGGCTTCGTCTACAAAGGCTTTCGTTTCGTCGTGCAGGCGGAGCGTTTCGCCTTCGGTCAGGCGGCGCACCTGATCTTCCATCAGGTGATAGGTCAGCAACTTGCGGTCGCCGATGTAGCCGAGCAGGAGGCTACTTTCCAGTTCGAGCAGGGCGTTGGGGTCGTTCATCACCGGCTCGGCGATCACCCGCGCCCCGCCGAAGTGGTAGATAGCCATGCCGCCGAACGCCGCCGAGTACTGGTCTTGCCGCCCGCCGGGGATCGCAAGGTCTACCCGCTCGATGCGGTAGGCGAGTTCTGCCAGTGTGTGCGGGTCGGGCGAGAGGTTGTCGTAGTAGGCATACAGCAACTTGAGCATACTGACGACAAGTGCGGACGACGAGCCTAGCCCGCTCCCCGGCGGCACGTCGCTAAACATCAGCACCTCGACACCGGGCAGGTCGCGGTGCTTGCGTTGCTGTGCGGCGGCAATGCGGCTGTCGCCGTGGACTGCATCGAGTACTGCCTGTGGCAGTTCGAGCCGCCCCTCCCAGCTTCGCCCTGTGACTTGGCGGCTGACTTCGGCAAGGTCGAGCGAGTGGATGGTGATGCCGGGGTGTGCCGACGGGCGCAGCATACAGCGCACAAACAGGTTGATGGTGCAGTTGAGTACCTTGCCACCGTGCTCTTCGGCGTAGGGGCTGACATCGGTGCCGCCACCGAAGAAGCCAATTCGCATGGGGGCGCGGGCTTTGTAAATACGCATGGTTACGGGTTCCTCTCACGCGCCAGTGCGCGGCGCGTGTCTACCACCAGCCGCGCCTGCTGCGCGATGTGCGCCCAGTCATACGCGCTGTGGTCTGCGACAATGATAGCACAGTCTGCCGCCTGCAACGCCGTGTCAAGGTTGGGCACGCTGGTCAGGGCGATGCCGTCTACGTGCAACGCTGGGACATGCGGGTCGTGGTAGCTGACTACCGCGCCCTTCTCGCGCAGCAGGTGAATGATGTCGAGGGCGGGCGACTCGCGGATGTCGCTTACGTCGCGCTTGTATGCCACACCGAGCAGCAGCACGGTACTGCCCTTCATCGCCTTGCCGTGCTCGTTGAGCGCGTCCTGTACTTTCTGCACCCAGTAGGGCGGCATACTGGTGTTGATTTCGCTGGCAAGCTCGATGAAGCGGGCGGTATAGTTGAGCGTCTTGAGCTTCCACGACAGGTAGAGCGGGTCTATCGGGATGCAGTGCCCGCCCAATCCCGGACCGGGCGTGAACTTCATGAAGCCGAACGGCTTGGTGGCGGCAGCCTCGATCACTTCCCATGCGTCTAGCCCTAGCTTATCGCACATCAGCAAGATTTCGTTCACTAGCCCGATGTTGACGGCACGGAAGGTGTTTTCCAGTAGCTTGGTCATCTCGGCGGCGGCGGGCGAACTGACGGGCACAAGCTGGTGCAGCGCGGCACTGTACAGCGCGATGCCCGCCGTGCGGCACGCTGGGGTCACGCCGCCCATCACTTTGGGCGTGTTGACGATGGTATAGTCGTGTCGTCCGGGGTCTATCCGTTCGGGCGAGAAGCACAGAAAGAAGTCGTGCCCCACCTGCATGGTGGGCGAGCTTTCGCACAGGCGCGGTAGAATGATTTCGGTGGTGGTGCCGGGGTAGGTCGTGCTTTCGAGAATGACCAGCAGACCGGGGTGTAGGTAGCGGGCTATCTCGTCGGTGGTGGCAAGAATGGCGGACATATCTGGGTCGCGCGTCTTGCGGAGCGGCGTGGGCACACAGATACTCACGGTGTCGCAGTCGCGCAGCACCGCAAAGTCGGCGGTGGCGTGCAGCGTGCCCGCGCTCACCAACGGCTCGAGCCGTGCCGAAGCGATGTCGTCAATGTGGCTGTGCCCACTGTTGATGCCGTCCACCGTGCGGCGGTCTATGTCAATGCCCGTCACGGTGAAGCCTGCTTCCGCCAGCACCACCGCCAGCGGCAAGCCTACGTAGCCCATGCCAATCACGGCAACGCGAGCGGTGCGGTTCGCTAGG
>CAZNQP010000107.1:0-3447 GCA_964575355.1 uncultured Chloroflexaceae bacterium
GGGGGGGGGGGGGGGGGTAATCGGCGGGGGCGACCATGTAGATGGTGGTGCCGGGGAGTTGGTCGTTACGGATCGTGAATTGCTGCTCACCGTTTTTGTTGGGGCGCATCCTTACCTGATAGCCAGCGTCTTGCAGGCGGCGAAACTCCTCCCCCATGCGCTCGTTGCGCTCGTTGCGCTCGCCGTGCTCGTCACGCTCGTCGCGCCCGTCGTGCTCGTTCGCTGGTGGTTGCGGTGGTGTGGTCATGTTCCTTTTCTCCTGCACTCACGAGCCATCGGCTGGTGGCTCACCCCTCATCTCGCTGCATTATACCGTATCCTGTAGGGCTATTATACGCACAGGAGCAAACCCGTACTGTATTGGGGGTAGGTGATGCAGTTGACAGGGGTGGCGAGATGCGCTAGACTGGATTTACCCCACCCGGTAGGGGGTGGGGTAGCAGAGAGGACATGCTATGCCCGAAGCCCCGGCAACGCCAGTAACTATTGATCGTCTTGCATTACGCAACCGCCTTCGCACGGTGGCGGGGCACCTGCGCGGTGTGGAGCGCATGGTTGCCCGCGATGCCTATTGCATTGACCTGATGAAGCAGGTACAAGCGATCCAGCACGCGCTTGACCGCGTGGCGCACTTGCTGTTGGCAGGCTATCTGCACGATGAGGTCATCACGACACTGGCGGGCAATGACCTGCCCACCCGTGAGGCAGCCGTCACGACGCTGCTCACGCTCTACCGTGGTACGGCGAGTGCGGCGGTGCCTACTGCGGCGGACGTGTCCGACCGCATGGCGTGGCTGGGCGGTGTCGGTGGGCACGTCGCCGAGCTTGAGGCGGCATTGCTGGCAGACGCATCACCCGTCACATTGATAGGAACTATCCAGCAGATACAGGCGATGCTTGCCGCGTTCAGTAGCCGGGTATTGGCTGACCACCTGAACGGCTGTGTCACGACGGCAATTCGGAGCGAGCAACCCACGGAACGCACGCGGGTGGTAGACGAGTTGCTACAGGTGTTTGCGTTACGGCAACAGTTAGGGTAGCGCGGGTGCGCTATCGCAGCAACACAGAACAGAGAGGATGAACCCATGCAGGTAACATTCAAGGTGATGGACATGGCGTGTCAGCACTGCGTCAGTGCTATCAATGAAGCAGTGAACGGACTAGCGGGGGTGCAACAGGTAACTATCGTGCTGGACAGCCATACGGTGACGGTTGAGCATACCCCCGACACGACCGCCGAAGCAATCGCGGCGGCAATCAATGGGGCAGGCTACGAAGAGGTATCGCGCGTGTAGCGTGGCACACGCAACAGTTCTGACGGGAAGCGAGAGACGAACGATGGCAGAAGCGGAATTGGTAGTATCGGTCACGGGGATGACCTGCGCGGTCTGCTCGCGGCGGGTGGCAAAAACCGTTGGCAAGCTCGACGGCGTGGAGTCGTCGGACGTAAACCTTGCCACCGAGCAGGCGGCGATCTGCTACAATGCCGCCGCAGTCGCGCCAGCCACCATTATTGCCGCTATCGAGCAGGCAGGCTATGGGGTTGTGTCCGACCAGATGAGCGTGCCCGTCACGGGGATGACGTGTGCCGCGTGCGCTACCCGTGTGGCGAAAGCCCTTCGCAAGGTGCCGGGGGTGGTCTCAGCTGAGGTCAACCTTGCCAGTGAGCAAGCAATTGTGAGTTATCTGCCCGCGATGACGGGCTGGGCAGATATTCGCGCTGCTATTGAGAAAGCTGGGTATGGGGCGGTGGAGCCAGCCAGTGAAGGTGCGCCCCACGATGCCGAAGCCGACGCGCGTGCCCGCGACGTTGCCGAGCGGCAGCGGCGGTTGCTGGTGGCGGTGATCTTTAGTGTGCCGTTGTTCTTCATCTCGATGGCGAAAGACTTCGGGTTGCTCGCGCCGTGGCTGGTGGGTACCGCAGCAGGGGGCGCACACGGTAGCCACCCTGCCGCCGCTGACCTGTGGAACTGGCTGTTTTTGGTGCTGGCAACGCCCGTGCAGTTCTATAGTGGGCGTGACTTTTATGTGCAGGCGTGGAAGGCGTTGCAAGCCCGCACCGCCAGCATGGACACGCTGGTTGCGCTTGGCTCGTCGGCGGCATACTTCTATAGCGTTGGCTTGTTGCTGCTCGGTCTCGGTGGGCACGTCTACTTCGAGACGGCGGCACTGATTATTACGCTCATTCTTGTAGGGAAGCTTCTTGAAGCGCGTGCCAAGAGCCAGACGAGCGCGGCGATCAAGGCACTGATGGGGCTGCAACCGCGTACTGCCCGCGTGCTGCGTGGCGGCAACGAAACCGATGTGCCGATTGACACCGTGCGCGTGGGTGATGTGGTGGTCGTGCGCCCCGGTGAGAAAATCCCGGTAGACGGTGTGCTCCTCAACGGCAGCAGTAGCGTGGACGAAAGTATGCTGACGGGCGAGAGTATGCCGGTTGCTAAGGGGCGCGACGACACCGTGACTGGGGCGACGCTCAATATGACGGGGAGCTTCCAGATGCGAGCAGCCCGCGTGGGCAGTGCCACTGTGCTGGCACAGATCATCCGGTTGGTGCAGCAGGCACAGGGGAGCCGCGCCCCGGTGCAGCGGCTGGTAGATCAGGTGTCGGCGGTGTTCGTCCCCGTGGTCATCGTCATTGCGGTGCTGACGTTCGGGCTGTGGTGGCTGGTGGGCGGGGTGGGCTTTACCCAAGCGATGATCTTCGGGGTGGCGGTGCTGGTGATTGCCTGCCCATGTGCGCTTGGTCTAGCGACCCCCACCGCGATCATGGTGGGCACGGGCACGGGGGCAGCCCATGGCATTCTCATCAAGAACGCCACCAGCCTCGAACGGGCGAGTGCTATTCAGACGGTGCTGCTGGATAAGACCGGCACGATCACCGAGGGCAAGCCGCGCCTCACTGATGTGGTGCCGTGCGAAGGCGCAACCGAGCAGCAGGTGTTGCAGCTTGCGGCGAGTGCCGAGCAGGGGAGCGAGCACCCGCTGGGGGCGGCGATTGTGCAGGCTGCACGGCAGCAGGGTGTCGCTCTCGCTACCGCCGACCAGTTCTCTGCTGTGGTGGGCAAGGGTATCACGGCAATGGTGGACGGGCGGTCAGTACTGGTTGGTACGCCGCGCCTGCTGCAAGAGCACGGTGTGACGACCGCGCCACTGGCGGAGTCGCTGACCGCGTTGCAGGCGGGGGGCAAGACCGCCATGCTGGTTGCGGCGGGTGGACAGCCCATGGGCGTGATCGCGGTTGCCGATACAATCCGCCCGACAACTAGTGCTGCCATCGCGCAGTTGCACGCGATGGGCATTCGTACTGCAATGATCACCGGCGATAATGCGCGTACCGCCGCCGCGATTGCGACGCAGGCGGGCGTAGATGATGTCCATGCCGATGTGCTGCCCGCCGACAAAGCCGCCGCCGTGCGCGAGGTGCAGCAGCAGGGGCGCGTTACG
>CAZNQP010000107.1:3547-7694 GCA_964575355.1 uncultured Chloroflexaceae bacterium
GTGGCGTGCGTTTGTCTGTGCCCACCGATGCAGCGACCACATCAGCTGTGACTGTTGACTTTCCGATGGAGTGCCGCTGACTTTCCGATGGAGTAGTGTGGGTTTTTCAATAGAGTGGTGTTGTCTTTCCGATGGAGTAAAGAGAGTGAGCGAAAAACAACATCATTTTTTACTGACACATCGTCACTCCACAATATCGACACAAGGTTCTGATCGGCTTTGGGATGCTATGACCGAAGTGCTTCACTGGGGAACCCATAGAAAAACTCCTAGTGTTGCACTCGGCAGTATACCAGGGTTTTTTCTATCCAGGTGTGGTATGTCATGATGTTGGCTCATGTCTAACCAGCGTGCAATCGTGCCACAATAGCGGCATGAACCTAGGTTCTCGATTGCGTGCCAGGAGGAACGTATGATCGATTTTCCGATAACTGACTTGCTGGACGATGCGGCCAGCACCCAGTGGCTTGAGCAACACCTGCATCCCAATGGACGCCATTGCCCCCATTGTGGCAGCGCCAATGGACGATTGTTTCGCCCGCAGGCACATTTCGATGCCTATCGCTGCCGCGGCTGCGATGGCTATTATCCGATCTTGACGGGCACGGTCTTTGCCAAAACGCAGCAGGCCCCGTCCACCCTGGTCTTGCTGGTGCGCGGCACTGCCAAGGGCGAACCCACCGCTCGGCTGGCGCGGGAACTGGGTCTCTCCCGTCAGACGGTGCATACGTTGCGCCAGCGGGTGCAAGACAATGTGAACGAGACGGTCCCGCTCGAACCGCTGACTGGCACCGCCTTTGAAGCAGATGAACTCTATATGATGATAGATTACAAGACCAACTCATGCGTACGGGTAAGACATGATTGTGAATTTCAAGAATTCCGTCCAAGCAAATCCAAGCCCATCATAGATGAAATTGACCGGGTGCTGGCGCAGCACTACGGCGTCACCCCGGAGGAACTGGACTTCATCATCAACTATGATATCAAGTACCGGATGGGGCGGGATAGCGGAGATACCGACTGATGCCAACCATTGCGCAGTTCTACGGTATCATCATCCGCATGTTCTTTAACGACCATGCGCCGCCACACTTTCACGCGGTCTATGGCGAATACGAGTTGATCGTTGGCATCCAACCGATTACCATTTTGCAAGGGCGCGCGCCGCAGCGGGTGCGCTCGATGGTGCTGGAGTGGACCGCCCTGCATCAGCAAGAACTGCACGCTGATTGGCAGCGCTGCCGCAACGCCGAGGCACCCCTGCCGATTGCACCATTGGAATAAGCAAGGAGGAAATGATGTTCCACGAAATACGCAGTGCCACGCCGCAAGCAGCCGTACACCTGCGCCTGACCTACGCCGACGGCAGTATGATCGAGGTTGATTTCGCGCCGCTGATCCAGCAGGGGGGCGTGTATGCGCCGCTGTCCGACCCTGCATTTTTTGCCCAGGTCAGCATCGGTGCAGGCGGACGCTTCATTGAATGGCCGGGTGGGCTGGATTTCTGCGCCGACGCGCTCTGGCGACAGGGGCACGGTGACGCCCTAGACGACGAGCACGAGCCAGTTGAAGCGAGCAAAGCCGCTGATGTATGAGCACCGACCAGCACAACCTCACCCCTGAGCATCCCGCCTATCCGCCCGCCCTGCGGCACTGGCTCGGCGCGGATGCCCCGCCCACGCTCACCGCACGCGGCAACCTCGCCATTCTGGAGCAGCCAGCACTGGCACTCTTCAGTTCCAGCCAGTGTCCGGCAGCACTCATCCTGCGGGCGCACGACCTGACCGACCAGCTTCGGCAGCAAGGTCGCACCGTCATCAGCGGCTTTCACTCGCCCGTCGAACGCGAATGCCTGACCACCCTGCTGCGCGGCACCCAGCCGATCATCCTCTGCCCCGCCCGCAGCATCGAGTGCTGGCGCATCCCGCCGGAATATCGCCAACCCTTGCAGGAGGGGCGCTTGCTGCTGCTCTCGCCCTTCAGCGTCACGCAGCACCGCATGACCGAAGAAACCGCCCTGACGCGCAATCTGGTGGTGGCCGCTCTGGCCGAGACGGTGCTGGTGGTGCATGCCGCCCCCGGCAGCAAGACCGCAGCGTTCTGCCGCGAACTGGTGCGCTGGGGCAAGCCGCTGCACACCTTCGACAGCCCGCACAACGCCAATCTGGTGGAGATGGGCGCGGGGGTGGTAGCAGCAAGTGAGGATGAGACTGTGGAGAGGACACGATAGCAGTACAGCAACAACGACGGAGGTATGAGGATGGACAACACACAAAGTGTAAGTGCTCATATGTGGATTATACGCACAAGTGTAATGCGATATCGATCAATTTTCATGTCTCCCCGCTATATTTTCATGTCCCCCTGCTATAATGAACGCAATAACGGCAAACACGGAGCAACGCGATGACCGACGAGCCGCAGAACATCAATAATGAGCAACCCAACTAGGGCGGGCAGGGTCAGTTCCACGGCGATGTCAGTCGCCACACGTCCACGCACGCCCATTGCAATGTGCCAATCACCCGCTCAACAAAGGGTTTGTGGTCGGGGCGGCGAGGCGAGTAGATAGTCATAGTCACCCCGAGGCACTGCCAGAACGGCACAAAGGGACTGGGGAACTCCGCGTGGGGTTGGTCCCCCATCAACCGCGGGTCACGGTCAATGACGATGCAGACAGTCACACAGTGCTGCTGGCACTGCAAGTCCTCACCCTGCTCGAACTGGTGGCGCGGCGCAGCCTGGCGGAACGGCGGGAGGAGATCGCCGGGTTGGTACCCGGCAATCCCAAAATGAAGACCGCCCGCCCGCCGACAAAGCCGCCGCCGTGCGCGAGGTGCAGCAGCAGGGGCGCGTTACGGCAATGGTGGGCGATGGTATCAACGATGCGCCCGCGCTTGCCACCGCCGACGTGGGCATTGCGATTGGTACGGGCACTGATGTGGCAATCGAAGCTGCCGACATTACGCTGATGCGGAGCGACCTGCAAGCTATCCCGCAGGCGATCATGCTCAGTCGGCACACGCTTGCGACCATTCGCTGGAACTTGTTCTGGGCGTTTATCTATAACGTGCTGGGTATTCCGCTGGCGGCGGGGCTATTCTACCCGTGGTTGGGCTGGCAACTCAGCCCGGTGTATGCGGCGGCGGCGATGGCAATGAGTTCGGTCTTTGTCGTGACCAATTCGTTGCGGCTCCGTGGCGTGCGTTTGTCTGTGCCCACCGATGCAGCGACCACATCAGCTGTGACTGTCCAGCGCGAGGTGCAGCCCCAGTCCAACTAGCACCACCCCCGTCGCCCGTTCCAGCCACTGGCGTACCCGTGGGTTGGTGAGCCAGCCGCCGACGCGCCCCAGCAGCACCACGAGGAGCGACAGCCACACCACGCTGATGACAAAGTGGATGGCAGTCAGGGTAAACGACATCAAGACCACGGGGTCGCTAGGGGCGATAAACTGGGGCAAGAACGCGAGGTAAAAGATAGCGGGCTTGGGGTTGAGGATATTGTTCAGGGCACCCTCTGCGAACGACTGCACGACCGTGCGGTGTTCGCGCGGGGTGCCGGTATCGTGCGTCGTGGCGTTGCGTGCAACCGCAGGCAGGCGGCGGGCGTGCCAGAGCGTGGTCGCGCCGAGGTAGACGAGATAGCCCGCGCCCACCCACTTCACGACACTGTAGGCGAACGCCGAATGTAGCAGGATGACCGATAGCCCCAGTGCCGATAGGGTGGCATGCACAAACAGCCCGCTACAGATGCCGAGCGTCGTCAGTAGCCCAGCAACTTGCCCGCGCGTGAGGACGCTGCGAAACACGAGCATCGTATCGGAGCCGGGGGTGATCGTCAAGACGGTGACTGCCAGCAGAAACGGGAGGAGTTGCCCATCGAGCATCGGTTGTGTCGTTCCTTTCGTTGCGGTGCGTTGTTGTTCATTGCGGTAGCAGGCGCGAACTTGACCCCAGTATACCGTACATTCGGCACCTCACAAGAGATTGGGCGGTGTTATACTACTATGGATATTGTCGCGCAGTGCGGTAGGGGGTATCTATGACACACGACCAGCTAACACAGCCACAGATTGCCACTGAACGGCATGGTTCGCGCCACGCAGAGGGCGCATCGCCGCGCTGGGTCGCGCGTGTCCCCC
>CAZNQP010000108.1:0-7603 GCA_964575355.1 uncultured Chloroflexaceae bacterium
TATGCGCTCACCCACGCGGCGGGGCGGCACGCCGCGCATGGCGTGCCGGTACAGTAGGAGCGGCGGACGCTCCGCCCAGTGCGACACCACGGGCGCGGCGGCACACGGCGGGCGGGCGCGGTGCTGCCGCTACCAACACGCAGCAGCGGCAGCACACACAACAGCCGATTACTCGCGCCCGCTGCGTCCGGTGTATGACACAACCGTGATGGTCGGGTCAGTCACGAAAGGAACGATGCCCCCCGGCTCACCGAGCGTCACCCCCTCGATGTAGTCCTCTTGGGTTAGCCCCGCCTCACGCGAGCAACCGGGGCAGGCGATCACTTGTCCACCTGCCGCAACGAATGCTTGCAGCCGTTCGTGGATGTTCAATTCGCTGTTGCCTTCCGTGGCGGGCAGGCGTTCGCGCTCCGCCAAGTAGACCCCCCGCACGTTCAGGAAGACGATCACCGGTTCCACGCCCTGCTCACGCGCCGTAGTCGCCAGACTCAGTGCCATATTCGCACTCCACGTGTTGTCCGTCGTGATGTTCACCAGCAACCCACCCTGAGCCGCAACCTCATCGCTGGCGGTTGGTTCTGGCGCGGCTTCCTCTGCTCCTGTCGCGGGTGTTTCCTGCACAGCGGCAGGTGCCTCCTCTGTCGCGGGCGCGGCTTCCGCGACAGTCGGTTGCTCCGTCGTTGGTATGTCGCGGGCAGGCTCCTCGGCGGCGGGAGGCGCACTACAGGCGACTAGGAGGAGGAGCACACAGGCTACCATCAGCCGGCATGCACGTCTAATACTAAGATACATCGCTCTGCTCCCGGTCTGCATATCAGTACGAAATGACGTTGATCGCTGGGTCAGTCACGAAAGGAACGATGCCCCCCGGCTCACCGAGCGTCACCCCCTCGATGTAGTCCTCTTGGGTTAGCCCCGCCTCACGCGAGCAACCGGGGCAGGCGATCACTTGTCCACCTGCCGCAACGAATGCTTGCAGCCGTTCGTGGATGTTCAATTCGCTGTTGCCTTCCGTGGCGGGCAGGCGTTCGCGCTCCGCCAAGTAGACCCCCCGCACGTTCAGGAAGACGATCACCGGTTCCACGCCCTGCTCACGCGCCGTAGTCGCCAGACTCAGTGCCATATTCGCACTCCACGTGTCGTCCGTCGTGATGTTCACCAGCAACCCACCCTGAGCCGTGGCGGGTTCTGCCTCCTCCTGTGCCAACGCTACCTGCGGTGCCGCAGCGGGCATGACCACCGTCAGGCTCCCAATCCATCCCACCAAGATACCGAACACCACCGCAACCGCAATCGTCAGATGTAGACGCTTCATCGCTTTCGCTCCTTGTCTCTAGCTGTAGAAAGTAGAACTGCTCCGCAGAGCTTGCCAACCGCAAGCCTGCCACGGCAAACAACCGATATGGTTATATCCAGCGTCAATCAGCAGGAGATGAAGCGCGGCGGGGGCGTAGGTGGCTTCAGACTAGTCTGGTCGGACAGCCGTTGGAGCTTGCCGGGTGGCAGGAGCGCAACGACCCGTGGAGGTGGTTTATATCGAGATGCACGCGTGACCGACTCAGCGAGTCGCTGAAGTAGCGACGGATCGAGCGGCGGCGGGGCGTGCGGTGTATCAGGTGTGTGGCAGATGGAGATCGGCACACCAGCGATGCTACTGGCTACAATGTTCGGTGGCGTGAAAGAGCGTAGCCAATAGCAATGCAGAATGCAGGCAAGGGGCAGCGCAACAACAACCCCACACACGCAAGCAGCAAGTACCTGTTGCATGCGGTTTCTCTGCGCCAGCGTGCGCCAGAACCAACGCACGTACCTGTCTGCTCGCATAGACCACCCTGCCGGTTTTACCAGTTTTAAGTGTGAAATGCTTTGCAAGTATATCGTGATAAAGTATGACCGTCAAGCGGGGCAAGTCGGTGTCAGTTCCAGCATCAGCATCAGACCGTAGGCAGTGCAGACCGCGTGATGATAATGCCCCGGCACTATGCGGGCATACGGGTGCGTGGCTCCGTCACGGTGGATGCGCCCGATCCAGCCGGTGCGCCGGAGCCATTCGAACGTGCGGTACACCGTGGGGCGGTCAACGTCTCCCCACGCACCTTGACAAGCCCACCGCCACCTGTTACACTCATACTCATTGTTGATACAGTGTATCATGAAAGTGGTGCCACCCAGCACGTTGGTACCGCTTGCTGAGATGAAGGAACCTGCCATGGATACTGCCGAATCCGTCATGCCGCCCATCCCGGTTACTATCTTGACTGGCTTTCTGGGTGCTGGGAAAACCACCCTGCTGAATCACATTTTGCACAACCACACGGGCGAGCGCGTTGCCGTGCTGGTAAACGACTTTGGTAGCATCAACGTTGACAGTCAACTGGTGGTGGGCGTATCCGAAGATGCGGTGAGCCTGACCAATGGCTGTATCTGCTGCACTATCCGCGATGACCTGCTGGTCACCGCGCTAGGCATTGTGCAGCACCCCGACCCCCCGCAGCGGCTCATCATTGAGGCGAGTGGGATTTCGGACCCGTGGGCAGTGGCAGAAACCTTTCTGCTGTCAGAACTTCGCCCTTTTGTACGCCTCGATACGATTATTGCCGTCGTGGATGGTGAGCAGGTGTATGCCGAATGCGCGGCGCAACCGGTCTACACCTCGCTGATTGTCGAGCAGGTCACGGTCGCTGATATGGTCATCCTGAATAAAATGGATTTGGTAGACGCACCCACACGACAAGCACTGCACAAATGGGTGCGCACCATTGTCCCTCTTGCCCGTATCCTCGAAGCGGTGCAGGCACAAGTGCCGCTCGAACTGCTGCTGGGGGCAGCAACCGCTACCCACGAGCACGCCCACGAGCACGCCCACGACCACGCCCACGACCACGACCACGACCACGCCCACGAGCACGAGCACGAGCACGAGCACGACCACGACCACGACCACGACCACGGTACCCAGTTTCGGACGTGGAACTATGTGCGCCATCGCCCGTTTGCCCGCCAACCCCTCCGCCACGCCCTCAAAGCGGTGCCGCCAGCGGTGTTTCGCATCAAAGGGGTGCTGTGGCTGGCAGAAGCACCTGACCGGCGGGCACTGCTGCATGTGGTGGGCACGCGCGTGCATGTCACATTTGGCGAGCCGTGGGGCGATACGCCGCCGCAGTCGCAACTGATTGGTATCGGGCTTGCCGCAACGCTTGACCCAACTGCCCTGACGCAGCATTTCGATGCGTGTCTCGCCGACGATGCACCGATGCCTGCACCACCAGCACAGGTAGCCCGCCCGGTGACCGATCACGATGTGTAGGGTAATGGTGCCGCTCGTGCGTGGGGGGCGTGCAGCCTGCGCGGCGTGGTGCTCCGGCACCAGTGATAGACAACGGTAGAGAGTAGATAGAGAGACAGCGCAGATGGAGAGAAAGAGGACTGCTATGTATGCGACCGTACGAACGATTACCTTGAAGACGGGGCAACGTGACACGTTCATCACGACTTGGGAACAGGTCGCGGCACCACAGATTCGTGCAGTGCCGGGCTTGCAGGCGGGGTATGTGCTGGCGGCACCAGAGCCGGACACCGCGATGATCGTGCATTTCTGGGCGAGTGAAGCAGCGATGCGGACGTGGCGCGACAGCCCGGCGCACGACGAGGCACACGTGCAACTTGCCGCTTTCTGGGTGACACCCCCGGCAGGCGCAGACTACGCTGTGCGTGTGCAGGTGACACCGGACGGTGTCGCCACAGGAGGTGAGCATGAGTGATTTGCCTGTCACAGTACTGTCCGGCTTTCTGGGTGCCGGTAAAACCACCCTACTGAATCACATTTTGCACAACCGCGAGGGGCGGCGCGTTGCCGTGATAGTGAACGATATGAGTGAAGTGAACATTGATGCCGCCCTCGTGCGCGATGGCGGGGCGCAACTCAGCCGTACCGAGGAAACGTTGATTGAATTGAGCAATGGTTGTATCTGCTGCACCCTGCGCGATGACCTGCTGGCTGAGGTGAGCACGCTCGCCCGCGCGGGACGCTTCGACTATCTGCTGATTGAAGCAACAGGTATCGCCGAGCCATTGCCGATTGCCGCGACGTTCACCTTTACCGATGAAGCAGGGCGGTGCTTGGGTGAGATTGCCCGCCTCGATACACTCGTGACGGTGGTGGATGCAAGCCGCTTTCTGCTTGACTTTGGCTCGACCGATGAGCTACGGGATCGGCAGATGGGCACGAGCAGTGCGGATGACCGCACGCTGGTTGACTTGCTCGTTGATCAGGTCGAGTTTGCGAACGTGATTATCCTCAATAAGATTGATATGGTGGAGCGCGACGAGCTTGCCAGCCTAGAAGCGGTGTTGCGCCATCTGAACCCCGCCGCCCGCATCGTGCGGAGCACGTACGGACGTGTGCCCCTCGATGCGGTGTTGCATACGGGGCTGTTCGATATGGAAGCCGCGCAGCAGGCTCCCGGCTGGGCACAAGAACTGGCGGGCACGCACATCCCCGAAACGGAGGAGTATGGCATCGGGAGTTTCGTCTATCGGGCGCGTCGCCCGTTGCACCCCCAGCGGTTTTGGGCGTTTCTCAATAGCGAGTGGGACGGGGTGTTGCGTTCCAAAGGCATGTTCTGGCTTGCGTCGCGGCACGACTGGGTGGGTGTCTGGTCGCAGGCGGGCAGTGTCGGGCGCGTCGAGCCGGGGGGGTACTGGTGGGCAAGTACCCCGCGTGCCGAATGGGCGGCAGACCCGGAACTTGTTGCTGAGGTCGCCGCTGTGTGGCAAGAGCCATTCGGGGACCGGCGGCAAGAAATCGTGGTCATCGGGATTGATGTTGATCAGGCGTGGTTTGAACAGCACATGCATGCCTGCCTCTTGACGGATGAGGAGATGCAAGCAGGTTCGGCGGCGTGGGCAACGCTCCCTGACCCGTTTGGGGCATGGGAGCTTGCCGATATGCGTGAGGCGAGCGATGCTTGACTGGCTGATTATTGGGGGCGGTATCCACGGCACACACCTTGCCGTCGTGCTGACGCAGCGGGCGGGGGTGCCCCTTGAACGGGTGCGTATCCTCGACCCGCACCCGGCGTTGCTGGCACGCTGGCACACCTGCACTGCTAATACTGGCATGACGTACCTGCGTTCGGGGGCAGTCCATCATATTGACCTGCACCCGGAAGCTCTGGTGCGGTATGGCAATACGCCCGCCGGGTTGCCCCTCCGGTCATTCTGCGACCCGTACCGCCGCCCGTCGCTGGCACTGTTCAATGCCCACGCTGCCCATGTGGTGCAACACTATCAGCTTGACACACTGCATGTGCAGGGACGGGCGCAGGGGCTGACCCGCTCTAGCGGTGGTTGGTGCGTTGCCACCGAGCACGGCAGAATCGCAGCACAGCACGTCGCCTTGGCACTGGGCGCGGCGGAGCAACCCGCTCTGCCCGACTGGGCACGGCACCTACACGCCACGGGTGCGCCTATCCAGCATATCTTCGCGCCCGGCTTCAATCGCGCTAACCTGCCCCCGTGGCGGCACGCGGTGGTCGTCGGGGGCGGTATATCGGCAGCCCAGACGGCACTTGCGCTCGCGCAGCAACAACCCGGCACCGTGACCCTGCTGACGCGGCACGCGCTCCGCACACATGACCTTGATAGTGACCCCGGCTGGATCGGACCGAAGTATCAGGCGGACTTCCAGCAACTTCCCGACTATCGGCAGCGACGCACGGTGATTCAACAGGCGCGGCATCGTGGTTCGGTGCCACCGAGCGTTGCCGTGCAAGTGCGCCGCGCAGTCAAGCAGGGGACACTGCGGGTGGTGGAAGCCACCGTTGCCGACGCTGCCTGCGATGACGCGCACCACATCCGGTTGGTGCTCGCCGATGGCGTGGAGCCATTGAGCAGTGATCGGGTCGTGCTCGCTACCGGGTTTGCGCCCCACCGCCCCGGTGGGCAGTGGCTCGCTGCGGCAGTCGCTACCCAAGGGTTGCCGGTCGCGCCGTGTGGCTACCCACGTGTTACGCCGGGGCTATGCTGGGCGGATGGGCTATATGTGTTGGGTGCGCTTGCCGAACTGGAGATTGGTCCGGTGGCACCCAACATCACCGGGGCGCGGCAGGCGACAGAACGCATCGTGGCGGCGCACTACCATCATCACTACCGGGCATTGAAGGGGCGCAACGTGTGAGGCACGCGGGTGGGCAGCAGGAGCGTAGCGAGCGGCGGGCAACCGTGTGACATGGAGGGCGCGGTGGTACGGCGGTAGCGGCTGGCGGTGGCGTATCCGTAAAACAACGATGAAGAATTACCCTACAAGTCCCGCAGCACGTATGGTATATTTTTAGTAAATACTGAAACAATGTATCAAAAAGAGCAGAAAGGACATGCTACGATGCAAAAACCAATGACTAGTGACGAGCAAGCGGTGCTTGCAGCCTTCGAGCAGTGGTTAGCCAACGTTAGCCAAGGCAACCCAGAAGTTGTAGCCGCGATGTATGCCGATGATGCCGTGTTCTTTGGTACGATTTCACCATACGTTCGCACGACCCCAGCGCAGGTCAAGCACTACTTCGACCACTTCTTGAAACTGCCCGAACTGCATGCGTTCTATGCCGAGCCACAGATTCGCATCTATGGTGATGTGGCACTGAACACGGGCTATTACACGTTCTTCCACGAGCGCGACGGCAAGATGCAGAGCGTTCCTGCTCGCTACACGTTCGCCTACAAGCGGGTGAATGGCGAGTGGAAAATCATTGAGCATCATTCATCGGCGATCCCTGCGTGACCGTGCGGTGCCCGCGCTCGCTACTGGCGCAGCAGCAAACGGTATAGATATACCTTACCATTGGGCAGGTGCAGGTACCCATCGTGCCTGCGCCGCCAACTCCTGCACGCTCGCTCACACACCAGTGGCGAGTGCCGCGTGTGCCTTGCACGGCGCGATGACACTCACCGCCCCCCCCCGCGACGGTGCCGTGCACGGAGGAACACCATGTGACTCACCTATCTGCGATTTGATGACCAAGGTGCCGTTCGCACCTATCATGCATGTGCGTACCAGCAGCAAAGCCAGTGTGCAGGAACTGCTCAACCACGCCAAACGTCGTGGTCTGACTCCCACGACCCGGCTTGTTGAGTATGCTGCCTTCATGGTGAGCGGTCACATCAAGCTCAAGCCGATGATCGTCCCCAACTTCCACTTCTACGACCACGCCGAGTTTCTCGCGCAGGTAGAGCAGGCGGTTGCCGCCGCGCTCGCGGGCAACGATGCGGCAGTCGCGGCGGCGGCGGCGTGGTGGGGGGCGCGGTGCAGTGCCTCGGTAAGGGTACGGTGCCGGGGGGGCGGGCGCGGTGCCTGCCCCTCTCTATATATAGATAGGCGCGACGTGACGGGCACCGCCACACCCTGTCACGCAGTTGTTACCCAATTAGTTGCATATAATGCAAACTTCAGATACACTTAACCTGACCGTGTCGTGTTCTTATACTATTCAAGCACGTAACCCATGTGACAAGCGCGTAACCCATGTGTAAGGAGCAACCCTATGCCCCAGTCGCCCACCCCGCCGGAAACCCGCGTGACCCTGACCGATGGCACGCACCGCTACAC
>CAZNQP010000109.1:0-7457 GCA_964575355.1 uncultured Chloroflexaceae bacterium
ATGAAGATGGATGGTATGTTGGACGACACGCAATGCTGGGAGGCGGTGCAACAGCGCGATGCCAGCTATGATGGGGCGTTTGTGTATGCCGTGCAGACGACGGGCGTGTACTGTCGCCCCGGCTGTGCCAGCCGCACGCCGCGCCGCGCCAACGTTGTATTTTTCGCCACGCCCGCCGCAGCCGCAGCCGCCGGGTATCGCCCGTGCAAACGCTGCGCCCCCGCCAGCCCACCGCCCGCCGCCGTGCAGCAGCACCTCGTGGCGCAGGCGTGTGCTACGCTGGCAGCCGCCGCGGTGCCGCCCCCGCTCGACGAACTGGCGGCGGCGGCGGGTCTCAGCCCCTACCATTTCCACCGCCTCTTCAAGCGGCTGGTGGGCGTGACCCCGCACCAGTACGCGCAGGCACACCGCCGCCAACGGCTGCACGCCGCCCTGCCGCACGCCGCCAGCGTCACCGACGCGGTGTATGACGCGGGCTACCCGTCGCTGGGGGCATACTACCACGCCGACACCCCCGGCATGGTAGCCCAGAGCTACCGCAACGGCGGCGCGGATGCTGCCATCCAGTACGCGGTGGTGGCGTGCAGTCTGGGCTACGTGCTGGTGGCGGCAACCGAACGCGGGCTGTGCCGTGTGGCACTGGGCGACGATGCCGCCACACTCGAAAACGAGCTACACGCGCTATTCCCACGGGCGCAGCAACTCGCCCCCGCCGTGGCGTTCGGGGCACTGGTGGCACAGGTCGTCGCCGCGATAGACGGCACCCGCGCCGCTGCCCCCGTAGCCACGCCCGCCCTGCCGCTCGACATACAGGGCACCGCCTTTCAGCAGCGCGTGTGGGCGGCGTTGCAGCGCATCCCAGCGGGCAGCACCGCCACTTACAGCGACATTGCCGCCGCGATTGGGCAGCCGCTGGCGGTGCGGGCGGTGGCGCAGGCGTGCGCCGCCAACCCGCTTGCCGTGGTCATCCCGTGCCACCGCGTGCTGCGCCGCGATGGGGGGCTGGGCGGCTATCGCTGGGGCGTGTCGCGCAAGCACGCATTGCTGCACCGCGAGGGCGCACTGCCCGACCCGCCAGACGCATGACGCGCCATTGACAGCGGCGAACGCCCGTTTTACAATAGCCATAGCAACCCGTAACGAACGAGACGCACCCAGAGGAGAGCCGCCATGCCACTGGATATGAACGCCCTTGCCGCCCAGATTGCCGCCATGAGCAACGACCAGCGTACCATGTTCGATGAAGTCGCCGCCACCCGCGCCGCCGTGCGCGGTCGCTACCGCGCCGCCGTGGGCGACGAAGCCGCATGGGGGCGCGTCGCGGAAGACAGCCAGACCCGCTGGAGACTGGCAGCCCCCGCCCCGCTTCCCGGCGAGAGCTTCACGACGGTGCAGCCGCCGCCACCCGCGCCGCCTGACTATAGCGTGCTCGCCACCGACGGGTCGCAAGAGGCGATGAACCGCCACGGCGTTGCCGACTGCTACCTCATCAATATTGGGCTGGCAATGCTGCGCTACGGCGACCAGCCCAGCGCACGGCTCTTTTCGGTGCCCACGCTCTATTACCACGAAGACGACCTCTACCTCACTGCCCGCGACCAGACGTGGCGGTACCATGTTGAGGACACCTTCCTCAGTGCGCGGCGCGACGTTGCCGAGCTGACCGCCGCCGCCGATGCCGCCACGACTGCTGATGCCGCCGCCCCGCCGCGCACGTCGCCCGCCCTGCCGCGCATGGTGCTGCAAGACGGCACGCTGCTGCGCTTCTGGCTCGAGAGTGCCGACGATGACCTACGTGCCCGCCTGCTCGACCCGTACCTCGACGGACTCAACACGCTACGGGCGGCAGGCATCCCGGTTGCGTCCTACATCAGCAAAACGTCGTCAGCCGAAGTGACCGGGCTAGCCCGCCTGATGCACTGCCCCGACGTAGACGTGGCGGGCGGGCGCGGTGCCATCTGCAAGCGGTGCAGCGACACCCGCGCCGGACGGGTGCCGTCGTGCCGCGTGTGCGACGACAGCAACGATGCTAGCCTCCATGCCATGCTGGGCGAGGGCGAGCGCAGTATGCTGTTTCATTCGTTGAGCGGCGTAAACCGCTGGTACGGCGAGCACCGCATCCACTTCTTCTACATGCGCGTGGGGCGCGAGGTTGCGCGGGTTGAGATGCCGCAGTGGGTTGCCACCGACGCGGCACAGGTAGCCCGTGTCCACGCGCTCGTATACGACCAGTGCGTGCGCGGCAACGGCTACCCGGTGGTGCTCGCGCGGGCACACGACGAAGCCGTGCTGCGCTCCGACGACCGCGCCACCTTCCAGCGCATGGTCGAGCGGCAGATGCAACGCTACGGCGCGGGCAGTGCCAAGCAGGGCAGCAAGCAATTTCCCGCCGCGTAAGTGGCGTGTGTTGTCGGTGTTCATTGCCCATGGCTGTGCTATGCTGTACCTGTACGGACTGGGCAGTGTTCAGGAGGACACACAACACATGGTGCAAGAAATTATCTGGTTGGCACCCCTGCTGATATTGCCGGGGGTAGCCGGTATTGTCATCTCGACGGGGGCGCGTTTCAATACGCTGCACGACGAGTTGCACCACTGGCTGATGCACGCCGACGACGGCGAAATACCCCTGCTGTGGCGGCTCGAAAAGCGGGCACGCCACTTTCGTAATGCGCTGCTAGGCTTATACGGTAGCGCGTTTGTGTTTATCCTTGCCAGCGTTACCGGAGCACTCACACAGGTTTTGGGGGTCGCCCCAGACCTGATCGTACTGGGCATCGTGTTCGGCGGTATCCTGTGTCTGGGCTTCGCCCTGCTCGAATTGTTCAACGAGTCGTTGCTGGCAATGGACGTAATCGAGGCGCACGTCGCCGCTATCCAACGGGCACACGATATGCATCGCCCACACCTTGAGGAGACCCACGCGCATGATTGAAGAACTGGTTGCGTCTGTTGAGAGCCTCACACCGTTGTTCGAGTTGGTCGGTATTGTCTTCGATGCGTTCGGGGTGCTGGTCATTCTGGTGGGGGTAGTGCTGGCAACCGTGCGCTTTGTGCGCCGCAGCACTGGGTCGCTCGCCGATGACGCGCAGATGAGCGACCCTTACCAACGCTACAAAGTAGACATTGGCTTGTCGCTGCTGCTGGGGCTAGAAATCCTCGTAGCTGCCGACATCATCAAGACAGTTGCCCTTGAGCCAAACTTCGTGAGCGTGGGGGTGCTGGGGTTGCTGGTGGTGGTGCGTACCTTCCTTGGCTGGACGCTGACGCTGGAAATTGAAGGGCGTTGGCCTTGGCAGAAAAGCCACGCCGAGTCGCCGGGCGAATAGCGGCGCGGTAGTCGTTTCTTCACCGAGCGGTGGGCGGTTGCGGCTTGCGCTGTGCCCACCACCCGCTATCATGAATAATGGTTGTGACACGTCTTACCAATCAACAGGAACAAAGCGACGCGACCACGCGGCGCGACCACGCGACGTGACCAATCAACAGGAACAAAGCGACGCGACCACGCGACGCGACCACGCGACGTAATAAGGAGACCCGACACGATGAACCGATTCCTCCTCTTGCTGGTAGCCAGCCTGCTGCTGGCAGCGTGCGGCGGCACGGCAGCCGCACCAGCAGCACCCGCCAGCAACGGGGCGACCGCCGCCGTGTCGCCCCTCATCAGCCCCGCCGAACTGGTAACTGCCCTGCAAACCCCCGATGCCCCCTTCTTGCTCGATGTGCGTGAGCCGTGGGAAAACGCCGAAGCCGCCATCCCCGGCACCGACGCACTGATTCCATTGGGGCAACTGGCGCAACGCCTGAACGAACTTGACCCCGCTACCGAGATTGTCGTCTACTGTCGCAGCGACAACCGTAGCGGGCAGGCACAGGCTATCTTGCAAAACGCGGGCTTTACCAACGTCCGCAATCTCGAAGGCGGCATCATCAACTGGTCGGCAAGCCAGCCGACGGAATAGGCGGCACGGCGACCGGTTGCCCCACCTGTGTGGCGGTCGCGGTCTCCAGCGTGAGTTCCGGCACCGCGTGCGCTGCCGGGGTGGGCGGGGTGGCGGTTGTTTTGCGCCGCTGGAACTGCGACCCGATAGCCTGATGCCCTACGCCGATCACGGCGAAGGCGGTGGGGTCGGCTTCGTGCAGCAACAGCTTCAGGTCTGCTACCTGCGAACGATAGATCGTGCAGAACAGCATAGTACGCCCACGCCCAGTGTAACTACCCGTCACCTCCCAGCGCGTCACACCCTTGCCCAGCCCGTCCATCAGGGCACGCGCCACCCGTTGCGGGTGGTCGGTGACGATGGTGGCAGTGCGGACGCGCCCCGGTCCCTCAATCACATAGTCGGAAGCCAGCCCGTTGAGGAACAGCACCAGCATGGCAAGCAAGGCTGATTCCCACCCGAACAGTGCCCCCGCCACCAGCACAATCAGCCCGTCGGTGTAGAGAAAGACCTGACTCAGTGGGATACCAGTGTACTTCTGCACCATCCGCGCGAGCACGGCAGTGCCGCCGGGGTTTGCGCCGCCACGATAGATCAGCCCGTAGCCAATGCCCGTGACAATGGCGGCGTAGATTGCCGCCAGCAACGGGTCGTCCGTGACCGTCGGTGCGCCAATGATGGTGGGCAACCACACTGCCAGTGCGTCGGTGGTGACGGCAAACACCAGCAGCGACAGCGACGTGAGGGCGACAAAGTACCAGCGACCAAGGTGCTTGAACCCCAGCATCAGCAGCGGAATATTGAGCAGCAGAATGAATACCCCCGTCGGGAAGCCGGTCAGGGCGGTGACAATCAGCCCGATGCCAGCCAACCCGCCCGCCGCAAGGTTGAAGGGTATCTGAAACAGGGCAAAGCCCAGCGCACTAATGAACGACCCAATAACGGTGAAGGCGACTTGCTGGGCGAGTTGCCACCGCGACCGCCCGGTATAGGTTGCCTGCGGCGGTGCCGTGCTGCGTGGTGTCGGTGTAAGGTTGGTATTGTTCGTCATACCGAACACTCCTTCTCTCTTTATCGCTCGAATTATCGCTCGAAGCTCTCCACTATCCTCTTCCGGATGCTGCCCTAGCACAGCGCAACAGGCACGCCCCAACGGCGTGCCCCGCGTCCACGAACACTGTGGTTTCTCGCATAGTATAGCCCGGCAAGTACGTGAAAGATAGAGGGGAATCAGTCATAGGTAAGGGCGGTACCCGGCAACAAACAAACGACCCCGACTGTGCAATCAATGGTCTTTTGTGTAGGGTAATAATGAGGGCGACAGCGTGGTGCGATGCTCTGACAAGCCACACCGCCGCACTGCCACGCCAACCACGCCCACCCCGACAGACGGAGCGAGCGCGGCGAGCATGGCAGGGCGGGCTACACTGCCGAGGGTGAGCTACATTACTGAAGGCGGGCTAGCGGTCTCAAGCACCGGGTCAGCCGTGGCAGCAAGCGCGGCAATGTCGGTGATCACGGTGCCCACCTCTAAGGCAGGTTCGCTAGTCGTTGCCATCGCCGGGATGCTCGGTGCGGCAGGCACCAGCGGCGTTGCCCGCAGTGCGTCGGCAGTGGCACGGGCGGGGTCGGCGGCTTGCATGCGGTCACGCTGCATCATGCGCTCGCGGAACTGCTGGAACTGCGTGCCGAACGCCTGATGTGCTGTGCCAATGGTAACGAAGGCGGTGGGGTCGGCGGCGTTGAGCAGCAACTTGAGGTCTGCCATCTGCGAACGGTAGATCGTGCAGAACAGCATGGTACGCCAGTGCCCGCTATAGGTGCCCGTCACGTCCCAGCGCGACACGCTCTTGTTCAGCCCCTCCATCAGGGCGTGTGCCACCCGTTCGGGGTGGTTGGTGACGATGGTTGCCGTCCGAATGCGGCTCGGTCCTTCGAGCATATAGTCAGAGGCGGTGCCCACGAGGTACAGCACCAGCATGGCGAGCAGGCTCGTTTCCCAGCCAAACACAAACACCGATGCCAACACAATCAGCCCATCTATATAGAGGAACGCCTGACTGAGCGGCACCCCCGTGTACTTCTGGAGGATGCGAGCCAGCACCGTGGAGCCGCCGGGGGTGCCCCCGATGCGGTAGATCAAGCCGTAGCCAATGCCCGCCAGAATGCCGCCGTAGACCGCCGCCAGCAGTGGGTCGTCGGTGACGCTACGCTGACCCATCCAGCTGGGGAGGTAGTAGGCGAAGGCATCGGTTGTAGCCGATGTAACCACAACCGCCAGCAGCGTTAAGCCCAGAAACTGCCAACGACCAATATAGTAGAAGCCGATGATGAGCAGGGGAATGTTGATCAAGAAAATCATGACCCCTTCTGGGATCGGCACGAACGGGCTGAGCAGAATGGCTACCCCCGGTGCCCCCCCTGCCGCGAGGTCAAAGGGTATCCAGAGAAGGGCATAGCTCAGCCCAATCAGCGACGCGGCGATGATCGTCATGGCGACCTGCTGCGCCACCTGCCATGTGGTGCGTCCGGGTATCTGCAAAGCCAGCTTCTTGGATGATGCCTGCTGCGGTTGTGGATGTGTGGTCATAACCTCCTACATTCATGCTGTGCCGGGTGCAACCGGCGACTCTTGCTCATACAAACAAGCAATAGAAGCAGTATACCGAGTTATGTTATGCCGCGAAAGGGCATTATTGAGATCAAGTGATTGTCAGTTTATGCACCTGAGATATGAGTATTGCCCTGATATTTTCAGATAACAGTGTCGTGTAAGTCAATTGCAAATCGTGATGGACGCAATGAATAAGCACGCAGCAGCGCAAGCCGCCCCGCCCAGTGCGTGATTGTGCGTGATTGTGCTATACCTACACAGGCGGGCAGGGCGGCACTCCGGGCGCACCGCGCGTGTCACGGCGCACGCACACCGCCTGCGCCGCCAGTGCGTGTAGCAGGGCGCGAGCGGCGGTAAGGTCAACGTGCGGTCAAGCAGCGCGGTGGGGATGAAACAAACGCGCGGCGCGGTCATGAACAACCCCGCTTGCCGTGGACGTATAACGGCTGAAAAGCATGCTCATACGGTGTGCAATACCTGAACTTAACATACTCTTAACACTCACTTGACCTTTTCTTTACAGAAACTTGAACGCAGTTAACATGCTGCCGTTATACTCTTGATTGTGTTTCCAGAAAGCGAGGTCAGGTAGACACCCCTGACAGTAGGTTCTACGCCGAACATAACGACCTGTGCAACAAGCTAACTCGTTTGTGCGGGCATCCTGCTGCGCCGGGTTGCATACATGACCACGCATGTTATCGAAGTGAAGCATATCACGTAAGGAGAAAAGACAGATGTCCCTGAAACGCCTACTTGCTCTGCTTGCAGTGCTGGCACTGATGGTGCCGGTGATTGCTGCATGTGGTGGTGGTGCTGCTGAAGCCCCGGCTGCCGAAGAAGCCCCCGCCGAAGAAGCCCCCGCCGAAGAAGCCCCGGCTGAAGAAGAAGCCCCGGCT
>CAZNQP010000110.1:0-7455 GCA_964575355.1 uncultured Chloroflexaceae bacterium
GGGCGCGGCGCGGGTGCAGCGTTGGGGCGCGGCGCGGGTGTCGCTGTACGCCGGACGGCTGCCGGGATTGCCCCAGTAGCCGGGATGATGCGCCGCCCTACCGGAGCAGTTGCGGGCGGGGTCGTGACGACCGCCGCCGCAGGCGCAGCTGCCGTGGGTGGGGGCGTGTGGCTATGGCGGAGTGTCTCCCATGCTTTGCGGGCGGCGGCGTGGTCAGCCCGGTACGCACGTATCCGGGCAGAAGCTGCTGCCCGGATACGGTCACGTTGCTGTGGGTCATCCACCACTAGAGCATACGGCGACGCGCTGCGACGTACTGTTCCCATTGCTGCCGTGCTCCTTGCTGGTCGTCTTGCAGTATGCGCCGTTGCTCGGCGACATCGGCGGCGAGTACGGCACGCTCGTGCTGCAACTGGTCGCGCAGGGCGGCGGCGAGTTCGCGCTGTTGCTGCTGCAATATGCGGCGCGTACTGGCAATGTCGCGGCGCAACTGGTTGACGTAGGCACGCCGTTCAATGAGCGTTTCTTTTGCCATGTAAGCGTGAGCGGCGCGGTTGGCGGCACGGTCGGCGTGCGTCTGCTCACGCAGGGCGGCAATATCGGCGGTGCGGTCGGCGTGCGTCCGTTCTAGCTCGGCGGTCAGTCGTTGCATCTCGTCAGTGAGGCTCATGGTACGTTCCCTTCATCCCTTCCATCTATCCACCTGTGCTGCCCCCAGCGCGGTGATGCGGGAGCAGGGGCGGCGCGGTGCTGCCCCCAACAAGCGATGAAAACCCGTAGAATACCACGCCGCGCCCGAACGCAACGCCCCCATGCGGGCATACTGCCATGACCACGGGGGCGTTCAGCAAGACGCGCGTCAGGCTGCCATTGCTTGCGGGCTCGCCGTCAGACCAACTGCCTCGGCGTACTTCAGGTACGTGTCCACCCCGGCAATCACGACGCGGGCTTCGATAGCCAGCAGTTCGATACCAACGAGCGATACACGCACCCAAGCATCAATCACGATACCCTTGTCAAGGATACGGTCTACGACTTCAGCCAGACTACTCGACGAGTTCATGTGTTCAACAGCCATGCTGTGCTCCCTTCTGCGGTAGGTCTTTACGGTTGTACCAGTGCGGTGCGCCGCGGGGCGCGGTGCAGGTGCGGTACGATATGCGGAGTATTGCAGCAAAGCATCGTACCTACGTGCCTTTGGCATTATACCATGTTTGCCTGAAAACACCTGTCGTGCAATGGGTAAATGCCCTAATCTTATCGTTTCAGACCCAAAATGGGCGATTCTATCGTCATTTTGCCCCCATAACCTACGACCAACTATCATACTACAGCACATCATTATCACGTCTGCATCACATACCCATGAAAACCATAGCGGGAAATAGGGTCATGCCCCATTGACTGACCCTGTGCAATACCTATATAGTGTTATTACAATGTTATTACATTTACGACAATTCGGCTTGCGTTCACACGGTTCGTTTCCCATCAGGAAGCGATGGGAAGCAATGGATAGCCCAGTGTGGGTACACGAGCAACCCGATTGTCGCAACCGTTGCCGCCCCGGCTGTCGGTAGAGCGCACACAACCTCGGTGTGTCCTCTGAGAGCGCGTATCGCCCGACCGATGAGAACGAGGTAGGAAGAAGCAAGGAATACCTCATGGATTGGATGTTTGGGTATGCAGACGACCAGAACTGGAGTCGTGCGGGGGGGCAAGCCCCAGCCCAGCCCCTACATTACCTCGACACTGCCCGTGCCCTCGAACGACAGCAACAGACCATCGTCGAAAGCGTCGCTGATGGCTTGCTTGCCAACCCGTTCTGGCACGAACGTGCCGACCAGCACCCGCGCGAAGAACTGATCAACGCCCTTGACCGCAATATTGACGCACTGGCAAAAGCGATCCGCTATCGTTCGCCCATGATCCTTGATGACCATATGCGCTGGCTCCGCGAACAGATGATTGCGAATCGGTCGTCCACTGGTGTGCTGCGCGAAATCTACGCGCGTCTGTGGACGGCGTGTGCCGAAGCCTTGCCGGTGGGCGCACATGGGTTGGTCTTCCGCTATTTACAATCGAGTATTGACCGCTTGGAGTACACCAGCAGTGCCGCGCACGAGCTAGCCAAGCAGCACGAAACGCTCGCCAACGAACTGTACAGTACGCTGAACGACCCGCAGTGGCAAGCCGCCTATCAGAGTGCCGCCCCCGAACGGGCACGCTACGAGTTCTGGCTGCTGCTCGACTATGTGATTGATGCCGTGGGCATGGAGACCACCACCGCCCTTGAAGCGCATCTGGTATGGCTACGCGCCAGCTTGCTGCAACGCGGCTTGACTACCCTGCACGTCCAGCAGGTGCTGTGGTTGCTGGCATCGGTGTGTGCCCACCAACTAACCCCCGCCACCGCCGCCGAAGCCCGCCGCGTGCTCGAAGCCGCCAGCAATGGGCTGCACTATACCGAACCCGACGTGCGGGCGGTGCAGCAGGCACAAGACGCACTGGTGCAGCAGGTGAGCCACCAGCTTGCCAGCTATGGCGACCTGCCGCACCCTGAAGTGGCAGCCAGCATTGTCGGCTGGTATGTGGCATACCTCGTTGACAGCATCGCGCAGGACAACGCCGCCTACCTCGCAGGCTACTTGCTCTCGTTAACGCAGAGCTACCCTGTCAACCCAGCCCTGCTTGCCACGCTCAACGACAGCGCGACCAGTGCCTTGCAGCAGCACCTCGGCGGGGTTGCCGCGCAACACGCAACCACAATTGTTGCCACCGCACAGGCGACGGTGCAGGCATAGCCCACGGCAGGGGCACACCTATGCCGAAAGCACCGCAACAGTCAGCGAAAGCAGGGTGAAGCAGGGCGTATCACAACCAAGCGAGAACTATCTCAACGTTACGACAGTTTGTCGTAGATAAATCGTTAAAAACGAGCGGAAACGAGGTAAAAAAGCGGTAAAGAATTGTCACCGGGATGCAACCCATCATACCAACGGCTCTATCAACTGTCTGGGGCTTCGTGATACGCTACCTATAGCTCTATTGCACACACGACACGCATCACCGACTCTAGGGCGGCGGGTTTTTCCCCATACCAAAATCGTGCGCTACACAGTATGATAGAAGTAGTAAGCATACTATTTACCTTTGTTACATTGTTACATCTCGCTCTACCCGACACACCTATCAAAACATGATATTCCGTTACGTGTCGGTACTCGCTGGGTGCCAGAGCAGTTGCACCCTGAAAGATACACTATGATGTATGGCGCAGAAGTATATAACTCAAACCCACCCACCACCCACCACGCTCGCCCCGCCGCGAACGTTGATACCTACCATGTGTTAATCGTAGCATCTGACCCCAACGCCATCCGTCGCTACCTGCCCGCCCTCGCATCCGGAACCGACCTGAGCACCGTGCAGTTGAGCGTGCGGCACGTCCCCTCGACGGGGGCGGCACAGCTCTACATCACCGGCAACAGTTGCGACCTTGTGATTGTCACGGCATCGGCAGAGCAAGCACTTGCCTTCCAGTTTGTTGAGGTCATCTATCAGGTTTACCCCGAAATCCCGGTCATTCTGTTGTATAGTAGTGATGTGCGCTCAGCGCAGCTTGCGCCGCTGGTACGGCTCGGCGTAAAGGTGGCACGCCACCCGGTACGCCCCGACCTGCTCGCCCGCATGGTCGCCGAAGCCCTCAAGATTGTGCTGCCGCCCCAAACCGATGAAACGTTGCTGCCCGACGAAGCCGCCACCGCCGAGCTTGAGCCAGCGCAGCAGGTACCCAGCACGCACCGCATGCTGCGCGACCTCTCGCGGGCAACGCGGGCAAGTCTCGTGGTATGCACCGACAACCTTGGCAACATCATCGCACAGTACGGGCACGTCGTCGAGTTTGAGATTGCGTCGCTTGTCACGCTCATTGCTGGCAGTTTTGTGAATATGGTTGAGATGGGGCGGATACTCGGTGACGAAAACACGGTACACTTCAACATTCTCGAAGGCACGCTGTTCGACGTATACAGCGTGAATGTCGGGCAAGACCGCCTGCTGTCCATCTTTCTCGAAAAAACCTATGTGCAGCCACGGGTCGGCTTTATCTGGCTGGCACTCAAACGGACGGCTGAAACCTTACGGGGCTGCACCGCCAACGGCGATGGGAGCCACGAAATTGCCGATGGTTTTGCCCAGTCGTTCAGCAACACACTCGACGACATCTTCGGGAAGGATGGCAGTGCCTAGCCCGCGCTGCGCCCGCCCGCCGAGTAACGACCAACGCGCGTGTCGGTCGTCGTGACTCTACCTACACTTGCTACACCTGCTACACTTGCTACACTTGCTACACCTGAAGGAGCGATGAATGACAAAACAGGGCATGCTACTCAGCACCACCCAGATCAACACCTTGCAGACGGACTTACTGCAACTAGGGCGACAGAACGGCGTGCGGTTTGTGGTGCTTGCCGATTTTAGCGGGCAAGACATTGTGTCGTGGGACAGCACCGGCACCACCGACACCGCTACAGTCGCGGCACTGGCAGCCGGCGACATGATGGCAACCCTCGAAATTGGGCGCGTGCTCGGTGGCTCGCGGGCGTGCAACTTGGTGGTACAAGAGCATGACGACCAGACGGTGGTTATCGCCCGCGTGGGCGAAGGCTTGCTGTTGCTGCTCGCCACCGCCCGCGACATTCCGCTCGGCTGGACACGGCTGGCACTCAAGCGCACCGTCGAGCGCGTACTGGCGGTGGTGGGTACCGTGCAGATGTCGCCGCCGCCGCCTGCCATTAGCGATGATTTCGAGCAGGTCTTCAATGATCAGTTGAAAACGATCTGGTAGCAGTATGTTTATTAACTGGGCACTGAACGAACTCAACCTGAAGATTGTGTATTACGGACCTGCCTTGAGCGGCAAGACCACCAACCTGCAACTCATCCATGCCCGCACCCCCGCCAAAATGCGTGGGCGGCTGATCTCGCTCAAGACCCAGCAAGACCGCACGCTCTTCTTCGACTTTTTGCAACTGGAGGTGGGCAAAGTCCACAACCTGAAGCCCAAGTTCAAGTTGTACACCGTGCCGGGGCAGACCTACTATGCCACCAGCCGCCGCCTCATCTTGCAGGGCACCGACGGCGTGGTCTTCGTCGCCGACTCGCAGGGTGGGCGCATGGCTGATAACCTCGAGTCGTGGTATACGATGGAGCAACACCTCGTTGAGTTAGGGTATGACTTGCACACCTTCCCGGTGCTGGTGCAACTGAACAAGCGCGACCTGCCGCACGCCCTGCCCGTCGCGGAACTGCGCCGCCAGCTTCGCCTGCCACCCGAACGCCCCGTCTATGAGGCAGTCGCCGTCAATGGTACGGGGGTCTTTGAAACGCTGAAAGCCGCGATGACGCAGGTGGTCGGGCGCGTGCGTCAGGCAGTCTGAGGCACCGCCACCACCCCACACCGGGAGGACGTATGACATTCGCTGGCACCTTCGACCTGATTAGCCCCGCCAGCTTACTCCAGCTCCTCGGACAGGAGTACCACACCGTCGAGTTGGTCGCCCAACGTGGGCGCGAAACCGCCCGCGTGATACTCGACGCGGGTACCGTGCTTGCCGCACAGTGCGGCGACTACACGGACGCGGCGGCGGTCTATCACTGGCTGACGTGGGACAGCGGCACCTTTGCGTTGCATACGCCGGGTGACGACGACCTACCCGCCGATGCAATTGGGACGTGGGAGGCACTGTTGCTTGAGGGTGCCCGCCAACGCGATGAGTATGACCGGACAGCCCTGCCGTTGCCGCCTGCGCCCCCGCAGGGCGCACTCCAAGCGGTGTTGTCCGCCTGTCCTGCCATTGCGGGGTTGGCACTGTTCGGCACCGATGGGCGGCTGCTTGCCCACCACAACCTGCCCGCCGACCTGCCCGTAGTCACGTTCGGGCTGGCATTGCTGCGGGCACTGCACACGACAACCGCGCCGCCCGCGCTCGCGCAGTTTGCGTGTCAGGGCGGCATGTACGTCATTGCCGACTGGGGCACGGGGGTTATCGGGTTGGCGACCCCGCACGATGCCGGACAACTCGCGGCGGTCACTGCCGGGTTGCAGCAGCACCCGGTTGCCTACCCGGAAAACTTGAAGTTGGCGTAGCTGCCCCGTGCCCCAGCCGTCGTCAGCCCGTCGTCACTGGGCACGCAGACATCGGCTTGCTGGTACGTGTTCGTCAACACTGCACGCGGGTACCCCCGTGCATCGTCAGTATAACTACGAGGTATGACTACTGAGTATCGCTCCTAAGTATAGTTCCTTCGAGTGCAGACCTCGTGCCTGCGTAAAGGGGTTGGAAACCATGAGTACACCCGGAACTTCAACCGTACACACATCGGCACCATCGCTCTATCGGCTCGTCCGCGACCTACCCGCCGACGAGCGCATCCAGCACTCCGCCGACGCGCTGGTGGTGCTGGCACGCCAAATCGAACTGGTGCTACAGGATGACGGCATCCCTGCCGACCTCGCCATCGGTACGTTGCGCTTCTCGCTCTTCCGGATGCATCAGGGGCGCATCGCCAGCCTCGCCCCCATCTGCAAGCACATCACGGTCTACGGCGAAGCCGACATCGAGCCGCCCGAAATCGCTGGCGTTTCGTTTGTGGCGTTGCCTGCCGGGTCACCGCTCAGCCGCGAATGGTTCTTTATCTTCGATAGTAGCGATTTCTGGGGCGCACTGCTCACGCGCATCAAGCCCGACCCACACGGTGACGGGCGCACACGCCGCTTCCTCTTCGAGGGCGACCTAAGCACCGACGCACGCACCGTCAACCGCGCCCGCCTGCTTTTGAGCCTGATGGAACAGCACGCCGCGCCCACCCCGCCCACCCGCAACATCCTCGCCAATAGCACCCGCTGGGCACGGGTAGCCTATGAACTGGCAACCCACAGCGAAGCCAATCGGCTCAAGTTGCTGTCGTTGCTGCACGACCTGCCCGCCCTGCGGAACCTGTTGCAGCACTATCACCCCGACCAGCCTGCGGCGACCATCGAAGAGGTATTCCCGCTGGCACTCGACGAACTGCGCCGCGAGGGTGCCGTCGGGAGTGCTATCTACCACAAGAAGGGCACCGTGCTCCAGCCGCTCGTGTGGGGCGGCGACCAGCCCCCGCCGCCCTTGACCACCGCTAATAGCCTGCTGGTGCGTGCGCTCGAAGGGCAGCAACCGTTGCTCGAAACCCTATCGCCCAGCACCCCCGAAGCGATGATTTTGCCCGACGCAGCGTCGGCTGTTGCGCTCCCCATGCTGGTGGGGCGGCAACCGTGGGGTGGCTTGCTGGCAGGCGTGAGCGACCCCGACCCCCAGAATGCCCCCGCCGCCGCCGTCGCTGCCGGCATCGGGGCACTGCTGCAACAACTGGTAGTCGCGAGCAACGTCACGGCAGACCCCACCCAGCAGATGA
>CAZNQP010000111.1:0-7326 GCA_964575355.1 uncultured Chloroflexaceae bacterium
CCGCCGACCTGCCCGCCGCCGACCTCGCCGACAACGTACCCGCCCCCGCCGTGGATGAAGCCGCGTTGGTGGACGAAACGGTGCCCGTGCCGACCGACGAGATAGCCCCCGCCGACCTGCCCGCCGCCGACCTCGCCGACAACGTACCCGCCCCCGCCGTGGACGCAGCCGCGTTGGTGGACGAAACGGTGCCCGTGCCGTCGGCTGACGAGCAAGCCGCCCCGCCAGCACCAGCAGAGGAAAGTATCCCGGTACTGAACATGGCGGCACCCACCAAACAACCGTCGCGCATCAGCGAGCTAACGATGCCTGCCAGCGAGCGTGCCAGCGACGTGCCGGGTACCCCTTCGATTGCCAGCACCACCGCCGCCCTGCAAAAATGGGCAGACGAACTGACCGCCCGCACCAGCGACATGGACAACGCCCCCGCCGCCGCCACCACGCTCGCTGCCGAAATGCTGCGCCTGATGGCAGCAACGCTTGCATATAGCGCGACCCCCGCCGCCAGTGCCGCCGCCATGCGCCTGTTGCAGCAGACGGGCACCACCACCGCCGCCATGATGAACCCCGCGTTCTGGCGCGAAATCAGCGTGGCGTTTGGCAGCACCATGCTCGCCCAGATGAATATGCTCGAACGGCGGCGCAGTGGCACCTATACAGTGGACGAGTTTGGGCTAGACGAAGACCTGCTGGCGGTGTGGCTACCCTTCTTCACCTTCCTCTACCGCGACTGGTGGCGTATCCAGACCGACGGCATGGAGCACGTCCCCGCGAATGGGCGTGCCCTGCTCGTTGCCAACCACAGCGGCGTACTACCGTGGGACGGCGTGATGCTCACAACCGCCATCTATCTCGACCACCCCACGCAACCGGAGCGCGTCGCCCGCAACCTCGTGCTCGACTGGTTCGGGCAGTTGCCCGTGCTCGCGCCCATCTTTGCCGCCATGGGCGCGGTGCCCGCCAACCCGGAAAACGCCCGCCTGCTCCTCAACGCCGACCATTTGGTAAGCACCTTCCCCGAAGGCTCACGCGGCATCGGCAAGCCCTTCCAGCAACGCTACCAACTCGAACGCTTCGGGCGCGGCGGCGCGGTGCAGGTCGCGCTGCAAACGGGTGCGCCCATCATCCCAGTAGCGATTATTGGTGCAGAGGAGACCTACCCCATGCTGGGCAACTTCGCGCCACTGGCAAAGCTGTTCGGGATACCCTACTTCCCCGTGTCGCTGTTCTTCCCGTGGCTGGGTGTGTTTGGGGTGGTGCCGTTGCCCACGCGCTGGCGCATCATCTTTTGCCCGCCCGTCGAGACGGCGAGCTACGGCGCGGAAGCCGCCGACGACCCGTTGCTCGTCACCGAACTGACCGAGCAACTACGCACGACCATTCAGACGACGCTGAATACTGCGCTTGCCGAGCGCGGGTCATGGTTTCTGGGCTGAGCTAGCCCACCGCACTGTTGGCTACGCGGGGTGTACCCACCGGGGAACACCCCGCAATTACCTCTTTGACACCCCACCACACTGTTTTCTTCTTTTGGGTGACAAAATACAACTTATCTGGTACCATACACCAAAGCACAGCACAGTAAAACTTAATACGCCCTCCACTCCTCCCACTGCGCCATCTTGCCACTGCGCCATCTTGTCACTGCGCTGACTTGGTTGTGTGAGGGTTAAGTACGCAATGCTGTATACGTGACGCTGCATACGCAACGCCGCATACGTGGCACTGCGGAAAACCGAGACTCAACCACAGAAAGGGAGAAGCGAACCATGGCAACACTGCACCTCGTCGGAATCGCTGGTAGCCTTCGTCAGCAATCGTACAACCGCGCCCTGTTGTACGCCGCTGCCGAGCTAACCCCAGACGACACGACCCTGACCGTCCTTGATATTAGTTCGGTGCCGTTGTACAACGGCGACGTAGAGCAGCAAGGTATGCCGCCCGCGGTGCAGGGGCTACGCGCCACCGTGGGGGCAGCCGACGGCGTGATAATCGCCACGCCCGAATACAACTGGTCGGTGCCGGGGGTGCTGAAGAACGTACTCGACTGGCTTTCGCGCCCGCCTGACTCGCCACTGTTTGGCAAGCCGCTCGGCATACTGGGGGCTTCGACGGGCTACTACGGCACCGCCCGCGCCCAGTTGCACCTCCGCCAAATGGTCGCACCCATGCACGTCATGAACATGCCCAACGTGCTCGTCAACCGATCAGGCGACAAGTTTGCCGACGACGGCACCCTGACCGACGCAGCGACCGCCGATCAGGTACGGGCGTTTATGGTGGCGTTCGTGGCGTGGGTACAGCTCATCCAGTCGGGCACGCCCTAGCCGCACGCAGTCGGTTGCAGCGGGCACGCCCTAGCCGCGCCCGCTCCCCCCAGTCAGGCGGGCTTGCGCCAGTGCCACCAGTGCCGCCGTGTCGCCCACCGTGGCGGCATGTTTGGTGGCGTGGCGCACGGCGCGGGCTATCGCCTGCACCACCTCCTCGACTTGGGCATCGCTGCGGGTAGCGTCGCCCGCCACCTGTGCGGCGTGGGCACGCGCCCAGTCGAGCAACGCAATGGCAGCATCATCCTTGAGGTCAGCGGTCAGCCGCTCGTTGTCGCTAATCGTCTCGGCGGCGCGTTGCTGGCGCGGGGTCAGGTCTGCCATTAGGCGTGCTCCTCCTCGTCATCGTCCCCATCCGTCAAGATGCCCGCCAATGGGTAGGCGGCGGGCGCAGTGCGCTCGGCTGCCCCGAAACCTGCCCGCTGATAAACCACCGCGCCGTTGACCATCGTCAGCTTGACCTGCCCGCGCAGTTGTTGCCCGTGCAGTGGGCTGTTTTTGCCCTTCGAGACGAACGCGGCGGTATCCACCGTCCACATCGCTTCTGGGTCGAATATCACGAGGTCGGCGGTAGCACCCGTCTGCAACGACGACGGCGCACGGCGCAAGATACGCGCCGGACCTTCCGTCAGCTTCTCGACGACGCGCATCATATCGAGCGCACCCGTATGCACCAGCGTCATCACCAGCCCCAATGCCGTCTCTAGCCCACTGATGCCGGGGGCGGCAAGGCGATACTCAACCTGCTTGTTAACGGCGGCGTGGGGCGCGTGGTCGGTGGCAATCGCGTCTATCGTGTCGTCGTTCAGCCCTACGAGCAGGGCTTCCACGTCGGCGACCGACCGGAGCGGCGGGCTGACACGGGTGGACGGGTCGTAGGGGGGCAGGCGCGTCGCGTCGAGCCACGACGGACTGCGTAGCCCATCGGGTGCGGCGGGCATGGGGGCAAGGGCGTGCTGCGCGAGGCGCCCCATGACCCACGCATCGGTGAGCGTCAGGTGGTGCGGCGTAACCTCGGCGGTGACGTGAACGCCGCGCTCTTTGGCACTGCGGATGAGTGCCACCCCGCCCGCCGTCGAGACATGGCAGACGTGCAGGTGTGCGCCCGTCGCCTCGGCGAGCGCAATATCGCGGGCAAGCATACTGTCTTCGGCGGCGGCGGGGTAGCCCGGTAAGCCCAGCCGCGTACTGACCACGCCCTCGTGCATCGCCCACCCGGTGTTGAGGCGCGTATCCTCGCAGTGGCTCATGATGGGCACACCAAGCGCGGCGGCGTATGCCATCGCGTTTCGCATCAGTTGCGGGTCGCTCACCGGGCTACCGTCGTCGCTGAACGCGATGCAGCCCACGTCTATCATGTCTGCCATTTCGGTCAGCGTCACCCCACCGCGCCCCTGCGAAATCGCCCCGATGACATCTACCTGCACCAACCCCTCCGACAGCGCAAGGCTACGGATTTCGCGCACAATCGCGGGGTGGTCTATCGCGGGCTGGGTGTTGGGCATACAGCAGACGGTCGTAAAGCCACCCTGCGCGGCAGCGTGGGTGCCGGTGGCAATGGTCTCTTTGTACTCTTCGCCGGGCACACGCAGATGCACATGCAGGTCGGTGAAGCCGGGGGCAACCATGCAGCCGTTGGCATTGATCACGGTAACATCGGGCGCGGTCAGCAGATCGGGCGGCAACTCTGCCAAGCTATACACGGCTGCCACCCGCTGATCCTCGATCAGCAGGTGCCCCACGGCTGCCACGCGCTGCGGCGGGTTGATGATGCTGCCATTCTGGATGAGGTAGCGCATAGGGTGTTTGCCTCTCAGCTTCTCAGCTTCTCAGCTTCTGACGACGCGGCGGTGTGCGTCGCCATATGATAGAGCAACGCCATGCGTACCGCCACGCCATTGGTCACTTGTTGCTCAATCAGCGATTGGGACGAGCGAGCAACCACCGAGTCAATCTCTAGCCCCTCGTTGACTGGTCCGGGGTGCAACACCAGCACGTCGGGGCGGGCGCGTGCCATGCGTGCCGCACTCAGCCCATAGGCACGGCTATAGTCGCGCAACGACGGCAGCAACCCGGCTTGCTGGCGTTCGCGTTGCAGGCGCAGCACCATCACCACATCGGCATCGGGCAACACATCATCGAGTGTATAGCTGACACGCACGCGCTGCCACGTACTCGTCCAATAGTGGGCAGGACCAAGCAGCGTGGGCGGTCCGCACAGCGTCACGTCCGCGCCCATGGTGGTCAGCCCCCACAGGTTCGAGCGCACCACGCGGCTGTGCAGCATATCGCCGACGATGAGCACGCGGCACCCCTGCAAACTCTCGCGTTGCTCGCGGATAGTAAACAGGTCAAGCAGTGCCTGCGTGGGGTGGGCATGCCAGCCATCGCCCGCATTGATGATGGCACCGTTGAAGTGCTCTGCCAGCAGGTAGGGCACGCCCGCTTCGCGGTGGCGCACCACCACCACCTGTGCGCCAAGGGCTTGCAGCGTGCGAACGGTGTCGGCGAGGCTCTCGCCCTTCTCGACACTGCTGCCGCGTGCGCTGAAGTTGACCACACTAGCAGACAATGCCCGCGCCGCTAGCTCGAACGAAATGCGCGTGCGCGTGCTGTCTTCGTAGAACATGTTACAGACAGTGATGCCACGCAGGGCGGGCACCTGTTTAATCTCGCGCCCTAGCACTTCTTTCATGCTGTCGGCGGTCTGCAAGATAGTACTGATTTCATCCGCGCTCATGTCGTCAAGGTCTATCAGCAGGCGGCGCGGCAGCAGGCTAGTGGCAGGCTCAGGCATCGGTGGTAGCCTCCGGGTTGGTGGGTGGCACCACAATCACCACCTCGTCATCGGTTCCGTCTACTTCGTGCAGGCGCACCTCAACCACTTCGCTCCGCGCGGTGGGCACGTTCTTGCCCACAAAGTCGGCGCGGATGGGCAATTCGCGGTGCCCCCGGTCTATCAAAGCGGCAAGCTGGATGCGGGCGGGTCGCCCTAGGTCAGTCAGCGCGTCAAGGGCGGCGCGGGCGGTGCGCCCGGTGTAAAGCACGTCATCTACCAGCACGACCACCCGCTCACGAATATCTTGCGTGATGTCGGTGCGGCGCACCAACGGTGCCACTGCCAGCCGCGAGAGGTCGTCGCGGTAGAGCGTAATATCGAGCACCCCAACGGGCAGTTGCACACCCTCGCTTTCGGCAAGGATGGCGGCGATGCGCTGGGCAAGCGGCACACCGCGCCGCCGGATGCCCACCAGCACGACATCACGAATGCCGTCGTTGCGCTCGGCTATCTCGTGCGCGATGCGAACGAGGGCACGGCGCATCTCGTCGGCGTGCATAATCGGCTTGGCAGTCGTCGTCACTGGCGCAGGCTCCTATCGGGTGTGGTTGTCGGGCGGGGCTGTCTGTGTGCCCCGCCGCTATTGTAGCATAGGCTATTGTAGCATAGATAGATAGCAACAGGAGCAAAGGGAGCGGCGGCGGCAGGGCGGCGGTGGCACCTGTAACCGCCCCGTGATACGATACGGCTACGCATAGCGTATGCGGCAGAAACCCAAGCGGAAAGGTACCCCCAACGTGGAACGTGTGAGCCGTAGGTCGTTCTTCTACTGGACTGCCGGGGGGTTGCTCGCGCTGCCCCTCGCCGCGCTTACCGGGTGTCTGCGCCAATCGGGGCAAGGCGAACCGCCCGCCCGCCACCTGAACGGGCGCGTTGTCGTCATTGGTGCGGGTGTGGCAGGTCTCGCGGCGGCGGCAGCCCTGCACGCTGCCGATGTGCCCGTGACGGTGATCGAGGCACGCGACCGGATTGGTGGGCGGGTCTGGACTGACCGCAGCATGGGCGGCATTCCGCTTGACATGGGCGCAAGCTGGATACAGGGCACGCGCGGCAACCCCCTGACCACGCTGGCAGATGCGCGGAACATTCCCCGTGTGGCAACCGATGACGAGCAACTGGTGCTGTATGACGCGGCGGGCACACGCATGTCCGCGCGTGACTTCGATGCGTATTATGCTACCTTCGAGCAGGTGATGGCAACGGCGGCGGCAGTCGCCGAAGACCGCGACACCGATATGTCGCTCAGTGCTGCCATCGCGGACGCGCTCCGCGCAATGGGCGGCAGGCTGACCCAGCGCGAGCAGCAGATGCTCAGCCTGATGGTCAACATCACGATTGAACATGAGTTTGCTGGCTCCGCCGACCAGCTTTCGGCGTGGTGGCTCGATGATGACGCTGGCTTCGCGGGTGACAATGTGCTCTTTCCGGCGGGCTACGACTGGCTCCCCACCGCTCTCGCAGAGGGGCTAGATATTCGCCTCGGTACCCCAGTGGACAGCATTGCCTATGCTGCCGATGGCGTGCTGGTGACGGCGGGCGACGCGATCTACCGTGCCGACTGCGCGGTGGTCACGGTGCCGCTCGGTGTGCTGAAGGCAAACCATATCACGTTTAGCCCCGCCCTGCCGTCGCCGAAGCAGGATGCTATCCAGCGGCTGGCGATGGGCGTGCTCAACAAGCTCTATCTGCGCTTCGATACGGCATTCTGGGACACCGATGCCGACTGGATATACGCCACCGACCCGGCGCAACGCGGGCGGTGGACTTCGTTTGTCAACATGCAACCTGCCGTCAATGCGCCGGTGCTGCTGGGCTTCAATGCTGCCGACTATGGCATCGCCGTTGAGGACTTCAGCGATGCGGACATTGTGGGCGAAGCAATGGCAACCCTCCGCACGCTGTACGGTGATGCTATCCCCGCCCCCATCGGCTTCCTACGCACGGCATGGAACAGCGACCCCTATGCGCTTGGCGCGTATTCGTATTATGCGGTGGGCAGTAGCCCGGAAGACCGCACGGCACTAGAGGCACCCGTGAGCGACGTGCTGTTCTTCGCGGGCGAAGCCACCCGCCACGATTACCCGGCGACGGTTCACGGGGCGTTGCTGAGTGGGCAGGCGGTGGCAGCCGACGTGCTGGCACGGCTACGCTAGGGGGTGG
>CAZNQP010000112.1:0-1362 GCA_964575355.1 uncultured Chloroflexaceae bacterium
CCAACCGATACGCCCGCACCGCCGCCCCCAACCGATACGCCCGCCGTGCAGGACACTACGCCCCCGCCGCCGCCGGAGCCGCTCTTCGGGGGGAGCACCCCCAACGAGCCGGAGCTTGTGGCGTGTGGCGAGCCGATCATCTTGCGCTGGCAAGCGGTAGACGACCCCGCCGGGGTAGCCCGCTATGTGTGGCAACTGCGCGGACCGCGCGAGGTGAGCGACGCGACCAGCGACACGAGCGTGGATATTTCGCCTGTGCGTTGCGGCGATGACTATAGCTGGGTGGTACGCGCCGAAGACGGTGCGGGCAATCAGGGCGCGTTCTCGTCACCGCGCTACTTCCGGGTGCTCGCCCTCGAAAGCACGCCCAACCCCACCACATCGCCAGCGGGCGCAGAGGACAACGCCCCACCCACCGCCCCGGTTGCGCTCGAACCAAAGAACAACAGCACACTCAATTGTAGTGGCGACACGATTGAAGTCGAAATGCGCTGGCAAGCCGTCAGCGATGCGAGCGAGCCAGTGCTATATGAGGTACAACTTGAGGATGAGCGGGGCGCGTTGCTGCTCAACGAGTTTGTGGACGACACGACCCTACGCGAGACCGTCGCCTGCGACCGCCGCTACATCTGGCGGGTGCGGGCAATAGACACAGCCGACAATGCTAGCCCTTTCACCAGCAGCACCTTCCGCGCCCGCATTGCCCCCTTCTAGCAGGCGGCACCCACTGCCGCAGTGCCGCTGCGGGTGGGGCGGGCTGTGGCTCGTGCTGCTGGTGTGGCTGGGGGCGTGTGGCAGCGTGCCCCCAGCCCCCGCCGCAACGGGGTGTGTCGTCAGCCAAGGCACACCCCGCCCCCTGTCGGGGCAACCTACCATCGTGCTCGACACTGCCAAGTCGCCGCCGCACTGTGCCCCCGCCCGCGTGCGCGGCGACTTGCAGACAGCCCTCGACTGGTACCGCATGCAGGCGGCAACCATCGCCACCACTCGCGCCTACCCGCCCACGTTCAGTACCGAAATCGCGCAGTATTACACGGGCGACCTGCTGCACGAAACCCGCGAGACCGTCTATGCCAACCAGCAGGCAGGGCGGGTGGTCTACGCAACGTGGCACAGCCTCGATAGCTTTAGTGCGCCGCAGTGGGCACCCGACGGGCGCAGCGTGACGCTCACCGTGCGCGTGCGCGAACACCGCACCGTTATTGAGCCGCCGCCGAGCGGCACGATGCCGCCCCTGACCGCCGGGAGCCTGTACGAAACGTGGCAGTTCACCCTCGCCTATGATGCCGCCGTCGCGCAGTGGAAGATCACGGATGCTCGCGCACTCGTGACACGCTAGCACCGCACCCACCGTGCCCGCAA
>CAZNQP010000112.1:1462-6991 GCA_964575355.1 uncultured Chloroflexaceae bacterium
ACCGTGCCCGCAACGCCAACAGCACGGGGGTTGCCCGTGCTGTCAGTGTGCCGTCTGTGTGTGCGGGGGTGCTTACGCGTCGAAGTAGAGGCTGTACTCCATCGGGCTCGGGCGCATCTGCACGGGGATGACTTCGTTTTCGTACTTGTAGCTGATGTAGGCTTCGATCAGGTCAGGGGTGAACACGCCACCCTTCAGCAGAAACTCGTGGTCTGCTTCGAGTGCCTTGAGCGACTCACCGAGCGACGCAGGCACCGAGCGAATCTCTGACAGTTCTTCTGCCGACAGTTCGTACAGGTCAGCATCCACTGGGGCACCGGGGTCAATCTTGTTCTGGATGCCGTCCAGCCCAGCCATCAGCATTGCCGAGAACGCAAGGTAGGGGTTGGCGGTTGCATCCGGGCAACGGAACTCGACGCGCTTGGCTTTGGGGCTGTTCGAGTAGGTCGGGATGCGGCAGGCAGCCGAGCGGTTACGCTGCGAGTACACGAGGTTGACGGGGGCTTCGAAGCCGGGCACCAACCGCTTGTAGCTGTTGGTCGTCGGTGCGGCGAAGGCGAGGATGGCGGAGGCGTGTGCCAGCAACCCACCGATGTAGTACTTGGCGTTTTCCGATAGCCCCGCGTAGTTGACTTCATCGAAGAAGGTTGGCTCGCCGTCCTTCCAGAGGCTCTGGTGGGTGTGCATCCCGCTCCCGTTGTCGCCAAACAACGGCTTGGGCATAAAGGTTGCCGTGTAGCCATACATGCGGCAGGTCTGCTTCACAATGTACTTGTACTTCGTGATGATGTCTGCCATCTTCAGCATCGAGTCGAAGCGCAGGTCAATTTCAGCCTGCCCCGCCGTTGCCACTTCGTGGTGCTGCAATTCAACCTTGATGCCAATCTCCATCAGGTTGAGCGCGATGCGGCTCCGCAGGTCTTGCTGGGTATCGGCGGGCGGGCAGGGGAAGTAGCCGCGCTTGGGCGGAATCTGGGTACCCATGCCACCCATCTGCCCGCTGTTCCACCACGCTTCTTCACTGTCCACAAAATAGTGCGACTCGTTGGTGCCCACACTATAGCGGGCTTCCGAGAAGATGAAGAACTCGGCTTCCGGACCGAAGAATGCTTGGTCGCCGTAGCCAGTTTCTTTCAGATAGGCTTCGGCTTTGCGGGCAACATAGCGCGGGTCACGCGAATAGTCGCTCCCCGTGATCGGGTCGCGCACGTCACAGATCATAACCAACGTGGGAACTTCCAGCGTGGGGTCAATAAAAGCGGTCGTTGCGTCTGGGAAGAGCAGCATGTCGCTCTCGTTGATCACCTGAAAGCCGCGCACCGACGAGCCGTCAAACCCGAGACCATCTTCAAACACACCATCATCAACCATCGGGGAGGGCACACTGAAGTGCTGCCACGTACCGGGAACGTCAATGAAACGAAAATCAACCATTTTGATGTCGTTCGCTTGGATCATTTCGAGCACAGCTTTTGCGTCCATCGTCATTGTAGATTGCCTCCTTCACTATGGAACATACTCGGTTCCTAGACAAGACCAGAATTGGCACACGGAAAAAGTTGGCACTATTCATTATCGTATCAAGCAAGCGTGGGGATGACTAGGGTGTGAGTGTACAAAAAACAGCTAGACTTATCTAGCTATTTAGCCCACAGACGGGGTGGGCAGGGCAGCAGCACCATTGCTGCACGGCACATTGTACGTCAATCACGCAAAATGCACAAATCGCCCACCCACGACTGCCAGTAGCAGGAACACCGCCTACCATGCGGGGCGCGGGGTATGTCGCCGCTAATACATGGGCAAGTAGCGTGCAATCTCCCACTCGGAGACGTAGCTACGGTAGCTGGTCCATTCCTGCCGCTTGGCATCCACAAAGCGTTCATAGACGTGTGCGCCGAGTGCCTCTTGAATAACCTCGTCGTGCTGCAAGGCATCGAGGGCTGCGCCGAGCGAGTCGGGCAGGGCTTCCAGCCCCAGCGCACGCGGGTCAACGTGGAAGAGGTCTTCCTCGGCGGCTTCGGCAAGCGGTAGCTCCTGCCGGATGCCGTCTAGCCCAGCTGCCAGAATGACCGCGAACGCAAGGTAGGGGTTGCACGCGGTGTCTGGGCAACGCAGTTCGACGCGCGTCGTCGCGCCCTGTCCCTCGCTGACGCGCGGTACGCGCACCAGAGCCGAGCGGTTGGTGTGCCCCCAACTCAAGTACACGGGAGCTTCGTAGCCGGGGACGAGCCGCTTGTAGCTGTTGACGAGCGGCGCAAGAATGGCGATCATGCCGGGGGCATGCGCCAGCAACCCAGCAATGAAGTGCTGGGCAACCTGCGACAACCCGTAGGGGTCGCGTTCGTCATAGAAGACGTTCTGCCCCGTCGCGATGTCCACCAAGTTCTGATGCAGGTGCATGCCGTTCCCATTGATGCCCGCTATCGGCTTGGGCATGAACGACGCGAATAGCCCGTGCTGACGGGCAATCGCCTTGAGCGTCAGGCGGCAGGTGACGGTATTGTCGGCGGCTTGCAACGCCTCGCTGTAGTGCAAGTCTATTTCGTGCTGCCCGTGCGCCACCTCGTGGTGGCTCGACCCAACCCGTACCCCGATGCCCTGCAACGCCTGCACCATCTCGCGGCGCACCATGCTGCCCTCGTCGGTGGACAGGTCGAAGTAGCCGCCCGCGTCGTGCGGGTTGGGCGTAGGCACGTTCCGTTTGTCGGGGTAAAACAGAAAAAACTCTAGTTCGGGACCAACGATGTACTGATAGCCCATGTCGGCGGCTTGCTGCAAGACCCGCGACAGCACATAGCGCGGGTCGCCCGCAAACGGTTGCCCATGGGTGGTATACACCTGACAAAACACCCGTGCGGTTGCGCTGCCCGGTGCCTGATCCCACGGGATGGGGTGAAACGTGGTGAGATCGGGCACAAGGTACATATCGCTTTCGGCGACGCGGGCGAAGCCTTCGATGGACGAGCCATCAAACCAAACCCCCCGGTCTATCGCACTGCCCAGTTCGCCTGCCGGGATACTGACCGTCTTGACGATACCAAGAATATCGGTGAATTGGAGATTAACAAAGGCTATCGCGTGCTCGTCTACCTGACTGAGCACCTGTTCTCGCAGTGACTGCTCCATAGCATTCCTCTCGCGGTTGTTTCGTGACCTGCCCCTAGCTTGCGGTCGGCACCGTTGCGACCGTGATTATTGCCATACGCCGAGGGCGGTACCAGAGATTGTGCAGGCATTATAACATCAGGTGTGGCGGTAGCCACGGCGTTGCGGCTTGTGGGTACACGAACCCATGTTTTGCCCACCCGTCTTCTAGCCCTTGCGTGTGGTATAATAAAAAGGTGAACTGTGTAGGTGGCTGCACGATCATCCATTCCCAGACACAACGCCCAAACACAATGCATGGTCACCACCCGCAAAACACACCTGAGGTAGAACGCGCGCAGGGAGGCATGGGCAGCACCGCCGCTGGTCGCTGACGGTCTGCCTGTCTGCTTGATCGCTTTGGTGGTGCCCGCCGCTCCGTGCTGGTGCGCCCCGCGCAAAGCATATATGCTACAGTTTGCAGGAGCAAAGAGCTATGACACAAACGCAGCAGCCCAACGATGCCTACAATGCCAGCCACATGAGCGTATTGGAAGGGCTAGAAGCCGTTCGCAAACGCCCCGGCATGTATATTGGTCCCACTGACATTCACGGCTTGCACCACATGATCCGCGAGGTCGTGGACAACTCGGTAGATGAGGCAATGGCGGGCTATGCCGACGCAATCCGGATTACCATTCACCCCGATTGCTCTGTGACTATCTGGGACAATGGGCGCGGCATTCCGGTAGACATCCACCCCAAAGAGCAGATTTCGGGGCTAGAGCTAGCGACAACCAAGCTCCACGGCGGCGGCAAGTTTAACCAAGGCGGCTACAAGGTGTCGTCGGGCTTGCACGGCGTGGGGCTGTCGGTGGTCAATGCGTTGTCAGAGTGGATGCGTGCCGAGGTGCGCCGGGGCGGTACGCTGTGGCAGCAGACCTACACCACGGGTCGCCCAGACGGTGAAGTCAAGCCGATTGGCACCGCCGAGGATACCGGCACCCAAATAACGTTTCTGCCCGATACCCGCATCTTTCGCAACGACCTGCCGAACGGCATTGACTACCGCTTTGCGACGTTGGCACAACGCTTCCGCGAGATGGCGTACCTCACCAAGGGGCTACGCTTCAAGTTTGTGGACGAACGCGACCAGCGCGAAACCAACTTTTACTTCGAGGGCGGCATTGTGTCGTATGTGCGCCACCTCAACCGCGACCGGCAGGTGTTGCACCGCAAACCGTTTTATGTCGAGCGCACGACCGACGGGGTGATGGTCGAGGTAGCAATGCAGTATACGAGTAGCTACGACAGCGACTCGATCTATGCCTTCGCCAACAATATCAACAACATGGACGGCGGCTCGCACCTGACGGGCTTCCGCACTGCCTTGACGCGCATTGTCAACAGCTACGCCCGCAGCAAGAACCTGCTGAAGGACAATGAGGCAAACTTGACCGGCGACGACGTGCGCGAGGGCTTGACCGCCGTGATTAGCGTGAAGCTGGAAGACCCGCAATTCAGCTCGCAGACGAAAGAGAAGTTGGTCAGCCCAGAGGCATCGAGTGCGGTGGCAACCGTAATGGGCGATGCGTTGGCGCACTGGCTCGACGAGAACCCATCGGATGCCCGCCGCATTATCGAAAAAACGATTGCCGCCGCGCGCACGCGACTGGCAGTGCAGAAGGTGCGCGAGACCGCCCGCAAGAGTGCGATGGACGGGTTTGCCCTGCCGGGTAAGCTGGCAGACTGTTCGGACACCAACCCAGAACGCTGCGAACTGTATATTGTCGAGGGCGACAGTGCAGGCGGGAGCGCGAAGCAGGGACGCGACCGCCGCTTTCAGGCGATCCTGCCGTTGCGCGGCAAAATCCTGAACGTGGAGAAGAGCCGCCTCGACAAGATGCTCTCGAACACCGAAGTCAAAGCCCTGATTACCGCGATTGGGGCTGCTGTGGGCGACCAGTTCACCCACGAGAAGTTGCGCTATCACCGTATCTTGCTGATGACCGATGCCGACGTGGATGGTAGCCATATCCGCACGTTGCTGCTCACCTTCTTTTTCCGCCACATGCGCCCGCTGATAGCCGAGGGGCACCTCTACATTGCCCAGCCGCCGCTCTATCGCATCAGCCACGGCAAGACCCATCGCTATGTCTACAGTGATGCCGAGAAGGAAGCATATATCGCGGAATTGGCAGAGAACACCAAAGTTGATCTGCAACGCTATAAGGGGCTGGGCGAGATGAACCCAGAACAGTTGTGGACAACGACCATGAACCCCGAAAACCGCGTGGTGTTGCAGGTGACGATTGAGGACGCGCAACGCGCCGATGAGACCTTCACCATGCTGATGGGCGATATGGTTGCCCCGCGCAAGAAGTTCATCCAGACACACGCGACGCAGGTGGAGAACTTAGACGTGTAGTTTGTTGTAAGTGT
>CAZNQP010000113.1:0-5676 GCA_964575355.1 uncultured Chloroflexaceae bacterium
CACTGGTTTCTAACTGGTGGCTGTCTCGTCCGCTCTGTTCCCTCCGTGCGCCCCGTCTGCCCCGTGCGTGCCATCCTCCGCTCCGTGCGCCCCGTTCGCTCCGTGCGCTCCGTCCGCCCCGTGCGGCGGTGCAACAGTGACGCGGGCGGGCATGTCGCCCATGTCACGGACAATCTGGCGGAAGGTACCATCATCGCCCGGCTCATAGTCTTCGGCATAGTGACCAGATACACTGTTCGCCTGTGCGGTATCGGCGTGCTCGCGCAAAAAATTAATCAAGGCATCGGCACGGTCGGCGGTCACATCATAGAAGAAACTGAGGTTTGCCTGCACCACTGGCGCACGGTCGCACGCCGCCAGACACTTCACGCGCTGCAACAAGAACATGCCGTCCGCAGTCGGTCGCTCCAACTGGGCATTCAGCGTAGCCTGCAACCGCTCGATGAGGTCTTCGGCACCGAGGTAGCAGCACGGCACGTCATCGCAGACCTGCACCACCCACTTGCCCAGTGGCATCTCATAGAACAGCGTGTAGAAACCAACCACCTCGAACACATCGGTGGGCGGCAGATCAAGTACCTCAGCAACCTCACGGATAGCGTCGCCCGTCAGCGTGCCGTAGGTGTCTTGCGCGATGTACAAAACCGGCAGCAATGCACTGCGCCGGTCAGCATACCTCGCCCGGATGCGTTCAATTTCTGCGCCGTGATGTTCCAGCAAACTCATGCGTTTTTCCTCTACTTGCGCTTCTCACGTTCATTGCTCGCGTGTCGTTCTCAGTCTGCGACAGTGTGGCATGCGCCCGCCCGCGCCTAGCGGTCTACCTCGCCCAGCACTGGGTCAAGGCTGGCGATCAGGGCAACGAGGTCAGCGACTAGCCCGCCGCGTGCCATGTGTGGCAACGCTTGCAGGTTGATGAAGGAGGGCGGGCGGAAGTGGACACGGTACGGCTTCGGTCCACCGTCGCTGACAATGTAGCACCCGTGTACGCCACGCGGTGACTCAATCGTGTGGTAGGCATCGCCACGCGGCACCTTAAAGCCCTCCGTCCACAGTTTGAAGTGGTGAATCAGCGACTCCATGCTGTGCGTAATTTCGCTCTTGGGCGGCGGCGCAATCTTCCGATCCGGGGTCATGTGGGTACCCGGCTCGGTTTCCTTCAAGCGCGCGAGGGCTTGCTCGACAATCCGCGCACTCTGGCGCATCTCAGCAATCCGGATCATATAGCGGTCGTAGATGTCGCCCTTCGCACCAACCGGCACCTCAAAGTCGTACTGCTCGTAGCCACTGTAGGGCTGCATCTTGCGTATATCGAGCGGCACCCCCGTGGCACGGAGGTTCGCGCCCGACAAGCCGAAGGCAATCGCATCGTCGGCAGAGATGACACCCACCCCAACGGTGCGCTCCCACCACAGCGGGTTGTTGGTCAGCAGGTCTTCATACTCGTTCACGCGGTCGTAGATGATCCCCAGAAATGCCTCTACCGTAGGCACGAAGTCGGACGGCAGGTCATACGCCAGCCCACCCACACGGAAGTAGCTTGTCATCATGCGGGCACCGCTGACCAACTCGAAAATATCGAGGATTTGCTCCCGCTCGCGGAAGGTATACAAGAACACACTCATCGCGGCAAGGTCGAGGGCGTGCGTGCCCAGCCAAACAAGGTGCGAGCCAATGCGCGTGAGTTCGGTGAGCAACACCCGCCCGACCTGTGCCCGTTCGGGTATTTCGCACTGCACCAGCTTCTCGACGGCAAGCACGTAGCACAGGTTATTCGAGAGCGGTGCAAGGTAGTCCATACGGTCAGTCAGCACAACCGCCTTCTGGTACGTCTTGGTCTCCATCGTCTTCTCGATGCCTGTGTGCAAGAAGCCCATGTCTGGCGCGACATCCACCACCGTCTCGCCATCCAACTCGACGACGAGGCGCAGCACGCCGTGGGTGCTGGGGTGGTGAGGACCCATATTCAGGATCATGTTGTCCGTTTCGCCCCGTTCGGCTGCCCCGATCAACTGGCTGGGCGATGGCACATTGAGTCTCGTCGTCGTAATGGTCATAATCCCCTCCCGGTCTGTTGACTTACTCGCGGGCGAATGGCTTGTGGGCGTAAATCTGCTCTTGGTTGAAGGTGAAGGCAACTTCTTCATAGCCAAGCGGCACGTCCTTACGCTGCGGATGACCTTCCCAGTCATCCGGCATCAAGATGCGCTCCAGCGCGGGGTGCCCCTCGAAGATGATGCCGAACATATCGTAGGCTTCGCGCTCCTGATAGTTTGCCGTGATCCATAGCCCAGTGACGCTTGGCACGGTGGGGTTGTCTTCCGGCACCCCAACCTTCAGGCAGACACGGTGATAGGTCTCGAGGGACAGCAGGTGATAGACCACCTCGAAACGCGGGTCGCGTCCTAGATAATCCACACCACACAGGTTATCAAGAAAGGTATAACGGAGGTCGGGGTCGTCGCGCAAAAACTGGGCAACCGCGAGCAATGCGTCGGGCGCAATCTGCAAACTCAGGTCGCCAACATATTCGTGGGCGTGCAACACCGCCGCCGGAAAAGCGGCACGTACACGCTGTTCTACCGTCTGATTATTCATGTGTAGGTACCCTTTTGCTGCGCCGGAAATGGCTACCGTGGCGTAGTCACTTGCGTGCTCTCGTGTAGGTGCAACGCATCGCGCGTGGCACACCTGTGCTTCTTAGCTTGCATCCCTGCCGTAGCAACACCGCCCACCCAACCCGTGCTGTGGGTGCGTGGGCTACGCGCTAGCGCACCTGCACCAGCCCACCACTCGGAACGCTGATCGGGGTGTGGTCGTGCTCTTTCACACCAGCCAGCTTCTCTTTCCATACTTTGTCGTGCAGCATAATGATGCCGTCAATCAGGGCTTCGGGGCGCGGCGGGCACCCAGCGACAAACACGTCCACTGGCACCACTTCGTCTACCCCCTGCACAATCGCGTAGTTGTTGAAGACACCGCCACACGATGCACAGTCACCCATCGCAATGACCCACTTGGGGTCGCTCATCTGGTCATACAGGCGACGCACGACAGGTGCCATCTTGCGCGACAGCCGTCCCGACACAATCAGTAGGTCGGCTTGCCGTGGCGACGGGCGGTTGATTTCCATACCAAACCGCGAGAGGTCGTAGTAGCTCGACTGCGACGACATCATCTCAATCGCGCAGCACGCCAGACCAAAGGTCATGGGCCACATCGCGTTGGTACGCCCCCAATTAACCGCCGAGTCAAGCAATGTTGTGACAACACCGAGGTTGCCTGCTTTTTCTTCTATTCCCACTTCAGTGCCCCCTTCTTCCATTCATAGGCAAAACCTGCGAGGAGCAACAGGACAAAAACGCCCATCGCCGCCAACCCATACACCCCAAGGTCGCGGAACACGAGCGCGTAGGGGAAGAAGAAGATGGCTTCCACATCGAAGAGGATGAACAACATAGCCACGACGTAAAACTTGACCGGGAACCGCCGGATCGCCTGACCAATCGGGGTCATCCCCGACTCATACGGACTGAGCTTACGGGTGCTCGAATTGCGCGGCCCAAGGATGGACGAGGCGGTGATCACAAACACCGCGATGAATCCCGCAAACAGAAACATCAGCAGGACAGGGACATAACTTGCCAGCATGGTTCCGAAATCCTCTCTCCGGGTAGCGACTTGTGTGCTTAGCTTCAATTATACCGAAAATCAAATACATGTCAAAATAAAATCGGACAAAACTGTCAAAAAAAGTATCTATTATCTGTGCGAAATAGTGAAACCTCAAACATCTCTTCGCCAAAGCAAAACCGTCACCCTTTTGTACAGACCTTGCCCGGTGTGTGCCCACTTTCCACACGATTATTTCGGTGTCGCCGCGCCCCCAACCAGTACGCTGTCCGCAACATGTCGCCCCCATGCACAAGAAAAGCACCCCAAACGGTATGAAAATAATCGTGAAACGCTATCATTTACACACTGCCACGCACTGCCACGCACTGCCACACGCTGACTGCCTGCCCACCGCGCCCCCTGTGCAACCAGCGCACGCCCGTTGCACACCCGCTGGCGATACCTCTGCCCCCCGGCATGCATGCCGCGGCATACCACAGCAAAACGCAGCGTGGAGCGGCACGGCACAGCATGGCGGGCGGAGGTGGTATAATACAGCCCAGTTTAGCATAAGAGCATTGAGCCAGAGGAGAAACTGATGACTGATACCGCCTATCGTGTCCCTGATGGTGAGGCGATCTCAATTAAGCAGAGTCGCCTGACAGTACCCGACAACCCGATCATCCCGTTCGTTGAGGGCGACGGTACGGGACCGGACATCTGGCGGGCAAGTGTACGGGTCTTCGATGCTGCCGTTGAACATGCGTACGGTGGGCAACGCAAGATCGCGTGGATGGAAGTACTTGCAGGCGAAAAAGCCTTCCAGATTACGGGGGACTGGCTGCCGCAACAGACCGTGGATACCTTCAACCAGTACCTCATTGGCATCAAGGGTCCGCTTACAACCCCCATTGGCAAGGGCATCCGAAGCCTGAACGTCGCGCTCCGGCAGATGCTTGACCTGTACGTCTGTATGCGCCCGGTGCGCCACTTCGCGGGCGTGCCATCGCCCGTCCGCCACCCCGACCACGTTGATATGGTCATCTTCCGCGAAAACACGGAAGACATCTATGCTGGTATTGACTACCGCGCTGGATCACCGCAGGCACGCCGTATCCTCGAATTCCTCCGCACCGAGTTCCCCGACGACTTCCAGAAAGTCCGCTTCGGCAGCACCGAGCGTGTCAACCAGTTTTTGCAGCAGATTGACCCCAACGCGTCCGGCAGTGTCGAAGTGGGGCTGGGCATCAAGCCGGTAAGCCGCATCGGTACCGAACGACTGATCGGTGCCGCCATCCAATATGCTATCGAGCACCGCCGCCAGAGTGTGACGTTCGTGCATAAGGGCAACATCATGAAGTATACCGAGGGGGCATTCCGCGACTGGGGCTACGAACTTGCCGAACGCGCCTATGCCGACTATGTATATACGTGGGCACAGTGGGAGCGCACCAAAGCTGCACGCGGCGAGGACGAAGCCAACGCCGAGCAGCAAGCGGCACTCGCATCCGGGCGCATCTTGGTGAAGGACGCGATTGCCGACATCACGCTCCAGCAGGTGCTCACCCGCCCGCGCGAGTTCGATGTGATCGCCACGCTCAACCTCAACGGTGACTACCTGAGCGACGCGCTGGCGGCACAGGTGGGCGGCATTGGCATCGCCCCCGGCGGCAACATCAACTACATCACTGGGCACGCCATCTTCGAGGCAACCCACGGCACCGCCCCCAAGTATGCCAATCAGGATAAAGTCAACCCGTCCAGCGTCATCCTCAGTGGCGACATGATGCTGCGCTACCTAGGCTGGACAGAAGCCGCCGACCTAATCATTCAGGGGCTAGAGCGGGCTATCGCGGCAAAAACCGTCACCTACGACTTCGCCCGCCAGATGCAAGGCGCGCGGCAGGTGAAGACCTCCGAGTTCGCGGACGCTATCATTTCACACATGCGCCACTAAGCACCCACCGCGCACACCCGCAGGTAGCCACAACAGGCGAAGAACGGGCGAGGAGCCACCGCTCCCCGCCCGTTTCCATTCCATTGCGGCACCCGTGCCGCCAG
>CAZNQP010000113.1:5776-6963 GCA_964575355.1 uncultured Chloroflexaceae bacterium
GCGGCACCCGTGCCGCCAGTCTGTTACCGGCGACTGTGGCGGGCTACTGTTCGTTGCCCCAGCCCCGTTCTTCGACCACCTGAAAAATATCGGTGTCGCTGATGATGCCGCTCGGCTTGTCGTTCTCGACCACGATAATGCGGCGCACGCCCCGGTCTACCATCAACTGAGCGCATTCGCGCAGCGTGGCATCGGGCGGCAGCGTAACCAGCTGTTTCGAGGCAATGTCACCAACCGACACGTCTTCTGGCGAACGGCTGCTCGCCACAATATGCTTGAGCACATCCCGCATCGTCATAATGCCCCACGAACTTTGCCCAGTCGGTTCTACCAGAATGCTGGTAATCCCCTTCTGGCGCATCACCTGCAACGCCCCCGACACACTCGCCGATGGCAAGATCGTCTGGACATCGCGCGTCATCACGGCACCGACGGTGAAGCGGCGGTACTGCTTGATCATCTGCCGCTTGAGTTCTTCGCCATAGACGTGCGGCGGGCGCAACGTGTCACCGAAGTGCCCCAGCCGCCGTTCACGAGCCGCCGACGTTTCGAGGCCCCCCTCAAGGAACGTCACCAGCACGCTACCCTCCCCCTCAAGGGGGGCATTCTCTTCCAATTCGACATATCGCCCGTTGAACCGTCCGTGAACTGTATACATCGTCGCTCTCCTTTGTTGAGTATCACCCTCGATAGCTGTTTCCAGTGTGTCACGTTTCCATTGTGCCACATGTCAGCCTGCACAACGCACAGGATAGCCGCAGCACCCCGTGCATGGACAATGCCATGTGCAGTTCAATCGTTCCAGTAACTGACAAGACGACCCGTCGAGTCGTACAGTGCGCCATCATCATCTTCTTCATTGCTCCAGATATTCCCGACACCCGCGTACCGGTAGTCCTGTGTTGCGCCTGCACCTATAGTCCCGCCGATGCCCGTATGGGTCTGATTACCCAAGAGACTACACATGAGCCATCCGTCCAAACTCACTGCCTGATCACTCACATTCCGTAGCGTCACCACTTCGTTAACCTTGTCAACGCCGACAATCTGGATCGGGAAGTTCGTTGCTGCTCCGGGATCGGGGCGGTTTTCACACGAAGCCGGACCGCTCGGCTGCGGCTGCGGCGCAGGCTCCACCGGGGCGGGGTCGGGCGCAGGCTCCACCGGGGCGGGGTCGGGCGCAGGCT
>CAZNQP010000114.1:0-6551 GCA_964575355.1 uncultured Chloroflexaceae bacterium
TGGGTAACGCGAACCTCGTAGTTGTTCATGAAGCATTATTGGTGTATGCTGGCAAACCGGACTCACGATTGAAAGATTGACGTGTTGCGAGCTTGTCTGACAACCACATCTGCTCCATTCCCCAAGCGAGATGTTTTGACGCGTTTGGATATGGTCTTGCAGAATATTTGCGGAGAAATCTCGTGCTATCCCCACAGGATGACCGTCCATGATAACTTACTGCATTACCCATCAGAAAGCCATAAAATCATGGTCTTGCAGAATATTTGCGGAGGTATTGCAGAATATCTGCGGTGAAACAAATGACCTGCGGAGTTTTTCCGACTTTACATTGGAATACACGTGCTGTCGGGAAATTTTTCCGCAGTTATGTTGGATTGACCTGCGGAGTTTTTCCGACTTTACATTGGAATATTCCGGAGTTAGGCTGGAATACATGCAAAAAGCCCCCGCAGGGGCAGGAATTTTTCCGAAGTTAGGCTGGAATGTCAGTTTATTCCGAAGTTATACCGGAATTCACAACGCGGCGGGCGTGGCGGGCGTGGCGGGCGGGGTGGGATTCGAACCCACGAGGATGTGTTACACCCTACGGCATTTCCAGTGCCGCGCACTAGACCAACTATGCGACCCGCCCGTGAAAGCACCCGCGCAAGTGAAGCAATGAGGCTTATAGAGAGGAAACGTAGCCCTCATCACGAAGACTACGCGCAGATTGTACCAGATGCCGCCCTATTTGTCACTAGGGCAGCGCAAGGGTCTGCTCGTATTCGTAGACGATGCGCGATGCCTCGGCAATCGTGGCAATGCCCGCCGCATTGCTTGGCAGGTCACTGCTGAAGAACACAGCAGCATACCGCCGCCCATTGTGCGTCTGCACCAGCCCCACATCGTGCTCGACACCACCCAGCGTACCAATCTTGTGCTGCACCACCGCCCCAGCAGGCAACAACGCGGGGATTTTCTGGCGGTCGCTCGTCTGCTGCAACGCAGACAACAGTTCGACACGAGCAGAGCCATCCAACACACCATCGGCGGTCAGCAGCAGCAGCACACGCAGCATATCAGTGGGGGTCGTCAGGTTGTCGCGCCCCGCCTGCAACGACGCAAAGTCCATCATTTCGCGCTGCACCACCGAGCCGCCCGCGCCAATCTCTGCCAGCAGGGTATTGACAGGGGCAAAACCGCCAATGTAACGTAACAGCATGTTGGTAGCCGTGTTGTCCGACTCCGCCAGCATTAGGCGCACCAGTTCGCGCACCGGGTACTGCGACCCAACCGGCTGCCCCTGCAACACCCCAGTACCGCCCACCACATCGCTCGCTTGCAACGTCAGCAGCGCGTTCAAGTCGAGCGCACCCTGCGCTGCCAGCCGATAAATCGTCACCGCAATCGGCACCTTAATCGTACTCGCGGCTGAGAAAACCGTGTCGGCGTTGCGGCTATACACCACACTCGCCGTCGGAATATCGTAGATGATGGTGCCATACGTACCGCCTGCCCGGTCGAACAACCCATCCAGCGTGGCAGTGGGGAACAGCGGCAACTGCTCCGGGTCAATGTACGCCGGGTTTTCCGCTTCCGCGCTACCCGTCGTCACAATAGGTGGCACCGGCAACGGCGACATCCCCGTCCCCGGCGTGATATTCTCGCCCCGCTCCCACGCACGCAAATAGGTGTATGGCGGAATGACACCCCGCCGCACTAGTGTGTCATCGGGCGTGGTGGGGTACGAAATACCATAATGCAGGTGGGGCGGCGTGAAACGCGCATTGCCCGTAATCCCCAGCGTCCCGATGTACTGCCCCGCAGTCACGCGGGTACCCACCTCCAGTTCAGGCGCGATGCTCTCCATGTGCGAGCCATAATAGCGCAACCCGTCATCGCCAATGATAGCAAGCGACAAGCCGCCCCGGTCATCCGGGAGGTTGGTTGCCGGATCCCAGTTGTCAGTACGGGTAATCCAGTCAATGATACCACTCGTCGTAGCAACCAGTGTGCTGCCAGTCGGGCAGAAAATGTCGGTTGCCGGGTAGGTATGGTGGTCAGGACCGTAGCCACAGTCAGCATTCTGCACCGGGAAGAAATAGCGCGGCGGCGTAGCCTCGACGTTGAGCGGCTCCTGCTCCATCGCCAGCATCGCATCGGTGCCGACATTCGCCCGCTCCACCTGCCATTCGGTGGGCTTGCTGGCATCATAGGTCAGGAGCGTACGCTCGAACGCCTGAAACTGTACCGGGCGACCGTCCACATCTACCGCAAAGGCACTGGTCATGGGCAAGCCTGCATCGTGCAGCCACCCACCGGGGAACAGATCGGCGCGGTTGAGATAGTCCCAGAAGCGGCGCGGCACCAGATAACCGGGGGCGGGCGACAGCGCGGCATCTGACGGAATAAACACGTTGTCGCCGCCCACAGCTACGCCCCCACCGAAGCCCGGCGGGGCGGGAGTCGGCTCGGTATAACCAAGCAGATCGCCATAGCGCAGCGGCGTACCACTGATGACCTGTTCCGGCGCACGTTCCATCATATCTGCTACCAGCCGCCCAAAGCCAAACGCCCAATCCGGCGTAGGAGCAGTAGCGCGGTGGTCTTCTAGTCGCCCCTTCTCAAAATATTGCATGGTCATACCGTTCATCTCGACCGGCTCAGACACAATGCGCCCCAATGTGCGGTAGCCCTGCGTCTGCCAGTAGAATGCCCGGAAGGGCACCGCAATCGGGGTGGGGTCGGTGGACGTTTGCTGCGCATGCACCACCGACGCACCCGTCGGGATGGCAAGCGCAACCAGTGGTGCCAGCAGACCACACAAGATGACAATATGCAAACAACGTGGCATAGTTCCTACTTTCCTACGTTTGATAGCGTGAATGATAGTGTGAATGACAGCGTAAATTGGCATAACAACCTATTGCCGCGTATTGTACCCCACACCCCGCACATCGGCAACCAGCGGTAGTTTGTGTGGTAAGATAACACGCGATAGTACCCAACCTGACAGGAGAAACAACAATGCGGATGAACGCATTCCTACGGCGTTTGCAGACGGTGCGCGGGTTGCTCGTGCTGGGCATCAGCATACTGCTCGTCACCGTCGTACCCGGACTGACTGCTGCACCGCCCATGCTCAGCCCAGTGACCGCCCAGCCCGCTGCACAAGCGACGTTGCCCGTGGAGGCAGTCCCCGGCTACTATAGCCCCAACACGACCATAGAATGGCGCGGCGGCGAAGTCTGGTTTATACGCCCCCCCTACCAATCGCGCATGCTGCCCGTGGCGGACATGCTTTACCAGTTTGAAAGCGGCTGGATTGCTGGCAAACGTGCCCGGTTCATCCCGACAAGTGACGGCAGTACCAGCCTGCAAATCCAGAGCGACGACGGCAACTGGAATGAGTTTGCCCGTGCGGGCGAAGCCTACCCCACACTGCCGCCCGAACTGCGTGCCGAACTAGAGGGCGTACTCGACTGGACGCTCGCCAACTACCCCGGCGTACCCGGTGTAGCCATGTACGTCAATGTGCCGGGCTATGGCGTATGGATGGGCGCACGCGGCGAGGCGGTGTGGCAAGCAAGCATCCCGCTCGTACCACACGACCGTTTCGCCGTTGCCAGCGTCACCAAAACCTTTGTGGCAACCGTGGTGCTGCAACTGGCACAAGAGGGCATCCTTACCCTAGATGATAGCGTGGAACGCTGGCTCCCCGGCGTGGTGCCACGCGGCGATACCATCACCATCCGCCACCTGCTCAACCATACCAGCGGCATCCCCAACTACCTCGAAGGTGCGTTCGACACTGCGTATGCCAACAATCCGGGGCGCATCTGGACGGAAGCCGAACTGGTGCAGTTTGGCGTGCGCCGCCCCAACCTGTTTGCGGCGGGCGACCCGCGCTACTGGAACTATTCCAATACCAACTATGTGCTGCTGGGTATGCTCATCGAACGGGCAACAGGGCACACCACCGCCCACGAAGTACGCTGGCGCATCATCGAGCCACTCGGTCTTCGCAACACCACCTTCGAGCCATACGAGCCAGTCGTACCGGGACGCGCCAACGGCTACATCGGCTCGTACAATGCTATTGAGCGCAACATGACCATCGTGTATGCGGCGGGCGGCATGGTCTCAACTGTAGAGGACATGGGCATGTTCATCGAAGCCCTGATGCAAAACCGCCTCCTCAGCCCAGCGATGATGAACGAACTGTATAGCTTCGTCAACGTCCATGGGGCGTGGGGCACGCGCCACCTGACCTACGGCGCAGGCTTGATGCAGAGCCGCATGAGCGTGGCATACCGCGACGGCAACGACCGCCCGCACGAACACGGCATCGTGCGCGGGCACACAGGCGCACTGGTGGGCACGCGCACCGCAATGTGGTACCTGCCCTACAGTGGCATTACCATTACGGTTGCCGCCACACAGATGTACTATGACCCTAACATCACCGTGACCCGCGCACTGGATCGCATTCTGCCCTACGCTGAGCCGAACGTACCATAACACCCCTAACACAACGCGGGGGGCGGCACCTAACCCAGTGCCGCCCCCGTTACCCGTCATCACCCACGCCGCGCCGCTACTGTGCCGCGCTTGCCGTGCAGTCTATGCCCTGTTGATCGTAATACTCCGCGACGTAGGTATTGTTCGCTACATCTTCGTAGGGGGTTGGCTCCTCCAAAATGCCAAGATCGCGCAGCATTTGCTCTTCGGCTTCCCACGCCGTGCGGTCACTCCAACCGATGCAGCGTTCGCCCGCGCCATAGCGTAGCAACTTGATCGTCTCCTCTGCCTCAAAGAGCAACTGGTCGCGGTCAAGCTCCGGGTTGAACTCTAGAATAATACCCACCGCTGCTTCCGGGTTGTCCGCCGCCCAGTTCCAGCCCCGGAGTGTTGCCTGCACAAACGCCCGCGTGGTGTTGGGGTGCTGCGCGATAAACTCGCGCGTCGAGAACAGCACATCACCCATCATCACCACGCCATAGTCGCGGGCATCAATCAGCCGTATGTCGTAGCCCTGCGAACGGGCAATGTTGGGCTGGTCAGTGGCATACACTGGCAGCACGTCAATGCGCCGCTGGAAGAACGGCTCTAGGCTAAACTCACCCGGTACCTCATTGACCGCTGCGCGGTCTAGCCCTACCTCGCGCAGCATCGCCATAAACTCGGTTTCTTCGCCGCCGCCATAGTAGACCGCCACCGTCTTGCCCGCGAAGTCGGCGGGCGTTTCGATACCAGAGTCGGCGTGTACCATATACACCGAAGGGCTATCTTGAAAGAACGTCGCCAATGCCATCAGGGGCACGCCGCGTTGCTCCGACAGGTACATTGAGTCAACCCACGACGTACCAAAGTCATCGGAGCCGCTCGCAACTAGTTGCTTGGTCGGAAAATCCGGACCGCCGCCGTTGAGGGTCACGTTCAGCCCAACATCGTCATAGTAGCCGTTTGCCTCGGCAACAATATAGCCCGCAAACTGCCACTGTGGTATCCACTGAAAGCGCATCGAAATATCGGTTTTCTCTAGTGCGGTGCTGTCGCCCGCGGCACTCGTGCCGTCATCGTTAGCGGCAGGACTGTCGGCAGCCGGCGACGCGCCACCACCACACGCCGCCACCATTACCATACCAACCAGTAACAGCAACCAGCGCGCATGTCGGGCACGGGTCACAAGAGGTAAGAAACGCATGAGGCGAGGTTCCTTTCCAGAGCCAGCGCAACCCATCCCACGCTGGCAGTTCCAGAAGCACGGCTCAAGCAGTACGCCGCCAAAACACAACATACCGTTCGAGCACAAGCAACACAAGGTATAGCCCAATACTAATGGCGGATGCACAGGCAATCGCAGCAAAGGCACGGCTGGTATCAAGGTAGTACGTCGAGATCACAATAACGTAGCCCAGCCCCTTATCTGCGCCCGCCAGTTCGCCCACCATCGCGCCGATCATCGCCAGCGTTGCACTAATCTTTAGCCCCGTCAGCAGAAAGGGCAGGCTAGCGGGCAGGCGCAGCACCGTGAAAACGTGTTGCCGCCCCGCCCCATACGAGCGCAGCAGGTCAAACGCCGCAGGCTGCACGTCGCGTAGCCCGCGCACGCTGTTGATCAACACGGGGAAAAACGCGAAGATTGCCGCCATCGCAATGCGCGGCGGCAGATCGTTGCCAAACCAGATGATGAGCAACGGTGCCAGCGCGACAAGCGGGATTGTCTGAAACACGATCAGCCACGGGTAGATAGCATCCTCGAGCACAGGCACATGCACAAACAGCACCGCCAGCAAATAGCCCGCCAGCCCACCCAGCACCAAGCCACTGATGCCCTCGAAGGCGGTGATGCCAAGGTGGTACCACAAACGGTATTCTAGGTTGAACAGGCTGGCAACTACGTTAGTTGGTGTGGGCAAAATGTAGGGCGGCACCCCCAGCGCGGGCACCCCCCACTGCAAGAACGCCAGCACCACCAGCGACGTTGCCGTTGCCAGCAGCACCCGGCGGAGGGGGACACGCGCGACCCAGCGCGGCGATGCGCCCTCTGCGTGGCGCGAACCATG
>CAZNQP010000115.1:0-6170 GCA_964575355.1 uncultured Chloroflexaceae bacterium
GTTTTGTTCCAGTGAGGTGACATACGGCATCGTGTATTCCTCCTCGTAGCTTCTCAGGGTTTGATAAAATCCGTCCTCCAACTCTGGCGGCAACTGCAACAGCCAGTTGATGAAGCGAAACAGTTGGATGATGTACGCACGGTCGTAGCCGCGAGCATACATATCGCGCACCAACGCCAACTTGGTTTGCAACCGCGTCGGCGGGTCGTGGCGCGTGCGCTGCGTGGCAAGGTGTGCCAGCACAATGCGCCCGAACGGATTACGGTCTGCCAGCAACGCCTCACGTTGGTCGCGGTAGTCGAGCAACTTGACCACCGGGTACGTCAGCGTCAGGGTACAACCCCACAGGCTTGAAGTATAGTCGGACGGTCGCCATCCGGCATCCTCATCGCCGAACACAACCAGCGTCACCACCGGGTCGGGGTGGGTCGCCCGAATACGCCAGTGGTAGGTAGCGACGCGCTCGGCAAAGCCACCATCGCGCTGGCTCTGAACTTCGACGTGTAGATAGACCGCCGCCGGGCTACCGTCGCTACGCCACACCTTGACAAGGCGGTCTACCGCCTGCCCACCGTGCGGGTTGCGGGCGACAATCTGCTCAAGGACGGTCGGCAACGGTTCATAGCCGCGCTGCCAGTCAATTGCAGCGTGGGCAACGGGGAGAAAGAAGGCAATGAAGTCGGGGAAGAGTGTATCAATGGCTTCTTTCCATGGCTCGTCATACGTGTCGTTCATGGCGCATTCCTCAGCCGTCACCCACCACAGCCGTCACCCACCACAGCCGTCACCCACCACAGCCGTCACCCGCCGCCTACATTGTAGCACGCTCACCTGTACAATAGATCATATGCGCCATCTCCGTCACCAACCCCGGACCGAATGCCATAGCGACCCCCGGCTGTGGGGTGCCGCCCGTATCGGGCGTGGCAGCCCGCAACCGGCGGCGGTGCTCGTCTAGCACAAACAGGATGGTGGGCGACGACATGTTGCCATAGTCGCGCAGCACCGTGCGTGAGGCAAGCGTCGCCTCGCTATCCAGCTGCAACACGCTTTCGAGGCGGTCGAGGATCGCCTTGCCACCGGGGTGAACTGCCCAGAACGCGAGGTCGGGGTCAGGTGTGCCCAGTAGCGTCTGCAAACCATCAGGCGCAACCTCAGCCAACGAGTCCGGCACCTGTGCCGACAGTTGCAGCGTAAAGCCGACATCGCCGATACGCCAGACCATAAACGACTCGGTTTCAGGTTTGAGGTGCGTGTGGAAGTTTGCGAGTGCAAACCAGTCGCGTTGCTGCGAAGCATCGGGTCGCCCCACAATGCACGCCGCCGCACCATCGCAGAACAGTGCCGCCACGATAATGTTGAGGCGGTCGCTGCCGGGCTGGATGTGGATTGAGCACAACTCGGCGCACACGATCATCACCCGCGCATCGGGTTGCCCGCGCACAATCGCGTCAGCGAGCCGTAACGCATTGAACGCGGCGGCGCACCCCATAAAACCAATGATGGTACGCTGCACCGTGGGGCGCAAGCCCACCTGCCGCGCAATCTGCTGGTCGAGACCCGGCGCGAAGAAGCCTGTACAGCTTACGACGATCAGGTGGGTGATGCTCTCCGCGACGGCTGCGGGGGTGGGCATGGCGGGCGTGCAGGCATCGGCAAGCGCGTTGCACGCCGCCGCCACCCCAACAGCCGTTGCCTCACGCTCGTAGGTCAGCATACGCTCGGCAGTGCCGGGCACGTCGGCGGGGTCGTGCAGCGGGGCATAGCGCGACATCGCAGGCGAGCCACCACCGTCAGGCAGGCAGGTGTAGCGGGTCTCAATGCCTGACCGCTTGTAGAGCGTATCCACCCAACGCGCTAATGCGGGCTGTGCAGCATATGCCTCGACCATCCACCGCCGTACAAAGTCCTGTTCAAGCCGGTATGGGGGCAGAGCCGTCCCTAATGCAAGCAGTGCTGCGGAAGTATTCACGGTGCTCCTGTCAATCTTCACTATCGCGATCTTTCTGTTTCAGTGTACCACGGGTCTCCTACCCTACCCTGAGCTTGCGTGCGCCCAGTCGTCCGTCAGGTATCCGTTAGCATCCTGTAATCGTTCATGGCTGGTCATCCGGCGCGGCGTGCTCTATAGTGCTTGTGGGGGCAACGCCCAGAGTGGGAAACTGGTGGTGACACAAACAGGATACGCACGCACCCCAGCGCACTGCGTTATAGTGTATACTACGGTTAGTCGTATCTATCTAGTGACCTGTTAAGCACCCGGAAAGGAACCTCACAATGGAACATGTATCAACCGTGACCCAGACGGAAGAACAGCTGCAACTGACCATCCCGGCGCAGGTTTTCGCCGCTTCGTCAGGGTATGCCGCGTTGCTCGCCTTGCTCGAACGCAAATACCCGACGATCAAGCCTGATCACACATGGGCAGAGGTAGCAGGGGGTGTCTTGATCGCCCTCGTCCCGGTGGCAGTGGCAGCACGGCGTAGCCTGCAAGCCAATCACAACGGTATTTCGTGGCAGGCATACGAGGGGGCTATCTGGCGGTCGTTTATTGCTGCTGGTGCGCCCATCATTTTATGGCAACTAGGCGAGTCGGTGATGCGGCATGTTGAACTAATGAAGTACACCACCCGCCAGCAACAGAGGAGTGCAACCTATGGTTCCGCAACAACCGACCCTTCAGCAGGTAACACAGTCGCTTCAGGCGGCATCGCACCAACTCGATGAGGCACGCCGCCGCATCTACGCCAACCCAGAGCTTGCGCTGGTGATGTTGGCAGATGCCGCAAGTGAACAGGGGCGTGCGCTTGCTGCCCTGCACGAACTGCAACAGCACACTAGTAGCGATAGCCAGACGACGTAACGAGGTGACACCATGCAGTCGCACGAACATCGCATCCGGCACACGCTCGCAGCCCAGCGCATTGTCGCCTTAACAAGCGAGTCGCAGGCACTCACCGGCTACCTGCGGCACACCCCCGCCGATGCCCAACACGCTATCCGGCGGCGGCTCACCCAGATCGAGCGTGCGCTGGCACACGCCCACGATGAACGCCGCCGCGCTGCTGCCGGGGCACCACCCGCCCCACCCGACTATGACCCCGATGCCGCTATGCCCCACGCCCTACCGCGCCCACGCCACGTCGAAGAGGTGTGGGCGTATCGCCCCGACGAGCGTACCCCGCCGCCAACGGCACGGCTTACCGCCGCGCAGGTACGCGCAATCCGTGCGACCTATGCCGAACGCAAGGGCAAACGGGGGACGCTGAGTGCGCTTGCCCGCGCCTACAAGGTGGGCAGGAGCACGATACTGGCGGTTGTGCAGCAACGGACATGGCGCGACCTCGACCCGCACGGCGACGATGAGCCACGCTAGGGCTTAGCTGGTGGGTTCCCGTTCGTCATTGGCGGGGGGGTGCGCGGCGTGCTCACGGGGGTGCGTGGCTTGTTCACCGGGATGCGCGGCTTGTTCGCCGGGGTGCTCAACCGGTGCGTTCCGCATACGCATCCATATCTGGCGTTGCCGTCGCCGATAAATATCGTTCAGGCGGGCGCGATACTCCAACCGTCGTTGTGTCACAGCACGTATCCGTGACATGGTTGTTCCTCCCTGCTGCTTAGACAGAAGCACGCGGTGGGCTGGTGGTCGTCACATAAAACACATGCGCGGCGGGTAGCTGCACGTAGCCCGTCACCCCCGGCTGCCATTGCCCTGACAAGCCCGGATGCCGCACCCGCAGCACACCCACCGCCGTCTCGACATCAATATCGCTGGCTTCGCCCCGATAGACCACCCCGCGCACCGTCGCAGGCAACGTGTTTTCGGCTGCCGCAGGCACCAGCCGCAGGTGTTCGGGGCGGATAGCAAGCAGTACAGTCGCGCCTGCTAATGGCGGAGCAGCACACGACACCCACACACCATTGGCTAAGCGGAAACCGTCACTGGTAGGTTCGCCAGCGAAGAACGCCGAAACGCCCATAAAACGTGCTGCTGCAACCGTGGGCGGGCGCAAGTATAACTCCGTTGGCGTTGCACACACTTCTAGTGTACCACCCTCTTGCAGTAATGCAATCCGGTCTGCCATGGTCAAGGCTTCTTGCAGGTCGTGCGTCACCAGCATGGTCGTCAGGTGCAGGTCACGCTGGATGCGGCGGATTGCCTCTTGCAGCGTGTGCCGCACCGCCGTGTCGAGGCTACTTAGCGGCTCGTCAAGCAGCAACACCCGTGGGCGCGTCACCAGTGCCCGCGCCAGCGCGACACGCTGCTGCTCACCGCCCGACAGGTCAGCGGGGCGGCGACGCTCGAAGCCCGCTAGCTCCACCAGTGCGAGGGCATCAGCTACCGCCGCCGCGATTGCCTGCTTGGGCTGGCGTTGCATCCGCAAGCCAAACGCGACATTCTCGCCCACGCGCATGAACGGGAAGAGGTAGGGCTGTTGAAACATCAGTGTGACGCTACGCTGGTGCGCCGGGACAGGCAGCAGGCTCTGCCCATCCAGCACAATGTCGCCGCTGTCGGGGTGCTCGATCCCTGCGATCATCTTCAGCAACGTGGACTTGCCCACCCCCGACGGACCGAGCAACGCGACTAGTTCGCCCGGCTGCACCGTGAGCGATACGTCCGCGACCACTGGCGCGGCATCGCGCGTGAAGCGGCGCGTGACCTTGCACAGTGCGAGGCAACTCACCGCTGCCCCCCGCCACCTGCCGCGTGGGTTGCCACCGTGCCAAGATACCGCCCCACGAGCAGGATACTCAGCGCGGGCAGTAACGCGAAAATCAGCGCGATCACCGCGGTGCTGGCGTTGTTGCCCCCCGACACTGCCGTAAACAAGAGCATCGGCAACGTGATGACCTGCCCGCCACCAATCAGCAACGACAGCAGGTACTGGCTCCACGACACCAGAAACGCAAACAGTGCCGCCACCAGCAACCCCGGCGCGATCAGGGGGAGCGTGACGCGCAGCAACACCTGCACCCGCCCCGCCCCCAGCACGGTTGCCTGCTGCTCATACTGCACGTCATACCGCACAAACACCGCCGCCAGCGCGAACACCGTATAGGGCAGCACCGGGATGAGGTGTACCAGCGCAACCCCAAACAGTGTGCCCGCCAGCCCTAGCCGTAAAAACAGAATGTTCAGCCCGATGCCCGCCGCAATCGCGGGCACAACAGTGGGCAGCAGCAGCAGCAGCGCAACTACGCCCCTGCCGGGGAAGCGATATAGCCCCATGACACGCCCCGCCGGGTACGCCACCAGCAGCGACAGCCCCGTGCTCAGGGCACCTACCAGCACACTATTCAGCAGGGCAGTACCAAGCTGTGGGTTGGTCAGTTGGCGTTGCCACGTTGCGAGCGTCCACTGTGCGGGCAGCAGTTGCGGAAAAAACCACTGCCGCGCAAAAGCATACCCCACCAGCACCAGCGGCGGTGCCAGCAACAGCACAACCAGCCCGAGCTTGAGCAGCAGCGCGAGGTACTTCATACCGTTTCGTCGGGGGCGAGGTGGCGGCGCAGCAGGAGCCACCCGCCCACCGCGACTGCCACCACCACGAGTGCCATAAGCACGCCAATCGCCATGCCGCCCGCGCGGTTGGCAAGGTCGGCGTTGCGGAAGAAGTCGAGCGCAAGCACCGCCAGCATACGCGGGAACGACACGCCCAGCACGGCGGGCAGTTCGTAGGCACCAAAGATGAAGGCAAACACCAGCAATGACCCCGCCAGCAGTGCGGGCAACACCAGCGGCAACGTGACATAGCGCAACCGCCGCCACCGCCCCGCACCGAGCGTGGTGGCAACCTGCCAGTAGGTGGGGGGTTGCCCACCGAGCACGCCCAGCATCAGCAGCAGCAGAAAGGGCACTTCTTTCGTGACGTAGGCGAGGATGATACCAATGCCATACTCGTCGCGCACCAGAATGGGAAACTCAGCGGGCAGGTCAATCCAGCCGAGCGATGCCGCCAGCCGTGCCAGCCAGCCACTCTGCGACAGCAGCAGCAACCACGCCACCGCCCACACCAGATGCGGGAACGCAAGGTTGAGGTTGAGCGCACCGACGAGCCAACCGCCCGTCTCGCCATTGTCGAACAGCAGCAGGATGAGCAACGCGAGTGCCGCCGACAGCACCGTAGACGCGCCACTGACCCACAACGAAAAGAGTAACCCAGCGC
>CAZNQP010000116.1:0-6107 GCA_964575355.1 uncultured Chloroflexaceae bacterium
GGTTGCGGCTCTGGCGTGGGTTCGGGTGGCGGGGGGGGCTGTTCGCCCTCGTCGTCTTCGTCTTCGGGTACGGCGGTTGGTTCCGCAGCCACTTCTTCGCGCCCATAGAACGCGGCGGCAAACATGGTGGGGATGTTGAGGTCTTCGGGGGCACTCGACAGCGGCTCGCCGTCAATGTCGGCACTCACGACAACCTGATGTGATACGCCTTCTTGTGCCGGTGATGCGTCTGGGTCGCGTTCGAGGTTGAGCGTGACGCTACCATTGTTCACGCTCCCTGTGTTGCTCTCGGCGGTAAACCACTCGAACGGCTCCCCCGATTCGAGTAACTGGGCGGTTACGGTCGTACCATCGGGCACATTGTTGGCTTCCACCAGTACGCTGATCTCGTTTTCGTTTGCCAGCCCCGCCCGAATGACCTGAAGTGTCGTGGGTTGGGGGGTGGGTTCGGGCGGACCGAACAAGCCCGCAACGCCCGCAACACCACCGAAGACCAGTTGCAGGATCAGCGGACCGATGCAGCAGAGCAACAGCAAGACCCCCAGCACGATAATGCCGATGCGTGCTGGGGCGGGCAATGCGGCAAAGCCTTTTTTCTCTTCCTCTAGGGGCGGGGTAGAGTCAGCGTTTGCGGTGTAGTCGGTGGGTTGGGCACTGAAAACATCGTCGGGGAGGGGCAGGTCTGCCGGAGAACGATTAGCCCGTCGCCGTATGATGATAATTGCTGCCAATGCCACAAGGAGCACGACAAGGGCAACAAGGATAATGACAAAAATGTCCACGCGCGACCCTTTCTTCTGCGAATGCGTACCGGCGATGTCCCGGACGTTTCAGCGAAACCTGTCTGTGCAATGATGGATTGTTTGTTATTGCTGCCTATCATACCATATTCCACCCAATGCATGTGCGCTTGCAATGCGTGAAACCTGCTGTGTTTCGCCGCTTTCCGGCATTGTGTGCTACACTATGCGTAGTACCGTTGCGTGTATGGTGGTGTACAACCGGGTGCGGTGTCACCCTGTACGCGCCACGAGTGTGTTTGTGTGAAGGAGTTTGTGTGAAGGAGCACGCTGCATGCCCCAACCTATTCTCATCTGTGTGGCATGGCCCTACGCCAGTGGTCCGCGCCATCTTGGTCACGTCGCCGGTTTCGGTGTGCCCGCCGACGTGTTCGCCCGCTACCATCGCCTAAAGGGGAATCGGGTCTTGATGGTGAGTGGCACCGACGAACACGGCACCCCGATCACACTGGTTGCCGACAAGGAGGGCGTGACCCCGCAGGCAATCGCCGACCGCTACAACGAGGTGATCGGCAATGACCTGTATCACCTCGGCTTGAGCTACGACCTGTTCACGCGCACGACCACGCGCAACCACTACGCGGTGACGCAAGACCTGTTTACGGTGCTGCTTGAGAAGGGCTACATTCTGCGCCAGAACACGCTGGGCGCATTCTCTGAGCGTACCGGGCGCACCTTGCCCGACCGCTACATTGAAGGCACCTGCCCGATCTGTGGCTACCACGACGCACGCGGCGACCAGTGCGACAACTGCGGCAATCAACTTGACCCGATAGACCTGATCGCGCCGCGCTCGAAGATTGACGGCACGCCGCCGGTCTTTAGGGAGACCGAGCATTTCTTCCTCGACTTGCCCGCCTTTGCGGAGCAACTAACGACGTGGATCACGGGGAACGACCACTGGCGCACCAACGTGCGGAGCTTCTCCCTAAATATGCTGGCAGACCTGAAGCCGCGTGCGATCACCCGCGACCTCGAATGGGGCGTGCCGATCCCGTTGCCGGACTATGCCGACCGCAACGACAAGAAAATCTATGTGTGGTTTGATGCCGTGATTGGCTACCTCTCTGCCAGTATCGAGTGGGCGCAGAACAACGGCACCCCCGAAGCATGGCGCGACTGGTGGCAAAACCCTGCCGCCCGGCATACCTACTTTATGGGCAAGGATAATATTGTCTTTCACAGCATCATCTTTCCGAGTATCTTGTTGGGCTATGGCAATGGTGGCGTGTACGGTGGCGGGAGCGGTGAGCCGTTGCACCTGCCGTCGGACATTGCCAGTAGCGAGTTCTTGACGATGGAGGGGCGCAAGTTCAGCAGTAGCCGGGGCATCGTCATTTATGTGCAAGATTTCCTGAGCCGCTACGATCCTGACCCGTTGCGTTACTTCTTGACTATCGCCGGACCGGAGACGCAAGACACCGACTTTACATGGGCGGAGTTTGTGCGCCGCAACAACGAAGAACTGGTTGCCAACTGGGGCAACCTCGTCAACCGCACGCTGACCAACGTGTACCGCAACTTTGGCGCGGTGCCGCAGCCGGGAACGTTGACCACGCACGACATGAGCGTGATCGAGGAAGTCGAGCATGGCTTCGCGCATGTGGGTGCGTTGATTGACGGCACCCGCTTCAAGGCAGCCCTCACCGAAGCCATGCGCTTGTCGGGGCAGGTCAATGCGTACCTGAGTGAACAGGAGCCGTGGAAGCTGATCAAGCATGAGGATGAGGCGACGCGCACCCGTGCCGCGACGGTGTTGTATGTTGCGCTCCGTTGCGTGGATAATCTAAAGACGCTGTTTACGCCGTTCCTGCCCTTCACCTGCCAGAAGCTCCACGCGATGCTGGGCTACGACGATGTGATCGCGGGCGATCTCGCGTTCCGTACTGTGACCGAAGCCGACGGGAGCACCCACCGGGTGCTGACGGGCGACTATGCAACGTGGAGCGGGCACTGGCAGCCGTCGAGCCTCCCGGTGGGGCAGGTATTGCCCAAGCCCGCCGCCCTCTTCACAAAGCTGGACGACAGTGTGGTTGCCGATGAGCTAGCCCGGATGGAAGCCAATATCAAGCCCTAGGCAAGCCGTTTGTCAGGCACTGCCGCTTGACGCAGCCGCGTGCTGCGCCGTACAATGCCAATGAGAACAACCGTATCAGGGGGGAACGCCTAGCCCGGTTGGGCTGTAGCACGCTGGATCACCCGGAGACAGACCCATGAAACAACTGACCGTTGCGGAAATCCGCGAGACTTTTCTCCGTTTCTTTGAACGCCACCAGCATCAGATGGTACCCAGTTCGTCGCTGGTTGTGACGGGCGACCCCACGTTGCTCTTTACCAACTCAGGGATGGTGCAGTTTAAAGATACCTTTCTCGGCTTGGAGCAACGCCCCTACCGCCGTGCCACCACCGCCCAGAAGTGCCTGCGTGTGTCGGGCAAGCACAACGACCTTGAAGAGGTCGGACCGTCGCCGCGCCACCACACTTTCTTTGAAATGCTGGGGAACTTCTCGTTCGGTGACTACTTCAAAGCGGATGCGATCCAGATGGCGTGGGAGTTGCTCACGCAAGAGTTTGGCATTCCCGTCGAACGCATGTGGTTTACCATCTACGAGGGCGACGACGCGGTGCCCGCCGACGAAGAAGCCGCCCGTCTCTGGGAGCAGGTTGGCGCACCGCCAGAGCGTATCTTGCGTTTCGGACGCAAAGACAACTTCTGGGTGATGGCAGATACCGGACCGTGCGGACCGTGCTCGGAGATTACGGTGTATCTGGGGGATGACCTGAGCAAGATGCGCCCTGACGGGGTGAACAGCGACGACCCCGATTATGTCGAAATCTGGAACCTCGTGTTTATGCAATTCGAGCGCAGCACGATGGAGCCGCTCCCGCGCCCCTCGGTAGATACAGGCATGGGCTTGGAGCGCATGGCGATGGTGTTGCAGGGCGTACACTCGACGTATGAGACGGACGTGTTCCGTACTATCATCGGGCGCATCACGGCGTTGCTAGGGACTGACGAGGCCCACTACCGCGAGCACTTCGCGGCGTATCGTGCCATCGCCGATCACAGCCGTGCCGTTGCCTTCCTGATCGCCGATGGGGTGTTGCCCGGCAACAACGGGCGGTCGTATGTTTTGCGGCGCATTCTGCGGCGGGCGGTCTATCAGGGGCGCAGCATTGGCTTTGCACAGCCCTTCCTTACCGATGTGGTTGCCACCGTCATTGATGATATGCAAGCCGCCTATCCGCAACTTGCCGAGCGACGGCAATTCATTCTCGATACCGTCACCGCCGAAGAAGCACAATTCTTACGCACGCTGGCGGGCGGCTTGGTCAAGCTCGATACCCTGATTGCGCAACTCCAAGCAGCTGGTAGCACGATCATTCCCGGCGACGAGGCGTTTCGGCTGAAAGATACGGACGGTTTCCCGCTTGACCTCACCCAGAAGATTGCCTCTGAGCGAGGAGTACGGGTAGACGTGGCGGGCTTTGAGCAAGCCCTCGCCGCACAGCGTGAACGCTCACGGGCGGCGGCGCAATTCAAGCGTGGTGCCGATGCTGAACTGTGGGGCGACCACGATCTCCCCAATACGGTCTTCACGGGGTATAGTGCGCTGTCCGGTACCAGCCCGATCCTTGCCATGGTAGTGGCGGGCGATGATGTAAGTACCGCTACCGTCGGGCAAGTGGTGCAGGTGGTGTTAGCCGAAACGCCCTTCTACGCCGAGTCGGGCGGGCAGGTCGGTGATACAGGCACTCTGCGCGGCGCACACGGGACGATCACCGTGACGGACACCCAGAAGCCGATCCCCGGTTTGATCGTCCACTACGGCACCGTCAGTGATGGCACGGTGACCATGGGCGAAACCGTCACGGCAACCGTGGATGCAGCCCGCCGGGGCGATATCCAGCGCAACCACACCGCGACCCACCTGCTGCACCGTGCGTTGCGCGACGTGCTCGGTGAGCACGCAGCACAGGCGGGGTCATTGGTTGCCCCCGACCGGCTCCGCTTCGACTTTACGCATACCGCCGGTCTCTCGCCGGACGAACTCACCGCGATTGAGCAGTGCGTCAATGAATGGATACGGGCAGATGGGCGCGTGACGTGGCAGGAGATGCCCTATCAGCAGGCGATAGACAATGGTGCAATGGCACTCTTCGGCGAGAAATACGGCGACGTGGTGCGTGTTGTGACCGTCGAGCGCGGCGACGGCACGAGTGAAGTGGGCGCGGCGTTTGCCACCCGCGACTCGGTTGAGTTGTGCGGTGGCACGCACGTCAGCAGCACCGGTACCATTGGTACGGCACGCTTGCTAGGCGAAAGCGGCATTGGCAGTGGCGTGCGCCGCATCGAGATGCTGACCGGGCGCGGTGCCGATACGTGGGTGTCGCAACGCCTGCTGCTCCTTGATGAGATTGCCGCCCGCCTGAAGGTTGCGCCAGAGCAGACGCTTGACCGCCTTGATAGTCTGCTGGGCGGACAGAAGACCTTGCAGCAAGAACTGGATGCCCTGCGGCGGCAGGTTTTGCGTGCCGGGCTGGACACACTGCTGGCGAACGTGATACAGCAGAACGGTGTTGCACTGCTGGCAAGCGAAGTAGAAGCCCCCGACGTTGCCAGCCTGCGCGAGTTGGGCGACATGCTCAAGCACCGCATGGGCAGTGGCGTGGTGGTGCTCGGTAGCGTGATCAACGAACGCCCGCAACTGCTCGTGATGGTCTCGGATGATCTGGTGCAGCAGGGCTATCACGCGGGCAACCTCATCAAGCAGCTTGCCGCCGCCATTGGTGGGGGCGGTGGGGGCAAGCCCGACATGGCGCAGGCAGGTGGGCGCGATGCAACGCAACTTGGTGCAGCCATTGCGGCGGCGGCACCATTGCTGGCAGATCAGCCAGCCTAACGGCACGACAAAGGAATAGCATATGCAGCAGTCTCCCGACACAACCGCCAGCAACAGCGATGTGGTGGTGATTAACCCCGGCGATGACCTGCCCGGTATCATCCGGCGGGTGGTGGCTGCGCCGTCGGGCAGTGTGTCGTTGCTGGTCAACCCCGATAACCCGCGTATGCAGCAGGTAGCAACGTGGGAGGCTCTGGTCAATGCGCTGGGCTTGACGGGCAAACAACTGCTGGTATTGAGTAGCGACCGGACGGTATTAGCGGCTGCCAACCACAGCGGTCTCGAAACGATGCCCGTTGCTGCGCCACTACGTCGCCCCACGCCGAACCCGCGCCGCCCGACCCCCGACCCGCGCCGCCCGACCCCCGACCCGCGCCCCCCGACAGAAACACCCGCAGACCCG
>CAZNQP010000117.1:0-6098 GCA_964575355.1 uncultured Chloroflexaceae bacterium
TAGCGGTGGCAGAGGTGGGCGTGGCGGTGGCAGAGGTGGGCGTGGCGGTGACGGTGGTGGGCGTGGCGGTGGCAGTGGTGGGCGTGGCGGTGGCAGTGGTGGGCGGTTGCTGCTCAAGTGGTGGCAGCACTTCCCCACAGTTGGGGGGACAGGCAGGGGGCGCAGGGGGCGGGGCATTCCAGTACGCATTCAGAAACTCATCCCAGCGGCTGTCAGTCGCAAACTTCAGGTTCTCAGGACGATAAAAGCCACGCTTCCAGTCATCTTGAACCAGTGGCGCATAGATGCTGACTGCACCGATAGACTCCCAGTCCCAGAAAACATTGGGGTAGAGCCACGGTTGCCCCGCTTGATAGCGTGCATCTACAACACTGGTGGCCAGTGCCTGCTGTATCTGCTGATTGGCAGCGACCACGTCCGGTTGATCTGACAATTCACTGGCTAGTGCCATAGACAAGTGCTGTATGTCACAGTAGGTGTCTTCCCCCGGCACAAGCGTACCATTGCCACTACTATCATAGCAGTCGGTTGCAGCAAATGCTGCATCAATCTGGTTGCGATGCGTGGGTAATGCCTTGATCAAGGCATCGGCAAGCGAGTCCAGTGCTGCCCGTGTCGTTGGGAGGGTATGCAGATTGAGCAAGGCATAGGTGTAGGGGTAGGCAGTCTGGTCTTCAAGTTCCCCCGCCTCGATAGCTAGCCACGCTTCGAGTAAGTCGCGGGCATCGCGGGCAGTGCTGGTCGCCGCGATGTGCTTCTCATAGGGGAACGTTGCCCATTTCACACTGGCACTGGCAAGCAAAAGGTCGGCACTATCTTGGATTTCGTACCCTACCTCCAGCATACCCATCAGGCATGCATCCAGATACACGCCATCAAAGTGGGTGTGGGGGCTGCCCTTATCTTGGGCAACCTCTAGGCTCCAATTCAGTGCCTCACCCAACGATTGGGTGGAGAGTGATGCAGGGAGCGGGGTAGTGTCGAGCAGCAAGCCAGTCAGAGGGTCAATTTGGCGACCCTTGCGGCTGGGTTGGGCTGGCAACCCATCGGCACTGATGCCACTACCGTGCCCAATGAAAACGGGCACCACCATGCGGGCATTGGGGTAAGCAAGCAGTGCTCCTTCGAGGAAAGCAGCAATGCTGTAAGGGTCAGCCATCTGCTCCGGCATGTGCCATACATCCACCCCCAGTGTATACCCACACATTGGGTCATTGTAGGTAGGGCACAGCGGAGTGTTCTGCGGGCGTACACGGTAGAGATAGCTATTATTGTCCCCCAGCCCATCGAGCCACGCCATCATAATCACATTGGGATTGTCGGCGGCGCGTTGCAATTGGTACAACAGGTTTAGCCCTCGGCTTGAGAGATCATTGTCAGCGGCAATAATGATGGGCATCAGTATCTGGTTTGCACTCGCATCGGCAACGTAGAGTGGCAGGGAACGGGTCTGGCTCCCGTCGGCATTCTGCATGGTGGTGGTGAACGGCAACACAGTCCCCGGTGCGAAGGTCGCCATAATTTGTATCTGATAGGTCATGACATAGGGTGTTGCCATACTGACCATTGCCGTCGTGGTTAACTGGTGGGTGTCAGGGTTGTAGACCCCACCCCCTGTAACACTCTCAGGTACGTACTTGACCCCCTCTGGCAAACCTACGGTGAGCGTGGCAGTACCGGGCACCAGTGCGGAAACAGTGGCAGTGACTGTGACGACATCGCCACGCGTGGCTTCGGTCTGATCTGCCGATACCTCTAAGTTGAGCGGGGCTGCATCACTAACGCGAACAAAACGCACCGCATCAAACCAAATGCGGCGATTGAGGGTGCCCTCGTCAGTCGCATCGCCTAGGCGTACTGCACACGCTGTACCACTCGCGCACGGTACCGATGCAAGCCTGTTCCATTGTCCGGTATTGAGCCGCTGGTTCACCACAACCTGTTCCACGCCATCCGCGTGATGTACGGTATAGGTGACACGCTCGCTAATCGGCTGGTCATAACGGTTTGCCGGTTCGGGATACCAGACATAGACATCATAGATGCCTGCCTGCGGAAGTGACGGCTGCCAGATACCATATTCAAGTTCTTCTGGGACATTAAGCGTCCAGTAGGCATGCTTGGCGAATGGATTGATCGTGCTGACGGAAATCCAATCTTCATCAAGCACCACGCGCTGCCGTGAAAAACAAGGCTCTAGTTCATCGCAGATGACTTCGTCTAGCGGTTCATCTGCTTGTGCGAGCGCGTCCGAGGCAGGCGCAGATGGAGCGTGCGCTGCCAGCACAAGTGATGCGAATACCACGAACAGTATGAGCAAACGACGGATCATAAACGAGTTCCCCTCTCGTTTTGTGCGGTATGAAGGACAAATCAACCATACGGGGTGTACTACCAACGGTGCAGTATCACACAAATTGCCCCTATCGCTACCGTGTAATCGGGACGGAAAATAGTATTCAATTTGTGCTTGATAGGCGAGAGGGGAACAAAGCAAAGACCCCACGCATGATTTTTGGTTTATATGTGGTCTTAATTGCACAATTTTGACAAAGCTTGCTCACTTCTATCGGAAGTATATACTAAGATGGACGGTATGTCAATTGTGCTAGTGGTGCCTTTTATTCATGGCAATGTGCGAGCATTTAGTGCCCATATAAAGACATACTACTCACCTAGCCATAGCTAGTTATGGCTAGGTCATAGCTAGTTACGGAGAGTATGTGCATGACACGTCGGTCATCCACTGTGGTGCAAGTTGATACAGGCGATCCCTTCAGCAAACATCTGCGTCAGGTTCTGCTGCACAGCAATGATGTCCAGTGGATTGGCGAGCATTCACCACTCGCCTCCCCCTATATGCTCGGAAGCTATTGCCCTGTCCACACAGCGATGGGGACAACCTCGGCAACGATGCGTGGGCAGGCTCTGCTTGATGTCATTGCGACCGCCCTGTTACAATTGCATGAGCGGCACCGTCGCCACATTATGCTACGCTTCTACGAGCAACGCCCGCGTGAAGTGCTTCTGTATGAAATGGGTATGTCCGTCAATACCTTGACTACCCATCTTCAGACTGCTATCCACGAACTTGGGGCTGTCTTGCGTGCTATGCTCGTGCCGACCCTGCGCCCGGAACGTCCACGCCCAATACCGCACATGCTGGGACGTGAGCACGCGCTCCAACAGTGCCAGCAAGCCTTACGCAATGAGGAGAGTGTTGCTATCATGGGGCTGGCAGGTGTTGGCAAGACAACCCTTGCCGCCGCAGTGCTTGCGACCCTAGACGACACACCTACATGCTGGCTGACGCTCCGCCTGAATATCAACGATAGCCTGTCGGGGGTGGCGTTTGCACTGGGCTATGCACTTGCACACCACGGTGCCGACCAGCTCTGGCAGTACGTGACGGTTAGCCAAAGTGGTCTCGATGAGCCGGAAACCATCCTCGCATTGCTGCGCCACGATGTGGAACTGCTCCGCTCCCGCACCCAACTCCCCGTCTTTTGCTTCGATGAAGTCGAACTGTTGCGCCCAGCAGGTGAGCCTGCCCATACGGCGATTGTCTCGCTCTTTGAAGGGCTACGCCAGTTTGCCCCATTGCTGCTTGTCGGGCAGCACCTTGTTATAGACAGCGACCATGTGATACACCTAGGCGGTCTGGCGGGCGAAGCAGTTACCACCCTCTTAGCCCAAGCTGGTGTGGATGTTACCCCCCGCGAAGCCGAGCAGGTCCTCAGGGTCACGCGCGGCAACCCGCGTATGCTTCAGTTACTGCTAGCACTGCACGACCCAGCCGACTCGTTTGACGCAACACTTGCCACGCTGCGCCGCGCCCCTTCGCTCGATGGGCTACTTGACCGTGTGTGGCGGCGGCTCACGGGCGACGAGCAATCGCTCCTGCTTGCCCTGTGTGTTTTTCGTCGCCCGGTGCCACGTGCCGCATGGGATGCCACGCTGCTGGAGCAATTACACCAGCGACACCTCCTTGATGAGGATGTCAACACGGGTGTGGCGGTGATGCCACTGATGCGCGAAGGGTTACTTGTGCGAATGTCCACTACCCAACGGGCAGCGTTTGAGCAGGATGCTGCCCGCCTCCGCTTGGCACTGGGTGAATATACCGAAGCTACGTATCATCTTGTGGCGGCAGGTCAAACCGAGACTGCCGTGCGCTTCTGGTATAGCCATCGTCGGCGCGAAGTAGAGCAGGGGCAGGGGCGGGCAGCCCTTGCAATCTTCAGCGACCTGACTATACCCCCGTCAGCCACCGCGACCCGCGAGTTGCTTCAGGTGGTGCAGGCAGAATTAGCGATGTTGGTGGGCGACTATGAGCGTGTGCAGCGCACCTTATCCACCATCACCACGACCCAACCCATGCTGCGCTATCAGGCGTATCGCATCGAAGGTGATCGTGCCGATCTCCAACAGATGACCGAGCAGGCTATCGTTGCCTATGAACAGGGCTTACAGACTGTGCAGCATCTCCAGACGCAGGCTGCAATCTTTCGCAAGAAGCGGGCGTGGGGATGGTATCGGCTCAATGAAAGTGAACAGGCGTGGGACGAAGCACAGCGTGCGCTGTGTGATGTTGAGATGGTGCTCGCCTACATCGCGCAGCGGCGCGGTGCGCTTGAGACTGCGACCGCCTACTGTGAGGCAGTACTTGCCCGTGCCGAACCCCTTGGCTACGCCCAGGCACTGGGCAATGCCCACGATGTATTGGCAGGGATAGCCCAGCGTCAGCTCGCGTTTGCGGTGGCAGAGCACCATATGCATGCCGCCATTGCCCATTACCAGCAGGTGGGCAAGCTCCACGACCTCACCGATATGCGGGTCAACCTGGCTAGCCTGTACCACCAGATGGGACACTACGAGCAGGCTATCACCACTGCTGGCGACGTGCTGCGGGTGTATGAACGCCTCGGCGATAGCTGGGGCGAGGCGGTAGCATTGCAGGCACAGGCTGAGGCGTGGCTCGCATTAGGCGACCTGTCGGCAGCCGAGCAGGCAGCACAGCGCGTGCTGGTTACCGAAGACAGCCACACCCGTGCCGATGGCTTGCGCGTGCTGGCAGAGGTGGCGTTGCTGCGCGACGAAGCGGCGGAGGCACTGCGTTATATCCAACAAGCGATTGCCACTGCTCAAGTGGAAGGCGATCCCTATTTGGAGGCATACGCCCTGCGGACGCGCGGTAAAATCCACTTACATCTGCACCAGACGCAGCAGGCACAGCAGTCACTCGACGCAGCCATTGCGCTATTTCGCGCCCAAGATTTAGTGGCTGAAGTTGACCAGACGCGCATACTGCTGCCGTAGACCTCACCCCCCACATAAACAGTATACCCCACTGGTTGCGCAAACTATGTGACACGATGCGCGAAACCTGTGACACCTCCCCACGCCCTGCGTGCTAGCCTGAACCTGCGTCCATTACGCACTCACTATGCAACAGAAAGGGCACCCATCATGGAACCATGCGCCCCCTCGCTCACCCCGCAGGAAGCCCACGCGATTACCCTCGTCGCACAGGGGTACACCGATGCCGAAATCGCCGTTGTCGTGGAGATCAAGCCCGCCACTGTGAGCCGCCTTATCCGCAATGTCTGTATGAAGCTGTGTGCCCCCAACCGCACTGCCGCCGCCGTGCGCTATGCCTACGATAGCGGCTTTAAGCCGCAGTGCAACCGCACGAAACGCCCCACACTGGCGACCCGTGAGCGAACAGTGCTTGTGCTCGTGGCGCAGGGCTGCACCGATGACCAGATTGCTGCCACGCTGAAGGTGAGCCGCCGCACGGTCACGCACTATGTGCGGACTATCTGTGAGAAATTGGAAGCCCCCAACCGTACCGCCGCTGCTGTGAAGTACTACTGCCACCCATGACCTGAGATGCACATGAAAATGACGACTATACATACCCGTAGCGGTATCGTATGCTGTCATTGAAGTGTAAAAACTTTGGGAGCACAAAATGAGTTTTGTGTCACTGAAAAGCCGTAGCTACCAGAGAGGAGTTCGCAGATGAACCGCCCCCCCTCCCACCGGACGTTATTTGTGCGCTATCGTGCTATTGTTGTGCTGCTGGCAATCGTGCT
>CAZNQP010000118.1:0-6011 GCA_964575355.1 uncultured Chloroflexaceae bacterium
ACTAACCGTGGGCTACCAAGGCACACCGCCGCCGCTCACCGCCGCCGCAACCATCACCCGTGAGGAACTGGGAACCGCCGTGCAGCAGTGCTACAATGCCGCCCCCAGTTTCAAACGCTACATCCATCGCTGGGGACGCTACCAAGCATTGCGCGTCTACCATCAGCTCTACCACCCAACAGTCAAAGACCAATTTGCCGCAGTCCGCGAACGCCTCAAACCGCGCTATGGCACACTCCTCAATATATCGATCGTCAAAGTCCACCGCGAGACCCAACAACGCGAAACGGACGACACCCAGTTCCACCTCCTCCGCGCCGAAGCCGAGTCGCTCCGGGGCAGTACCGCCTTCCCCTGCGCCGTCATCACCCCTGAAACCGACGTGCTCGACTACAACCTGCTGTTCTTATTGGCAAACACCCAACTCCAGTGGCTCACGTCCGACGAACTACGCGCACATCTGCACCAGCACAACCTGCCCAGTACGCAATACACCCGCCACCCAGACCGCCTCGTCGCATGCTTCCGGCTGCGTGGCATGCGCGACCAGCGGCAACCGCTCACGATCACCCTCCCGCCGACCGCCGAAGCCACCCTGTACCCCGGCGTGGCAGGGGTTCTCAAGGGCGTGGGCGTAGACTGTAGCGGGCACGACTTTCTGAACGCCCTGAACCGCATACTCCGGGCACGCCCGGTGGTTGCCACCGTTGTCCCCAACCAGCACCCCCGCGACGTGCAGCGGCGGTACTACCTGCCCGCCACCCTCGCCCTCCATCAATATCGCTTCATTGACAGCGATACCCCGGCGGGCACCATCGCCTTCGCCCGTGACGCGCTCTTGCTCGATAGTCGTCTTTCCAACCAGCCTGCACCCGGCACGGGGGGTGCAATCATATGCTAGCCATTGCCGGTACAACCACCCATGACCGAACGCTACCCAAGGAGGATGCCCATGACCAGTCCGCCCTATCTCCCGCCCTTCGATGACAACGATAATGATGACAACGATAATGAGGAAGCGGGCTACGACCCCGCCGACGACATCGAGGGGGACGATGACGACTTCCCCCCATCCGCCCCGGACGATGCACCGCGCACCGCCCCTGCGCCGTCTGAAGGCGTGCCCATCTTTGCGACCCTGTTGCAGCGTGCCATCGCCGACATAGACCCCGCCGACACGGTACTCAACGACTATGCCGCGCACGTCGTGCCCCAACTCGCGTTGTGGCTCACTGACAACACCGCCAAGGGGGGCAACTTTGCCGCCGCCAAGCAAGCCCAACACGCCGCCCACCACGGCGGGAGCGTGCGCTATCGGGGCGACCAGAGCAACCGCGCCCACATCATCAATGGGTTGCTGCCCACCAGTCGCCTTGCCCGCACCCTGCGCGACTGGGGAGTCCTACGCTTCGACCGCGACTTCGACGCGACAACCTACCGCCTGTTCTGTGCGGGCTACACGCTGCACGACTGGCTCAAGATGCCCCGTCTGTTAGCGCAACTGCAAGCCGCCGGTCTCGATTGGAATACCGTCAACCCCGTCGAACACCTAGCGGTCATCGAGCCGATCTTTCGGACGGCGTGCGACGAACTGGGGCTAACGCCGTTCCTTGCGCCGCTCGGCGATGACTACACCCACGACCTGATCGTGATTGCCCACAACACCCAGCGCAAGCACGGCACCCTGCACGTGCTACCGCCCCACGTGCGGGCAGACGGACGGCAACGCGATCTTGCCGCGCTCCTCGCCCGCATGGCAGACTACCTAGCATATCTTGGCAAAACGCCGCGTGAAGTGGTACACACCCCCCAAATCCAAGACCTCCTGAAAGACTTTAGCGACGGCACCGTGACCCCCGTGCTGACCTACCACGCCACCACCGACCTGCGCGGCATCCTGACCAGCATGACCAACAATGCCGCACTGGCTGCCTGTACCATTCCCGACAAGCGGGTGCCACTACTCTACGCCCCCACGGGGGTCGTCTACCTGAGCCGCGCCGACGTGATGGCACAGTCCCCCATGCCCACCGCCCCAGCCATTGCAGCAGCGACGATAGTGCGTATCCGCACCATCTGCCAGAAGCACTTGGCGGAACATCTCACCGGCTTCCGGCGCGATGGCAAAGGCTTGAAATATGCCCCCTACTACGAGGTGTTGTTCACGCCCACCGAACTCGCAGACCTCGTGCCCAAAGCCGCCACCAAACGCATCAATTCCACCGTTGCAGCCGGCAAACGCTACGCCAGCATCACCACCAAACTGATGCCCGGTCTGGATGTGAGCACCCTCCCCGACAACCTCGAAGTAGACCGCCTCGCCGAAACCTGCGCCCTGCTCGTCACCCTTGCGAAAACAGCCGCCCCCGCATTTGACGTGACCGCGTGGCTCCTCGACGACTACCTGCGCATCCCCAGCGACCAGCACGCCCATGTCCAGCAACTCAATAGCCACCGGCAGGCAGGGGGCGTGCCATACGGCTGGTACTACGCCGCCGGACTGCACTACCAGCAACACCCCGGACGTGATGCCCCCCAGTGGCACACCGCACGCGCAACGCTGGCACACGACCTAAAAGCAGCACTCGCACCGCACCTAACGGCGGGCACCGGCACTGACACCGCATGGCAACCCATCGAACAGTACATCGCGGCGCACCTGCTTGTGCCTACCGCCCCACCCGCCGCCGACCTCACCGACCGCCTGCGTGCCGAAGTGTTGCAGAACAATCAGGCACGCAAAACCGGGCGCGGCAGCAGCAACGTCTGTGCGCTGTGTGCATCATCCTACCCCATCGAAGAACAGCGCGAGGCGGCGATCCTCTTCGCGCCCATGGTCTACACCAACAAACAACCCCTCCACGGCAGCAAGGGCATTCGCCACATCTGTGCTATCTGTAGCATCGAAATGATGCTGCGGCAACTGCTGATGAAACGCGGGCAAGAGAGCGGTGCCAACTTCGAGAAGCGGCAATTCCGCTACCTGTTTTTCTACCCAACCTACTTCTTTACGCCCGAAACCCTGCGGATGCTGCAACTTGTGCAAGACCAACTCAAGCGCGTGTCGTTTACCAGCCTCCGCAAAGCCCTGCTCCCCAACCCGCACAACCCCGACCAGCAGGTGCACCTTGACATTGCCACCTTCCAGCAACTCGACGACCTGCTCCTTGACCCGAGCCTGACGGCAGAGGAAGACCGCCTGCTACGCTACACCGACCGCGAACCAGCGACGTTTAGCTTTATTGGTATCCCACCCCTCAGCAACAAAGCCAAAGATGCCGAAGCGTGGGTCAACCCGGCATTTCTCGCGCTGGTGCTGCCCTTCATTCTCGACGTGAAGGTCGTTGCCAGCGAGGGCATGCTCCCCCTCTTCACCGAAGCCAGCGACCTACCCGAAACAGTTGTCTTCGACGGCGCACATGCCTACATTCGCTACCTCATCGGACAACCCCGCCTCAACCTCGACCAAGCCCGCCCCGCCCTGCAACGCCTAACGGCTGCCTACCTGATCCACATGGAAGGCAACGCCCGTAGGGGTCCCGGCGGCTACGACTACCAATGGAACGAACTGCCCGCTGTTGCCCGTGACCTTGCCACATCGCCCCTCTACGTCTTTCATTACTTCAAGAAAGGCTTGCGGAGCAGCAAGCAAGAAAACCTGAGCGGCACCAAAGCCGCACTCGCGCTTAGCCTACTGTCCTATGTAGACCGAGAAGGAGACCCACTTGTGACTCACGCCTACGAACTCACCACCCGCTACCGCCAGTTCTACCGCGCCAGTGGCTTCAAGAGTAATGCCATCTTGCGCCCGCTCAGTATTGCCACGAAAACCTTGATCGAAGCTGACCCACGCCTGTTCGCCAGTGACCCGGCACTCGTTGAAGCGGTTGAAGGTGCGCTCGCCAAGTTTATGGACCGCGTTGGGTCAAACCGTGCGGAAGGGATGTATGCCCCTGGGAGCACCCATGAAACGCGCCCCGCGGCAATCGCCGACTTCAGCCAGTATCTGGTCAACGAGGTATTTCGTACCACCTTCGATGGCGACCGCGCCGCCCTGCGTGGTCGGCAACTCAACCTGCTCAAAGATGCCTGTGAAACAATCTATCGCAACCTACACCGCAAGGAAAAGCTGGCACGCGGCGAAAGCCCTGACGCGCCGGACGAAACGGATGCAACCGACGAAGCCGACCCAATGACCGATGCTACCCTGTAGCCCACTCATGACAACCAGAAAGGATCCTGCTATGCTCAACCTGAACTTCTTCCACACCGCCGTGCCTGCCCGCCCGATGGGCAAGTACGTCCACATCATCGCCCTGCGCGAAACTGACTCGTATGCCCTGTTCCAGACCGACGGCGAACTGAACACTGCCCGCGTGCAAGCAGGCATTACCACCACCGAGCTACTCACGCGCATCATTATGTTCAAGCGCAAACAGTCTACTGCCGAACGCCTCGTCGGGCGCGAGTTGTTGCGCCGCTACGGGCTGACCAGTGCCGACTACGCTTCCGGCGAGAAGAAGGGCGTGAAGGGCGATGTGAAGACCGATGGCAACGGCGTGCCCATCTGCGACTACAACGTGGACTTTTGCAAGCAGTGCCCCGACTGTATCAGTTATGGCTTTGCTATTGGCGATTCTGGGTCCGAGAAGTCAAAAGTTTACACCGATACCTGCTACAGCATCACGCCCTACGAAAGTAGCCACGAGACCTTCACGCTGAACGCCCCCTACGAAAGCGGCACCATGAGCCGCCAAGGGGACGTAACGAGCCGCCTCAACGAACAAGACCACGTGCGCCCACAAACCTTCTTCCCGTCCATCATCACCGTGCGTGACCCGACCAGTGCGCTCTTTCTCTACGTGCTCAACAACGTGCTCCGCACCCGCCGCTATGGTGCCCAGACGACGCGCACCGGCACGATGACCAACCATCTGCTGGGGGTGGTACTCGCCGATGGTGAATTGTTCAGCAACCTGCACTTCACGCAGGCATGCTACGACCACCTGCACGCCGCCGGTGCCATCAAGCTGACATCGCCCATTGCCACCGCCGATGCCCGCGAAGCCGCGACCACGGTGCTGCCGTCGCTCCTGTCCGCCGAGCGGCTCAACATCACGCAGCAACTGCTGGGCGATGACCTGCCCGCGCTTCTAGCCGACCTAAGCGAGCGTACCGGCAACGACGACGGCATGCTCGAACTGCTCAAAGCCGCCCAGCGCGACAGTGCCGCCTACCACGCCAGCTACATCAAGAAATCCTAGCACGAGGGAGCCGCTATGTATATCTATCGCTGTACCCTGACACTGCACGAGCCGCTCTTCTTCGCCACCCGCGAGGTGGGGCGGCTGTACGAAACAGGGCGACACCTGCATAACTACGCGCTCGCGTATGCCTTTGGGCGGGCGCAGTCGCCGTGGTTCCATGCCGAACAGGTACCGCACTATGCCGCCGACCTGAACCCGCTGCCGGTGTATATCACCCCGGCAGCTCCGCTGCACACCACCACCCAGCTTGCCACCTTCAAGTATGGCGAAGAGGTGTTGCATGTCGAGATGCAGCAGGCAACCCGCAACACCCCGTCGTTCGGGCGGGCGAAGGAGCTGGCACCTGCCAGTTCCTTCGCATGCTTTGTGTTGAGCACCGAACCGTGTACCCTGCCGCGCTGGATACGGCTGGGCAAGTGGCACAGTAAGACCCACGTTGCCGTCGAGCAACTCACCGTGACCACCAAGAACGCCGATTACCGCGCAGGCTGCACCCTCAACCCGCTTGATATGCACGCCCCCGCCAGCGAACTGCTGGCATACGACATTGTTTCGATGCCCCCCGGCAGTCTGGCGGCGAATGCCCACTGTCGCGGCGAGCATTACGTCCTTGGCAACGGGGTGGGTCTCCCGACAAAAATGCGCTATCAGGTGCCCGAACCCCCAGCCCCCAAACAGAAAGGGAAGCGTGTATGACCCCCCTCCCCACCCCCGACCTGTACGCCCTCGTGCTATCGCTCTACC
>CAZNQP010000119.1:0-5947 GCA_964575355.1 uncultured Chloroflexaceae bacterium
GGCGTGACCAGTGCCGAGGCAATCAAGGGCACATCAGGCGGGGCGTGCTCTGCCAGCCACGCATCACGGAAGTCGTCGCGGGGCAGGTGCCCGTACTGCGAATGGTCAATGCCAACGCGCGGCGTGCCCTGCCAGAACAACGGGTTGAGCGGAATGTCTACTAGCGTCACGCACGCCAGCAACGTCATTCCTAGCGTAAACCACACGCGCCCACGCCATGCGCCGCCGCGTTGCTGCATACGCTGCATCCCCAGCAGAGCCGCCATAATGAGGAAGGGCACCAGTAGCGCGTAGTGGTGGTAGCGGTAGTCATACGCCGGACCGGGTCCCGTCGAGATGAGCACGCCCAACGCCAGCGGCGCACTGAGCAGCACCCACTGCCAGCCGCGCAACGCGAGGAGTGCGAGCGGCACATAAACAATCATCGCATTGATGATGCGTTGCGGCAGGTCTTCGCCGATGAGCAGTAACGTGCCGAAGTAATGGTCGAGGTAGCGGACAGTGGTGTTCGCACGCGCTGGTTGCGTTGGGTCTACGAAGAGTGGGCGGATGCCGAAAAACGCGACCAGCGCGTAGCTGACCGCCGCCACGCCTGTGATGACCCCCACGCGGCGTTGCCCATCGAACAGGAACGCATAGGCGGCAATCGCCAGCACCGCCACCGCGACGTACACCTTGCTCAGCAGGGCAAGGGCGACAAAGACCGCATAGCGCACCCACGCCCGTTCGCTGTAGGCATCGAGGGCGAACAGCAAGAGTGGCGCGGCGAGGGTGTCGGCGTGGAAGTCAAATAGGATGCCCGTCTGGGCGACAGGATAGAACAGGTAGATGAGCACCAACGCAAGCGCAAGCCCACGCGCACCAAGGTGGCGCATGGCAAGGCGGTAAATTGGGATGGCACCGCTGGCGAAGGCTGCCGCCTGCAACACCAGCAGGGTGCGCGGGTCGGGGATGAGGGCATAGGGGATGGCAACCAGAAAATAGATGAACTCGACGTGACCACTGAGGCGGCTCATCTGCCCAAATGGTTGCGTGAAAACCAGCGGCTGACCCTGCGTGGCACTCCAGATTGCCTGTGCCATATTGCCAAGGTCAAGCATCTGGGTGTTGTAGCCGGTGTAGCGCAGCACACTAAGCCAGCCCAGCATGCCGCCCACCAGCAGCATAGCCAGCCACAGCCACGGGTCGCGCCACCACGCGGGCGGGGGCGTGCTGTTGATCGTTGGCTCAGTCATAGCAGAGCAGGGTGCGCCCGCTGTGCCGGTGCTAGGTGTAGCACGGCTAAGCGGGCGGGTCTACGAGGGCGAACAGCAAACGGGCTTCGCAGGCGGTCTGCCCGTCTACGCTGGCGGTGCCGCTGCCGCGCCCGATGCCACGCCGGATTTTGTCAAGGGTAATTTCGAGCCGTAACGTATCACCGGGCACCACTTGCCGCCGGAAGCGGGCTTCATCAATGCCCGCGAACATGGGAAGTTTGCCCTGATACTCCGGTTGCCGCAGCAGACCCACCGCACCGAGTTGTGCGATTGCTTCGATGATGAGCACGCCGGGCATCACCGGGTAGGTGGGGAAATGCCCCTGAAAAAACGGCTCGTTGATTGTCACGAGTTTCTCGCCCACCACGCGGCTTCCCACCTCAATTTCGAGCACACGGTCGAGCAACAGCATGGGGGGACGGTGGGGCAACGTGGCGAGAATGTCTTGGATAGTGAGCATTGGGGTCTCCTATTGCGTTGCCGCCCGCTACAACTGCCCGAAGTATACCACACGGCACGCGCCTATGAAGGGGTTACATTGGTACTGAGAAACCAGCGGTCATTCACGCGCACCACGGGGAATGCGCCATCGGTGTTTGCCACATCCGAGCGGAGCAGTTCACTAAGGGGGTAGTTTTCTTCGTAGAGGATGGTACGGAAGCCCCCTTCACTGACGCGCACGCGGCGGTAGGTCAGTTCGCTGTCGGGCAGGCGCACCAGTGCTGTGCTGCTGCCCCGCATCTCGACGGTTGCTTCGCCGCTGTCCACCGCGACGATTAGCTCGACATCCGGCGGGAGAATGGCGCGGCTGTCGGCAAACTGTGCCAGCATCACGCCAAGCACTTCGCGCTGTTGCAGCCGCTCGGCGGGTGCGAAGTAGGCAGCAAGCCGATCTGCCGTGGCGCGGCGGCGGGCGGGGTCGGACAGGTCGGGGCTGGCGAGGGCATTGTTCATCTGCGCCCAGAAGTCCGTGACAACCTCTGCGGGCGTAGCCCCACCCACCAGTTCTTGCTCAGCTTCAGTGGCCGCAACTTGCCCGCACCCTGCCAGCAGCAGCAGGCACGCTAGCAGTAGCCCCCTAATTCGTTGTGGCAATGGCATCGGCGCGTAACTGTTCATACGGGATCGGTGGGGCAGGCAGGTTGCCGTGGACAATCTGCCCACTGTTTACCAGATAGATTGCCGGACGACCACGGGTGGTGTCTACCGCAAAGTCGAGCAGGGCGTTGAACTCAATGCTGCCATCGGCGGGGGCGATAATCTGCTGGATAACGCGCCCGTCGCGTTTGTCGAGTTGGACAATGCGCTCGTTGAGCGTATCGAGCAAGAAGATGAAGCCATCGTTGGGCGTGCCTGTCACCACCATGCGCGTGACCGCCGTTAGGGGCGGGTCAACCGCGGCGGGGACTAGCTCGCGCTCGACACCGCCGTCGGTCAGCACGAGCACGCGCCCGTCGGGCTGCAACAGATAGATTTGCCCGTCAATTGCCACGTCCACGGTCTGGCTGATGTCGTAGCCCTGCACGGCTGCCGGGTCAAGCCACAGTTCGGGGATGTCGCCGTAGCGACCGCTGTCGTATTTCAATAGTTCGTTTTCTTCTGCCCCCCAGATGTAGAGATTCCCTTGAAAGACCTCCACGTCAATGCGCCCGCGGGGTGCCCAGATTTCACTGCCGCCCAGCCGGGTATAGTTCCACTGCTCGCCGCTCCGGAAGAAGTAGCCGAAGCCGTTCGCGCCTTGGTCTATCGCGGTGATGTTGTCCAAACGCCACGCATAGCTCTTGAGCGGTCCGGCAATCGTGTTGCCCACCTCGTCGCCGGGGGTCAAGATGACCTGCGGCTCGCCGCCATCGAGCGGTGCCTCAAACACACGCGAGTCCTCGGTGCTGCCATCCATCATGTACAGGTTGTTGACCGCCGTCAACGATGTTTCGTCTGTTGCAGCCACGTTGGCGGGTGGCACCACCACCCCCGCGAAGCGTCCGCCCTCAAGTGGGTGCTGCACCAGCACGCGGGCATCATCAAGATTGCTGAGGGCAAACAGTGACGCTTGCAACTGCCCAAACTGGGTTTCGAGGTCTTGGTAGCGCAGCCAGAAGCGGGCGTTCGTGTCGGTGACAACCGGGCTGGTGCGTAGCTCCTGCATCGCCTGATCGAACTGACTGAGGCGGTCGGTGGCGGCGAAGGGGTCAGGTTCGGCGTACACGGCGGCGAGGCGTGCTTCAGCTTCGTCGAGGTAGGACGCGGCGCGGCGTTCGGCATCGCTGGTGGCGAGGCTCTGCCCATATACAACCAGCAGGGCGACTGCCAATGACAGTGCCACGAGAAACATAAGTGGAAACGAGCGGCGGGGCTTTTCGTCTTCCTCGTGCATCGAACTGAGCCGTAGCGGCTGATCGGGGATTGCCGAGTGGCTGCGCCGCCTGCCCGCCTGCTTGCGCTGGAAGGCTTGCCGCTGCTGGCGGTCTTGCCACCATGCGCGGGTATAGGTGACGGGCAGCGCGATAAGCTCGAACGGGCTAAGCGTGCTCAGGGGGCGATGGACATAGCGCGGCTGCAACGGTCGGGCAGCACTGCTGGCAAGCTCCGGGTCGGGGAGGTCTATTACTTGAGTGCGAAAGGTGGGCGTGCGCTGGTGCAACGCGGCACGGGCACGCTGGTGGTGGGTGGCGAGGTCGTCGCCCAGTTCCATCTCTGGGGTGAGCGGCACGTCTACCGCTTCGAGCGGCGGCGGCGTGCTCACCGTCTGGCGGCGGTGGGGCGCATCGTCCTCGGCGGGGCGGCGGCTCATGCGCTCCCGTAGCCGTTGCCACGGGTCGGCGGGGATGGGTGCGCCGCTGACGGTGCGCGGTGTGGCAACGGGCTGCGCGGCAGGAGCGGCGTGCAGGCGCAGCACAAAGGCGTGCGCGGCTGTCAGGGCGTGCGTGGCGCAGTGGTCGTGCAGAGTGGCAAGCACTGCTGCGCTGTCGGGCTGTTGCAACAGGTCGTAGGTGGCGGGCGCGGGTAGCGTAGCCGTCAGGTTGCTGCTGACCACAAGCAGACACGCCCCCGGCTCCCACCGCCCACGGAACAGTTCCGGGTCGGTGAAGAGGCTGGTACCCAGCGGGGTGCCCGTGCCAAAGCTGGCAGTGCTAGTATGCCCGGTCTTCCAGAAGGGCGGCACGGGCATGGCGCGTACCTGCTCGTTCTGGTACAAATATGCTTGGGCGGGCGATACCTGCGCGACGTGCAGGTCGTTGTCTTTGCGGACAACGCACGTTGCCCCGCACAGCACGCGCTTGTGGGTGGGCTGGTTGACGTTCCGCTTGTACAGTTGCTCGTTGGCGCGGCGCAGGGCTTCGCGCAACGAGGCGGTGACGCTATAGGAATGGTCGTCATAATAAACTTTGCGGAGCGTCTTCAGCACGCCTTGCAGCACCCCCCGGTCAATGAAGGCAGTGGGTTCGAGCAAGATGTACAGGTAGCCTTTGCGTGTTTCGGGACCGATGGGCGCGGCGGCGGGTGCCAGCGCGATATACGGGCTAGCGTTGCTGGCACCATCGGCGGTGAAGGCAAGTTGCCCGGTCTGTAGCGCGTGTTTTGCCATCATTGTTTGGTGGTTTATGCCTCCCTCCCGATTATACCAGCAGCACGCGTGTCGGGCAACTGGCTAGAGCAGGGTTGCCTCGACCACCTGTAGGAGCCGCTCCATGGGGAAGGGCTTGTGCAGGAACACCGCGCCCTCGCGTTCAAGCAGGGCAAACCACGGCTTCCGCTCGAGCGCGGTCATCAGGATAATCGGGATGTCGTCGCGCATCAGGCGGTCTTGGATGGCGTTAAAGAACTCCACGCCGTCCATGTTGGGCATCATCACGTCCGATAGCACAAGGTTGGGTTGCTCTTGGGCAATCAGGTTTAGCCCGGTGCTGCCGTCGTTGGCGCACACCACCCGATAACCCGCGTTTGCAAGTGCGACTTGCAACACAGCCTGCAACTGTCCGTCGTCTTCAATCAAGAGAATCGTGCGGGGCACGGCGTTGTTCACGGCTCCTCCAATCCGCCCGGCAGCAGGTGTGGTGCTGGGCTAGCTCCCTTCAAGGCTGACGAGCCAGCTTGCTTCACCGAAGGGGCGGTCTTTGACGCGCACCAGCAACGACGGGGCGTTGTGGCTTACGGGGCGCGACACATACACGGTTGCTGACTCAACCGCATCGGGACCAATGCGAACGACACGCGGCTCGGAACGGCTGTCATCCACTGCGTAGTCATTGTCGAGCGGGTCACGGATAACAATGTTGCTCTGCCGAAGCGGGAAGGTAATCACGCGGGTGGTGTTGTTGCGGATGCTCCACGTCAAGACTATCTCGTCGCCGCAGTAGTCTACCCGTTCCAGCGTCATCACCACTTCCGGTTGCAGGGTGCTCGATGGGTCGCCCGCACCGACACTGAGCCATGCGTTTTGGTCGGGTTGCCACACCTTGCCCACTGCTTGATATTCCGACCAGACACAGGTGGTAGCCTCGGCGATGGGCAGGTCACCGGTAAGCGGCAGCACGCCGCCCGCTGGGGGGGCTGCTGGGGTCACGGCGACTACCTCATCGGTGGGGGGCGGTGGCATACGGTTGGCTTCGTTCCACCACAGCCCGCCGCCAATCAGCACCAGTACCACCGCCAGCACCGTCGCCAGCACCGCGGGGCGGTGTAGCGTGCCG
>CAZNQP010000120.1:0-5774 GCA_964575355.1 uncultured Chloroflexaceae bacterium
TTCAGGCTGCGCGGGTTGGGCAGGCTGGGCGGGTGCTTCCACAACAGGGGCGGCGGTGGGTTCGGGTGGCACGTCTTCGTTCGAAATCAGCCACTCCTCGATCCACGCTACCTGCCCGATCTGTGTTGCGTCACCGCTCTGGCTGACGCGGGCTTGCACCCAGCCCTCCACGCTCTCGGCATCGAGCACTTGCAACTCGTCGCCATTCCGCAGGATAGGACCCGGCTCGCTGTCGGCATCTGCCGCGACGCGCATGCGGGTGAAGGCTCCCGTTTCGTCGGTGGCAACCCGTGCGGTGTAGCTATATTCCTCGTTCACGCCCGCCAGCGTCACCATATCGGTGTAGTCGCGGATGGGGAGCGTGAAGGTGACTTCTATACCGAGGTCGCCCTCTAGCTCAATGGTGTAGATGGTCTCGCCTTCAGGCGGCACGGGCAGTTTGCTCAGGACAAGCAGCAGTTCGTCGTCGCTTGCCTCGCGCACCTGCTCAATCACGGCGGTGTTGTCGTCGTTTGCCGTGATCACCGCTTGCCCGCCCTCGAAGAATGCGAGGTTTTGCCCCACCACGGTAATCTCAAGTGGCGTGGTTGCGAGGGTTGCTACGTCGGTTACGATTGGAGTAGCAGGCTCAAAGCCCTGCACCACGGGCGTTGAGGGCGTGCTGGTGGGCGCGGTGGTGAGCACGGCAGCATCCTCGGCAGGTGTGCTTGCCGTTGCGTCGTCCGTTGCGCCTGCTCCCGCGTCGTTGTCTTCGTCGCGCGGGGCTTTGGTTGCGCTTGCGTCGGTCGTGGTTGCGGCATCGGTGCCACCTGTACCATTGGTGCCACCCGCCGTGCTGTTGCCGTCTTGCGTGGTCTGCGCGACTTCGGGATCGCCGCCGCTTGCCAGCAGCAGGGCACCGCCACCAATGCCAAGCAACAGCAGCACCACTGCCGCCGCTATCGCGGGGAGTAACCAAGCTGGGCGTTGAGCGACGGGTTGGGCGACGGGCGGGGTGATGCCGGGGAGTGGCTCACCACGGGCGGCAGCTTGCAGGGCAGCCCGCATCTCGGCAGCAGACTGGAAGCGACTGCCGGGGTCGAATGCCATCGCCTTCTGAATGACCGCACTCACCCCCGGCGACACGGCTTTGTTTACCTCGTGGGCAGGGCGGAGGGGGTCGTTGTTCTGCTGCCGAATGGCGGCAAAGCGTGTCAGGGCACTAGCGGGCGCGTCGCCCGCGAGCATCCGGTACATGGTGGCACCAATACTGTACACGTCGCTGCGGGGGTCGGTGCCGCTCCCGTCTATCTGTTCGGGTGGGGCGTACTGCGGCGTGTAGCCCATCACGCTCCGGGCACTAGTCGTCTGGGTATAGGCGGACGACCCCTTCGCCAACCCGAAGTCGAGCAGGACAATATCACCTTCGGGGGTGAGCTTCAGGTTCTGCGGCTTGATGTCGCGGTGGATAATCACCGGGTTGCGCGTGTGCAGATACTGCAACGCGTCCAACACCCGGTCAGCCCACTGGATGACCTGCTCGACAGGGAAGTGTTCCTTGCGGTCGTCCAGCAACTCGCCAAAGTCGGAGCCTTCGATATAGTCCATCACGAGGAACTGCCCCCGGCTATCGGTGAAGAAGTCAATCACGTTCGGGAGCACGGGGTGGCGTAGGCGGGCTAGCATCTCCGCTTCGCGCTGGAAGGCACGCGTGAGAACCTCGCCACTCACCAGCATCTGCTTGAGTGCAACGCGGTTGGAGAGGCGTAGATCGTAGGCTTCGTAGACGGCACCCATGCCCCCCTGCCCGATGAGCCGCTCAACGCGGTAGCGGTCGTGGATGACGGTCTGTGCCTGTAGTAGGGTTGGTGCTTCTGTTGTCACAGTCGTGACTCCGTTTCCTTGTTCTCTCGGTTGCTTTGTTCTCTCAGTTGCTGGGTAGGCGGTAGCCTGCAATAAGCCGCGATAGTCTATGCCTGCGTTTCTTCACTATTATACCAGCCTGACCCGAAAAAGCATAGCCCACCCAGCTTAGAAAAGCTCACCACCGCGAAACCGCCAGCGCAACGAAAAGATACGCATGGGTCCGAAAATCCACGCATATGACAGGAGCCAGATGCTCCCGTAGTGGAGGGCAAACCGCCACCAGTCGCCGTCGCCATACACGACAAACGGCAGCAGACCCGCCCAGAACAGCAGAAATACTCCTAGCCCTTCGGTCAAGCCACTGAAAAACTGATAGGCGAGTGGCCAATCATAGTCCCAGTGCGAGCGGTGGATTTGCACATACAGCACGTCCCAGACGAAGCCGATGAGCAGCACGTAGAGCCAGATGAGAAAGAGTTTGCCGGTAAAGAAGACCAGCGACCAGAACAGCGTAAGCGGTAGCCCAATCAGCAGCATCACCAGCAAGCGTGTCTGGATACGTCCGCCCAGTGTTGGTGTCATGGTTGTGCCCCCTGTGCCCACTTCAGCCACGCCAATGCCGAGCCGATGCCACCCACGCGGCGCAAGCCCGCCGCCCGCGCCTGTGTCAGTGCATCTACACTGCGCTGGGCACTGTACTGCAAGCCGAGAAAACTATCCACGGCGGCGTAGGGTCCGCCTAGCGTGATCGCCCCCGATGCGTATGCCCGCCCGTTCCCGTTGCGTAGCCCTAGTATCTCGAAATCGTTTTCGACGTGCAGGCGACCAAGCGGGTTGTAGGTCAGGCTGTAGTGGGCGATCATGTCGCGGAGCAACGGGTTCGCGTCGGCGTGGGCATCCAGCCCGGTGGCATCAATGATGTAGTTGACGGTGTAGGTGGCAACGCCCCCCTGCTGCTCGCGGTTCTTGACGGTCACGCTGAGCAGACCGTTCTGGTCTTTGGCAATGCCCCCCGGATCAATGGTGCCAAACACAATCTGATACCACCCCTCGCGCAAGCCCTGCTCGGTGAGGCGTTGCCAGTCGCGGCGGTCGGCGGTGGTGGTGCCGCCCCAGTCATCCAGTAGCTGTTTGCGTTCCGCAGGGCTGGCATGTTCCAGTACCTTGCGGAGTTCGCCACTCCAGCACGCACGGGGCCAGTTGAAGGGTTGCAACTCGATGTGGTTCTGCACGGCGCGGCGGGTGCGGCGGTAGCGGTGTCCCTCGGCTACTGGGCTACGCATCAGGTGCAAGATGGTCATACGCGGGTTGTGGCGGCGTTCTTCGGCAATGCGCTGGATCAGCCGTGATGCGACAATGCCGCGCCCCTGCAACATGACCACACCCCCGTGCTGGCGCAGGTGGGTATACACAAAGTCGTGTTCTTCGTAGGCATTGAGCACCGTCTGGAAGTCGCCCGTTTGCTCGCGGTATTGTTGCAGGTGCGGCAAAAACTTGATCGCGGGGTAGCCCGTCGCAATCTGGATATGGTGGGCGATGAGTAGCCCGCGCCCCTCCGGTCCGCTGTCGGGGTGGGTATAGGCGACCACATAGCGTTCGTCGTCGGTCTTGCGGATAGCCCGCACGCGCCCCGGCACCAGCATCTGTGCCCACCCGATGCGTTGTGCTTCGCGGTCCATCGCGCGAAACACGTCGCCCGACTTGGGGGTGTAGGTTTGGTTGAATACTGGCTCGCCAAACACCTGCAACATAATCCTGAAGGCATTGCTGACGCGCCCGTGCGACAGGTCGTCGGCGACCTCGCGCAGCATGTAGCCGGGCCAACCCCAGATATTGTCAGGGCAGGACTCTGAGTTGGAGCGCAGCCGTTCATATTCGGGTATCTGCGAATTACGACACAGCCGCCGGTAACGGGCATACGGTTCTTGCTCGATGCCCACCACGGCAATCGCGCTGGTGGGCACACCGAAAATCCGCAGATGGTCTACCCACACGAAGCTGCCGATGCCGCCCCCAATCGCGGCATATTCGGCGGTACGAATGGGGATGCCCGTCTGGTGCAACGCCGCCACCGACACCAGTTCCGCAGCGAAGGCGGCGGGTGGCCATTCGCCCCGTGCGGCGGGCAACGGTGCGGCGGGGGTTGCGGCGGGCAACGGTGCGGCGGGGGTTGCGCCAGTGGGCGGAGCATCGAGTAGCTCGCCTGCGTCACTGAAGAAGATCGTTGCTTCGCCTGCCGCCCGCCGCCGTTCGGCACTGTCGAGCGTGACCTGAAGCGTGAACGGTCCGATGCTGAACTGGGCACCATTGCCGAGCGCAACCCGTTCGATACGTTGCCCATTGACGAACACCCCGTTCCGGCTTTGCTCGTCGTGCAGCACCACCTGCCCCTGCTCAATATCAATGCGGGCGTGTCGCCGCGATACGCGGTTCTGCGCGTCTTGCAGCACAATTTGGCATTGGGTGGCATCGCGCCCGATAACCACGGGTGCCCGTTGCACCGCAGAGCGTGGCATGCCGTTGCCGTCCTGCCAGTCGAGGCGCAGGCGTAGGTCTGCCGTATCGGGCTGCACCAGCAATGGGTACGGACCAACCTGCATCACGTCGCCAAACTGTACTACCTGCTGCGTGGTGGCGTTGCCATTGACATAGAGCGGCTGCGGGCTCGCTGCCTGTACTTGTATCCCTCCATCAGCGAGGATCAGCCGGGCGTGTTGCGGCGCAACCGTTGTGCTGCCTAGGGTCAGGTGGTTGTCGGGGCTACTGCCAATTGTGATGGGTAGGGTAAAGGTCTGTTCGTTTTCTTCCCCGGCGGCGGGTTCCGTCCAGACAAGGCGTATACGCATAGCTCCTCCTGTGTGGTGTGTGGTCAGCTCGTCAAGATATAACTCAGGATACAACGGTGCTATTTGCCAGCGCAAAGCCACAGATGGGACAGTCGCGCCGGATCATGCTGAGGTCGAACTCGTTGTGGCAGTTGTGGCAGCGCACCCGTGGCTGGCGTTGCCCGATAGCCTGCACGCGAAAGGTCATGCCGCCGAACGTCAGCGTGTCGTTGATGTGCAGCCGCGTAGACTGCTGCACCAGCATGTCGTTGATGTGCAGCGGGTTGCTGGGCTTCAGGTTGCGGGCATAGAACGCCCCCTGATAGCAAAAGACCTGAATGTGCCGCGCCGATACACTGGGGTAGACTTCGCGGATGTCACAGATGGCATCGCGTCCGATCAGGATGGGGCGTTCGCTCGGTACGATATAGCTATAGTTTTTGCCCGCATTGTGCCATGTGAGGGTGAGGGTTAGCATAGCAGTTGCGGTGCTCCTTTCTGTGTGTTCCGGTAGGTGTCGTGCGAGTGAGACCTGCCCCACGCCGTGGTGTGCCGGTCGCCGTGGGTCCGTGCGTCAACCTCCTACCTCGACGGCGAGGAAGGCGAAAGCGGTTGCCGGACCAAGCTGGATAACGTCGCCATCGTGTAGCACAGTGCGGTCAACTTCGTGGTCATTCACAAAGACATGGTTGGTGCTGCCGAGGTCGTAGAGCACAAACTGGTCGTCCTCGTAGCGCACACGGGCGTGCTCTGCCGATACCTTGCCATCGTGCAGCACAATGTCACAGCGGGCGGAGTCGCGCCCTAGCGTTGTGGTCAGGTGCAGGCGGTGCTCTTGCCCCATGCCCGGTCCGCTCCGCTCGATGAGCCACGCCAGCACATTGGGCGGCGGCAGTGCGCGCATTGCGGTGGGGTCTGCCGGGCTTGCTGGGGCAGGGTCGCCGGTTGGCATTGCCATCGGCAACGCATCAGGTGTCGGTTGCGGCGGCTGCACAGGCGGTGGCGCGGCGGGCGGCTGTGGCATGGGCTGCTGCACAGGCGGTGGCGCGGGGGGTGGCTGTGGCATGGGCTGCTGCACAGGCGGTGGCGCGGGGGGGTAGCCTG
>CAZNQP010000121.1:0-1130 GCA_964575355.1 uncultured Chloroflexaceae bacterium
CCCTCGAACAGTTAGCGGAAGACCTGCTCGACTTCGGCGGCGTGGACGACCTGCGGGCGTGGCTGGCGCAGCACCCGCCCGTCCCTGCCAGCGACGCGGGCGACGCGGCGACGCGGTGACACTACAATATCCGTAACAGCCAGCGACGCAACGGCAGGCGACTCTCCGCGATCCACGCACGATCCTGTGGCTCAATGCCGCCGAGCAAACGCAGCACCACAAAGAAGGTCGCCGCCCCACCCACCACCACCAGCAACAGCCACGCCGTCGCTATCAAGCGTTCCTCCAGCGACGTACCGATCTGTTGCAGGGGCGGCAACCATTTCAGCCCCCACACCACCAGAGCCATTGCCGCCGTTGCCAGCCCCACCCGCCCGAAAAACCGCCACGAGTAAGCCGTGCCCAGCGCACGATGCGCCAGCCAAGCCGCCGACAGCCCAAAGAGGATACGCCCGGCACCCACCGCCAGCGTCGCACCGACTAGCCCGTACTGCTGCGTTGCCCACCACATAGCAGGCACCACCAGCAGCGTCGGTAGTCGCGACAGCAGCAGATCGCGGTAGCGTTCGTAGACCTGCAACACAATTTGTGCGGTGCTGAGAAACGTCTCAAGGAACAGCGCGGGGGCAAGCAACCACACCACCACCGTCGCGGCAGCATACTGCGGATACTGCACCAGAATAAGTTCGTGCGCCAGCAGCAACAAGCCCGCCCCCCCCGGTACGAGGATAAGCACGAGGATACGCCCCACCACCGCGTAGGCAGTCGCCAAGTCGCCATCGCCGCCGCGCACGCGTGTAAAGAGCGGCACCTGAATGCCCACCAGCGGGCGATAGAGGAGCGCGAGTACCTGCCGTACTAGTGCCGTGCCCACGCTATAAATCGCTACCTGTGCCAACCCAAGCGGCGCGAGCATCAATACACCGAGCATCCAGCTTACCGCATAGTCGCTCAGGTTCATCACGTTCGAGAAAAACGCATAGGTTGTGAAGCGTCGCCACAGCCCCGGTTGCGGCGCGGCAGGCGCGACAGGAGTAGCAGACGCAGACGCGGCAGGCGCGACGGTAGCAGCAGGCGCAGACGCGGCAGGCGCGACGGTAGCAGCAGGCGCAGACGCGGCAGGCGCGACG
>CAZNQP010000121.1:1230-5685 GCA_964575355.1 uncultured Chloroflexaceae bacterium
CGCAGACGCGGCAGGCGCGACGGTAGCAGCAGGCGCAGACGCGGCAGGCGCGACGGTAGCAGCAGGCGCAGACGCGGCAGTCGTAGCGATCACGCGGCGCGTGAGCGTGCGGAGTACCTGCCACGTCGCCAGTGCGACGCTGACCAGTGGCGTGACCACAATGGCAACCAGCACCCCACCGATGCCGTACCCCCCCAACACCAGCAATGCCGTGAGCACTGGCTGCACTATGTCGCCCGCAATGGTAATCAGGTTCCACGCCCGCTGCCGAAAGTAGCTCACGAGATACGCCATCAAGCCATCGTAGAAGCTACCGAGCCACACCAGTGCCAGCACGCTACCGATAATCAGCGGCGTGAGCGTGAGCACCTCTTGCTCTAGTGCCGCCCGTGCCACCGCATCGAAGCGGTCGGGTAGCTCACGAATGCCTTCGAGCAGCAACCCGTTCACAAACTGGTCTGCTAGCAACAGAAACACCGCGCTGAAGACCAGCAGCAACACGAGCTTGACCACAAAGATCAAGCCCATGAAGCGGCGCACGGCGGCGCGTCCCTGCTGCTGTTCCAGTTCGGGGATAAAACGCGGCAACGAGCGGTCAATACCAAGGTCTACCCAGATGCCGAGCGTCGCCGCCGTAGACGTGACCACGCGCAGCACGCCCACCTGTGGCAGTGCCAGTACGTTCAGAATGATGAGGTTTGCCGCCAGCTCAACAATCGTCTTGAGCGGTGCCAGTAGCGTGTTCCACGCCATTGCCTGCGACACCTGCTGCCCCAACCCACCCCCAGCACGCGGGCGCGGCGGCACGGTCACGGGCGGTCGCTTTCGGCAGCACGCACGGCGTATACCACAAACGCGGGGCGCACCCGGTCGGGGAGCAACGGACCCACCGCGACCGGCTGCGGGTTGCTACCGAGATACTCAGCAAAGCGGTCTACATCGTCGTGGTACGAATAGCCCGAAAATACCAGCAAGGCATCGGGGGGCGGCGCATCGTCCAGCCCATCGTCACCAAACGTGCTGATCGGCAGTCCGTAAGTCAAATACGCGAAGACGGCATTCTCTGCCAGACGCTCATGCACGTACAGCCGTTGCGTCGCATCGCCCGCGCGGGTATTGGCATAGTCACGCACATAGCTCCCCATCTGGGTATGGATTGGATAGAACGATGTCCAGACACGCGGTTCACTTGGCGCAAACTGGAAGTAGACCCAGCTATTGGCAACCAGTGCCACCCCCAGCACCACCGCCGCCGCAATGGGCATCGCCCGCCGTGCCTGCACCACACGCGGCACAGCGAGCGGCAGCAGGCGCAACAGGTACCACCAACCCAGTGCCGCCAGCGTGACCGCCAGTGCCAGCGCACCGATTGCCCGCATAGCGTGCGGACCGTTCACGGCAAAGAGGCTGGGAGCCAACCCCCACAGCATACCGCTTGCCAGCCACAGTGTGCGCCAGTCGCGCCATGCCCGCAGCAGCAGTGCCAACCCTGCTAGCATCCCGATGCCAGTGAGCGGGTCGAGCAGGGCAAGGTCGGGGGCGTGGTGGCGGCTGTTGCGGTCGCCCTGCGCGTGAAACATGAGCATGTGCCGCCCCAGCGAGTCATCGAGAACTGCCAGCATGGGTTGCCCTTGCAGGTTTTTTTCGCTGATGAGTGCCACATCACCCACGCGGTCATTGAATGCCGATGGGTTGTCCAGCGCATACACAATGTATGGGCTACTGATGAGCAGCAAGCCCACTAGCGTGGCACCGCCGCACAGCAGCGCGGTGCGCCAACGTGCCCGGTGCGCCACCAACCACAGCCCCCCCATGGTGCCCGCGAGCAGCACCGCCACACGCCCGCTGTGGTAGGTCTGTAGGGCAATGCCAATACACAACCCCGCCCCCACCGCCGCCAGCAGTGCGAGCCACCGCCGCCGCCCGGTGTATTCAAGAGCGGCGAGCAACAGCCATAGCCCGGTCAGTGTCAGCAGCGGGTCGAAGACAGTGGGGAACGAGAAACGGCTGATCGCAATGTGCCAACTCGAAAACGCCAGCAACGCCGCCGCCAGCAGTGCCACGTCGCCGCGCCCGAACAGCCGCCGCACCAGCGCATACAGTGGCAGCACCGTGAGCGCACCCGCTAGCGCGGTGAACACCCGCATCGTCCAGATATGCACGCCCCATAGTTCCAAGGCTAGGGCGAATGGATACAACCCCAGCGCGGGCATGTTCACGCCACCACTGGCAATGTAGACTGGGCGATAGCTGGCACTGTCGGCAATGCGGAGCGCAAACAGCCCGTGGCGGGCTTCGTCGCGCCACAACCCATACGGCAGCACGTCCAGTTGCACAAAACGTAGCCCCAACGCCACCAGCACAATGCCACCCAGCAATAGCCGTTCGGTGCGCCGCGCCAGCGCGGGAGCCTGCCCATCGCCGGGTGTGGGCAGAGCAGGTGCCAGCAGCACCAGCAGCACCACCGCCGTGCCCGCCAGCAGCACACCCGCCAGCACCGCCATCTGGGTGTATAGGAAGATTGCCGCCACTGCCAGCAGCACAACACTACCGAGCGCGGCAGGTTGCTGCCAGCGTGCGGGCAGGCGGCGCGACGCAAGCGACACGCCCGCCAGCACCAGCGTCGCCAGCCCCAACGCCCACGGCGTGGCAGGCAGCACCATTGCCAGCCAGTACGGGCGCAGGAACAACGCCGCCAGCACGCCGCCAGCAACCACCGCCGCGCCGCCCACCGCCCACCACGGCGACACAGTGGGGCGCACCGTCTGGCGTAGCCACAGTAAGCCACCGCCCACCAGCAGCACCAGCCACGCCAGCACGCCCGCACGGTAGAGCATACCGCCCATCGCTGGGGGTGCTACCACTGGCGTGACATGCACACTGGCGAGCGGCACACCGAGCTTGCGCCCGTCGTTTTCGCCGGGGCGGTGGATCGGATCGCTATTGACGTAGAGCGCGACAGCGTGCAGTGTCGCGTCGCTGATGGCGTGGCGCGGCAACAGCACGGCATAGTCGCGCCAGCCCGGTTGGGGTGCCGTGGCAAACGCAGCATAGATCGGTCCGGGATTGTCAGTCTCGGCGCGAGTCGCCTGCAACGTGACAGTCTTGGGGTGCGCCGGGTCGCTGAAGACGCGGAACGCCGCCACGACAGGCGTGGTGCCGGTGCCGTGCAGCAAAACGTGCGACTTGGTGCTACTCCAACGGAAAGTATGTAGCTCGTCCGCCTCGCGCGGGTAGAAGTTGGCGTGATACTGCTGGTCGCCGTCCACACCGAGCGAGTAGGTAGTCGGTGGCAGGCGTGTCAGCAACCACAGTGCGCCCCCCGCAACCCCAAGGGTGAGCAGCAGGAGCACAAGCCAGTGGCGGGGAATACGTGACACAACAGCACGGCGCACGGTCATCGGGGGGTGGCAGACGCGGTGGTTTCCGACGGAGTATCGGGCAAAAACGTATCGCGGTGGTAGCGGCTCATCACTTCGCGCAACGTGCGGCTAAACTGTGGCGAGCGACGCACGCCCGCCCGGTGCAGGCTGTAGCGGCGCAGCACATCGAGGGTGGCTAGCCCGTACTGGACGCTCCGGCGGAAGTTGACCGACGAGGCTTCGGGAAAGTAGCGCGTCGGTACGGCGATCTCGCCGATACGGAAGCCGAACGCGACCGCCTGCACGATCATCTCGGTGTCGAAGACGAAATCGTCGGAGTTGAGCAGGAACGGCACCGTTTCGATCAGGTGGCGGTTATAGGCACGAAAGCCCGTGTGACATTCGGAGAGATGTTGCCGCAGCACCACGTTCTCTGTGATCGTCAGGAAGCGGTTCGAGACGTACTTCCAGACCGGCATGCCGCCCTGCAATGCCGCGAAGTGTTCACCCGCACTTTCACTCAGCAGACGCGAGCCAAGCATCATGTCTTTTTCGCCGCGCAAAATCGGCGCGATCAGTTCGGGGATACGGGTCGAGTCGTACTGATAGTCGGGGTGCAACATCACGATCACGTCCGCCCCCGCCCGTAGAGCTTCGAGGTAGCACGTTTTCTGGTTGCCACCATAGCCGCGATTCTGGATGTGGATCACGACTTGCAAACCCAGCCGCCGTGCCACTTCGACGGTTTCGTCTTGCGATACGTCGTCAACGAGAATAACGTGGTCTACTACACCGGGGGGAATATCGTGGTAGGTGCGTTCTAGGGTACGGGCGGCGTTATAGGCGGGCATCACGACCACAACGCGCTGCTTTTGCCTCATGGCGGTTGCTACTCCGAACTGTCCGATTGCACGGGTATCATTGCTGCTGATTATAGCAGATGTAGCTGATTGTGCAATACCACTGGCAGGCGGGGAATGCGGGGCTACGCATCCTACACCCCCGCGACACCTTCGCCTATGGTGCGGGTGTTTCGGTCTGGTCGCCCGATGGCACGCGCATTGTGTTAGCCGGCGAAGCCACGGCAGGTTCG
>CAZNQP010000122.1:0-2266 GCA_964575355.1 uncultured Chloroflexaceae bacterium
GCGACGTGGTGACGGTGGGCACCGTGGAGGTGGGCGAGTGACGACGAACCCACCCCTACAACGTGATACCATCCATCACGGCGATTGCCGTAGCGTGCTGTCAGACCTCCCCCCGGCAAGTGTGGATGTCATCTTCGCTGACCCGCCCTACAACTTGCAATTGCAGGGCGAGCTGTGGCGACCCAACATGACCCGTGTGGATGCGGTAGACGATGCATGGGATCAGTTCGCCAGCTTTCGTGCCTACGACGAGTTTACCGAGCAATGGCTCACTGCCTGCCGCCGGGTGCTCAAGCCCACCGGCACCATCTGGGTCATTGGCAGCTACCACAACATCTACCGTGTCGGGGCTGTGCTGCAAAATCTGGGCTACTGGATACTCAATGATGTGGTGTGGGTCAAGACCAACCCGATGCCGCAGTTTCGCGGCGTGCGCTTCACCAATGCCCACGAGACCCTGCTGTGGTGCAAGCGATCAGCCGACCAGAAACGCTATACCTTCAACTACCACGCGATGAAGCATATGAACGACGCAAAGCAGATGCGGAGTGACTGGGAGTTGCCCCTTTGCACGGGGGCGGAGCGGCTCCGGGTGAACGGCGCGAAAGCCCACGCCACCCAGAAGCCGGAAGCCTTGCTCTACCGGGTGCTGCTGGCGAGCACGCGCCCCGGCGATGTGGTGCTCGACCCGTTCTTCGGCACCGGCACAACGGGTGCCGTCGCGCGGAAGTTGGGGCGGCACTACATCGGGATTGAGCAGGAGGCGCAGTATGTGGCGATTGCCCGCGAACGGCTGTCTGCCATCACGCCAACGCTGCTTGCCGACGAGGAGGTGTACGGGTGGTTCGAGACGCGCCGCACGGCACCGCGCATTGCGTTTGCGACGTTGTTAGAGCAGGGCTTGCTCCTGCCGGGGCAACGGCTGTACTTCAAACGCCAGCGCGACCAAGCGGCAACGGTGCTGGCAGACGGTATGCTGCGGCTGGCAGACGGACGGCGTGGGTCTATCCACCAGATAGGGGCTACTATCGGGGGGTTGCCCGCGTGCAACGGCTGGGAGCACTGGTACTACGAGGCAAGCGACGACCAACTCGCACCGATTGATGTGCTGCGCGAGCAGGTGCGGCAGCAGTTGCGCCCCTCGCCGTCCCCCGACACCACACCCTAGGCGCACCACCAATGTGCCAATGTGCGACGGCACCACAGGTAGCACGCGCCTTAGTGCCGTTGGACAAGCAGCTACTCGCCCGCGCCACATCAGCACGCACCATCGTGACGTTCGCTACGTTCGCTGCATCACATAGAACTCATACCCATACTGGTCGGGATAAGCACGGTACAAGTCCACTTCGCGCTGCTGCTGGTTAATGACTTCCAGACGCGCGGGGTCATCGCGGTACTGTTGGCGCAGGCTATCCATACGCTGGCACATCGGGGTGTAAAAGTCGTCCCACCAAGCGTCGGTGGGGAGGTGCATGTGTGCCACACAACGATAGCCCGCCTGCACAATGCGTTGGAGGTTCGCTTCCACGGTGCAGACCACGACCTGCTCTTCCTGCCAGTACTGCCGCAGTTCGGGGGCGGGTTCGGGCGTAAACCACGTTATTTCGGAGACTACGAGATAGCCGCCCGGTTTCAGCAAGGGGCGACAGGTTGCGAGACCCTGTGCAAAGCCGATGATGTAGAGTGCCCCCTCAGACCAGATGACATCGAAGGTGGCGGGCGCAAACGGCAGTGCCATCATTGAGGCGTTCACTGGGGCGATGTGGCGGCTGACCCCTTCACGGGCGGCGTGCTGCTGCAATGCCCGCAGGTAGGGGTGGTGATTGTCGAGAGCAAGGACGCGCCCCCCACTGAGGCGAGCAAGCTCACGGGTTTGCATTCCTGTGCCACAGCCAATATCAAGCACGCGTGGTTGGGGCGGCACGTCTTCAAGGTGTGCCCACGCCCGGCGTGTAGCAGCATCGCTACCCGGTCCTTGCCGTGGCATGGTGGCATCAAATATGGCGTACAACACGTCCATTGGCGGGGGTAAGGTTTCCACCGTAGGCACCGCTCTCTGTTCTACTCCATTCGTGTCCGTTCGTGGCATGGCTTCAGTCCCGGAGCAATCATAGCACATCACACGGCGGTGGGTGCTCACCACGAACGGGTACGTGCCGTCCACGACAGGGGCGTACCGCACATCATCACCTATAGCCCCCCACTGCGCTCGGTCACGTTCTCGGTCACGTTCTCGGTCACGTTCTCGACCGTGAACGGTTCC
>CAZNQP010000122.1:2366-4355 GCA_964575355.1 uncultured Chloroflexaceae bacterium
GCTCGCACAGTCGTGCCCCGCACGGGTGTACCCAGCCCGCAGATGCAATGGGGATGGCGTATGCCGACACCGTCCCGATCACGCCACCGCCCGGATCATCGCGGTTTCGTCGCAGCGGTCTTGCTTGAAGCAGGCGCGGCAGTCTTGCCAGATTTTGTGCGGCAGGTGTAGGCGCGGCACCTCGCGGAAGCCCAACCGACTGAAGAAGGGTACCTGCAACGTCAGGACGAACAGCGTGGGAATGCCCAGCGTTGCCGCCTCGGTGAACAACGGTGTGATGAGCCGCCGCCCCACCCCGCGCCCCTGCGCCGCCGGGTGGACTGCCACGCTCACCACTTCGGCAAGGTCGTGCCACGTAATCTTGAGGGCGGCACAGCCCACCACTTCGCCATCGGCTTCGGCAACCTGAAAGTCACGCACACGCTGGTACAGCTGGTCAAGCGTTTTGGGCAGCATGTCGCCCTGCTGTGCGTAATAGCCGATCAGTTCGTACAGGCGCGGCACGTCGCGCACCTGCGCCTGCCGGACGGCGACCGCCGCGTGGGGGGCAAGCGTGACGGTGGGCAATGTGGCAATGGGCGGACTGTAGTTGGCGAATGAGACAGACTGCATAAATACTCCCCTATTATGTATAGATAGAATGACCAGTAGACCGGAGCGTATTATAGCATTGGGTGGGGGTGCTGTCTACGGGGGGGGCACGCCGCATCAGCGCGGCATCAGGGTCGGTAGCCGCTCTATGGCAACACGGGCGGGGTAGGGCGTGCAACGGTGGATGATGACGTAGTTATCGGCGACGTGCCGCTGACAGGTGGCACCGTACCGTCGCATGTGGGCAAGCAGCGTCGCCTGCGACGCGGTGTGGTCGTACTGGAAGACAAAAGCGGTAGCCGCGCCGTCTGCCGCAAGCACGCGCTGCGGGTAGCGCGGGTCGTACATATCCATTGCCGGACCCACCAGCGACGACGCGGTGATGGTGCCGCCGCTTTCGTACATCACGCCCATGGCAATCCAGAACGACGTATGGATATAGCGGATATTCGCACGTTCCAGCTCGGCGGTGAGTTGTGCCTCGCCCCGCTCTGCCAGTGTAGTCGTGAACGACATGCCCTGCAACGAACTGGTGCCGTTTGCCAGCAGCACTGCCGCCAACACAAGGCTTGCCCACACGCGCCCATTGCGGAGCGTGTGCAGGTGCGCGACGAGTAGCCCCACCAGCAGGGGCACCGCCACATAGAGCGGCAGCACATAGCGTGTTGCCGCTGGCTCGCGGTTGAAGCGGCTGGACAGATAGAGCAGCAGCAGCGTCCCGACAAGCGACAGCACCACCACCGCGCCCCGGTCGGTGTGCCACACCACGCGGTACAGTGCCAGCGCAAAGGCGCACGCCAGCACGCCCAGCAACACCACCACCGCCAGCGGCTCATCAAGCGGGGCGCGGTAGGGGCGCACTACCCCTGCTACCATTGGTAGCACTTCAGCGACAAACACGTGGAGTGCTTCCGGCAACGGTAAGCCTTCCGGTCCCTGACCCCTGAGCACATATGCCAGCGGGTTGTGCTGCGGGCGCAGCACGGCATACACAAGCAAGGGTAGCAACCAAGCAAAGAGCGGCACGCCCACTAGCAGCGCATAGCCTTGCCGTGGTTGCGTTGCCAACCGTGACCAACCCAGCAATGCCACCACACCCGCCGCAAGCAACACTGGCACCGCTATCAGACCTGCCCACAGTGCCAGCGCACTTGCCACCCCAACACTGCCCATCAACGCAATGGTGACGGGGCGGCTGTGCTGCCCCCATATGACGCGCCCAGTACCCCACAGTGCCAGCGTCGCCGGGGTCAGGGCTTCAAGGTAACCCGGTTGGATTTTCGTGCCCAACCAGAACAGCCCGGTGGCACTGGGCAGCATCACCCACAGTGCCGCCGCTGTTGCGCCCCACCGCCCGCACAGGTCACGCCCTAACCCGTAGACTGCCACCAGCAGAAC
>CAZNQP010000122.1:4365-5504 GCA_964575355.1 uncultured Chloroflexaceae bacterium
AGAACCAGCGTCAGCACAATTGGCACCACCAGTAGTAGCACCACCGAATGCCCCACCACCGCTAGCAGCGGTGCCAGCAGATAGGCAGAGAACGCCCCCACCCGTTCGTAGTACAGCAGATGGTCGCCGCGCAAGATACCGAGCGCGGCGACGCCCACCATGTAGTCGTCGCCGTTTAACTGATGCACGAGTGCGGGGATGAGTGCCACCCGCAGCAGCAACGCGCCCAGCAGCATGCCCGCCAGCAGCAGCACATCGGCACGCTCCCACGGCGTGCAGCAGGCGGGCACCAACTGCGCGTGGGTGGTCTGTCGCCACTGCTGGCGATACTGCCGCGACGTGACAAGGCGCAGCACGCGCACGAGAAACGGCACCACATACACCAGACTGACCGCCAGCACCAGCCACGGCACCATACGCGCCGCCGCAAGCACCGCCGCCCTGTCGTAGCCATCGCGCCCTAGCCACAGCACCCCTAGCCACAGCACATAGAGGGGCACTGCCAGCCCTAGCCCACCCACCACCGCCGCAGGGGGCAACGACAGGCGCGTCAGTACCCACGTCAGCAACACCACCTGTGTCAGCAGCACGGGTGCCAGCCACACCCACCACGGCACCACCACGGGTAACGCTTGCACGCTTGCCCCCATGAACACAATGCCCAGCACGCGCCCGTCCACGGTGCCGTTGGGTACGTGGCGTGTGGTGGTCAGGTTGAGGCGTGGTTGTGTGTCCGCGAGCGGCGCAGCAAGCAGCAGGTGATACACGCGCGGCTGGTGCGCCACCATAAACGGCATGCGTTGCGAACCATACGCCAGTACCACGGGGGCGGCGGCGGGCGTACTGCGTCCGCTCTGCATGTGCAAGGTAAGGTGGTGGGCACCGCTGCCGAAGGTGGGCAGCACCAGCGCGGCAGTATCTTCGCTCCAGCGCAGGGGCGTACCTGTTACGGCGGGTTCGGGCGCGTGGAAGTCGCGCCATGCGGCATCATCGGTGAGGGGAACCGTGCGGGCAGTCGGGAGCCACGCCGCCAGCAGTGCCAATGCCAATACCGCCACCGCAAGCGGTAGCCCCCACGTTAGGGTACGCGGGCGCGACAGCAGCGCACGACGCAAGCCAGCCACGGGCAATCTTCTCCT
>CAZNQP010000123.1:0-5442 GCA_964575355.1 uncultured Chloroflexaceae bacterium
GTGGGCACGGGCGTATTCGTCGGCGTCGGCGTGTTGGTTGCCGTGGGCGACACGGGTGGCGTGGGCGTGGGCGACACGGGCGGCGTGGGCGTGGGCACCGTGCTGGTGCGCGGCGCGGTGGCACTGGCAAGCGGCGTGACGGTGGCGGGCGGTGGCGTGGCAGTACGCGGGCGCGGTGTGCGGGTGGGGCGCGGCGTGGGGGTGGGTATTGCCGTGAAGGTGGGGCGCACGCCGGGGTTCGAGCCGCCGCCGGGGGCGGGGTTGCTGCTGTCGCTCGCGTCGTCGTCGCTCGCGTCGTCGTCGTTGCCCGTGCTCCCCGCCGTTGCGGTGGTTGCTGGGGCAGGTGTGGCACTGCTTGCTGCCGTTGCGGTGTCGCTAGGGGCAGGCGTGTCGCTGGGGGCGGGCGTGTCGCTGGGGGCGGGCGTGTCGCTGGCAGTGGGTGTGTCGCTGGCGGTGGGCGTAGCGGTGGTAGCCGCGCAAACGGCACTGTAGCTACGGCTGGGCGGGCGTGTGGTGTTCTGCGGGTCGAGGCTGTCGCTGGTGCCCCACACCCACGCCACCATGTCGCCCGTCTCCACAAGGTTGCTGCCGTTAAAGACGGCAGTCTGCCAGCCTGTGCTGCCGTTGCGTTGCTCGTAGTACAGCCAGATGGTACAGTCTGCGAGGTCACGACACTGGCAGTTACAGTCGGTGGCGGGGCACCCCGTGTCACCAATCTGGCACACGTTACGCCCCATACCGCCCTCGTCCACCACAGTAGCCTGCAAGCCGGTTGCCGCCAGCACCTCTTCGGCAGTCGCGGCACCGTCGCTCCCGAGGTCTACACAGTAGGTTGTGACTGTATCAGGGGCGGATTGAATGACCACCGCCGCGCTGTCGGGTTGTACGGGGTTGTTGGCGGCAACGGGTGCCACCGGGCGCGGCAGGAGCCAGCCCACCGCCGCGCCCAGCAGTACGGCGCACAGCCCCACCAGCCACCCGGCGGGGCGTGCCGCAGCGTGGCGCGTTCGGTTGTGGCGGGGCTGCGGCACGGGTGCCCTTTCTGGCTAGTTGTTGCTGACGAGCAGCGGCAAGAAGATGCGTTCCGGCTGCACAGGCGTAGCCGTGATACTGATCTCCGCCCCCAGTGTGCCGCCGTTCTGTACCTGCGCGGAGTCGCTGAAGGCGGCTTGCAGGGTGAGCGCGTTGCCGGGGGCAAAGCCAATCGTCGCGGCATCGAGTGTGGCGGTGAATGCCCCGGCGGTGCGGGTTACGTCGTCGGCGGCAAGCTCGGTGAAGGCTTGCAGCGTGACCGCCTGTACGTCGTAGGCGAGGGTTACGTCGCTGTCGCCGTCAAGGTCGCTGCCATAAGTTGCCGCCAACGCGAACGTGCCGTTCGTGGCGCGGGCAGTCAGCGGACCAAGCACGATGCGGTCGGGATCGGGACCGGTCTCCACCGGTGTGAACGCCGCCAGTGGCGTAGTGGGCGCACCATAGGGGTAGAACGCGCCGCGCATGGCGGGCACCGCCTGTGCCGTACTCGATATGTTGTCGGCTTGCGGGTTGAAGAACTCGTTGCTGCCCCAGTAGTTCACGAAGGGACCGTCCGGCTTCTGATAGGCGTGCAGCGTAGTCTGCGGGGTGCGCCCGTTCTTGCGCCACGTATCGCTGCCGAGGTCTACACCTGCCGCCAGCAAGCCCTGCGTTGCATATGCCGTCGAGTTGCTGTTGACGTTGCCGAACGAAGCCCAGCCGCCGCCCGCGTCCTGCGTGTCGCGTAGGTGGGTGAGGGTGGCCACCACGGCGGGGTCGCTGTTGGGCACACCCGCCGCGATCAGGGCTTGCAGGGCTAGCCCGGTGTTGTCGGGGCTACCGAAGCTCCCGTCCTCCGCTTGCAGGCTCTTGAGGTAATCAATTGCTGGCTGGGGCACTGGCTCGCCCGCCGCCGCCAGCCCCAGTAGAGCGAAAGACTGGGTGGTGACACTCGCCGCGCCTGTGCTGAAGCCACGCGATGCCGTCGAGCTGTACGCGCCGGTTGGTTGCAGCGTGCTCTGCAAGTCTGCCACAAGGTTGAGGCTGGCAAAGGTGGTGGGGTCTTCCCCCGTGGCGAGTAGCCCGTTAATCAGCTTGCCCGCCTGCGCCGGGAAAATCACGTCGCTGTCGTCGCGGGTATAGGGTGCCGCCTGCGTCGCCAGATAGTCGAGCGGGCTGTTGCCGTTGGTCTGCACGGTTGCCGGGTCTACGCCGCCCGCCACATACGCGAGGATGGCATCAATGGTGGTGCCCGCATCGGGCGAAGCCTGCGAGAAGCCCCACCCACCCGCCGGGGCTTGCTGCGTTGCCAGCCACGTCAGGGCGCGTTGCGTGCGGAGCGGCTTGGCAAAGAAGAGCGGCTGGTCAGTCAGGGCATACAGCCCTTCAAACGTCGAGTAGGCATTGATGAAGTTCTTCCCGATTGCGCCCTCTGCGTCTTGTAGCGCAACGATAGCGGCACGCGGGTTGGTGCCGCCCGCCGCAAAGCTGGCAGTCAGCGGGGTGAAGCCAAGCGTCGTCAGAGCGGTTGCCGCCCAGCCCGTGCTGTTGGCGGGTTCGCTGGTGCCGCCGTCGCCCCACAGCGCACTGCTGTTGCTCTGGAACCCGCGCAACGCGGCAATCGCCGCCTGCACACGGCTGTCGGTGGGGGCGACGTTGCCGCTCCCGATCAGCGCAATGAGCACGGTACCGGTCAGGTCAATGCTGTTGCTCCATGTGCCGTTGTCGCCCTGTTCGTCCAGCAGCCAGTCGGTGGCAGCAGAGGGCACTGGTCGTGCGGCAGCGACTAGCCCGAAGATGGCGAATGCCTGATTGCTGGCACTGGCGGCACCACTACTGAAGCCCTCGCTGGCGGTGGTGCTGTAGGTGTTGTCGCCCGATGCGGCATACACCGCTTCGAGTTCGCCGATCAGGTCAACGCCGCCGAAGCTCCGCGGGTCGCCGCCCGCCGCTGCGACAGCCGCCAGCACCAGCCCTGCCCGCCCCGGAAACAGGTTTGCCGTGGCGGGGGTGTCGTTGGCATAGATATAACCAATCACTTCGGCGGCGAGGTAATCGAGGAGCGTGTTGTCACTGCCCGAACGCAGGGTATCGGTGGGGTAGCCCAGCGCGTTCAGCACAATAATCGTGCGGGAGGTGCTGCCCGCGTCGGCACCACTGCCGAAGCCATTGATGCCACCACTGTCCTCTTGCTGGGTTTGCAAGTAGGCAACGGCGGCGGCGATTGCGTCATCATCATAAAACGGGTAGGTGTCGGTGAACTGGGCGGCAGGTGCCGCGATGGGTTGCTCGGCGGCAACGGGACGAGCAAGTGAGCCGGGGACGACCAGTGCTAACAGCACTGCCACGATGAGTAGCACGCTACTGCTCCGCCAAACGAGGGGGTTCATACGTGTCTCCTTTCCGGGCAGGCACACGCTGCCCTACGCACAAAGAAAGCGACCTGCGCGGTGGCGGGTCGCTGCGTAGCAGACAGAGACGCGATGCCCACAGGCAACACGCTATGATGCTCGCCCGCCCCGTTCCACGAAGGCGTTCACGCACGCTACGCGCTAGGTGGGTAGTCGGGCTTCACCGTGGGTGGTGTTACCGTTGCGGGCCAGCGCCGGACTTTCACCGGTCTTCCCCTCTTGCGTGCCGTGCATCCGGGCAGCGGCACACCTAGTGCGCGTTGTTTAGTGATTGCTCGCAGTATAGCACACAATATGAAATGTTCAAATGCCAGCGGTTGCCCACGCAGGCGGCACGCACTCCCCGCCTCCCCCGGCAGTAGCTCATGCCGGGCTGTCCAAGTTGTGGTACAGTAGCAGTGTAGGCAATCTGTTCGATAAAGAGTTGCGCGGAGCTAATCATAAAGGGACAAGCGGAACCAATGCTGGACGATACAACCTTTGCATGGCTGTTTTTTGGGTTGCACATTGTGGTGCCATTCTTGATCGCGTTTGGGCTGTATCTCTGGAAGGGTCCGCGTTCGCCGCGCTGACCCACAATGCGCCGCAAGGAGGCAGACATGACGCTTGATGTTCCACCGTTCGCTGGGTTCGGTCCGGCGGCAATCGCGTGGTTTGAGGGGTTGGAGCAGGACAATAGTAAAGCCTACTTTGATGCTCACCGCCAGCAGTGGGAGCAACACGTCCGCGAGCCGTTGCAGGCAATGCTCCACGACCTCGCGCAGCAGTATGGCGGCACGGTGCAGCTTTTTCGCCAGCACCGCGACATTCGCTTTTCACGCGACAAGTCGCCGTACAAGACCAACACCTACGGTGTCATCCACAGCCGCCCCGGTCAGTTCGCGTCGTTGTATGTGGCAATCTCGGCACAGGGCGTGGATGCTGCCACGGGCTACTACGAGATGGCACGCGACCAACTCGAACGCTACCGCGCCGCCGTGATGGACGACACGAGCGGCGATGCGCTGGCGGCAGTCGTCGCACAGGTGCAGGCGGCAGGCGTACCCGTCGCGGCAATATCGCCGGGTGATGTGCTGAAGACGGCACCCCGTGGCTACCCACGCGATCACCCACGGGCAGACCTGCTGCGCTACAAGTCGTTGATTGCGAGCCAGCACCTGCCCCCCGACGACACCCTCACCACCCCGGCTATCCGCGATGCGGTGGCGGCAATCTGGGATGCCGCCCTGCCACTGGCGGACTGGCTCGACCGCTACGTGGGCGACAGTACCACCCCGCCCGCAGAACGCCACCGCCGCTAAGGGCTGGCGGGCACCCTACCGCAACCAAACAACCAAACGCCGCACCCCACACGGGGCACGGCGGTCTGCGGTCTGGGCACCCCCACATGGGGAGCAGGGGGCAAGTGTTAGCACCTCTTAGGATGCTGTTAGACCAAAGAACTCGTAGTTTTTCTTGATGAATGCGTGCTGGTCTTCGGGCACTGCGCTTTCTTCAAAGATGGCAGTTACCGGGCATTCCGGCTCGCACGCACCGCAGTCAATGCATTCATCCGGGTTGATGTAGTACTGGTCGTCGCCTTCGTAGATGCAGTCTACCGGGCATACCGCCACACATGCCGAGTCCTTGGTGCCAATGCACGGTTCCGTAATAATGTATGCCATGGTTTTGTTCTCCCTATGCACCACGCTTGTTCAGGGTGGTACGGTTCCTAACTACTATATGCTGATGTCACGATTGTAGCACGCCTGCCCGCCCCCACGCTACGACAAAAGTCCCATTTCGTGGTTAGGGTGGCAACGTTGTTGCCGTTTCGTATCAGCTTGCCGGGGAGTTTGTATATCCTAACATGCACCCCCATGTACCAGCACGCCCCCCCACGCCCCACGGTGCCCGCGCTACAGGAACGGCACCGCCGCCAGCGATGCCGCCAACACCGCCAGCGTCACCACCTCGCCAATCTCGCTGAGAGCACCATAGGTATCGCCGGTCAGCCCGCCGAGGTCACGCACCCACCAGC
>CAZNQP010000124.1:0-5167 GCA_964575355.1 uncultured Chloroflexaceae bacterium
TTGGTTCTCGTTGTTAGTTCTCGTTGTTAGGTTGGCGTAGCTTTGGCAACCACTGCGGTGACTACAGTGGCATTATAGCACTGCTGTCGTCCGCCTGGTTAGCCATCTGAACCGATTGACATGCCTCTGCCTGCGTGCTATACTGTTGCAGTGCTGCGGGGGTGTAGCTCAGTTGGAAGAGCGCAACAATCGCACTGTTGAGGCCAGGGGTTCGAATCCCCTCACCTCCACCATAGTAGCCTTACCCGCCCGCCGTGGGGCTGTAGCTCAGTTGGAAGAGCACAACACTGGCAGTGTTGGGGTCAGGGGTTCGAGTCCCCTCAGCTCCACCAGTATGGGGATAATGCGGCAGGGCTGATGCTCGTGATACAGCGTCAGCCCGCTTTGCGTTTTGTAGCGCGGTTGCGTGCAATGCGAGGAGGGCTACGGTGTCGCGGCAGCAGGTCAAGAAAGCGGTGCTTGCCTATTCGGGCGGGCTGGATACATCGGTGATTGTGCCGTGGTTGCGCCAGAACTATGGCTGTGACGTTATCTGTTTTTGTGCCGACGTGGGGCAGGGCGATGACCTGAGTGGGTTGGAAGCCAAAGCCTCCGCGAGTGGGGCGAGCAAGCTCATCGTGCGCGACCTGCGCGACGAGTTCGTGCGCGACTATGTGTTGCCCACCTTGCAGGCGGGTGCCATCTACGAGCGCAAGTACCTGCTCGGTACCTCCATTGCGCGTCCGCTCATTGCTAAGCATCAGGTAGCGGTTGCCCACGCCGAAGGCGCAGATGCCGTCGTTCACGGCGCGACGGGCAAGGGCAACGATCAGGTGCGCTTCGAGCTAACCTACATGGCACTCGACCCGACCCTCACGATTATTGCGCCGTGGCGCGAGTGGCAGATACGCGGGCGGCAAGACGCGCTCGACTATGCCGCCGAGCACAATGTCCCTGTCACTGCCACCGCCGAGAAAATCTACAGCCGCGATGGTAACTTGTGGCACCTCAGCCACGAGGGTGGCGTGCTAGAAGACCCGTGGAACGAGCCAGAACTGGACATGTACCAGATGAGTAGCGACCCGCAGAGCGCACCCGCCGCGCCTGCCTATGTCACGATTGGCTTCGAGCGTGGCGTGCCGGTTGCGCTCGACGGTGTGGGGCTAGGGTTGGTGCCACTGCTCGAACGGCTGAACGTGCTGGGCGGTGAGCACGCTATCGGGCGCATTGACCTTGTGGAGAATCGCTTGGTGGGCATGAAGAGCCGGGGTGTGTACGAAACGCCCGGCGGCACGCTGCTGTATGCCGCCCACCGCGAACTCGAAAGCCTTGTACTCGACCGGGCAACGCTGAAGGCGAAAGACACGATTGCGCTCGACTATGCCGACCTCGTGTATGACGGACGCTGGTTTAGCCCGCTCCGCCAGCACTACGATGCCTTCGTGCAGTCCACGCAGCAGCGTGTATCGGGCGAGGTGCGGCTGAAGCTGTATCGGGGGAACATCATTGTGGCGGGGCGCACGTCGCCGCATTCGCTGTACCGCGAAGACCTCGCCACGTTCGAGGAGGACGGGGTATACAACCAGCGTGATGCCGAGGGCTTTATCCGGCTCTACGGCTTGCCGCTTAAAGTGGAAGGAATGCTCAACCGATGACGCGCACCAACCTGTACCTGATCCGCCACGGCGAGGCTGTCGTCAACCGCCAGCCCATCGTCGGCGGCATGAAGGGCGACACGGGGCTGACGAAGTATGGTATCCAGCAGGCAGAAGCCCTGCGTGACCGGCTGGCAGGGACCCGCGAGATTATCCCCGATGTGTTCATTGCGAGCACGTTGCCGCGTGCCCGCCAGACTGCCGAGATTATCGCGCCTGCCTTCGACCGCGAACTGCTGTTTGATGCGGAGTTTCAGGAGTTGCGCGTGGGCGAAGCCGACGGCATGCTCAACCGCGACGCATGGGCGAAGTATGGCTTGCCCAACGTCGAGCAGGATGCCTTTCACCGCATCGCGCCGGGGGGGGAAAACTGGGCAGAGTTTACCCTGCGCGTTGGCACCAACCTCAGCCGTGTGACGCGCGAGCACGCGGGCAAGACGATTGTTATTGTCTGCCACGGGGGCGTGATTGATGCGTCGTTCCTGTACTTCTTCGACATGGGCACGCTCAACCCGCCGCGCCGCCACCTGCACACGATCAACACCTCGCTGACGCACTGGCGCGGGCAGTGCGACGACGACGAGCGCACTATCTGGCGGCTGATGAAGTATAACGACACCGCCCACCTGCGCCACGTCGGGGCACGCGATAGCATCAATTGGCGCGACACGTCGTTGCCCACCAACGACGACGACCATCCGGGGGTGCCGTTGCCGATGGAACAGCAGCCCAGCCATGACTGACCAGCCACCGCCTGCCGCACACCCCGCTGTGCCCGCGCAGACGCATACGTTCCATACGTTCCTGACCGACGGCACCGTGACCTCGCCGCTGGGCTGGCGGGCGGCGGCGGTGCCCTGCGGCATTCGCTACAGTCGCCCCGACCTCGCGCTACTGGTCAGCGACGCGCCGTGCAGTGTCGCCGCCATGTTTACCACCAACGCGGTACAGTCGGCGCACATCCACTATGACCGCCCCATCATTGAGCGCAACCCGGACGGCATCCGCGCAGTGGTCATCAATAGCGGCATCGCCAACGCCTGTACGGGCACCGTCGGCATCGAGAACGCGCAGCACGTCGCGCACGCCTTCGCCGCCGCCCTTGGCGTGGACAACGATGGCGTGCTGGTCATGTCTACGGGCGTGATAGGCTCGCACCTGCCCGTGACGAAACTGGTGCAGGGCATTGCGGCGGGTGTGCCCCTGCTGCACGTCCGGCGCGGGGTCGAGGCGGCACGGGCAATTATGACGACTGACATCTACCCCAAGTATGGCGCAATGCAGGTGCCGCTGAGCACTGGCAGTAGCATCACCATTGGCGGCATGACCAAAGGCTCCGGCATGATCCACCCCAACATGGCAACCATGCTGGCGGTCTTCACCACCGACGCTACGATTGCGCCGCCGGTGCTGCACGCCGCGTTGCAGCATGCCGTGCAGCGTTCGTACCACTGCATCAGTGTGGACGGCGACACGAGCACCAATGATACCGTGCTGCTGCTGGCGAACGGGCAGGCGGGGCAACCTGCGATTGACCGCCTCGATAGTGCCGACGGGCAGGCGTTTCTCGCCGCCCTGACTGAACTGGCGCAACGGCTGGCACAAGAGGTTGCCCGCGACGGCGAGGGGGCAACCCGCCTGATTACCATCCGGATTACGGGTGCCACCGACGATGCCGCCGCGCACACGGCAGCCATGGCGGTGGCGCGGTCGCCGTTGGTCAAGACGGCGGTGTTTGGGGCAGACCCCAACTGGGGGCGTGTGGTGTGTGCCATCGGCTACAGCGGCGTGCCCGTAGACCCAGAGCGTATCGTGCTCGACTTCGGCGACGTGCGCGTGTTCGCCGCCGGGTTGCCCACCGCCTTTGATGAAGCCGCCGCGCACGCCCACCTGAAGGAGCCGGACGTGCTGATCGCCGCAGACCTTGGCATGGGCGCGGGCACCGCTACCGTCTGGACGTGCGACTTTTCGTACAACTACGTCAAGATTAACGCGGAATATCGCTCGTAGCCTGCAGCTCGTAGCCTGCAGCTCGTAGCCTGCATCGTCCGGGCGCAACCTGTGCCCAGCCAGCAACAGAAAGCCCAGTATAGCCATGAGTGAGCAGAAATTGTGGGGCGGTCGCTTTGCCGCCCCCACCGCCGCCGACATGACCGCCTTTAACGATAGCTTCGCATTTGACCGCCGCCTTGCCGACGTAGACATTACGGGCAGCGTCGCGTGGGCGCAGGCGTTGCAGCAGGCGGGCTTGCTCACCGCCGCCGAACGTGACGCGCTGGCGGCGGGGTTGGCGCAGGTACGCGGCGAGTTTGCGGCGGGTACGTTCGTGGCACAGCCCGGCGACGAGGACATTCACACGGCGGTGGAACGCCGCCTGTATATGCTGGTGGGCGATGTTGCGCTCAAGCTGCACACTGGGCGGTCGCGCAACGATCAGGTTGCTACTGACCTGCGGTTGTACTGCCGCGCCGCCGCCGCGATGCTGCGGGCGCGGTTGCACGGGCTGCAAGCCGCACTGGTGGCGCAAGCCGAGCAGCACACCACCACCCTGATGCCGGGGTACACCCACCTGCAACGCGCCCAGCCCATTACCTTCGCGCACTGGTGCCTTGCCTACGTCGAGATGTTCGAGCGTGACCGTGAGCGGGTGGTACAGGCGAGCGAACGTGCCGCCGTGCTGCCGCTTGGCAGTGGCGCACTGGCGGGCAACAGCCTTGGCATTGACCGTGCCAGCCTCGCTGCCACACTGGGCTTCGCGGGGGTCTCTGCCAATTCGCTCGATGCTGTGTCGGACCGTGACTTCGTTGCCGACCTGCTGTACATCGCCGCGCTGGTAGGGGTGCATATCAGCCGCATGGCAGAAGACCTGATTATCTATAGCAGTAGCGAGTTTGGCTTCGTCGCGCTAGACGATGCGTATAGCACGGGGTCGAGCCTGATGCCGCAGAAGAAAAACCCCGACAGTCTCGAACTGTTGCGCGGCAAGAGCGGGCGGCTACTGGGCAATCTGGTGGCGTTGCTCACCACGCTGAAGGGCTTGCCGTTAGCGTATAACAAGGACATGCAGGAGGACAAGGAGCCGCTCTTCGACAGCCTCGACACGCTCGACTTGGGGCTGCGCGTGGCGGCGGCGGCGGTGGCGACGATGCAGGTACACCCGCCGCGTATGGCGGCGGCACTCGATGCGGCGATGCTGGCAACTGACCTCGCCGACGTACTCGTGGAGCAGGGCGTGCCCTTCCGCACGGCGCACGGCATGGTGGGGCAACTGGTGCGCCGCGCCGAGCAGCAGGGGGTGACGTTGCGCGACCTGCCCCTACACGAGTATCAGGCGGTTGCGCCCACGCTGGACGACGGGGTGTATGCCACGTTTGATATGCAGCGCAGTGTGCAGCGTAAGGATAGCACGGGCGGCACGGCACCCGCGCAGGCGGCGCAGCAGGTGGCGGCGTGGCGGGCGCGGGTGCTGGGGGCGTAGGGGCGGCTAGCGCAACCCTGCCGCGTGCAGGTGTGCCGCCAGCCACGCTGCGTCC
>CAZNQP010000125.1:0-4657 GCA_964575355.1 uncultured Chloroflexaceae bacterium
TGGTGCGCGAGGATGGACGGCTCGAACCAGTCGTGGTGGGGGAGGCGTGGGTCAGTCCACGGCTAGGCATTCGCTTCGAGCCGGGGGCAGAGACGCTGCACATCTACCGCCCGGACGGGGAGCCGTTCGTCAGCTTCAGCGACTTACAGCGCGAGCGCGAAAGCGAGCGTGCCGCCCGCGAGCAAGCCGAGCGCGAGCGGGAAGCCGAGCGTGCCGCCCGCACCGTCGCTGAGCAAGCCCGCGAGCAAGCCGAGCAACGCGCGGCACGCCTCGAAGCACGGCTCCGCGAACTGGGGATAGACCCGAACGCGGCAGGCAACGGGGGCGCGTAAGGAGCCGCAACGCAGACGCAACGCCGCCCCCGAACAAGCCGGGGGCGGCGCGTGCTGTGTGGTAGATGGGTGCTACAACGTGAAGTCGCAGCTACTGCCCATACACGCCAGTTCTTGTGCTGCCGTGGTCAGGTCTTTGTCTTCATAGCGGTAGACCTTCGAGAAGTCAATCGGGGGGAAGGCTGCCACCAATTGCTCATACTCCTCGCGGCTGATTTCGACATACGGCATCTGGTCGTAGTGGGCATCGAACGACGGCAGGAACGCCATGCCGCCGATGTGGTCGCGGTTTGCCCACACCCACTGGATGAGGTCAATGACCTCGTCGGGGCGGTAGGTGATGGTCACGCTAGGGTTGTGCTCCGTCCAGTTGAGCTTGTTCTGCAACCAGTAGTTGCACTGGTCGAGTGCGCTCCGCTGGTTGCGCGTCACCGCACCGTCGGGAGCCTTGACCGGGAAGTGAACAACCCACGTCGTCGCGTCTTCGGGGGTCTGCCCATTCTCTGGGTCCATCGGCACACCTGCATCGTACAGCACGCGGAACAGCGGCGAGTGCGTCGAGACACGCACGTTACGGACGTAGTAGGGTGCCCAGCGTGCATGGATGCCCGACGAGCAATCGAGCAACTGCGATGAGTTGCCGCTTGGCTTGACGGTCGTCACGGCTACCGACTGGTTGATGCCGAGGCGGGCGGCGATGTCACGGTTGACCGTAATGGCGTGCTCACGCAGGTCGCGCATCAGGGCAGCATCTTGCACGGCGGGGCTATCCAGTTGCCCCGTGATGTCCACACCCAGTAGCCGCTCTTCGTCGCAGTTGTCCTTCCACATGGGGCGCAAGCCGGGGAAGTAGGTTGCCAGCGACTGGATCGAGCCGATGATGGTGGCAAGCTCGACCTTCTCGCGCAGGGTGGCGGGCGTGTCGTCGGCACGCGCTACGGCGGCGGTCAGGTTGCAGAACTGCCACGGGCGCAGCACAATTTCACCACAGTTATGCACATACAGCCCGTTTGCGTCGAAGGCGTTGACATCGGACACCGAGCAGTCATAGACCAACTCAACCCCGTCGGCTTCGATGCTGGTGATCGTTGCGGTGAAACGCTCGCGGTTGGGCGTGCGCTGGTAGCTCGCCAGCCGTTGTGCCAGCCGCGCCTGCTTCGCCGGGTGCGCGAAGCCCACACGTTGCGCGAATACGCCGAGGTTGTCATTGGCAATCACGAGTTCGTGATCGGCGCGGCGTGCGTATGCCGGATAGCTGCCGTGTCCGTCGGGCAGGTGGCGCACACCAGCCGGGCGGCGTTCGGTGTGAATCGCTGCTGCAATGCCCAGCCGCAGCAACATGCGTTGTACGGCTTGCAGCAGGGGCAGGTCAGGCTGCGCGAGGCGCACACTGGCACCCGTCTGCTGTGTCCCAATGACCGTACCGCCCGCATCGAATAGCCCCTGCAAGAACCCACTGGCGAACGCCCGTGATGCTTGCTCAACAAATGGCGTAACGGTCTGCATGCCACGGTAGATGCCATAGTCGGCAGCGAGGTCACGCAGAGCCGCCGCCTGCACAATCGTGCGGCTGTGCTCTGCCTGATTGTAGCCCGTCAGGTCGCTACCTGCACCCAGCCGCCGGATAATCTCCACGGCACGCTCGGCTGGTGCGCCCCGGTCGTCGCCCCAGAACACAAGCTGGGCATCGTCGCCTGTGAAGGTGCCATCGCCCACCAGCAAGCCCAACAGCCAGCCTTCATCGCAGGTACCTGCGCCGCCCCAATCGGCTTCGCGGTGGTTGTGCAACTTGATCGTGTCGCCGGGCTGCAACTCACCCGCCGCCACCCAGACCTCTGCGGGGGAGCCTGCTGCCGTCGGGCGCACACTCAAGACCTGATGGTTGGCAGTCAGGCGCAGCATGTAGCCTTCGCGGGTCTGGAGGCGCAGCACGGGCTTCACGCCAGTTGCCCAGAAGCCCGGCTCAGTCGTCTGGTAGGGCTGCCCGTTCACCAGCGCGGTGTGCGGCACCCCAACGAGTTCGTGTACCTGCCGCGCCCCCTCGCTCGTCAGCACCCACGTATCGCCCGTCACACACGGGTTCGTCCCGTATTCGGCGGGCTGACGGCGGGCAGGGCGCGTGGTCAGTGCGGCTTCGCGGCTGAAGATACCCGGCTCGCCGCGCCCTGAGTCCACCATTTCGAGGAAGGCACGGACAAAATCTGCTTGTGTCAGTGACCCGACTGGCACGACCGCCGAGTTGTTGGCGTTCCACCGCTGGCTGTTCTCGCGCTCAAAGTCGCCGCTCTTGCACAGGCGCATCTCTTCGTCGTCAAAGTCGAACAGCGAAATCATCGCAGTGCGGCGCATCCCGCCGCTCACGGCGGCATTGCCCACCGAGCACATCATGTCGTGGGCATCGAGCGGGCGCAGCACGCTGCCCTGCCGGTTGAGGATGCGCCCACGCACAAAGTCGAGCATCCGGCGCAACGGCTCAGGTCCCGACGCGCGCCCGCCCTTGGTGCGGAGCGGTGCCCCGGCGGGGCGGACCTGCGTCAGGTCGAAATGCACGTCGCCACCCGCAAACCACGTTTCCAACCCAAAGCGTAGCGCGTCTGCCCAGCCTTCCGCCGAGTCGTCCACGACGTACACCACGGGGGTCAGGTTGCGCTGACGCTGGATGCGCGGCAACTGCTCGACATACCGCCCCTCGACTGAGTAGCCCACGCCGCAACCGCTCATCGAGATGATGAGGGCTTCGACGAAGGCATCAATGCTTGCAACGGGCTGGTACGAGCAGTTATAGATGGTAATATGGTTGCGCCGCGCCGCCGCTCCCGCCATCGCCAGCATCCGCATCGAGGGCATCGCGTGCATGTGCAAGATGCCCCGGCGCACGCGCTCGTAGGTTTCGCGGTCTAGGCGGTCGCCTGCCAGTTCATACAGAAAGTCCACCGTGCGGTCTACCGTTTCGACCCACGTTTCGCGCCGCCCCAGTTCATAGTTGAAACGTGCATACTTGTCGAAGAACTGAAACTTTTGCAGGGGCGACGGGAAGTACTCGTCGGACTGCGCGAACGCGGCACGCACACTGTCGGGTACGGGGCGGTGTTCGCGTTCGCGGGCGCGTTCGGCACGGTAGAGAATGTAGCGTTTCGCCGCTTCAAACTCACCGGCGGCTTGCAGCACCACCTCAACCACGTCTTGCACATCCTCGACGGTGGGCGTGACGGTGGGCGTGACGGTGGGCGTGTTGCCCTGATAGCGGGCTGCCACAATGTTGACCACGCGGCGCGTCAACTCGTCGAGTGGCGTGTGGGGCGCATGGTGAAAGCTGGCACAGCAGCGTGCCATCGCATTCTCAATCCGGCTTGCGTCGAAGGGCACCACGCGCCCATCGCGCTTCACAATTTGTGTGGGCACCGCGACCTGCTCGTTCTGATCGGCGGGCACACTGCCGTTCGTAGCCATTGCTGGCTGCATCGTCATACCGTAACCTCCTGTTACACCAATGGTATCAAATCAAAAAGACCCCTATGCTAGTGCCACAGATACGATGGTGTATCGTAATATGGCAGCAGCACGCGCAATAGGGCAGAGAACTCTACATAATTCGCTATTTAGTATGGCACATGCGGAAAATCACACTAAATCTGGAAGACAGTATAGCACAGGTGTCGCAATTTACAAGCGACTGTGCCGCCTGCCAACCCACCGCGTGCCACCCATTGTGCCGCGCCTGCCTGTGGATAACCCATGCCATTGCCCGCCATAAACGCCTAGCACGTCTGCCACTCGCTGTAGCCTAACTTATAGTGTGACGCGGTTGCCCCTAGAAATTGTGATACTCCTCATCTGCACTGTTGCCCGATGGGGGCTGCCCGCCCAGCCACAGCAGGCGCAACGCGACTCCCGCGCTGGCAAGTACCACCACGCCCCCGACCAGCCACAACACCACCAGCACCAACCACACACTGCCGTCGCTGCTGGTCTCTGTGGTGCCCGTGCCCCCCGTATTGCCGCCCGCCGCAGCCAGTGCCGCAGGCGGGTAAGCGGCTCCGGTCGGCGACGGTGGGGCAGTTGGGGCGGCGAGCGGTGCCGCGTTCGCTGGGTTGACGGCGGCTTCGTCGAGCAGTGCGGCGGCGGTCATGTCGGGGGTGGGTGCCGCAAAAAAAGCGGGCGTGGGCGACTGGGCGGGCGGGGTTGGGGTGGTTGCCACTTCGGTCAGCAGCAGGGCAGCGGTTGCTGTCAGGCTGGTGTCGGGGGTGGCAGTCGCCGTGGCAGTCGCGGGCGGCAAGGTCGGTGCGGGCGGGAGCGTCGCGGTGGGTGGGAGCGTAGGAACGGGC
>CAZNQP010000126.1:0-4594 GCA_964575355.1 uncultured Chloroflexaceae bacterium
GCGTACAAACGCGCGTCGGCGTTGTTCGACGAGGCGGTGGGCGGGTGCTAGCGGGCGTGCCTGTCGGACATTCGGGGGAACGTATGATGCGTATTAACCGGTTAGGAGCAACAGATAGCAAGGAGCGCAGTACAAGCTGTTGCCGCGCCCCGCCATTGTGCGGGGAAGCTCAACGACCAGCGCGACTAAAGAGCGGCAACGAGGACAGGTCAGGTTGCAAGCCAGCATCTTCAAAGAACAGTTCGCGCACAGGCACACGGAACGCCCACGCGATTTTCTTCAACGCCTCCACGTCGTACTGCGTGAGGTCATTGTTCCAGTACCGCCGCGCTTGGGGGTAGGTCAGACCAACGTGCAGCGCAAACTGATTCGCATTCTCGATGCCATACTGTTGTGCAAGTTCTTTCACTCGCAGCATACGGTTCTCGCTCTCTATCGCGTTCGCGCCCGGTGTGGCGGTGGGCGGGTGGCGTGCGGGAGCAGGCGATGATACGCGCTACCCCTGCGTATAGTATACCACCTATAGCAAAAGGTGACAACACACAATGTATGCCACACACAACCAACCCGCACATTGCACGCGACAGGTGCGCGGCGACGTTGCACGCGACAAGTGCGCGTGCGGGGAGGGTGCCGCATGTTGACATGCCATGTACAGCGAGGAGGGTACGCGCTGCATGTACACCGTCTGCAACCACCATGAGAAACAATCATGGCAAGTATAGCCAAAACAGTATACGCACGTGTTGACAACGGGCGTGCAACGCGGTATCATGCGGCTGTGCATGAGCGCACACGCGATCTATTGTCGGTTGATTAAGCTGAGGAAGTGCCATGAGTTAGGCGCGAAGTAACCACGTTCGACAACCGGTAGCCGTCAGAAGCGGTAGCCCGTGTGTCTGGATATGACGAAACCCCCGGCACCAACGCCTGCCAGCGTTCCGAGGGTCTCAACAATCCCAGCCACGAAGGCTATAGTGGGTGTTTTGCACCCTTTCTACGGCTCCATTATACCCGATGGGCGCAATCTGTCAACCCCGCGTTGACGGTGCGGTTTGCTATACGGTTCAAACCGCCGCGTGCCGTCGGGCAACAGGAGCAGTGTAATGCCTTTGGAAAGCCATGTCCGCCTGTCCGCCGCACCCGCCGCGGCGCACGCCGCCCGTGAGCGTGCGCGCGCCAGTGTGCCCGTGCCGCGCCGCCTCGTCGCCGCGCTGCGCGACAACCCGCTCGCCATCGCCGCCTACGTTATGCTCGCCCGCTCGTGGCTGCACACGTACCAGCCCGTGCCGCTGTCGCCGCGTGACCTGTTGCAATGCGACCCGTCGCTGTCGCGGGGCAGCATGCTGCGTGCCCTCGCGCGCCTCCTCGATGGCGGCTGGCTGGTTGCGGTGGCGGGCAAGCCGGGCAGCAAGCCGCACTACCTGCCCGCGTGGGGCAGCATCGGCGGCACGCTGCGCCCGTGGGATGTTGCCGCGCCCGGTCTGGGGCGACCCTCGCACGTTGCCGTGCTGCGCCTGAACAAACGCCCGCTCGATGCTGCCGTTGGTTACCTTGACCCCCACCCGCGCCTGTCTGCCCGCCTGCACCGCGCTACCGCCGACATCGCCATGCCGGGGCTGTCGCTGCGCGAGCTGGGCACGCTGGTGTTGCACGCCGCCGACGCACACGACGCGCCGCCTGAGGTGGTAGTGGCGTGTGCCCCGGCTTTTTTTGCGCCGCCCGACCTGATCGGCATGGTGACTCGGCAGGTGCATGGGCACCTGATCGCGGCTGCCCCACCCAGCGAACCGCCGCCTGCCGCAGCAGAACGGGCAACGGGGGACATCGCCGCCGCCGCGCCGGTCAACGCATGGAACAGGCATGAGATAAGTAAGCAGCAGAATACAGCACGCTGTTTCGAACACATTTTTGCCGAACAGGGGCGGTCAGCATCGCCCGCACCCGCCGCAGCCCCACCTCCACCGCAACACGAAACAAATGCCGCGCCTGCCGCGCCTGCCGCGCCCGATCTCACCCTGACCCCGCCGGAAGGGGAGCTGGTGCCGTGGCTACTGGCAAACGCGGCTGACCGCCGGGTCGCGGCGGCGATTGCGGCTGCCCAGCCCACGCTCACCCCCGCCGACTGCGTTGCCGATGTTGCGCTGGTGCAGCACCACAAGCATTACCATAGCATTCGCAACCCGTGGGGCTTTTGTCTGCACCTGTGGCAGCAGGGCGAACGCCCGACGCACCGCCCCCGCTCGCCAGTGGGCAACGACGGCACACCCGCGCCGCTCCCCCCGGAGCCGATAGACTACGCCGCCTACGCAAACGACCCGACGTACATCGTGACGCGGCGCGAACCAGTGGCGGCGGCAGAGCCGGAAACACCCACCGACGACCCGGCACCACTGGCGAGAGATACGGCAACGCTGCACGCCCGTATGCAGACGTACGGCTACCGCTGCGATACAACGGGCATTTACGTCTGCGAACGGGCAACCGCAGGCGAGCTTGCCGCGCTGTGGCAGCAGCAGCATCCCGCCGCGTCCATGCCCCCGGCACACGACTTGGCGGCGGCTGTCACACTGTCCGAAAATCCGGACAACCCCCGCCCTGCCGCTGGCGTGCCCATCGGGGACAGCGGCGACGGGCACGCGGTACCGGGCACACCTGCCCCCGTAGCGGCAGCGGCTGCCGATCCCATCGCCGCGGCACCCGATGCTGCCCCCAACACCCCGGCACCACCCCCGGCAGCACCAGATGCCGCATCGGATAGCCCGCCCGCCGCGCAGGACGCAGCGACCAGCGACGACCCGGCGATACCCGACGGGCACGCGGTACCGGGCGTACCTGCCCCCGTAGCGACCAGCGACGACCCGGCGGCAATCGCCCGCCAGTTGGTACAGCGGCACGGCAAAGCCCGCGCCCGTCGCTATCTGGAGCGTGCCGCCCCCGCGTTGCTGCCGTGGCTCGCTGCGTTGCCCGACGAGCACCGGCGGGAGTTGCCGCGCCACTTCGGGCGGTAGCGGGCATTGCCACCCGCACCCGTGGCAACGCGCAATATGCCATGTGTCAGGCGGGGGGGCGGCGTGCCCACCACAATGCCGTGGTGTGCCTGTGGCACCTGCGTGCGCCACACGGCACAGGGCGGCGGCGGGCTGGTTGCGGGGCGGGTGGCGTGCTGCCGCACGACGGGCGCGGGGTGGAGTAGGGGGGTGCTGCTGCTGTGCGGCGCGTTCCATCGCTGCCAGCGAACGTCGCGCCCCCTGTGTATCGGGGTGGTTGTCGCCTACCGTTTGCTCAAGAATAGCCACCGCCCGCCGCATCAAGGGCACTGCTTCGTGGTACTGCCTGTTGCACCTACGAGTGATACCGCTACGCATGACCCTGAACGGGAGCGACTAACCGACCTTTGGCAGCAGGTGTGCGCCGTACTTGCCGACGCTGGAAAGGGGCAGATGAGCATGATGGTGGACTTGACGGGGTGTGGCTGCTACGCAGTTCAGGTGTATTGTCGTGCATTGCCCGCCGCCGCGCGGTAGCACGTGTATTTCCAGAAATACGGCAAGGGGTGTTCATACGGCAACCCCCTTGAGTATAGTGTTGCCACACCGACAACAAAGGCTGAGAACCTACTATGTATAGGAATGAACAAGTAGCGCATGGCGTATTTCCAGAAATACGGCAAGGGGTATTCATACGGCAACCCCTTTGTTGGCAGCGTTGCCACATTGACAACAACGCACAGCAGAGGAGAGCGTATTTCCAGAAATACGCCATGCGCTCTTGCGTTCGATAGCACGCTGCGGTACAATGTCGGATACACGACACACGCATACAAAAGCAATGTGTATACACTACAGTTGGAAACGTAAGCACGAAACGAGAACAACGCTGTGCACAGTACACGACAGGCGGCGCAACGGCTCGGCGTGAGCGAGCGGCAGGTGTTACGCTACGTTCATGCAGGCTTACTTGAAGCCGAGCAATTGGGCACTGCCGCCAATGCACCGTGGGTCATCCGCGATGAAAGTCTTGAACGTTTGCTAGCCCAAAGGCATTCCCCTCGTTCTTCAGCCCGTACCACACGGGCACCGCAAACACCCTATCGCCCCCATATAAAGGAGTAGGAACATATGGCTACCATTATCGCAATTGCAATGCAGAAAGGCGGTGTGGGCAAAACGCTTACCACGCTCAATCTTGGCGCAGCCCTAGCAGAACAGGGACGGCGTGTACTGCTCGTTGACCTCGACCCACAGGCATCGCTAACCGATGCGGTAGGGGTGGATGCAAGCGCACTTGAAGTATCGGTGCATGACGTGCTGGCAAGCAAAGTACCAATGGCAGCAGTTATTCACCAGCTCCCGGCGTTCGATCTTGTGCCCGCCACTATTGACCTTGCTGCTGCCGAGCAATTGCTTGCTGGGCAGGTCAGCCGCGAGTTTATGCTTGCCGATACACTTGCCACTGTAGCCGCCAACTACGATGTAGTGTTACTCGATTGCCCGCCGTCCCTTGGCTTGCTTACCATCAACGCGCTTACTGCCGCGCAGGGCGTAATTATCCCAGTAGCGTGCCAGTACATGGCATTGCGTGGACTCAACCT
>CAZNQP010000127.1:0-4481 GCA_964575355.1 uncultured Chloroflexaceae bacterium
CAGAATGATGCGCATTTCGCCAATCTGTTGGTTGCGTTACATACCCTTGTAAGGGGGTCGTCAGGGGGTGGGTGCCCGTACACCAATCACCACCTCGGCACCCGGCGGCACAAAGTCACCATTCTGTACGGGCTGTCCGATGTCGCTGCCACCCGTGAAGACCATCGCACTGACCACCTCGTTCGGGCGGTAGCGATAGAAGTCTACTAGTCGGTCGGGTCCCTGTTCATCTACAAAGCGGACAGACAGCCCGTTAATCGCTAGCAGTTGCTCGGCTTCGTCGCGGAGCGCACCCACCACACTGGGAAAGGCAATCTTGTTGCCCACACTCACCGTCAGGAAGATCGTATCGCCCTTGGCAATACGTGCGCCTGCGCGTGGCTCCTGCCGAATAACGAAGTTTTCGGACACACGGGTACTGGCTTCGCGCTCAACCTGTACGTTCAAGCCCAGTCGCTCCGCTTCGCCACGAGCATAGTTCACGCTCGTTTGCACAAGGTCGGGCACCGACACCAGTGGCTCACCGAGGCTGAGTGTGTAGGTTACGCGGTCGCCGGGGCGCAGGAGCGTGCCGGGCGGTACCTGCTGCTCGATGACTTGCCCGGCGGGTACTCCTTCGCTGAAGCGTGGTTCCGTGCGTACCGGGATCAGGCGCAGTTCTGCGAGGGCAACCCGTGCGAGTTCCTCAGTCAAGCCGACGAGATCGGGCACTGGGGCGAGCGGTTCGGCGGTCGGTGGTGCCGCCGGGGATGTAGCAGTGGTGGTTGGGGTGGCGGTCACGGCATTGGCTGTTGCAGTTGCTGCTTCTGCTTGGCGCGTTGGGTCGGGGGTGCTCGTGCTGGGTGGCAGCGGGGTCTGGGTGGGTAACGGCTCTGGCGCGAACGTGGGTGTGGAGGTCGTGATGGGCGTAACCGTGGGCGTGATCGAGGTTGCCGGGTCAAGACCTGCGATGGGCTGCGGGTCGCTGAGGGGGGGCGGTTGTGCGGGTTGGTTCAAGCCAAGCTGGGCATCGAGGATGCCACTGCTGTACATCAGGACGGCACCCATGACGATGCCGACAAGGAGCAACCCCACCATAAATACGCCGCAACCTTGGGTAGTGTTGTGGCGGGCACGCGGGGGCGGTGCGGGGGGGGCGATGCGTGTCCCGCTGTCCTCAATATCAATGGGCGCAGTGTTGTAGTTGGGGTAGTCGTTGATGGGTGGTGCCCCGACGGGGGCGAAGAATGCTGTCTGCTGGCTTGCCATCTCGCGGTACTGCGCGAGGGTGCGCGCAAAATCGCGGGCGGTGGCGGGGCGTTGCTGCGGGTCTTTCGCCAACACCGACATGATCAGGGCTTCGAGTTGCACCGGGACGTGCGGGTTCATCGAACGAAGCGAGGGGGGCGGGCTGTTGACGTGTTGCATTGCCACGCTCACCGAGCTTTCGCCTGAGAACGGAAGCTGTCCGGCGAGCATCTCAAACAGGGTGACCCCCAAACTGTAGAGGTCAGATTGAGCGGTTGCTGTCTTGCCCTGCGCCTGTTCGGGCGAGATGTAGTCGGCGGTGCCGAAGGTTTGCCCCGTATCGGTGAGTGCCGAGCTAAACCCGCTCTTGGCAATCCCGAAGTCTGCGATGCGAACGTGCCCATCGCGGGTGATCATGATGTTTTGGGGCTTGATGTCGCGGTGTACCATGCCGAGGCGGTGGGCACTGTCTAGCCCATACGCGACGGCTTCGGCGATGGCGACTGACTGCGAGACGGGGAGCGGGGCTTCACGGTTGATGCGCGTCTTGAGGTTCTCGCCGTCAACGTATTCCATGACGATGTAGTGGGTCGTACCGTCTTGCCCCACATCGTACACGTTGATGACCGCTGGGTGTGACAATACGGCGGCGGCTTGCGCTTCGTGGGCAAACCGCCCCAAGAAGCCCGCATCGTTGACATATTGGCTGTGCAGCACTTTGACTGCCACACGCCGATGGAGTTTGAGGTCGCGGGCACTGTAGACTGTCGCCATGCCACCCTCACCAATCTTCTGTTCGAGTTGGTAGCGGTGGTTGAGAATAGTTTGTTGCATACTGGGAGCTACGCCCTTGTCGGCTTGTGTGTGCTATGCTGGTTGCACATGTGCTTTGTCATTATTGCACACAGATAGAGGGAACGTCAAGTAATGCTGCCAGTCGGCAAGCTACCCCCGCTCGTAAGAACGGGGGCGGCTGCACGGCTTGGCTAGCGCGGCTCGATCTGTGGGATCGGTATGGACGGGTCAATCTGATAGCTGTCAATGATTGCCTGCTCCGTCGGTGTTGCGGAGGTAGGGGTGATGAAGTAGGTCATCTTGTTGCCGTTCAGTTCACCCTGTACTCGGTCAATGCCGTTTGGTCCAAGCCTTTGGGCGTAGGTGCGGATCAGGGTGGCTTCGTCGGCACCTTCATCCACCTGCTGGATTACAATCTCGACTAGCCCATTCCGTTCTGGTCCTGTGAACAGCACATCAATCGTGCCGGGCGACGAGTCGTCGCGCACTGTCCAGTCTGCGGGGTGCTCCACCGTGAACAAGCCGGTCGGGTGCTGATAGGTCTGGAGTTGTGGCTCCGGTGTTGCGGTAGGCTCTGGCTCCGGTGTTGCCGTTGGCTCTGGCGGCACCTCGGTAGGCGGCGGCGGCGGGACAGCGGTAGGTTCGGGCGGGACAGCGGTAGGTTCGGGCGGCACAGTGGCGGTGGCATCGGGCGGCACAGTGGCGGTGGCATCGGGCGGCGGTACCGGGGTTGGGGTGGCATTGGCAAGCTGGAACTCGGCGAACGAGATGAGGTCTGCGACGGTCTGCCCGCCTTGCGGGTTGCGAGCACTCGAACCAAAGCCGGGCAGGACAAGCAACTGCTCAAGGCTGTTGAGCATTCCCTGCCAATCGGTAGCGGCGGCACTGGCATTGACCTCTCCCCATAGCGTTTGGGCTTGTCCGAGCCGCTGGAGGCGTTGATTGGCTTCGTTGCGGGTGGCATCGGTGATGCGCCCAAAGCCCGTGGCTGCGACGTTGTACTGGGCTTCGGCTGCCGGGAAGTTGCCCGTCCGCCCTAGCCGTTCGCCTTCGTTGAGACGGGCAAGTGACTGGTACTCCATAATCTCAGGCGTGCGCTGGTCGAAGGGGGGCGTGGGGAAATCGGTTGTTTCGGGGGTTGGTCCGGTGATCTGGAGCACGCCATCAAGGGCGGCAATCGCCGCGTTCCAGTCGCCCCGGTTCATTGCGGTGTCATAGCTCGCCCACCCGCTCTGGACGTTTTCTTCGTTGCTGCGGGCAGTTTCTTGTTGCTCGATTTGGGCAAGCCCCTGTTGTGCCTGCGCGACCAGTTCGGCGTTGGCGGTGGGGTTTTGCAGGGCAAGCACACTGTTGAACGAACTCCGTGCTGAGCCTAGGTTCCCCTGTGCGAGTTCGGCTTGACCTTCGGCGATGGCAATCTGGGCGAGCAAGTCGGTGGCTTCTTGGCGGGCGGTGTCGTCGGGAGCACCGCGCAGGGCATCGGAGGCAACGCCGCGTGCATCGTCGAAGTTTTGTTGTTGCAGCAGTTGGCGTGCCCACTCGATGCGTGCCTGATAGAGCCGGGTGGCTGTTGGTACGCCTTGCGGGTCGGTGTCTACGCCGAGCAAGAGTAGCCCTTCGATCAGGCGTACCCGTTCGGCAGGGTCGGTACTGTTATTGATGCGTTCCCATGTTTGGTTGGTGCCCTGATTGATAATGGTGTCGAGGTTGTTGCTTGCCTGCTGACTGTTGACCTGCTCGCGCCCGGCGAGGGCGGCGGAGTCGTCGGGCGTGATGCCCAGTGCTGCCGTGAAGTCGGCTTCGGCGCGGGCTAAATTGCCCTGCTGCAAGAAGAGGTTGCCCCGCTCGACGTACAGTTGTGTGAGGGTCGCGTCGGTCTCGCGGTTGCGCTCGAAGGCGGTGCCCTCTGGGTCAGTGCTGCGTACCTGTTCTAGCCCGTTGATCGCGGTGGTAAGCGAGTCAATGGTGGGGTTGGCACGCGCCTCGTCTACCTGCGCCCAGATAGCCGGATAGTCGAGGGCGGTCTGGTTTTGGTTGCCTTGCAGCAGCATCCAACCGATCACGCCGAGCGTCAGCAGAAGCAGCAAGATGCCCGCCCCCAGAAAGATCAGTTGGGTGCGGCTGAGGGGGAAGCGGTCTTCTTCAGGGTCAAGGTCGTCGGCATCTTCGAGCGTGCTGTTGGTAGCGTCGTAGTAATCGCCATCGGCGTAGGCGCGACTGCGGTAGGCGCGTGCGCCGCCCACATCGTCGGTGTAGGGCGGGGGTGGCACGGTCGGGACTGGCTCTACCTCGCCGCCGGGGGCGAGCCGGGGCATCACGTCGTCGAGCACGTCAATGAGGTAGGTTTTTCCGTAGCTGGTCTCCCAGCCACGCAGCACAGTACTGTCGCCAATGTCTACCTTTTCGCCCTCATTCGTAACGAGTATACCGGGCGGGCGGGCGGGGTATTGGGGGGGAGG
>CAZNQP010000128.1:0-4250 GCA_964575355.1 uncultured Chloroflexaceae bacterium
ATGAGCGCTCATACCCCAGTAAAACTGTTCTTACACGGCGAAATCGTGTACAATAGGGGTAGCCGCATCGGGTGCTTCACATTCGCCACCAGTCAGAATAAGTAGGGAAACTATGCATGTTATTGCGATAGCAAACGAAAAAGGCGGGGTTGGCAAAACCACCACCACCGTCAACCTTGCCAGCGCACTCGGTCTGCGTGGCTACAGTGTGCTCGTGATTGACCTTGATGGGCAGGGACACGCTACCGAATGGCTCGGCGTGCCCCTCGCGCGGGTGCCCGGTGAGCGTTCGTCGTTTGCCGTGCTTGCCAACCAATCCACCCTTGCACAAAGCCTCATACGCACCACCGAAGAACAGGTGGTGCTCTGTGCCGCCCACCCCTACCTCTCGACGATTGACGTGGTGCTGGCGGCGCAACCCGATGCCGTGTTTACCCTGCGCGATGGCTTGCAGGCAGACCTACCGCTCACTATTGACTATGCCCTGATTGACTGCCCACCCGGTAAAGGGGCGGTCATTTTTAATGCCCTGATTGCGGCAGACCTTGTGCTTGCGCCGGTGCTGGCGGAAGCCCTCAGCCTGAAGGGGCTTGCATCGCTCAACGAGACGGTGCAGCGCGTGCAGAGCCGCTACTCGCCCCACCTGCCCATGCCGATGATATTACTCAACGACTACGAGGGGCGGTCATCGGCAGACCGCCAGAATCAGGAGTATTTGCGGCAGCAGTTCGAGCAGCGCGTGTTTAGCACGGTCATCGGGCGCGATGCCCCGCTGCGCGAGTGTGCGGCACTGGCAGCAAGCATTTTTTCCTACCGCCGTACCGCCCGCTCGGCGGTGCAGTTTCGTGCGCTCGCGGATGAACTGGTCGCCTATTTTGCGGCATTGCCTGCCTAGCCGCTAGCTTGGAGCATATCGCTATGACCCGACGAAAAGCCTATTCGCCCGAACAGTCCTTCCAGCCCCGCGTGAATGATGATGTTGCATTCCTGCTCGGCGGCGACGAACCCGCCGCCCCCGTCGCCGAACGCGCCCGCGAACGTGGCTTGCCCCTGCTGCACCTGCCGCTCGACGCGATTGCCCCCGACCCCAGCCAGCTACGCCGCCTGCCCCACCCCGCCGACCTGCTCGACATGGAAGCGCAGGGCGATAGCGGCGCGACAGAGTTGCTCGATGGGCTGCGCGCGCTCGGTGCCTCGCTGAAGCTGCACGGGCAATTGCAGCCTGCCGTTGTCTACCGCGACGCAGACCCGGCGCACCCCCACGCGACTCACCGCCTGCTGCACGGGCAACGCCGCTGGTCGGCGGCACTGCTCGCAAACCTGCCGACGCTCTGGGTGGTCGAGGTGCCGCGCCCCGCCGACGTGGAGCGGCTCATCCGGCAGTACGAAGAAAACGAGCAGCGCGAAAACTTTAGCGATATTGAACGGGCGTGGGCGTGCCTCAGCATCAAAGAGGCGATGCAGAACGAGGCGGGCGGCGAAGTGCCGTGGGCAACGGTGGAAGAACAGGTGCAGCTTTCGGCGCAGCGACGGCAAGATTTGCTGCGGCTGCTGCGCTTCGACCGGGCGGGGCAGGCACTCATACTGCGCCATGGTTGGTCAGAATGGACGCTGCGCCCGTTGCATATGGCAATTCACGCGGGCAGCATTCCGCCTGCCGCCGCCACCGACCTGCTGCGCCACCTTGCCACGCTCCCCGATGTGAACGCGCGCATTGTGGCAGACCTGACCCAGCAGCACAGCACGCCCGCCGCCGCGTCGTCTGCCAGCGCGGGCAAACCATCGCGCAGCCTCGCGCAACAGATGCAGCAGGTGCGGCGCACGGTGGCGAAGCTACAGGCGGAGCTTGCGACGGTGGAGGATGCCGACGTACGCGCCGCGCTGCGGGCGGAAGTTGCCGAGGTGCAAACCATGCTGCACGCGCTCCTTGAGGAGTTGTAGCTATCACCGTGGGGTAGGTGGTGGGTGTCTACTTTGAATTCAGTAAAGGATGGTACACTGTATGCGTTCTCAGCAAAATAAAAAGCAACGCTTTACATGGTTACGTACCCAGAACTGGCGCAACTTTACCGATATGGAGGTTGCACTTCAGCCGCGTGTGTTTCTAGTTGGTCCTAATGCGTCCGGGAAATCGAACCTCCTTGATATATTCCGCTTTTTACATGATATCGTTACTATTGGGGGTGGCTTTCAAGAAGCCGTCCGGCGGCGCGGCGGGGTAAAAAGCTTGCGTTCACTGGCGGCGCGACGCAATACCGATATTATCATTCAAGTGCACATTGGTGATGACGATAACCAAGCAGCGTGGGAGTACGAAATACACTTTACGCAGGACAACCAGAGCCGTCCGCTCTTGCACCAAGAACAGGTAAAGCACAACGGCGAGCTATTACTTAATCGCCCTGACCAGTATGACAAGGAAGACCTAGCACGTCTTACCCAGACACATCTTGAACAGGTGAGTTTAAATAAAGAGTTCCGCGAAATTGCCGCTTTTTTTGAGCAGGTGCGCTACCTGCACATCGTCCCGCAACTCATCCGCGAACCTGACCGCTCGGTAGGGAAAGTGAATGACCCCTTTGGTGGTGACTTTTTGGAACAATTGGCAACTGTACCCGAGCGAACCCGGTCATCTCGTTTACGTCGTATTCAAGAAGGTCTTGCCGTTGCGGTACCACAGCTACAAGAACTCCACCTCTGGCGCGACCCCCGTGGTATGCCGCACTTGCGCGGACGCTATGAGCACTGGCGACCACACGGGGCATGGCAGACAGAAGAGCATTTTTCTGATGGAACGCTCCGCCTTGTTGGGTTGCTCTGGGCGGTGCTCGACGGTAACGGTCCACTGCTCCTTGAAGAGCCAGAACTGTCATTACATCCCGCGGTTATACGCTACCTCCCTTCAATATTCGCACGTACCCATCGGCGTTCCGGGCGACAACTGCTAGTGAGTACCCATTCTGCCGATTTACTATCTGATGAAGGCATAGGGCTAAACGAAGTGTTGCTGTTGGAACCGCAGAAAGAAGGAACCCGGGTCTTGCAAGCTGCTGCCCTTGACGACATACGCCACCTTGTTCATAGTGACATTCCATTGTCAGATATTGTCGTGTCACGTACCAGCCCGGCGCAGGTAGAGCAATTGTCTTTGTTTGGGGAATAGACACGATGCAGCCAGTCATCTATGGTGCGGTAGAGGGCATTACTGATAAGGCAGTACTGAGTGCATTGATACAGGCAGCAGGTGGTGACGTGGGGGATATCTACGTTAAGAATGGGAAAACCGCATTAAAGCAACAGCTAGCGAACTACAACCGCGCTGCGGTTTATCAGCCGTGGTGTGTCCTGCTTGACCTTGACCGTGATGATACCTGCCCGGTGACATTCATTACCCAACTGTTGCCCTCCCCCGAAGCTCATATGTGTGTGCGGGTTGCGGTGCGTGAAATTGAGGCGTGGCTGCTAGCTGACCCGCAACGACTGAGTGCATTTTTGTCTGTGTCACAGCGACGCATTCCGGGCAATGTCGAAGCTATCCCTGACCCTAAGGCGACACTTATCAATCTCGCTCGCTCGTCTCGCAACAAGGCGATAAAAGCCGATATGGTTCCCACAGAAGGCAGTGGTCGTTCTGTGGTACCTGCCTATGCTGCACGCATCATTGAGTTCGTGCGCAATGCCGCTGTAGGTTGGCGACCGTGGGTAGCTGCCCAGCACGCTGAGAGCCTCCACCGTTGTTTACAGTGCCTACAGAAACTCGTTACCCACCATCCATATTCATAAGCCACCCGCCGCGCAACCATCCCGGTATTGCCCTGCACCGCGTGGCGCACGCAGGTGCCACAGGCACACCACGGCATTGTGGTGGGCACGCCGCCCCGCCCCGCCTGCCACATGGCATATTGCGCGTTGCCACGGGCAGCGGGTGGCAATGCCCGCTACCGCCCGAAGTGACGCGGCATCTCCCGCCGGTGCTCGTCGGGCAACGCAGCGAGCCACGGCAGCAGGTCAGGGGCGGCACGCTCCAGATAGCGACGGGCGCGGGCTTTGCTGTGCCGCTGCACCAACTGGCGGGCGATTGCTGCCGGGTCGTGCGCCGCCGCTACGGGGGCGGGTGTGCCCGGTACCGCGTGCCCATCGGGTGCCGCCGGGTCGTCGCTGGTCGCTGCGTCCGGCGCGGCGGGCGGGCTATCCACTGCGAGACCATCACAAACCGGGGGCTAGCCCATTCGGATGCGGGAAAACTATTG
>CAZNQP010000129.1:0-4249 GCA_964575355.1 uncultured Chloroflexaceae bacterium
CTGTTGCTGCGGGCGCGGGCGGCGCATCATCGGTCGGCGGTGCCTGCCGCAGAGTGACACGGGTCTGGGTGCCTGTCTGGAGCGTCGCCAGCGGTGCATCGTCTAGCCCCGCCGGAATGAGCGCAGTGCCCGCGGGCAGGTCGGGCACCACCCGCGCCGGCAGCGTCAGGCTCCCCGCCACCGATGCCACAGTCACGCGGTCGCCTGCCTGCACCCCCAGCCGTTCCGCGTCGCTGGTGTGCAGCGCAACCGCCGCTTCCGGGACGTGGTTCAGCAGGCGCGAGTCCACCATCAAGGGGTCGTTGTTGTACAGCACAGGCGGCGTGAGCAACAGCAACGGGTACTGGTCATCAGTCACCGGCAAGTCGAACATCAGCGGCTTCAGGTCGAAGCTAAAGCCTTCGCCCACGACGAGCGGTGGCACCAACAACCCGACCCCCTCGGTGTTTTCGTAGCTCGTGCCGTCATAGTAGACCGCTTCGTTCGTCTGCCGTCCCCACGTCCCACGCTTGCCCGTCTTGCCCAGTGCCTCGTAGGTGATGCCCGCGTAGCCCGGTACGCGCTCAGCAATCTCGCCAGCCACTTCGCCGGGGGTGATATAGTCCCAGAAGAGGGTGGGGGCTTCTGCCACGGCAACGGCGGTGCTGCTACCGCCGCCCTTTGCCTTACGCGTGCTGCCCTTGGTGGCGGCACTGCTCGCTAGCGCAACCGGGGTTGCGGGCACCTGCTGGCTCAGGCGGTCGCCAATCTCCTGCACAATCTCCCAGCCGGGACGCGCCCCCTGCCGTACCGGCATTGCCTGCCGCGCCCGTTGCACACGCCGCTCGGCGTTGGTAAAAGTACTGTCGTATTCTGCCAGCGATGCGGCGGGGAGCACCACGTCGGCGTGCTGCGCCGTTTCGGTCAGCAGCATGTCTTGCACCACCACAAACGCGGCAGCATCAAGGGCGGCGGCGGCGGCAGGGTTGGCGCGGGCAGGGTCACTGCCCATCAGGTAGAATGCCTGCACCTGCCCAGACTGGGCTGCCTGCCACATATCCCGCGCTGCCAGCCCCGGCTGCTTCACCGGCTGGTAGCCGGGTGCCATGTCGGGGCGCACACCCATATCGAGCGCACCCCGGCTGTTGCCGCCGGGCAGCAGGGCGATCACGCCACTGTTTGCCTGCCCCGCCTTGCCAGCCAGCAGCAGCAGGCTCGCCAGTGCGTGCGGTACGGCAGCACCCGCCGCCCGCGCATCTGCGCCGTACACCACCAACACGTTGTCGGCATCGCGCAAGGTGGCGGCTATCGTCTCAATCGCCGCCGCATCTACACCTGCCGCCTGTGCTGCGTTAGCAACGGTGCTACTCTTGAAGGTCGCCCGCAAGTCACCCATATGCTTGGTGCCGCGTGGTGTTTGTTCGCTGTCCACACCCGCGAGCAGGGCTTGCAGCAGGGCACGCGCCGCCCACACCGCCGTGCCGGGGCGATAGTGCAACGTACGGGTGGCACTGTTATCCAACTTGGTGGGACGGTGGTTGGCGACGATCAACTGCCCGCCGTGCAGGGCAATCTGGCGCAGACGCAACTTGTAGATGGGGGCTTCTTCTTCAGGGTCGGCACCAAATACTAGCACTGCCGTACCCTCGCCCAGCGGCATCAGGTTGGTGCCCACCCCCACCCCCAGCTGTGCGCCCACCGTATCGTGCGTTTCCGGCTCACCCGGCGTACCCACGCGACAGTCAAGGTTGTTGCTGCCAAGCTGTTCGCGCAGAAGCTTTTGGAAGGTATACAGGTCTTCGTTGCACAGGTGCGTACCCGCCAGCCCCGCAATGGCACCGCCGCCCGCCGCTTGATGAATAGCGGCAAGCCGTTCAGCCACCAGCGTGGTCGCTTCTGCCCACGTCGCGGGCTGGAGCACGCCGCCCTCATCGCGGATCAGCGGGGTGGTGATGCGGCTCTCGCTTTCGATGAAGTGGTGCCCGAAGCGTCCCCGGTCACAAATCCAGATGTCGTTGACGGCACTATTTTCGCGCGGCATCACCCGCTTGATCTGGTTGTGGCGTGTATCGAGCGAGATGTTGCACCCCACGGGGCACAGCGTACAGATCGAGGGCTTCGACTCCAGTTCCCACGAACGCGCCTTGAAGCGGAAGTCGGCAGTGGTCAGGGCACCCACCGGGCAAATATCGGTGGTGTTGCCACTAAACTTACTATCGAAGCCGGGGTCGCTCTTGCTGATGATGTGCCACGCCCGCCCACGGCTACTGAAGCCCAGCACCGGGTCATCCACCATTTCGTCTTGGAAGCGCACACAGCGGCTACACAGAATGCAGCGTTCGCGGTCAAGGTAGATCAGGTCGCCCAGTGGCACCGGCTTCTCAAAGTGTACCTTGTTGGCATAGTCAAAGCGGCTGTTGCCCGGTCCCCATTGCATCGTGAGGTTTTGGAGCGGGCACTCACCGCCCTTGTCGCACACCGGGCAATCGAGCGGGTGCGAGGTCAGCAAGAACTCTAGCACGCCGTTCTGGGCGAACTTCACATCCTCTGCCTGCGTGTCAATCTCCATCCCCTCGCTCACCAGCGTGGTGCAGGCGGTCTGCAACTTGGGCATACGGGCGATCACGGGGTTGCCATCATCGTCCAGCACGGGCTGGCGGGTGGCGCGGTCTACCTTGGGCGTAGACACCCCCACGAGACACATGCGACACATGCCCACTGCCTGCATGCGCGGGTGATAGCAGAAGACGGGGATAGCGATCCCGGCTTCGCGTGCCGCATCTACCACGTTAGTGCCAGCAGGCACCGTCACCGGCACCCCATCAACTTTGATCGTGATATTGGTCATTATCGGCTGTCCTTTTCCAGTGGTTGGCTTGTGCTCTACGCCGGTTCCAGTGCAATCGTATGCGTACCGTTGCGGGCGTGCCCGTTGCTGCGGCTCGCCTGCACCAGTGCCTCAAACTCTTCGGGGAAGAGCGCGAGCGCACTCTTGATCGGCATCACGGCACTTTCGCCCAGCAGACAGAAACAGTTGCCCGCCATCTGCTGGTAGATGCTGTGCAACGTGGGAATGTCTTCGGGCAGGGCGTGCTGCTCTTCCGCGACCCGGTGCAGCACCTTCACCAGCCAGTGCGTCCCCTCACGGCAGGGGGTGCATTTGCCACAGCTTTCGTGCTTGAAGAACTCATCCATCTTGTAGGCGAGGTGCGGCGCACGCACGGTGTCGTTCAGCACCATCACGGCACCCGAACCAAGCATCGAGCCAGCCGCCGCAACCGCTTCGTAGTCGAGCATCACATCGAGATGGTCGCCCGTCAGCCACGGTGCCGATGCACCGCCCGGAATAATGATCTTCACGGGACGGTCATCGCGCATGCCGCCGCCCAGTTCGGGGTGATAGATCAGGTCGCGCAGTGTCACACCGAACGGTAGCTCGTAGTTGCCGGGGCGGTTGACGTGCCCCGACAGCGAGAAGACCTTCGTACCGGGGCTTTTCTCGGTACCGAAACTCCGGTACCACGCCACACCCTTGTTCACAATCGCTGGGACATTCGCCAGCGTCTCCACATTGTTGATGATGGTCGGCTTGCCGTATAGCCCCGCCACTGCCGGGAAGGGCGGCTTCATACGCGGCTGCCCGATTTTCCCTTCGAGCGATTCCATCAATGCCGTTTCTTCGCCACAGATGTATGCCCCTGCACCACGGTGAACGTGGATGTGGATGTTGACCCCTGTACCCAGCACGTTGTCACCGAGCAAGCCCGCCGCATACGCTTGCTCCACCGCATGTTCGAGTGTACGTACCGCCGTGGCAAACTCGCCGCGCGAGTAGATGTACGAGACTTCCGCACCGATGGCATAGGCGGAGATAGCGATGCCCTCGATCAGCAGATGCGGGTTGCGGTCAATGATCTGGTGGTTATTAAAGGTACCCGGCTCACTCTCGTCACAGTTGCACAGCAGGTAGCGCGGGTACACGCCCTTCGGCAGAAAGCTCCACTTGACCCCCGTTGGGAAGCCCGCGCCACCGCGCCCGCGCAACCCTGCATCTTTCACCATCTGCACAATCTCGTCGGGTTGCTTCTGCGTGAGTGCCATACGCAGGGCTGCATAGCCGCCGTGCTGCGTATACACATCGAAGCGGGCGATGTTGGGTATCTTGCGCTCTAACTGGATAATGTATTCTTCGAGAAACGGCATGACTTTCCTCTTTCCTAGCAGGTGGCTCCTAGCAGGTGGCTCCTAGCAGGTGGCTCCTAGCAGGTGG
>CAZNQP010000130.1:0-4132 GCA_964575355.1 uncultured Chloroflexaceae bacterium
GGGGGGGGGGGGTGTGGGGGGGGGCAGGGGGTGGTGGGAGCATAGTGCGATTATAGCACGGCTTTGGGGGGGTACCGCAAGCGGTGCATGTGTGCTATAGTACATAATGCTGCGGTTTGGCGCGGCACCCGACGCACAACAAGGAGGAGTGGGCATGGCAACGACCATGGCTCCCCAACGCCGTGAGTTCACGGTTGCGGGAGCCTATCAGTACGACACCAGCACAACCCTACGCTGGATACTGTCGCATATCTTCCGCTATCGCTGGCTCCCCATCGTTGCCATTCTAGGGCAGGTGGTTGGCAATGCAGCACTGTCGCTGGTGTTCTTGCAGGTGGGCGTTGCCTTCGATGCCGTGACCGGACCCAACGGCACCGTCGCTGACCTCGTGACACGGGCGACGATGATCTTCGTGACGTATGCCGCCGGGGGGTTGTTTGGCTTGCTGGGGGCGTATGGCTTTGAGTTGCTGGCACAACGCATGGAGCGTGATGCCCGTGAGGAGCTGTACATTAGCCTGTTGGGTAAGAGCCAGACCTTTCACAACCGCCAGCGCGTCGGGGACATCATGGCGCGGGCGACTAACGATGTGAGCCAGATCAACCTGATGATCAACCCCGGTCTTGGCTTGGTCTTCGACTCGCTCCTCTCGATTGTGCTACCGCTCATTGCCATTGCGTTTATCCGGCTTGAGTTGCTGTTGATGCCGTTGCTGTTCCTTGTGCTGTTTGGCATTACCCTTTACGGCTATACCCGCGAGCTTGCCCCGGTGTCGTTCCGGCTACGCGAGCAGTTTGGCACGATGAATGCGGGGCTGGCAGAAGCGATCTCTGGGATCGAGGTGGTGAAAGCCTACGCACAGGAGCAGCGCGAGCAAGGGCGGTTTGTCACAGCGGCGGGCGTATACCGTGACCTGTTCGTGCGACAGGGGAAAATCCAAGCCCGCTACCTGCCGTTGCTGGTGTTCGGCATTTTCTATGGGCTGGGCTTCGGGCACGCGCTGTGGCTCTACGTGCAGGGGGTGCTCTCGCTGGGGGATGTGGTTGCCTTTATGGGGGTGCTCTCGTTGCTGCGCTTCCCGATCTTCATCTCAACGTTTAGCTTCGTGCTGGTGCAACTGGGCTTCGCGGGGTCAGACCGCATCCTCGAACTGATCAACGCGCACAGCGACATGGACGAGAACGCGCAGGGCGTGCGGGGTACCGTGCAAGGGGCGGTGACGTTCGAGAACGTCAGCTTTGGCTACCAAGCGGGCGATGCGATCCTGCATAACATTTGCTTCCACGCCAACCCCGGCGAAACCGTGGCAATTGTCGGGCAGACGGGCGCGGGCAAGACGACGCTCACGCGGTTGGTCAACCGCACCTATGACGTGACGGCGGGGCGGGTGTTGATTGACGGCATGGACGTGCGCGACTGGAGCTTGCAATCGCTACGGTCGCAGATTTCAACGATTGAGCAGGACATCTTCCTGTTCTCGCGCACCATCTACGAGAACATCGCGTTTGGCGCACCCGGCGAGGCAACGCCCGAAATGGTTGAGCAGGCGGCGAAAGAGGCGCAGGCGCACGACTTTATTATGCAATTCCCCGACGGCTACCAAACGATGGTGGGTGAGCGCGGGGTCACGCTGTCGGGCGGGCAACGGCAACGCATCGCCATTGCGCGGGCGTTCCTCACCAACCCGCGCATTCTGGTGCTCGACGACTCGACGAGTGCGATTGACAGTGCCACCGAAGACCAGATACAACGGGCGATGCGCCGCATTTTGCAGGGGCGCACCACGTTGCTGATCACGCATCGTATCTCGCAGATACGCTGGGCGGATCGCATTCTGGTGCTGCGGCAGGGCGAACTGGTGGCGCAGGGCACGCACGACGAACTGATTGTACAGAGCGATGCGTACCGGCGCATCTTTGCACGATATACCTGAAATGCACGGGAAGTAGGAGCATACAATGGGCTTTGTCATGGATGGGCTGGATCAGGAAGCCTACGACCGTACCTATGGCGATACGGTACTGGTGCGGCGCATCACCAACTACTTTCGCCCGCACTGGCGCAAGATGATTGTCATCTCGGTGATGATTCTGTTGTCGTCGTTGGCGCAGACATTGCTGCCCGTTGCCGTTGCCGAGGGGATCAACGTGCTGCCCACCAACCCCGCCCCGTCGGTGCTGGTCGCCATGGTTGCCGTAGCGATTGGGTTGGGCGTGCTGGCGTGGGGCACCAACTATGTCCGGCAGTGGTATTCGGCGCGGGTGGTGGGCAATGTTGTGCTGACGTTGCGCGAAGATGCCTTCGACGCAGTGATCAACCGCGACATGTCATTCTACGACCAGTACGCTTCGGGCAAGGTCGTCAGCCGTGTGACCTCGGACACACAGGACTTTTCGAATGTGGTCACGCTGGTACTGGACTTTGCCAGTCAGGGCTTGCTGATTATCATTCTCAGTGGTGTGCTGCTGTGGATAAACCCGTTCCTCGCACTCCTGACGCTGGCGATTGCGCCCCTGTTCGTGATCGCCGCGCTGGTGTTTCGCGGTGTGGCGCGGCGCACGTCGCAACGCACACAGCGTGTCAAGGCGAAGGTGAACGCCAACATTCAAGAGTCGGTGGCGGGCATTGCCGTAGCGAAAGCCTTTCGGCAAGAGCAGGCGATTTACGATGACTTCAAGGCTACCAATGCCCTGACCTTCCGGGTGCAGTTGCAGAACGGGCTGGTGTTTAATAGCATCTTCCCTGTGCTTGACATAATGGCGGGGGTGGGTACCGGGCTAATCGTCTACTTCGGCGGCGCGGCGGTGCTGGGCGGCACCGTCGAGGCGGGGGCGTGGTATCTGTTCCTCCGTTCGCTCGCGCTGTTTTACATTCCGCTCACCAGCATCGCGTCGTTCTGGAGCCAGTTTCAGCAGGGGCTAGCCGCCAGCGAGCGGGTCTTCGCCCTGATTGATGCCGAGCCGAAAGTAGTGCAGACTGCCAGCGAACCGGTTGAGGCGGTGGCGGGTCACATTACCTTCGAGCACGTGGACTTTAGCTACAAGGCGGGCGAGTATGTGCTCAAGGACTTCTCGCTTGATATTCCGGTGGGGCAAACGCTGGCGATTGTCGGGCACACGGGGGCGGGCAAGTCAAGCATCGTCAAGCTCATCACGCGCTTCTATGAGTTTCAGGGGGGGCGGTTGTTGATTGACGGGCGCGACGTGCGTCGCCTTGACTTGCAGCAGTACCGCCGCCACCTAGGGATTGTCCCGCAGGCACCGTTGCTCTTTTCGGGCACCGTCGCGGACAACATCCGTTATGGCAAGCCCGATGCGAGCGACGCGGATGTGATGCAGGCGGCGCAGATTATCGGGGATGAATGGCTGGGCGATCTGCCCGATGGGATACATACCGATGTCGGGGAGCGTGGGGCGCGGCTGTCGTTGGGGCAACGCCAACTGGTGGCGATGGCGCGGGTGCTGCTGCAAAACCCGTCCATCTTCCTGCTCGACGAAGCGACCGCCAGCGTTGACCCCTTCACCGAAGCACAGATACAGAGCGGGCTAGACGTGATGATGCAGCCGCGTACCAGCATCGTGATTGCCCACCGCCTGTCAACGGTGCGCTCGGCAGACCGTATTATCGTGCTGCAAAAGGGGCGGATCATCGAGGAGGGCACGCACGATAGCCTGCTGTTGCAGGGGGGGCACTATGCCGAACTGTATAATGCCTACTTCCGGCACCAGTCGCTCGACTACATCGAACAGGTGGGGAATTATGCCTCGTAGCCGCCACTGCGCCCCGGTACCCCCGGTACCCCCAGTACCCACGAACAGCCCGGCTGTGCAACGCTGGATCGCACCGTGGGGGCAGCGTGCTGGTTGGTGGCGGGGGGCTAGAACAGGAACTGTGCTACCGCCAGCACGATAGCGAGCAGGATCACGGTTCCGATTACCCACACTGCCTGTGTGCTGCTCACGCGGCTTATCGGTGCAAGCGGGGTTGTTTTGTGGTCTTCAAACGTCGCAGGTTGGGTGGCGAAATACGCGACAGCAAAGAATAGAATTAGCCCGAAAAGCACTAGTCCTATAAGCCACATTGCGCGTCTCCTTCTGTCTGGTTGGTTGCGTCTGGTTGGTTGCGTCTGGTT
>CAZNQP010000131.1:0-4033 GCA_964575355.1 uncultured Chloroflexaceae bacterium
ATCCAGCAAAACAAGAAGCAACCGAGCCGCCAATGCCTGCAATTACTGTAATCAAAGGCTCGAAGCCAAAGTCAACGAACGCCAACACGACCCCCGCTAACAGCGCAGCGACCGCAGCAAATTGCACCCATAGGCGCAGCGATGCAAGAGGAAGGTGCCATTGTAGTACTGCAACAGCACCCTACGGTTACGGGTTCGGCGCGGCAGGGGGTGCCCGCCACGCCAGCAGCAGTGCGTTCAGCGCACCAATGCGGAGCTTCCCCCCCCGACACGTCATCTCAAACAATTTATCGTACTGCTTCCGCGGCACGACCCTTGTGTGTGCGGCTGCGTTCCGAATATCCTTGATAGCGTCCAAGACCTTAACATAGTCGTCAAACGTGATGATGTATTCCGGTTCATCGGGTAACACCGCACCCTGCCAGTGCGTAGCTGCACAGTCGGTCAGCCGCTGCCAGTCAGCGTATGCAGCAGCATTGTTCTTGCTGGCGGACAAACGGATACCGGGAAGGCACCCTAACGACTGGTGCTTCGGATTGGCGTTCCGTTCGGATAGCCCCGGACAGGTGAAGACCAGCCGACGGTTCTCGATCTCCAGCACACTCGATACGTGGATAGCGGGGGCGGAATAGTCCGCTGCCCCAATCGAATCCAGTTGCTCGACTAGAAACACCGCGAGCGCGAGCGACTGTTGTTGATCCTCACCGAGCAAATGGAAGGTGTGGTGCATCCCCATGTCTTGCACGCGGTTGGCATACACCTCGATCTGGCGATAGACCCCGGCAATTTCGGCAAAGCGGCGCGTCAGCTCCTGAACGCGCCCAGCAATTGTCTGCACGGTCGCGTCGTCGAGTTCCGCGCCCGCGTTGCCCGCAAACACCTGCTGCAACTCGCGCAGCAAGTCGGTGGCAGTGCGCGGCGGGCGCACGGGCGGGTGGCAGTCGGGATGCCCCATAATATGGCACAGGTGCGCGTTGCGGCAGCAATGGTCTGTGCGGTTGACCACGTCCACCCGCCATGCCCCGACGTGCGGTTTGGGGCAGACCAGCCAATCCTCCGGGTTGCCGCCGAGGAGTTGCCCAATGTGGTACTCCCCATCGCTCGCATTCAGGCTATCGAGGAATATGCCATGGCAGCGTACCTCAACCCGCTTCTGCAGTGCAATATGGACGTTATTAAGCAGTCCTTGCAGTATCTGCTGCATTTGCTGGGAGTTCTCATCAATCATTGGTTGCACCCGCCAGACCCCAATGGCAACATCGGGCACGGTGGTCTGCTGCCCCGCCGCGTTCGGTGCGATGGTGTACAGGGGTTGGTGGGGCTGGGGTAGCCTGTCCGCGTCCGGCTCATCGCCAGTGGGGTCGTCGGGTGCGTCTGCATGCTCAAGGTCGGCACTATGCTGAAAAGCAAACAGCAACGCACCGTGTCGCTCACCTGTCAGGTGCAGGTCGGCAAGCATCCGCTTTACCGGGTTACCCGGCGCCCGCGCTGTTGCCCGCTCGCGGTAGTACTTCGCATCAAGCACATACCCCGGTTCGCGCCAGATGAGGGTATCGCCGTCCCACACTTCCTGCCGGTCAGTCCGGGCAATGTACAGGTCAGGGCGCACGCCCGGTGCCTTGTGCCAATGGTGGTCAATGTGCTGGTCGTGTTGCAGGGCGTAGGTGCAGGGCGTGTCGTCGTCGCCCCACCGGAAGGTGAGCTGCATACGGGCTATGTCCCACTCATCCAGCCGCTCCATCTGCTGAAGCATGTCACCCAGTTCGTAGAACAGCCATACCTGATAGAGATAATTGTCGCGCTTCGGGTCGCCGCCGAGCATGGGCGGGGGCAGTTCTTCAGCCTGTGTTTGGTCAAGCAACTGCAATTCCGCTAGCTTACGCCGCCACGCCAGCAGGTCATCGTAGGCACTGTTGCCACCGGGCAGCAGGTTGGCTTCTACGGCGGCGGCGAGTTCATCTACGCTGTGCGCGGCGTGCCCGCTGAGAATGGTCGTGCATTCGTTGACTAGCCCCTTGAACACGGAGAACTTTAGCTCATCGGTACACGCTGTTACAATCTCGTGGAGCGGGTGCCGCAACGCGTACACATCGTGCTGTATCAGTTCACCTGCAAGCACCTGCTCTACCGCCGCCTGATATTCGAGCAGTGTCACGACTGTCAGCAGGTTCTCCGGCGTGGTGAAGTGCCGTCGCCGCTGGCGGGTGGTCACGGTGAGCGGCAACTCGCCGGGTGTGTGGCGCAGGCTGTCGGTGATGGTGCGCGACCAGTCAATGCGCCCACGAGGTGGCATGTCCTCGGTCTGGGTTTGGCGCGGCGACGCAACACTCAGGCGACGCTTGATGCGCGGCAGAATGCTCTCGAACAACTCGTCGCGCAGATAGAACAGTACGGCAAGTTCGCGGTAGGGGCGTAGCCGCTTGTCAATAAACTTATTCGCCCGTTGTTCGCTAAACAGCCTACCGAAGCGGTCTGTATCGTGGCGCAGCAGCAACTGGACGAGGCGTGCCTGCATCCACACAAACGCATCCTGCTCTGCCGCGGTGGGTGATGGAGTACTCATTGCCTACAACCCTCGCTCGCCAATCAGGTCGTACAGGCGGCGATAGAACGCGCTCTTGTCCACTGTGGGAAGCTGCAACGGTGTACCTAGCGCGAACACTTTCGCAAGTTGGTCTGGCTCCAGTGTTGTTACCCCTAGCGTCTGCAAGAACGTCTCACGCCGCCCATCGGGGAGCTTGTTCACTATCTTGGCAACGGCTTTACCAAATTCCTCGGCATCGCTCACGTTCTTCAAATAGGCGGCGAGGGTGCGCTGCTCGTCGCGGGCAAGCACCTGCAACTGGTCTACCAGTGTGTCTGCCAGCGCGGTGTCGAGCGCGGTGTCCCACGCCATATCGAGCACCCGCCCGGTGAATAGGTTGACGTAGACCGCCACCGCCTGCGCGGTGCCAAGCTGCCGAAACACCCGAATCGCGCGGAAGACCGCCCAGAATGAGGTGAGCGTCTTGTGCACGCCCTCGTCCGCACTCGCCCATGTATAACGGAGGTGCCCCGCATCCTCGGTGGGCACCACACGCACCACGTCGTCCCAGTGGTAGCTTGCTGGCGCGTCGGCGGCGTGTGCCTCCTCGCGTATCGTCACCAGTCCGGTTGCCGCGAGGCGGTGCAACGCCTGCTTGACAGCAATGCCCTGCTCATACTGCTCGTACTGGGGGTGGGGCGGCATAACATCAATGAAGTCGAAGCGTCGCTTAAGGGCTTCGCTCATCTCGTTGAGGAAGTGGCGGTCGAAGCTGTTGAGTGTGCCGATGATGCGGAAGTCGCGCGGCAAGGGCACGGTGCGCTCGACTCCCCCCGGCGCGGGCACCGCCAGCGTCGCAGATGTACCGCCGCTCAAGGTGGTGAGCAGGCTACCAAAGGCGGCATCTATCGGGGCGCGGGTGAACTCGTCAATGACCAGCCAGACCCCCCGGTAGCGGTTGCCGCCGTCGCGGTAGTCCTGTCGGCGTGGCTCTGGCGTGCGCGGTAGCGTGCGCCCCCCGTCGGTGCCCGCGAAGTGGCACAGCACGGTGCGTGTCAGGTGCCCATGCTCGATGACGTAGCGCAGGGTGCCGCCTGCGTCATCGCTTGCGTCAAGGCGCGGACCGATGCCGCCTACCACGTCGCGCACGCCCCAGTCTTCGGTAGCAGTCACCAACTCGACGGCGTAGCCATGCCGTTGCTCGGTGGTCGCCTCCACGGGCAGCGCGTCAAGGGTGGTGGTCAGGCGGGTGAAGTCCGCCGCGTCCTCGCGCCACAGCAGCGACGGCAGGCGGCGGGCAAGTTCGGTCTTGCCGGTGCCGGGGGGACCGCTGAGTACCACATGCCGCCCCGCCAGCAGCGAGCGACAGATGCGCGTGACAATCTGCGCGTCAATCAGCAGGTCGCTGTCGAGTTCGCGCAACCGCTCGTGCAGCCCCGCAATGGCGGGCAGTGGCGTATCGAGCGCGACGGGCGGCAGGTCGGTGGCTGCGCCGTCCAGTTCTGCCAG
>CAZNQP010000132.1:0-3972 GCA_964575355.1 uncultured Chloroflexaceae bacterium
AATCACGGTAGTGGTACTCATGCGGGTCTCCTGTGGGTGTGGGGTCGCCGTCGTAGTGCTATGATAGCCGTAGCGGGGGGCGGTGTCAACACGGGCTGCGGCAGGCGCGGCGGCATTCGTGCCCACCCCCCTACGCGACGAACAGCGTCGCCACGGCGCACGCGAAGCCGGGCAGCAGCGGCGAGGTGAGCGTGGCAGCGGCGGGCACCTGCGCGACGCACGCGAGGGTGCCGTCGGCGGCGCGGCGGTACACCTCCACCTGCTGCGCGAAACGGTCTACAATCCAGTATTCGGGCACGCCGGCACGGTCGTAGAGGTCGCGCTTCGTTTCGCGGTCGCGCTGGGCGTGGTGGTCGGGTGCAATTGGTATGCTATACTAGGCGTAGTATGTGGGCACAGGCACGCTGGAACAACACTCACCGGAGCATGTGATGGATAGTTTGCCCTATGCTACCCTCACCCGCCTGCTGCGTCTGCGCGACGTGCTACGACCTTCAGCGTGTACCGCGTCCGAGGTGTGCCTTGCTCTACCCGATGACTACCCGCTCTCGGATACCGGGCAGCGCAAGCTCCGCCGCGATCTCGATGCCCTTGTAGGGCTAGGCTACCACGTCGAACGACAGAGCCGCCCTGCTCCGCCACGCTGGCGCGTCGTCAGCGGACCGCTCCTGCTCGATGACACTGCTGTGCAAGCACTGGTCTACATTCGTGCTGCGTTCCCGCCCGGTAGCCCCTACACGCCATCGGTTACTGCTCTCCTCTCTCAAATTGCCGAACACTTGACCCCAACACAGCAGGAGCAATGGCTCCGTACCCCCGCGGTGCAACTGACCTCCGCGCCCGCCCGCGACTACAGTCACACCGCACCGCTCGTGCACCGCCTGCAACAAGCGATTGTCAACCGCCGCCAGGTCAGCTTGGTCTACCACGCTCGTGAGCAACTCGCGCCGATCTGTCATCCGCGCCTCGACGTGTACCAGATACTGTGGCGTGATAACCACTTCTATCTCGAAGCCTACAGCTACCGCAGCAATCGTGTGCTGCTGTTTCGGCTCGACCGCATCGTGTATGCCCCCGATGCCGACCCGCCCTCGCCCAACCTGCTGCCTGCCATGCAGCCGCTCCGCCGCAGCAACCCATCCATCCGCTTTGTCTATCGCATCACCGCCAACTTTGCGCGTACCGGTGCCAGCACACGCTTCACCATCGAAGATGTGCGCTATACCGGCGAGCACGCTATCATCACCGCCAGCCATCCCAACGAACTCGACATCATCCGGACGTTGCTAGCCTATGGCGAACACGCCTGCCTCCTTGCCGCCCCGCCCGATCTTATGCAGCGCATGCAGGCGATCATCGCCGCGATGCACGCTAATTACAACGGCAACCCCCCGGACATCCCGCCGCCTCACACCACAGAAATCCCCGAAAGTTGAACCGACGCACAGACTTGTTAGTGGTATGGAGTGCGTTGTGTTGGTGATGGAAATATGGTATGCTTTGCGTAACCTCAGTGGGGATTGAAATGTTGCTATGTGATAGAGCGTAATGCTCGGCATTCGACAAGTATTTCTCACAATCCGCACGGCGGATATACGTAGATGCAGCATGAGCAGAAGTACCTGCCTTGCTGCATCTTGCATTTTCGCCTGTCTGTGCTATACTCAGTTCAAGTCTATAGCTGTGAAAGGGGTTGTTGTAATGTATATAGAGGGTAAAGATTTAGAGATGGAGTCAGAGGTGGAGTCAGAGCTGCAAGCTATAGATGCCCAACGCGCTGAACTCCAAGCCAAACAGTATCGCTGTCGCCGTGAGTCTCATCGAATTGATCAACTGCTGATCGATCTCCAAGACCGAGAGACACACTTGCGAGCCTATCTCAACTCATCCCTTCAGGAGGGTGACCAGTGAAAGCTAAAACTCGCGTTATCGATCTTCTACCTCACCAATGCTATGTTATTAGTCAGACCTGTCGGCTATACGCCAAACTCACTCCTATCGAGGGTCAAATCGCCACGCTGGCTGCTGACGGACTTGCAGACAAACAGATCGCAGAAAGACTTGGCATCAGTCATCGTACAGTAAACAACCATATTCAGAATATCACACCCAAAGCAAGGCATATCTATGCGAACAACACCATGTCATTTCGTGCCCATATCGTACCTAGGCTGTACTGCGTGCAATTCCTCATTGGAGGTTATTCCTATCTAGCATCATCTGAAGTTGGAACGTTGCACCCTATACAAGGTACAACCGTGTGTATTCATCCCTTTATCACCGAAAGCTAACCGATTTTCTCATTCAGAAGCAAGCCGATTTCACAACACGGACACAGTGTGTCCGCGTTACTTGGTAGAATAACACCATACCGTTGTAACAGAGCGTGCGCCGGACGACCGACCACGAATGATTGACCGACCACGAATGATTGACCAAAAGGAGCACAAGGTGACTGCCACTACACAACCTCCCACCGACGGTGTGCCAGACCTAGCCAACCTACTGTGGCGAGTGGGGCAACTGCCCGACGACGACCCCCGCCAGACCATCAACGCCTACATCGCGCACATCGCCAATGACGGCTTGCTCCGCGACAAAGCCATCGTCCATTACAGTGCCAGCCGCGACGGTGGCAAAGCGGGGCTAACGCTCTACCAGCACATTCTCAACGGGGTGCTGCTGCTTGACCTGCTTGGTGATCTTGCCGGTATCAACACGTGCGAACGGCAGGTACTCTTCACTGCCTACACACTGCACGACATCAATAAGACCCTGCCTGATCACCCTGACCACCGCCAGCGGTACGTGGACGTGTCCCGCCTCGACACGATTGAGCAGGCAATCAGCGCATACCGCCTCGACGTGTTTTTCCCCGGCTACGCGACCTACCTCCACGACATTCAGTATGTCATGCGGTTACACAGCAAACACAACCCGGCAGGCATTGACCACCTGCGTGCCCCTTCCGCCATGCACAACCCGGTGCAACTCACGCCCGAACGTCTGCGCGTCCTTATCGCGCTCGTTCATGCCGCCGACCACAGCGACCTTGCCCACACCATTGCCGACCGCACAAGCCACCAGCGCATTCTCAACGACATCAACCGCGCCACCCCCCGCCAGTACGACCTGTTCTACCACCAGCTTGGCGAACAGCGCGGTCTCCTCACCAACCTGCTGCATAACGCCGTCATGCACGAGTTGACTGAGCGCATTGATGCGACCCCACTGCTGCTCTACCCTGACGGCACAGTGTACCTCGTCGCGGCAGGCTCGCTACCTGCCATGACCGCCGACGTGGTTATCCCGGCGATTGCCCGCCGTGCCGCCGCTGCCATGAGTGAGATTACCGGGGCACAGTACACCCAGTTTATCAAAGCGGGCAACATGGGCATCACGGTTGGGGTCGAATGTCTCAACCTCGGCATCTCCTTTGACCAGATACTCGCTGTCGTGACTGCCATCCTCGAAAAGCGACCGTACCCCGCCGAGAAACTCGCCCAGCTTCGGAGCGATAGCGAACGCCGTACCCGCGAGCAGATGAACAAGCTCCAGCCCCCCGACACGGTGCGGGTTGCCGTCGAAGCCCTTTTGCAGCGCGGTGCTGTCCCTGCTACGCCACCCGCTATGCGTGCCGCCGAACTCTTGCGGACTTACTTCATCTTCCTCAAAGAGCACGCCCCTGACGTTGAACCGTGGCAACACCTCTATGACGTACTGCACATCGCACCCGCGCAACAAGCCGTGTACGCGCAGTTTGTTGCCCATCTCGACCGCGCCGCCGCAATCGTCGCTGACCAGCAATGCGACCCCGCCCAGCTTGAAGCCCTGATCAAGCAGGATGGTACCGCCCTCTTGACTGCCCGCCCCAACAGCGACCCCCGTGTCGCGCTCTTGAGCGCATACCTGCGCTTGCTGCTCACCTTCCCGTCGCTCACCCAGACCCCACAGACCTTCGCGGCTGCATTG
>CAZNQP010000133.1:0-3693 GCA_964575355.1 uncultured Chloroflexaceae bacterium
GCGGGGGCGGGGCGGTGCGGCTCATCGCTGCCTCAACCTCGGCATAGACCCATTCGTGGGTGACTGCCCAGCCGGGGCAACTTTTCTCGTTGGTATAGTCGCGGTGAAAGGAGATCAGGCGGCGGGGGGCGATGTTGAGCCGTTGTGCTACCCCGACCATCACCTCTTTGGCATAGTCCCACACGTTACCACTGGGGCGGTTGTAGTCGAAGTAGCCGACCATCTCTAGCCCGATGGAGTACCACCACACGCCGCCTGTTACGCCCTGATTGCCCAGCCCGGCGTGAATACCAACCTCGCGCATGGGGGTGAACAACCAGATGCCGTCGGGGGCGACGTAGATGTGTGGCGCAGCCGACCAACCCAACCCAGCGTAGTAGCCCTGCATGCCGCGCATCGAAGCCAACCCGCGCCACTGGGTTTCATCGGGGCGATAGGTGTGGTGCAGCACCAGCCGGGTGGGGGCAATGGGTCCGAAGTCGTAGGTGGCGATATAGCTACGCCATTCGCGGGCACTGAGCACCCGCCCGATCATCGGGGGGTAGCCACTAGTCGGAAAGTCGGGCATGCGCTAACTCCTTGCTCGTACTGCGTGCTGTGTGTACTGGGTGCTGCGTGGCGGCTATTCTGCTACCGGGTACCTCTACCTTACATTGCTTACATCGGGCTGGGGGTGGGCAACGGAAAGCGAATACGCGCCCGTGTCCAGCTATCGCCGGGGGTGTTTTCAAGTTCGAAGGTACCGTCGAGTTCGTCGTGGGCAAGGGCGTGAATGATCTGTAGCCCTAGCCCGCTACTAGGGCTTGCCGTATTGTTGGGTGGGGCGGGGTGGGTGGGACCGTCGTCGCGCACTTCGAGCGTCACCATGTCGTCGTCGAGGTGGGCTTCAATCTCAACGCGCCCGCCTTCGCTTGCGAGCCCGTGGGTCAGGGCATTGCTGATGAGTTCGTTGATGACCAGTGCGAGGATGGTCGCCGCCCGTGATGCAACATGGATTTCGGGACCGAGAAACGCGAACGTCACCGGGCGTTCGTGGGGGTCTACGAGCGCGGTGCTCACGCTTTCCACAATCTGGCGTGAAACCGCTTCGAGGGTGGTAATGCCGATGTCTTCGCGGCACAACAGGTTATGCACTGCGGCAATTGACTGGATGCGGGCGGCACTTTCGCGCAATGCCTGTGACCCGGCAGTACCGGGGTCGAGGCGGCGCAGTTGCATGGCGAGCAACGCCGAAATGGTTTGCAGGTTGTTGCGAACGCGGTGGTGCATCTCGCTCAGCATGGTGGACTTGACGGCGAGGGCACGCTGACTTTCGTCGTATAGGCGGGCATTCTCGATGGCAATCGCGGCTTCGTCGGCGAAGGTGTTGAGCATGCGGACCTGTTCATAGTCGAACTGGTGCTGGTCGTTGGTATACAGGCAGATGCTCCCGATGGTTTGCCCGCGTGCGCTGAGCGGCATGCAGAACAGCGAACGGAAGCCTTCACGTTCGGCAATGGCGGCGAGGTCGGGGAAGCGTTCATCGTGCAGGGCATCGGGGATTGAAAGCGGCGTGCCTTCGAGTACGGTCTGTGCGACATAGTTGTAGTTGCCGGTTGCGGGTGGGTCGCCGTAGCTGGCAACCATGTGAAACTGCCCGTGGTCGCCCAGTTGGAAGATGGCAGCCCGCCGAGCGGGGGCAAGCTCAACGGCTTTCTCGACAATCAGGTTGAGGACTTCGCGTAGCCCTTGCTGTTCCGCGATGCTCTTGGAGACCTGTTGCAGTGTGGTCAGTTCGTGGATTTTGCGGTGCAGTCGTTCGTCGGTCTGCTGGTAGAGGCGGGCATTGGCGATGAAGAATGCTAACTCGCCCGCGACCACTTCGGCGAAGTTCATTTCTTCTTGTGAAAAGACCCGTGGTTCACGCGACTGGATGGTGAGTACGCCCTGAAGTTTGTCCACACTGAAATGGAAGCGTTCGGCACTGAACAGCACAATCGGCACGGCGAGAATCGAGCGGTAGCTTGCTTCGGGTGAACTGCCGGTTACGGCGAAGCGCGTGTCCTGCTGAATATCGGGCACGGCAACCGGTTGCCCCAGTTGCGCCGCCCAGCCGGTCACGCCTTCCCCAATCTGGACGACGGTTTGCCCCACCACCACGTCGGGTTGCCCGTCGCTCGCCCGTAGCGCAAGCTCGTTGCGGTGACGGTCGTACAGGTAGATAGCGCACATATCCACGCCCACGACGTGGGTCACGGTGTCGGTGACGGTGTAGAGCGAGGTGTCGAGGTCTAGTGTGGAGTTGGCAGCACAGATGATATGGTGCAAGCCGTCGAGTTCGGCAACGCGATTGAGCAGGTGGGCTTCCCATTCGCGGGTGCGCTCTTCTTCTTGGGCTGCGCCATAGGCGAGCAGTAACTCGCTGACCACCACACCCTGCGGCATCTGGAGGGTGTGGGCAAGGCTCATGCCGACTTCGGCGAGCACTTCGGCGGTGCCGCCCTGCACATACCAGATGGCACCGATGTGCCGTAGCCGCCCAATTCGGGTCTCGTGGGGTTGCTCAATCTGTAGTTCGTGGATGAGTTCTGCCATGCGTGGCCATGTTTCGGTGAGCACCGCGATCAGGTCGGGCGGGTTGGCGGTATCTATCGTGTACATGGACAAGGCTTTATCCGGGTGGTCATAGATTTGCATGATGAAATTATAGCGTGCGACGGGGGAACCTGCAAGACGGTACGGCGGTTGTCTGGGCGGTGAGTGGTGGCATATGTTGCTCACGTTGTATACTGGTGGGAGCGATAGCGATACCACACGATATACCACAAGAAAGGACACCGTGTGCGAGATACCCCCCAACAGCATCAGCGGGTGCAGCAGCAGTTCGGTCCGGTTGCCAACCGCTATGTGCAGAGTGCCACCCACGCCCACGGCGGCGACATGGCGATTCTGTTGCAGCATGCCCGCTGCGATGGGACGCAGGTCGCGCTGGACGTAGCAACGGGTGGCGGGCACACTGCGCGAGCATTCGCGCCATATGTACGGCATGTGGTTGCGAGCGACATTACGTTGCCCATGCTGCAAGCCGCACGTGACCATATCCAGCAGCAGGGCGATCTGTCGGTGACGTATTGCCGCACGGCTGCCGAGGCGTTGCCGTTTGCTGCGGCATCGTTCGATTTGGTGCTGTGCCGCGTGGCGGCGCACCACTTTGCCGATATTCGCGCGTTTGTGCATGAAGCAGCGCGGGTGTTGCGTCCCGGCGGGCAGCTGATTGTCTCGGACCATATTGGTATTGATGACCCGCAACTGGATGCCTTTATGGATCGCTTTGAACGCTGGCGTGACCCGGCACACGTCCGCGCATACAGCTATGCCGAGTGGCGCGAGTTGTGTGGGGCAGCCACACTGGGGGTCGTGCATACGGAAGACTTTCCGTGGCAGCCCTACGATTTCCGGGACTGGACGGCACGCATTGGGATGCCCGACGCGGAGCGCGATGCCCTCGAACAGTGGTTGCTGGGTGCCGCGCCGCATTGCCGCGATTTCTTCGAGCTACGCAGTGCCGGGGGGCGGGTGCTGTCGTTGCGAAGTACGTTTGGGATCATTGTGGCGGAGAAGCCGGCATAGCCCGGTTTGCGCGACAGGACGCACGCGCCCCAGTGCAGACGGTGTGTCGAGATACCGGCGCGTCCCGGTGGTTGCGGGGGGGGA
>CAZNQP010000134.1:0-3542 GCA_964575355.1 uncultured Chloroflexaceae bacterium
AAGACCTAGGACGGGCACCGCCTGCACAGGGGGGGTGTTGCGGCGCACCGCAAGAGCGGTGCCGCGCACAGTACCGTGCTCCAGCGCTGGTTTCCAGAGCTATGTCGCGCAATCTCGCAGCGGTATCTGGCCGATCAGCAAGCGCGGTGGGAGGGCAAATGAGGGTAGACAAGATGCTATGGCAAAACCTGTTGGAGTTTAACCCATATTTTGGCACTCACTGCCACATTAGGGGTAAAGTCACAGGTTTTCCCCTACCGCCGCCGCCGTGCCAGCCACACGCCCGCCGCCAGCAGCAGTAGACCCACCGCCAGTGGCACCAGTGGCAGCAGGTGCCCGCTCCCCGGTGCCGCCGCAAAGCCCACCAGCGTGACGCTCGTCGGGTCGCTATCGTTCGGTTGCCCCGCCGCGAACGGCGTGCCGCTCAGGTCGAGGGCAGTCAGCCCGCTGGCTTGCAGGTTGTTCATGCTCAGGTTCACCGTTAGCCCCGTATTCGTCCAGTAGCACGACACGGCGTTGAGTGCAGTCGTACACGCCGCCGCATAGTCCGGCGGGTCTTCTGTAAAATCGAAGCGGTACAACTCGGTGGCGGCATTGCACCCGCTCACCACGCTGTCCGCGTAGCGCGGCACACTGACCGTCCAGCCGTCGCTCGCCCCCGGCAGCACGAAGAAGTCGTAGTAGTCGGAGCAGATGGCTTGTACGCCGGGGTCGGGGTCGAACTTGCCAAAGGGCGCGTGCGACTCGTCGGTGCCCGTGCCGTGCGACACAATGACCGCCGTGCCCGTGCCGCCGCCCAACGTCGCGTTCTGGGCTGCCGCGTCGCCGAGGTCGTCGAGTGTGGCAGTGTTGTTGCCCTCGCTCCACGCCTGCACCGCCGCGCCGAGCCGTTGCGCCCACGCCGCCGCGTTCGGCAGGTCGCTGCTAGTGGCGGTGCTGCCCCACCAGTTGTGCGTTGCGGTGGTGGTGCCGCCCGTGCTGCTCGCGCCGGGGGTGGTGTTGCTGGCGAAGTTGTTGGCGTAGGCGGTGAACGTGCCGCCGCTCTGCGTGAATGCCCGCCCGCCGTTACCCGTCACGGTGGAGCCGCGCAGCACGATGCCGCCATCGCTGATGCTGATGCCGTCGCCCGCCGCGCCGCTCACGGTCACACTGTCGAGCAGGCGCGTACCTGCTGCTGCGTCCGTGTCTACCGTAACGACAGTGGTATTGGTGCCGCCCCCCGCGAGTATCGTTTCGTGGGTGGAGGGGTTCTGGCTGCGGTCATTGAGCGACGTTTCGGTGCCCGCAAAACCGCCGTACACACTCACGCCGGGGGGCAGGGTAAAGGTATCGCCCGCCGCGCCGCCGGGGGTGTAGGTGCCCGCCGCGAGCCAAAGCTCGTTCCCGTCGCCTGCCGCGAGTGCCGCCTGCATGCTCGTGAAAGCATCTGCCCACGTCGTGCCGTCATTCGCGCCAGTGGCGGTGTCATCCACATAGATGACGCGCGTTTCATAGGCTCCAAGGTCAACGGTGCCGCCCGTAATGCGCGGTTTGCCATCAAGGTCGGAGGCAATGCTGCTGATAGTGGTGGTGCCTGCCCCGCCTGCGTCAAGGTCGGCGTTATTGTCGCCCGCGTTCACGGCTGGCGACGAGGAACGCAGGCGGTAGTTGCCGCCCGTGTTCAGCCCCGGCGCAAGCGGTGCGATGAAGTCGGGGTCGTTGGCGAGGTTGGTGCCGTCGAGGTTGCCGGTGCCGGGGGGGTTCTCGCCCTGCACAAGGCTGTGGCTGTAACTGAGGTTGCCACCCGATACAAATACCTGCGTGTTGTTGCCCCAGATGATGCTGTTCTGGATGACTGGGTTGCTGCTGCCCTGATTGAAGAAGCCGCCGCCAACCCCCCCTGTCGTGTTACTCGTAATGGTGACGTTGGTCAGCGTGGGGTTGCTGTTGTCGTTGAAGAAGCCGCCAGCATTCACCCCTGCCGTGTTGCCCGTAATAGTGACGTTGGTGTAGGAGGCATCACTGACGTTGTTGAAGATGCCGCCGCCCAAGTTGGTGGCTTCGTTACCCGTGATAGTGACGTTGGTCAGCGTCGCGTTGCTGTTATCGAAGTTGTAGATGCCGCCGCCGCCGAAGCCTGCCGTGTTGCTGGTAATGCTGACGTTGGTCACTGTTGGGGTACTGTTGTTGCGGTTGAACAGACCGCCGCCGTAGATATCTGCCCTATTGCCAGAGATGATGAGGTTGGTGAGCGTGGCATTACTGAAGAAGGCGTTGGCGATGCCGCCACCCTCCCCCGCCGTGTTACCCGTAATGGTGACGTTGGTCAGCGTGGGGCTACTGTTGAAGTCATTCTTGATGCCGCCGCCGCGGAAGTCTGCCCTATTGCCGGAGATGGTGACGTTGGTCAGCGTGGGGCTACTGTCGAAGTTGAGAATGCCGCCGCCATTGGCGTTGTTTCCGCCGCCGTTCGCATTGCCGCCGCTAATGGTAAAGCCATCGAGCACGGTAGCGGTGGTGATGCCACTGCCGCCGCGCACGACGTGGAAGCTGTTGTCGCCGTTGTTGGCAAAGTTTGCGCCATCGTCGCCGTTCAGGTCACCGCTCAGCGTGGTGACGTTGGCGGCAGGGTCGCGCTGGCTCAACGCCGTTTCGGTGCCCGCGAAGCCGCCGTACACCTCCACGCCCTCGACGAGTACGAAGCTATCACCGCGAGCGGTGCCGGGGGTGTAGGTCCCCGCCGCCACCCAGATTTCCGCGCCGCTTGCCGCCGTGACTGCGCCGCCCGCTGTGAGCGCGTCTTGCAGGTTGGCAGCGTTTGCCCAACTGCTGCCGTCGCCCGTGCCGGTCACAGTCACGCGGATGACCGTGCCTGCCTGCGCCTGCACCGGGGTGGGCACCGCCGCGAACGCCGTTACCATCACGAGCGCGAGCAGTGCCCGCATTGCCCAACCGCACCGACACCACGTACCCACCACGCACCCGAACGCACCCATGGACGGTCTCCTTCGCTTACCGGGCAGGCGAGGCTACGCGGTACTGGCACATATGCTCAAAAAATGTGTAAAGGCGCAACTTATACTATTATACACCACTCACCCAAGCAAAGCAACTGTACATCAGGTAAGCGGAACAGCGGGCATGTTGCTTGCCATGCGGTGTCGCTGCATGCGACATGCCCGCCACCCAGCGAGCCGTAGCAGTATCTCGATATAGAGGGGGCATGGCAGTGATGCTATGCGCTCACTCGCTGCTGTGCGGGTAGGTTTACCTTATGCTACCGCCGCCGTGTAGGAGCGCGTAGTGCTCGTAATGGTAACGTTGGTCAGCGTGGGGCTACTGTTGTTGTTGTAGATGCCACCGCCTCTGATACCTGCGCTGTTGCTCGTAAGGGTGAGCATTGGCAGCACGGCGCAAACCGCTTTAGGCGTAACGGCGAACGGCACAGCGGGCGGCTACAACGTCAGCGTAGACACGGCGGGTGCGCGGGGGCGGTGCGGAGGACGTACTGGCGAGCCATCTGCGCCATTGCCTCGCCCATTTCCACAATCCGCTGCAATTCC
>CAZNQP010000135.1:0-2991 GCA_964575355.1 uncultured Chloroflexaceae bacterium
CGTGGGGATGTCAGAGTGTTCGAACAAGTGCATATGGTAGCTGGTAGTCCCATAGGTACTGGTTTCAATCCCCCGTGGGGATGTCAGAGTGTTCGAACCCTGAGTACTTCAGTGTCCTGTGGAGTCGTTCTACCAGTTTCAATCCCCCGTGGGGATGTCAGAGTGTTCGAACCCGACGCGTGGATACACGGGCAGCTCAAAGACTACCTGGTTTCAATCCCCCGTGGGGATGTCAGAGTGTTCGAACGGCATTTGCCGTCCTCAACGAATGATGCAGAGATAGGTTTCAATCCCCCGTGGGGATGTCAGAGTGTTCGAACCCCGCCACTCGCAGAGCGCATCAGCAAGCCCTATTTCCCACCTCGTGCGAGAGGGTCGCAAGTGCCCACTGTTTTTGCCCATCTGCCAACCCAACTGCCGTGAGTATACCACACCTATTGCCCGATTGCAATCGCCCATATCCTCCGTGCGAGCGACCCCCGGCAGATCGCCCGCAGCTTCACCCCCTCGCAACCTCAACCCAACAGCAGCAACGGCTCTTCCGGCGGTGTACTCCCCACCGTCACCACTTTGCCCGCACAGCTCCCGCACAACGGATACAACCGCACACTATCGCACGCCGCATCGAGCAATGGCAGCAACTTTGCCTGCAACTCAATCAGATGCCGCCGCGTCAGCCAGCATTCAAATAACGAATACTGCGTCCATTGTCCATAGCCACACAACAGCTTATGCACCTGCGTGCGCCGCTTATTCACCGCAATATCATAGGCAATCACATACAAAGTTGCCCCGGTTGGTGCGCGTGCCATCATTCCCCCTTTTCGCCGCGTCAGCCGCCGCGCATACCCGCAACTTTGCAGCATCAGCGTACCGTAAATGGCACATACTCCGCAATCTCGCCCTGTGCCACCTTCGCAAACAGTCGTATCTGGACCTCAATACACCGCCGATAACTCACCTGCTGCTCTAGCACCGGGTGGCGTACCTGCTCCTGCAAGCGAGCCTCAAGCTGGCGAAAAAACAGCTTGCGTGGCGCATCGGCAAGGCGACAACTGCCCAACACACACGTAAAATCCCCCGGTGTCACCTGCCGCGTATTCAGCAGCGTCAGCACCACCGAATCAACAATAATCGGGCGGAACGGCTCAACCAGATCGAGCGCAAGCGTTGGCTTGCCATAGCCCGGCTGATGCAACACCCCCACCCCCACATCCAGCCCCACCGCCGCAATCAACGACTGCACCTGCTTGGTCAGCACCACATAGCCCAACGACAACAGGGCATTCACCGGGTCGGGCGGGGGGCGTTTGTACCGCCCACTAAAGCCCCAATCATCGCGCAGCAACGCCGCAAACGCCCCATAGTAGGCAGCACTGCCCTGCCCCTCTAGCCCCAGCAGGCTGCCCAGCCCGTGCATACGGTCGGCGGGGTCGGGGGCGGGCGGCACCGTCAATGCCAACACCTGCGTGCGCGTGCGGGCAAGCGTCGCGGCAGCCGCCGCCAACTGCGTGGCAGCGTCGGGGGGGCGGTTGCGTGCCGTCCGCAGCAGCAACGTCCGCATATTGGCAAGCTTGCCCGCCACACACTGCTGCGCCACCGCAAAGCGGCGCGGCAAATCGCCCCACAGCCGATACTGCGCCAGCCGCAGCAGGCTATTCTTGCCGGGGTCTGCCAATGCCGACCCATACGACTGCCCACGGACAGACAAATAGTGCACCGGGATACGCCGCTCGAAGAGGGCGTGCAGCGCGGGAGTCGTCAGTGTCACCTCGCCAAACACCAGCACCTGCTCGACGTGGGCAAGCGGCACCCGTGTCACCGACTTGGGCGTATTGCGCGGCGCATCGGGCGGGCGGGGCGCAGACACGCGCAACGCCTCGCCTTCCACCTTCACCACACTATACTGTTCTAGCAAATACAGCGTTGCCATCGGTGTCTTGCTTCCTCTCATCAGAAGATTGGTCTCAATCATCGTCGTGCTGCCGGGTAGTATACGCAGCCAACTTGGGCGCAAGGTCGGGCATACACAGCGGCTCGAGCGAACAATCGCGGCACTTGCTGCGCTGCGTGATAGGCGGCGGCAGTGCGCCGCTTGCCACGAGCCGGTGAGCTTCAGCCGCCAGCGCAATGGTGGTTGCCCGCAGTTCGGGCGTGAGCGGCACCTCCTCGCGGCGGCGCACGGCGAAGTAGAACACCGCCCCTGCCGCGATGGGCTGCCCGGTACGCGCTTCGAGGCACAATGCCTGCGCGCAGACCTGCACATGGTCGGTGCGCCAACGACCGGGGCGACCCTTCTTGTATTCGACGGGGACAAGCCCGCCGTCGTGCTCCTCGATCACATCGCAGAAGCCCGCGATGCGGTGCTGCTCACACCACACGTAGACGCGCCGATGCTGCACCACCGCGCCGCGCCACGCCGTGCCCATTGCGTCAATCGTGGCGTGGGCGAGCGTGCCCTCCACGACGTGGGCGTTATACAGCATCTCGCCCTGCACATGCTCGTAGACGAACCGGCGCGGACAGTACGCTAGCGCACTCAGCATTGCCAGCGGGATGTATTCCGGCTCAAGCTGGAGGGTCGTCATAGTCCCCCCGCTGGGTATGGCGCGGGGCGGGCACCGCCACGCGGCGGCACAGCCCGTGCCCACGGGTGGTCTTGGCACCTACCCCGAGATAGAACGCCGCGTCTGCTAGGAGCGTGAGCGGGTGTTGAAGGGCAGGGTCGGGCGGCAACTGGTACTGGCACCAGCCGACAAACCCCTTTTGCGGGGTGGGCGCGGGCAGCGTCGCAGAGTGGAGGCGGTGGTGGGCAACTAGTGTCGCGGCAGCCGCCGCCTGCACCGTCGCCGGGTCGAGGGTGCAGGCGGGCGGAGCCAGTGCGTTCCAGTGGCGGGCAAGGCTACCGAAGACGGCGGCGGGGGTGGGGAAGAGTTCCAGCCGCTTGCGCCCGTAGGCATCGGTGCCCTGCGCGATGGCGGTGGGGGTGGC
>CAZNQP010000135.1:3001-3440 GCA_964575355.1 uncultured Chloroflexaceae bacterium
ACGGCGGCGGCGGGCTGGACGGCGGCGGCAAGTTCGGCGTAGCTACTGAAGCCTGCCCACGGGTGGCTGGTGGGGGTGCCCGCGACGGCACTCAGTTCCACCGCGTGCGCGTTGATGTGCAGGGTGGAGCTGTGCGGCTGGAGCAGCAGTGCCTGCGTGACGGGCTGGAAGAGGTGCGCCGCGAGCAGGGAGACGCGCACGGCGATGATGCCGTTGGACGGGGGCAGCACTGCCACGGTGAAGGGCTTGCCCGCGCCGTCGGCGTGGAGGGCGGCGGCGCAGTCGGGGGCAACCTGCCGCACGAGGTCGAAGAACAAGCCTTGCGCTTGCACGCCGGTGGCGGCGGGGGCGGGTGCGCCGCGCCGGGGGTAGAGCGATAGCACGAGGGCGTACAGGTCGGGGGTGGGGAGGGGGGTCATGGCAACCTCCTTAACAGAAT
>CAZNQP010000136.1:0-3417 GCA_964575355.1 uncultured Chloroflexaceae bacterium
GGGCGGCGTTGCTCTGGACGCTCGAGCAGGTGCTCGCGGACGACTACACGCTCGAAGTCGCGCAGGCGTGGGCAACCTCGTACAACTTCATTGCCGCCGCCATGCGTGCGGGTGCGATTAACGGGCAGGGCGGCTAACTGCGTCCCTCTCGTTGCCGTTGGTGCCTGTGGTACACTATACCTGTAACCGTGTAATGAAACGAAAGCAACGGTAGTTCGTGGCAAAGAAACCCGTTATTCTTGCGGTAGACGACGACCCCGGCGTACTCAGCGCGGTTGCCCGCGACCTGCGCCGTCGCTACAGCGAACAGTACCGTATCATCCGCGCAGACTCGGGGGCGGCTGCATTGGATGCGTTGCGCGAACTGAAGCAACGCAACGACCCGGTTGCCCTGCTGCTGGTAGACCAGCGTATGCCCACCATGAGCGGCACCGAGTTGCTGGTGCAGGCACAGTCGCTCTTCTCCGACGCACGGCGGGCGTTGCTCACTGCCTATGCCGACACCGACGCGGCTATCCAAGCAATCAACGAGGTAGCCGTCAATTACTACTTGCTGAAGCCATGGGACCCACCCGAAGAGAAATTGTACCCGGTGCTCGATGACCTGCTCGAAGACTGGCAGGGAAGCTACCGCCCGCCCTTCGAGGGCACGCGCATCATTGGGCACCGCTGGTCGGCAGAAGCCTACCAACTGAAAGACTTCCTGTCGCGCAACCAGATACCGTACCTCTATTATGACGTAGAGAACGACAGCGACGGCATTGCCCTGATGGAGCAACTCAACCTGTCGCGCGAGCAACTGCCCGTGGTGCTGCTAGAGGATGGCACGCAACTGCATAGCCCTAGCGAAAGCGAACTTGCTGGGCATATCGGCTTGCAGACCCGCGCCGGGCGCGACTATTACGAATTGATTATTGTGGGCGGTGGTCCGGCGGGGCTTGCGGCAGCAGTGTACGGCGCGTCCGAAGGGCTGCAAACGTTGCTCATCGAGCGCGAAGCCCCCGGCGGGCAGGCAGGCACTAGTTCGCGCATCGAAAACTATCTGGGCTTTCCGTCTGGCTTGAGCGGTGCCGACCTCGCACGGCGGGCAGTCACACAGGCGCGGCGGTTTGGCGTGGACATGCTCACGCCGCAGGAAGTCAAGAGCCTGCGTGTTGACGGACCCTACCGTATACTCACGCTGGCAGACGGGCAAGAAATTGCCTGCCACGCCCTGATTGTTGCGGTGGGGCTGTCATACCGCACGCTCGACGTACCGGGGCTAGACGACTTGACCGGGGCAGGGGTGTACTATGGCGCGTCGCTGACCGAAGCGAGTTCGTGCAGTGCCCAGCCGGTGTATATCGTCGGGGCGGGCAACTCGGCGGGGCAGGCGGCAATCTATCTGGCGCAGCACGCCTCACACGTTACGCTGGTGGTGCGCGGCGACTCGCTGGCGAAGAGTATGTCGCAGTATCTCGTTGAGCGTATCGAGCATGCCCCTACGATTGATGTGCGGAGCGAAAGCGAAGTCGTTGGCGTGACGGGCACCAGCAACCTTGAAACGGTGACTATTCGCCACCGCAAGACGGGCGCGGAGGAGACCCTCCCCGGTGCCGGGTTGTTTATTTTCATTGGGGCGGTGCCACAGACGGGTTGGCTCGGCGACACCGTGCTGCGCGACGAGCGCGGCTTCGTGCTCACCGGTCCCGTTTTGCAGCAACCCGACGGCAGGTATCCGCCAAGCTGGACGGAAGACCGCCCGCCCTACCTGCTCGAAAGTAGCGTGCCGGGCGTGTTTGTGGTGGGCGACGTGCGGGCGGGGTCGGTCAAGCGCGTGGCATCGGCGGTGGGCGAAGGCTCGATTGCTGTGCAGTTTGTCCACCAGTATCTCAGCAAGCTACGCTAACAGGCAACGAGCACACAAAGGGAGAGTGCGATGGCGGTAGAGTATCAGGACGCATACGCAACGCTCGAGTTTTTGCAGGACAAGCCCGCCGACGAAATCGGGTGGCTGTTTGCCAACGGGCGCGAAGAGGTTGTTGCCGAAGGCACCTACTTCTTCCACGAGGGTGCGCCAGCGCAGAGCTTCTACCTCGTGCTTGATGGCGAAATGCAGGTGACGCGCACTATGGACGGTGTGGTGAAGGTGATGGGCACCACACCGAGCGGCGTGGTGGGTGGCGAGCTTTCGTTGCTGTTCCAGACTGAGTCCAGCATCAATGCATGTGCGCTGGTGCCCACACGCCTGCTCATCCTCGACGAGCCGCAATTCCGCGCCATGTTCGGGGCGGCACCCACGCTTGCCGCGCATGTGTTGCGGATTGCCGCCGGGCGGGCGCAGGGCTATGCCACCAACGTTGTGCAGCAAGAAAAGATGGCAGCCCTCGGCAAGCTGTCGGCGGGGCTAGCGCACGAACTGAACAACCCTGCCGCCGCCGTGCGCCGTGCCGCCGATACGCTCAACACCGCCCTGCCGCAGCTCCAACGCAAGGTCGTCAATCTCAACGCGCTGGGGCTGACCCACGAACAGGTGGCGGAGCTTGCTATCTTTCAAGAACGCCTCGCCGCGTGTACGCTTGATCGCCCCGCCCTCTCGGCACTCGAACTGAGCGACCGCGAGGACGAGTTGGGCGACTGGCTCACAGAGCGTGAGGTGGCGCGGGCGTGGGACCTTGCCGCCATCTTCGCCCATGCGAACATCACCCGCGATAAGCTGGTTGCCGCCGTGGAGCATGTGCCCGCCGCTACGGTGCCCGTCGTGATGGAATGGCTGGCAACCTCGCTCGATACCACCAGCCTCCTGACCGACATTCAGCAGAGTGCCAGCCGTATCTCAGACCTTGTGCTAGCAATCAAGAATTACACCTACCGCGACCAAGGTAAGGTACAAGATGTGGACATCAACAAGGGGCTGGATACTACCCTGTCGGTGCTGGGCTACAAGCTGAAGAAGGGTGCCATTCAGGTTGAACGCCGCTATGACCCCAACCTGCCGATTATCGCCGCCCGTGGGGGCGAACTCAATCAGGTGTGGACGAACCTTATAGATAACGCCGTGGACGCTCTGAACGGCGCGGGTACCGTCACGCTCATCACGCGCAGCGAGAACGGCTTCGTCATGGTCGAGGTTGCCGACAACGGACCGGGCATCCCGCCAGATGTGCGCCCGCGCATCTTCGAGCCGTTCTTCACGACAAAGGACGTGGGCAGTGGCACTGGGCTGGGGCTAGACATCAGCTACCGTATTATCGAAGAGCACAACGGCAGCATCGAGGTGGACTCGCGCCCCGGTCTGACGCGCTTCATTATCCGGCTCCCCATCACGCCACCCCGCGACCACGCCGCCGCCGTGCCCGACGAGGAAGCCGCCACCAGTTAACCCAACCAGCGAAAGTGAGACCGCGCCATGTGTGAACAATGTACCCGCCCGGTTGT
>CAZNQP010000137.1:0-3372 GCA_964575355.1 uncultured Chloroflexaceae bacterium
GTTCGGGTACGTTTTGCACCCAGCCCTACCGGCGCTTTGCACATAGGGGGCGTGCCAGCAGGCAGGTTACCTTGCTGCGACGGCGGAGCAACCCGGCAAGCGACCGCCGCGCCGCCTGTTGCACCTGACGGAAGCGGGGCGGGCGGCGTATGCGGCGTGGCTGGTGCAGCCAGTGCCCTACGGGCGCGACCTGCGGCAGGTATTTCTGGCACGGCTCTACTGTGCCCTGCACGATGACCCCGCCACCGTTCGCACGCTAGTTGCGCGGCAACGGGCGAGCCTACAACGTAGACTGTCGCGCTTGCAGCAACGCACGGCGCAACTCACCGAGCCGCACTCGTATGTGCATATGGTGTTGCAGTTCCGCATAGGACAGCTCGCGGCAAGCCTCGCGTGGCTCGACTGGTGCGAACAGCATTGCCTTGCGGGTGAGCCACTCCCCCCCGACATGCAGTAGGGTTGCCATGGGCAGGGCGTGTGGTTCAGCCCTCAACCTTCGACCAGTGCCGCAGCATGCTGTGCTCACCCCGCCGTTGCGCGGCACGAGCTTGACAGCCGCCTGACGGTACAGTATAGTTAGTGTGCATTAGACACTAAAGCGCAGGAGGAACCCACTCGCTGATGAACGACCCCGTCACAAGCTACGCCCCCGCCCGCTACCCGCATCCGTCTGTCAGCGTTGATGTGGTGATCTTCACATTGCGCCAGCGCGAGCTACACATCCTGCTGGTGCAACGGCGCAATTGGCCCTATGAAGGCTACTGGGCGTTGCCGGGGGGGTTCATCCGCATGGACGAATCGCTGGAGGCTGCTGCCCGTCGTGAACTAGAGGAGGAGACGGGGGTACGGGATGTGTACCTAGAGCAACTGTATACCTTTGGGCACCCCACCCGCGACCCGCGCATGCGGGTAGTCAGCGTCGCATACCTCGCCCTTGTGCGTGCCGATGCCCACGAGTTGCGTGTGAGCGACGAGAGTACGGCGGTACGGTGGTTTGCTGTGGCAGACATCCCCCACGAGCTAGCATTCGACCACGACCGTATTTTGGTCATGGCACTCGAACGGCTCCGCTCGAAGCTGGAATACACCACACTGGCGTTCCAACTGTTGCCCGAAGTCTTTAGCATTCTCGAACTGAAGGATACCTACGAGCAGATATTGGGGGAAAAGCTCGATAAGGGCAACTTCTACCGCAAAATCCGTGAGGCAGGTATTCTGGAAGAAACGGACTTTGTGCGCGAGGGGCGCGGTCGCCCGACGCGCCTGTGGCGGTTTAAGCGGCAGCGTGGCGAAAAGCAGTTTGTGTTTCGCTGGCGCGAAGACCGCAGCGATGACCCAAGCCGTCATTCGCAGGCATTGTCTGCCGATGACAGCGGCACATAATCCACAACCAATCACACACGAGGAGGGTGGCGTGACACTCAACCTGATGGTAGCACAACTCCGACCGACGAAAGGCAACTATGCTGCGAACCTTGCCCACATTGGCAGCGTCTTTGGGCACCTGCATGCAATGGACGAACGTCCAGCCGTGCTGGTCGTTCCTGAAACGATCCTGAGTGGGTACTTCATTGAGGGCGGCGTGCGCCAAGAAGCTCGTCCCGCCGGGCAGGTATTCGATGACTTAAACGCCCTGTATGTTGCGACGTGCGGGCGCACTGCCCCCACCCTTGATGTTGTGCTAGGCTTCTACGAGGTCTACCGTGACCGCTATTACAATAGTGCGCTCTATGCTACTCTCGGCTATGCCCCTGATAACCCTACGGTGGGTATTTGCCATGTCCATCGTAAAGTCTTTTTGCCCACCTACGGTGTCTTTGACGAGTCGCGGTTTGTCGAAGCGGGGCATCAGGTTACGGCGTTCGATACGGCGTACGGGCGGGCGGCGGTGCTGATCTGTGAGGATGCATGGCACAGCATCAGTGGCATGGTTGCCGCCCTCGACGGGGCGCAAATTGTGTATGTCGTGAGTGCCTCGCCTGCCCGTGGTATGCAGCAGCAACGCCCCAGCAACGTTGAGCACTGGGATGATCTCATCCGGCGTATTGCCGATGAGCATGGCGTGTTTGTGGTGCTGGCGCAACTGGTGGGCTTTGAGGGGGGCAAGGGGTTTGCCGGTGGCTCGCTACTGATGAACCCGCGCGGCGAGATACTAGTGCAGGCTCCCCTGTGGCAAGAAGCCCTGCTCACCGCCACGATTGATCTTGCCGACCTGCCCCTGACCCGCGCCGACGCACCGTTGCTCGCTGACCTTGAGGCGATGCTGCCGTACATGCAGCGTGAACTTGCGCGTGCTGCCGAGCATCAGGCGGCGCGAAGCCGCTGGGATAGTGCGCCTGTGCCGCACTCGCCTGTGGTGGTGCCACAAACCGTGTCTGCCCGCGCTACCCCAGATGATGCGGCACTGCCGTTGTTTGCTGCCGCAACGTTTGACCCCACGTCAGATGCTATTCTCGCTATGGATGCCGAGCTTGTGCGGCAGTGGCTGGTGGCGTTCCTGCGCGACGAGGTGACACTGCGGCGCGGCTTCAAGGATGTTGTGCTAGCACTGTCGGGCGGCGTGGATAGCACGCTGGTTGCCTACCTGTGCGCCGAGGCATTCGGTCCGCAGAATGTGCTGGCAATTCGGATGCCCTACCGTACCAGTAGTTCTGCCAGCCTTGACCACGCCCAGCTTGCCATTGATGACCTTGGGATACGCTCTACTACGGTTGACATAAGTGGGGCAGTGGATGCCTATGCTGAGTGCGACCCAGAGATGAACAACCACCGCAAGGGCAATATCATGGCACGCATGCGGATGATCATTCTGTTTGATCATTCGCAGAAGTATGGCAGTCTGCCGATTGGGACGGGCAACAAGACCGAGCGTATGTTTGGCTATTATACGTGGCACGCCGACGACTCGCCGCCCATCAACCCGATTGGTGATTTGTTCAAGACGCAGGTGTGGCAACTGGCACGCCACGTTGGGGTGCCCGCGGTGATCGTGGACAAGCCCGCCAGTGCTGACCTGATTGTGGGGCAGACTGACGAGGGCGACCTTGGCATCAGCTACCCCCGCGCTGACCGCATTCTGCATTTCCTTTTGCAGGGCTATCGTGTCGAGCGGTTGGTGGCGATGGGCTTTGATGAGCGTGATGTACACCTCGTCGAGCGGCGCGTCAGCCGCACACACTGGAAGCGGCACCTACCGAGTACCGCCATGCTGACGGCAACCGCGATTGGTGAATACTACCTGCGCCCACTCGACTTTTAGCGGTGGGGCGGGCATTCTACCTGTCTACCTACTTCTACTTACTGTACCTACGCCCTTCTTCATTCTCTCAGGCTCGCAGGCGGCGCGGCGGCATCACCTGTCGCGCCGTTGCC
>CAZNQP010000138.1:0-3345 GCA_964575355.1 uncultured Chloroflexaceae bacterium
TGCGCGACTGGCTCACCACCCACACCACGCTCGAACAGATTGTAGACTTTGGCGAACTGCGCGTCTTTGCCGAGGCAGCTACTTTCCCAGCGATTGTCATTATCGTGCGTCAACACCCGAAGCAACAAACACCATTTTTCACCCAGATGACCGAACTCCCCAGCGACACACGCACCCTCGCTGAGCTTGCCCACGAGCGGCGGGTACAGGTTACGCCCTCTGCGTTCCAGCCCGATGGCTGGGTCCTGACCGACGCAGCCACGCTCAACCTGCTGGACAAACTGCGTGCCGCCGGTACGCCGCTCGATGAGTATGTCAACGGCAGGTTTTACCGTGGCATCTTAACCGGGCTAAACGAAGCGTTTGTAATAGACCGCGCCACCCGTGACCGTCTGATTGCCGCCGACCCCGCCTCTGCCGCCATCATCAAGCCCATGGCGGTGGGCGATAATATTCGTGGCTGGCGCATTGAGTCTGAGGATGAGCACCTTATCTTTGCGCGGCGTGGCATTGACATTAACCAGTACCCGGCAATCAAACGCCATCTGGAGCAGTACAAAGACCGCCTGATGCCCGGTGCGAAAGGGGGGCGCAAACCGGGGAACTACCAATGGTATGAAGTACAGGACAGTGTAGACTACTGGCAGGAGTTCGAGCAACCGAAGATCGTGTACCCAGACATAGCGAAAGAGTCACGGTTTGCTCTAGATACTACAGGTATCTACCTTTCCAACACAGCCTATTTTGCCCCTAACGGTACTTACTATTTGCTTGGTATTCTCAATTCCCGTACTATCTGGTACTATGCCAGCCTTCTGTTTAGCGTGCTCGGTGATGCTGCCAAAGGGGGAAGGCTACGTTTCTTTAGCCAGTATATGCAACAACTCCCCATCCCCGCGGCGACGGACGCGCAGCAGGCGGCGGTGGCGCAGCACGCCGAGGCATGCAGCACGGCGGCGGCAGCCCGCTTCGCCCACGAGCAAGCCATGCGGCGCACCATCGCGCGGCTGTGCGGCGGCAAGCCGTTGTCGCGCAAGCTCGAAGACTGGTGGGAACTCGACTTCGCCACCCTCCGCAAAGAGGTAAGGCGGCTGGGCAAGCAGGACATCCCACTCGGCGAGCGCAACGAATGGGAAGACTACCTGACGGCGCAGCAGCAGCAGCACGCCGCCTCCACCGCCACCATCGCCCAGCACGAGCACGCCCTGAACGTGCTGGTGTACGCCCTCTACGGCTTGACCGACGACGAAATCGCCCTGATCGAAGGCAACGAAGGCAACGCAGGCAACGCCCCGGCGCAGCCCTAACACACCGACCAGACAAGGAGCCACCACCAATGAGCGACCCACAGACCACCCCCAACGAAACACCGCCCGGCAAGAAACCCCCCCCCATCACCACCACCGTCCGCGAAGCAGTATACGTAGACCGCGAAATCGAAACGGTCAAAGACGACACCCTCGAATGGTACACACGGGCGAAACGGCTGGGGCAATACCTCATCTTCTACAGCGAAACGCCGCTCACCATCGGCATTCAAGGCGACTGGGGCAGTGGCAAGTCCAGCTTCATCAACCTGCTAGAAGTGAGTTATTCGCGGCGCAGGCGCATAGACCGCGAGCGCATGATCCCCGCCCAACCAGACGAGCCGGGCGAAAAGCCGCTCTCGGGGGAGCAATACGAGCAATACCCGTTTGCCAAAAAGTTGCGCTGCTATCGCGTGCGCCGCGAAGAGCCGCCGCTCCCCCACGAGGCATCGCACGCCTATGTGTACATGCTGCGCTTCAACTCGTGGGTCTTTGCCCAGAGCGAATACACGCCCGACGCGCTCTTCCCGATATATGTTGCGCGGGTGATCGAAGACTATATCGAGGCGTGTGGGCATACCGTTACCAAGCACCTCAGTCGGCAAGTCACCTCATTCTTCCGCCAAGCGGCACAGTTGGGGACGGTTGTCACCACCAACGTGATCGCGGGAGATACTGCCGCCGATATGACGCGCGACCAACTCGCCGCCGTGACAAACCAGACCGTGGAAAACCTCGCCGGGTTTAAAGAGGACTTTCAAGCGCAGGTTGACCGCCTGCTGTCGCTGAACGGCAACCGCAACGACAACCGCCTGATTATCGTGGTAGACGACCTTGACCGCGTGACCGCGCTCAGTGCCGTGGAGCTAACCGAAAAGCTGAAAGTGATGCTAGACGTAAAGGGGGTCATCTTCATGCTGGCTGCCGACCTGAGCATCATCCAAGAGGGCTTGCAGCAGAAGTTCGGGACAAGCGCGGCGGCGACGCACGGCAAGAACTACCTCGACAAGATCGTGAAAATCCAGTACAACGTGCCGCAGATAGACAGCGGGCGCATCGCGGCGTTTATGTACCAATACCCGGTCTTTTGCCACACCTTCCAGCTACCCGCGGTGCAGCCCCCTGCCAGCGCAATGCAGCCCGCGCTGGGCATGATGCAGGCGTTCGCCAGCATTCGCAGCAACATCCGCAACATCAAGCGCGTGATGAACAACTACGAGTTTAGCGCGTACCTGAACGAAAACCAACAGCACGTCAGTGTGGCACTCTTTGCCATCACCATCCTCTACCAGTTCGACTTTGAGGCGGTGCGGCGGCTGTACAACTGGCTGGGCGACGAGGAGCAACGCGACACCACGCGCAACCAGTACACACCGACGGTAGGAGAGTTGGTCACGGCAATCGCAAGCGACGAGCCGCAGGAGTTGCTCGATCAGTACAGCGCGTTCTTCGGCAGCATGGAATCAGCCACCAAGATGCCGACCGTGGCACTGTGGCGTGAAGCGTTCACCGCGACGGCAGTCACGGGCAGCACCACGCCCACGCCCACGCCCACCGCCGCAAGCAGCAGCGCGCCGCCGGACGGGGGGCGCACCACCAAGATGCGGCTACCGGAAATGATCGCGCGGGGGCTGGTGCAGGTGGGCGACGTGGTGTTCCTCCCCAAGTTCCCCCACGAAACCGCCACCATCGTGAACGGCAATTCGGTCACGTATCAGGGGGAACAGATGCCGATCAATAAGTGGGGCACAACCGTGACGGGGTGGGCGGCGATCAACATCTACGATCAGGTGTACTTGCAGCGCACCGAGCAGACGTTGGGCGAGTTACGCGACAGCTAGCGGCGGCGGACGTGGGGGGCAAGGTCGGCACGCATGCCGGCGGGGGTGTGCCCGTCGGCATGCGCCCGCACGGGGTCGAAGTCTACGAACCCCGACTGAAAGAGTGCCCGCGCCATGACTTCGAGGGTGGCGTTGGTACGGCGGTTGTGCGCGAACTTATCGTCGAGCGTGCCCAGCGTGCTTCCGGCGGCACCCAG
>CAZNQP010000139.1:0-3333 GCA_964575355.1 uncultured Chloroflexaceae bacterium
GCCAGAATGATGCGCATTTCGCCAATCTGTTGGTTGCGTTACATACCCTTGTAAGCTGACGCCCCCCCCCGCGCTCCGTGCCCAACCGCTCCGCTATGCCCCCGCCGACACACCGGCTGGCGCGTCGGTTGTCAGGTGCCCATTACGCAGCCAGTACACCCGGTCAGCCAACGCCATCACATCTGGGCTGTGGGTCACCATCAGCATAGTCTTACCTGCCTGTCGCGTCAGTCGTTCAAGCAGTGCCAGCACCGTGCTACTGGTTTCACCGTCTAGGTTGCCGGTCGGCTCATCCGCCAGTATCAGCAACGGGTCGTGGATCAGGGCACGGGCGATTGCCACCCGCTGCTGCTCGCCGCCGCTCAATTTATCCGGAAAGCTCCCCCCACGGTCGCCCAGCCCCACCTCCGCCAGCATCGCGGTTGCTGCGTCGCGGGGCGGTTTGCCGCGCTGCCCGTTCAGTTCGAGGGGCAACAATACGTTCTCAAGTACGGTCAGGGTCGGTACCAAATTGAAGAACTGAAACACAAAGCCGATGTGCTGTCGCCGGAACAGCGTGCGTTCGGCTTCGCTCATGCCTGCCAACGACCGCCCTGCAAGGCGGATGTCGCCCGCAGTCGGGGTGTCAATGCCGCTAATCAAGTTCAGGAGGGTGCTCTTGCCACTGCCGCTTTTGCCCATCAGCACGACAATCTCGCCCCTGCACAGGTGCAGCGATATGTTGTGCAGCACCTCGTGGTGCTGGTCACCTTCACGATAAACCATGGCGACATCTTCAAGGGCGACGAGCGGCGCATCCGACGGGGAGGTGTCTGGTGTTGTTTTCTGTGTCATACCACCAGTATACCTGAAGATCATACGGCGAGGGTATCAACATTGGCAACCGGGGGTTGGCGAAAACAAACGGCATAATGGCTACAGGATACATTGTAAGGGGAGATATACGGGGGAAACAGGGGAAGAAGTGGAAAAAAAACACGCGGTATATTATGCGGTGGTCGTACCCTGTAGCCTTTACTATGTCTGACTATCAGTATACGCAGTTAGTTCCATTGCAGCAATAGTTCTTTGCTCCCGTACCAGCATAGGCATCAGAGAAGTAAGCAGCGAACCAACAAAGTACTCAAGTCATAGGCTGTTTTCTGCACATAGTACCACAGTACTGTTCTTTTTGTGCGTGTTTCCCGCCCCGTGCATAGCCAACATTGCCAATAGCAACGCCACCACACACCATAGTGGTCACGCCTATGCTACAATAGCCGTAGTTGTTTGTTCACCTCTTTGCCGCACGGAGGGAATGCACGGGAACTATGCCACGTCGTCGCTCACAACCTGACCTGTTCGATGCCCAGCGCGAAGCCACGCTGAACCAGCAGGCACCGCTCGCCACGCGCATGCGCCCCCAGACGATAGATGCGTTTGTCGGGCAGCACCATCTGCTGGGCGACGGGCACTTGTTGCGCCGCGCGATTGCCAGCGACCAGCTTTTTTCGCTCATCTTGTGGGGACCACCCGGCAGCGGCAAGACAACCCTCGCCCAGATTATTGCGGGCGCAAGCCATGCCGTGTTCGCGCCGCTCAGTGCCGTGAACGCCACAGTGAACGACCTGCGGCGGGCAGTGCAAGAGGCACAGGAACGGCTCGGTATGTATCAGCAGCGTACCATCCTGTTCATTGATGAAATCCACCGCTTCAACAAAAACCAGCAAGATGCCATCCTGCCCTACGTCGAAGACGGTACGGTCATCCTGATCGGGGCAACCACCGAAAACCCATCATTCGAGGTCAACAGTGCATTACTCTCACGGGCGCGGGTGTTCACGCTCGAAGCCCTGAGCGACGACGATATTGGCACCCTGCTTGACCGTGCGCTGACCGACCGTGAGCATGGCTTGGGGCAACTCGATGTGGTGCTTGCCAGCGATGCCCGCGCTTACCTGATCGGCATGACCAACGGCGATGCACGGGCTGCCCTCAATGCCCTTGAAGTCGCGGCACTGTCGAAGCAACCTACGGTCGGGACACGGCGGCTCGTTACCTTCGATGACGTGCGCGACGCATTGCAAAGCCGCGCCACACGTTATGACAAGCACGGCGAGTTGCACTATAACGCTATTTCTGCCCTGCACAAGAGTGTCCGCGACAGCGACCCGGATGCCGCCCTCTACTGGCTGGGGCGTATGCTCGAAGGCGGCGAAGACCCGCTCTATATTGCGCGGCGGCTCATCCGTATTGCTGTCGAAGATATTGGGCTAGCCGACCCGCACGCATTGCCCCAGACCACCGCTGCCCAGCAAGCCGTTCACTTTATGGGGCAACCTGAGGGCGACTTAGTCCTCGCACAGGCAGTCGTTTATCTCGCACAAGCCCCCAAGAGCAACGCCGTTTACACCGGCTACAAAGCCGCCCTCAATGACGTGCAGCAAACCCGCAACGAGCCGGTGCCGCTCCATCTGCGGAATGCCCCCACACACCTGATGAAAGATATGGGCTTCGGCGCGGGGTACGAGTATGCCCACGACCTCCCGACCGGACGTTCGGAGCAAGCCCATCTGCCGCCCGCTCTTGAAGGACGCATCTATTACGAGCCAACCAACCGTGGCTACGAAAGCGATGTGCGTGAGCGGCTGGCATGGCGGGCAGAGCGCACACCAGTCGCTCGCCCGCCCGCTCCCGCCGCCGCGTCCGCCCGCCACGACAGCCGGGGCACAGGGCACCGCCCGCCGCCGCTCAGTGACGACGACCTGCAAGCGATGGCAGGTGAAGAACCCCAGACCGACGAGACCGAATGAGCCAGCGCAAACACAACGTCAAGACTGGGGCAAACCGTATTGCCAGATGTGCTGTTAGCGAGTATAGTACGGACAGCACTAATGATTGCCGCCCCGCCGCCGGAGTTTGTGCCCGGTGGGCAATGCACGATACCGCGAGATGCAGCACGTATGTGGAGGAGAATGCATGACCCTAGATGAAGCCATTACTGATCTGAAACAGAAGGTACAGACTGTTAGTCCCAGCGCGATTATCCGTGTAATGAAAATGTCGGACGAGGAAGCCAGCATCCGCGCCTATGCCCCTGCCAGTGATGAAGAGGCGATCAAGGAAGCCACCCGCGATTATACCTTCGAGATTTTCACCCGCGATGGACTCGACGTGCAGGTGCTCTTCTACGATGTTGCCGAAAACCTGCCCCCCACCGAGAACGCCGAGTAAACGCTATAGGGTGCGCTCTTGCTCGCCAGACGCACCCTTACCCGTCCTTCGTTTGTTGCTTTCCACCGTCGCCTGTGCCGTCTCCGCTACGCTGGCGTGTCGCTCTGCACACCACCCCCA
>CAZNQP010000140.1:0-3124 GCA_964575355.1 uncultured Chloroflexaceae bacterium
CAACGAACGCATCTTCCCTTTCAGCGAGGAGCCGGGGATGTAGGGTTGGCTGTTCAGCGGGTTTCGGATGACGGGCTTGTCTACACCACCAATTTCTAGCCCACCGGCTGCACCGCCGATGTGGAGACCAGATTCGAGCCGAATGGTGGCAGTAAAAAAAATACGTCCGTGCAGCTTGACAGTGGGGCGTTCAGCCATGATAGGTCTTCCTTTCTGCGGGCATTACTTACCACCATAGAAACGGTGATAGGCGAGAATGGCTTCGAAAAAATCTACGAAATTGCGAAAGTATTCGGCATTTGTATCAACGCGGTCAATACTGGCAGACAGAATCTCAGCTAACCCCTTGAGCTCGGTATGGCGCGCACTTTGATACGCGAGCTTGGGGCGCAGCAGTTTCAGTTGACGTGCTTCGGTTGTGAGCAACATTATGCTCGCATTAGGCTCCGACGTTGCGGGATTTTGATGCTGTGCTACGCCTGCAATAACCTGCTGCTCAATAATGCGTACTTCGCCGAAAATATTGCGTATCTGCGATGTCGTGACACGCTCCCGTTGTATCCTTTCTCCAATCTGTTGTGCTGTGGCAACTAATAAATCGGTATCACCGTGCTTAATAATCTTGTCAAGATCACTACTTGCGAGCATGTCACCAATTCGCGTATCTGATGCAGTTGTCACTGTTCGTTGCTCCTTTCACGCAAGAGTAGCTGCGCCCAACGCGCCGCTATCGCTGCCGATATGATGGCGGGGGGATACTGGATATGTTCGGTCACACGATCACGCAAGTCGTGGATTTGCTGCGTAGTAGCGTCGTTGCTCGTGCGCTCTGCTAGCCGGGTCAGCAGGTATGCGCCACGCCAAACCCACGGACCGATGGCGACCTGAGGGGTGTTACTGCCCCGTGCGAAGCGGTCTGTGCTCAGGCTCCGATAGTTGCTGTACATCGTCTGCAAGGTGATGAGTAGCCCACGCGGCACGCCAGCCGCAAGCAGGTCTTGGAGGTTTTGCCGCTCCCCATCGAGGTGGGCATAGTCTTCCCACGCAATAACGTGGTCAAGAAAGCACAGGGCATCCTTTGCCCGTCCATTATGCACCCGTTCCATGTCCTTCGCACGGTCAAGGGCGTTGTGGGCAGTGGTGGCAGCCTGATAGAGTGGGTAGCGGTGGGTGTGCAGCGAAATGCCGCCCGATATGGTGATGGGTGGGGCGGTATCGCTAGTCGGTGGCGTGCCGGTGGTGTAGCGTACAAACTCGTTGCGAATACGGGCGGCGGTAGCGGGCATCTGGTGCCATGAGCCAACTAGAAACAGGTCATCGCCGCCGCTGTACACCGCATAGATACCCTTTTCTTTGCAGTAGTCACCTATCCAACCCTCGAAGAAGCGACTGAGCGCACCACTGAGAGCGGCAGTATAGGCTAGCCCCGCTAACCCGCCGGGGTCACGGTTGAGACGGGTGCCGAAGATGGTGCCGAGGTCGTCTACGTCCATGCGGAGCACTGCCCAGCGCTTGAACCCCTCGCTCTCTTCGGCAAGCAACCCGAAGGTTTTGGGTGCGCCCACCCGGTCGGTATCCTGCCCAATTTCTTTGAGCCGGGTAGGCGAATACGCCTTCAGGTCTTCCTCAGTCAGGGTCGGCACGGTGTTCACGAGATAGCGCATACCGACGGGCGTGCCCGGCACCTTTTGGGTGGCAGCGAGATATGCGTCGTCATTGAGGGCAAGTACCTGATGTGGCGTACCATCAGATACTGGATCAGTGATGGTGAACTGCACGCCCAGTGCAGCGGTCACATCCTCCCACCTCGCAAACGTTGTCCGTAACTTGTGGGGCGGCGGTTGGTGGGTGCGGGTGATGTAGCGCACACGGGGCAACTCGTTGCCGAGTGTGGCAAGCGACTGTTCCAGCGGTGGGAGTTTGTTGGAGTAGTCATCGCTTTCATCAGTGGTATCATCGCCACCTTCACTTCTACTCAGCAACGGCGGTTGCGGACGAAAGAGCGTGTGGAGTTCCTCGGCAGGAAGCGTGGCAAAGCGTCGTCGTTTGTCATGGTTAATTGCCTCAGTGACGTTTTTCCATGTGTGCTCCGCAGCATTGCCGTAGCGTGCCCCGCCGAGCGCGAGGTACAGTTCACCCCGATGGGCACGGAGCAGGATGCTGCCAATGCTGCGCCGTAGCTCGTTGAGGGTGTCTTCGTGGATGGTGGGGGGCAACACCACATAAAACCGTCCGCCACCGCTATAGAGCAGGTTGGTGGCAGGCATGGCGGTGTGCTGCAAAACGTAATGGGCGCAGGCATCGGTGAGCAGTTGCAGATAAAACGACCGCCCGCGCAGTTGTCTCGTTGCCTGTTTTGCCGTAAGCGTATAGAGGAAGGCTTGTACGCCCGATAAGTCGCCGCCCAGCACAAATACATTACCGTCCTTATCGGGCTGGGCTGCGGCGATGGCGGCGTGCATGCGGGCGAAATCGTAGCGACTGACTGCTGCGAGCGGCGACGGCAGTGCCCACCCGTGGTACTGAAGCGTGAAGAGCAACTGGATGAGTTCGTGTTCGTCACCAGTTGCAGCAATGCGTGCGGCGGCGGTGGCAAGAGTGTCTCGTTGCGTCGCGTAGGTATGCGGATCAGGTTTTTTCGTGCTAGGAAAAAGCGTATTAAGTGCAAGCGGTTTGGGGTGCAGATAGCTCATCCCATTTCTGGTATTTCCTTCAATACGCCCAAAGATACTCTGTAATTCGGGCTGTATGTGGAGCTGGGTGCCTGCAAGTTGCCGCAATACGTTTGCTGCGGGCGGGTCTTGGGATGTGTGTGTTACCTGCGACCAGTAGCGTAAGACCGCAATTGCTGTCGCTATCGTTGTTTCCATAGACATCTACCTGTTCGTTGGTCTGATGCGTCAGGGGCAAGGCAACTGCCCCTCCCAAGGCTATTGTAGCATGGTGACTCTACCACAAATGCGCATTTATTCTCTCATCTTTGGGGGATTCTGCCTTCTTCCAGCCAAAAAATCGATTCGCGCTGACGCGCTCGTGTTCCCGCGGGGGCACCGCCCCCGCACCCCCAGCAAGCAGGACGCAGCAAACAGCATGCAGTACGCGGGGCTGTCGCCCCGCAGAAAGC
>CAZNQP010000141.1:0-521 GCA_964575355.1 uncultured Chloroflexaceae bacterium
CAGAAGCCCAAGCCCTGCTTGCCAAAGACCCGCGCAACAAGGATGTGCTGTTCCCCTACCTCAACGGGCAAGACCTGAACAGCCGCCCCGACCAGTCACCGTCGCGCTGGATCATCAACTTCTTTGACTGGACGGAGGACAAAGCGGCAACTTACCCCGATTGCTGGCAGATTATACAGGAAAGAGTACGTCCTGAACGGCAACGGACTAACCCGGATGGTTCCTACGCCCTTCGTAAACCTCTGCCGCAGCGTTACTGGCAATACAATGACAAACGCCCCGACCTCTACGCCACCATCGCGGGGCTGGAGCGGGTGCTGGTGATTCCAGAAACCACGAAGTATTGCACTTTTACATTTTATCGTCCGGGTATTGTTTTCTCACACATGGTAAAGGTTGTCACCTTGAGTACCTTTGTCGAGTTTGCCCTGCTACAGTCAGCGATGCACGACGTATGGGCGTGGCAGAATGCGTCTACAATGGGAGGGCATACGCTTCGCTACACCCCGTCGGATGTGTTC
>CAZNQP010000141.1:531-2463 GCA_964575355.1 uncultured Chloroflexaceae bacterium
TTCCCAGCGGGGGTGCTGGCGGTGGTCGGGGCGGCAGCCGCCGACACGCACAGCCCGCTCGCGTCCATCGGCGAGCAATACTACGAGCACCGGCGGCAGGTGATGGTGGCGCGGCACGAGGGGCTGACCGCCACCTACAACCGCATGCACAACCCTGCCGAAACGAGCGACGACATTGCCGAACTGCGGCAGCTGCACACCGCCATGGACGCGGCGGTGGTGGCGGCGTATGGCTGGCACGACCTCGACTTGGGGCACGGCTTCCACGAAACGAAGCAGGGCACGCGCTACACCATCAGTGCGGCGGCGCGGCGCGAAGTGCTCGACCGGCTACTGGCACTCAACCACGAACGCTACGCGGCAGAGGCGGCGGCGGGGCTGCACACGCGGGGCGCGGCGAAGGGCAAGGGCACGCGCAAGGGCAAGGGCAAGGGCAAGGGCACGCGGTAGCATATGGGAGCGGGCGGCGGTGGCAACCCGCAACCCCCGCTCCCCGCGAGCGGGGTGTGCCCACTTGCGAATCTGGGGCGGGTGCGGTACTATAGCATACGGGGTACGTAGTTGTACGTACCGGGGCAGCAAGGGCAGCACTATGATCTACTTACATGGTTCCCCCGATAGCGACGAATACGCCCACGCCGTTCGCCTGCGCGACCTCATCGCCGCCGAATGGCGCGACCTCGCCAACGACCCACGCAACCATGTGTGGCTGGTGGTGGGGGCGAAATGCTACGGGCAAGAGGTGCAAGACCTCGACCTTGTGCTGTTCGCGTACCTGCCGGACACGCGCCGCTTTGCCGCGCCGCCCCACAATGGGAACGCCGTGTTTGTGCATAGCCTCTGCCTTGTCATCGAAATCAAGCAGCACCCCCGCGAGTCCATCAGCTTCGAGGGCAACACGCTGTATGTGCGCTACCGGGAGGGCAGGCACAACGCGAGCGAGCAATCGCACAAACAGACCTACGCCCTGAAGGGCTACATCGAGCGGCACGATATACAGTCGCCCTTTATCACCAACCTGCTATGGTTGCCCAACGTGCCCACCGCCGCGCTACCCACCATGACGCACAACGTGCTGGGCAGCGACGTGACGTGGCGCGGGGTGCTGGCGCAACTGCAAGCCCTGCACGAGCCGTGGTACAACCAGCAGCAGCAGCAGCACCAGATGCGGGCGGCGGGCAAGAACCGCGACGACCGCTACATCACGCAGGCAATTAACCTGCTCACCAAAGAACTCAGCTACACCCCGCTTGACCGCAAGCGCTTGGAGACGATCACGCGCGAAAAGCTGACCAACCAGCAGTACACCGCGAAGCTCGGTAGCCAGATGCTCATCTTCCAGGGGCGCGGCGGCACCGGCAAAACGGTGCGCCTGTTGCAGATTGCCAACTATTGCTACCACGAACAGGGCGCACGGGTGCTCATCCTATCGTACAACGTGGCACTGGTGGCGGACATCCGGCGCACGTTGCAGTTTATGGGCATCCGCGAAGGCGTGGACGACAAGAGCATTGCCATCAAAACGTTGTACTCGTTTATGGGGCGGCTGTTCAGGCAACTGGGCATGACGACCGCGCGTGGCAACGAGTTCTACGATAACTACCAGCAGTATCTGGCAGAAGCCAACGCGACGTTGCAGGGTTTCGCCCCCGCCGAGCGGCTGGCGGTGCTCACCGACGGGGCGGTGAGTTTCTTTAGCTGGGACTATGTGTTGGTGGACGAGGCGCAAGACTGCCCGCCCGCCGAGCGCGACCTGCTGGCGACCCTCTACGGGGCGAGGCGGCTCATCATCGCGGACGGCATGGACCAGTTTGTGCGCGGGCAGCACAAGACCAACTGGCGTGACCTTGCACCAAGCGGCGAGCGGCAGATCGTCACCCTCTCGAAGAGCCTGCGCCTGAAGGGGGGGTTGGCACGCTTCGTGCTGGCGGT
>CAZNQP010000141.1:2473-3111 GCA_964575355.1 uncultured Chloroflexaceae bacterium
GGCGGTCGCGCAGCAGCTCGACCTGACCGAATGGAACATCGAACCAGAGGGCGACCTGTACGGCGGGCGCATCCTCATCGTGACGGGCGACTACACCGCCGCGCAGCACGCCGCCCTGCTGGAACAGCACACCGCGCGGGGCAACCAGCCAATAGACATGCTGTTCTGTGTACCGCCCTCCACCGTAGACCGCGACCAGTCGCCCGCTTCCGCCATTGGGCGCGATCTGGTGGCGTGGGGGCACGACATCTGGGATGCCACCGAAGACCGCACCCGCAGTACCTACGCCGACCGCACCACGCAGCACCGCATCGTGCAGTATGCGTCGTGTCGCGGGCTAGAGGGCTGGACGGTCGTCAATATGGGGCTGGACGAACTGTACGACACCAGCCACGCCGAGTATGCCGCCGCCCCGAACGAGCTTGACCTGTACACCGACATGGACGGCGAACGCCACCGCCACGCGGCACGCTGGCTGATGATCCCGCTGACCCGTGCCATAGACACGCTGGTTATTCACCTGCACGACCCGCAGCACCCCATCGCCGACGTGCTCCGTGTGGCGGCGGCGGCGTGTGGCGATGGCATCAACCTAGAGTGGCACGACGTAGCGCAGCGTGACCTAGCGCAGCATGACG
>CAZNQP010000142.1:0-3032 GCA_964575355.1 uncultured Chloroflexaceae bacterium
CCATCGGTGCAACCACGGGTACCGGCGAGTTTATCGAGTGGGTCTACCCACCCCAGCCCGCACCTGCCCCACAACCCTAGTGCCACTGTGCCTGCGCCACCCCGTCAGGCGGTGCCGTCGCGGGGGGGCTGCATATAGCGGTAGAGTGCCGAGAAGTCTTGCTCGCCCCACCCCTGCTGCACTGCAAGCTGGTACACCTCTTTCACCACGTTAGCAACCGGCATCGCCACCCCAACTTCATAGGCAGTTTCGCTGGCAAGCTGCACATCTTTCCGCATCCACTGCAAAGGAAACTCCGGCGCGTAGTCGCCGCTTGCCATCTTTGCCTGCTTGCCCGCCATATACTGCGGCACCACCACACTACCGATCAGCGCATTGAACAGCGCGTCCTGTGATAGCCCCAGCCCTTCGCCCAATGCCATTGCCTCGGCAAACGCCGCCATGCTCGCTGCCAGCAGGTAGTTGATCACCAGCTTGAGCGACGTACCCATGCCGTGCCCGCCGATATGCGCCACGCGGCTCCCCATCGCGTCAAAGAGCGGCTGGCATGTCACGACATCGGCGGCATCGCCCCCGACGAGAAAGACGAGCTGCGCCTGCTGTGCTTGGTTCTTCGAGCCACCCACAGGCGCATCGAGGAAGCGCACGCCCTGCACGGCGGCAAGGGCTGCCATCTCTCGCGCGAACGCCGGATTGACCGTGCTACAGTCCATCCAGATTGCCCCCGCCGCAATGCCCGCCAGCATCCCGTCGTCGCCCTGCACCGTGCTTGTCACGGCTTGCGGATGCGCCAGCATCGTCACCACCACCTCAGCATCACGGGCGGCGGCGGCGGGCGTGGCTGCCCACTGTGCCCCGGCTGCCAGCAGGTCAGCGGCTTTGTTTTGGCTGCGGTTGTGAACAGTCAGACTGTGCCCGGCTGCCAGTAGGTTGGCTGCCATGCGGCTCCCCATAATACCTAGCCCAATGAATGCGACCTTCATGCTTGCTGTACCTCATTTCTTTTTTTCCAAAGCGGTCTGCTCTTTCATGATACCGCGAAACCGGGCACCGTGCCGCGTCTCAGCAAACCTTCGCACCCTGTGCAGACCATCTTCACAAGTGCTTCACACCGCGCCGCTATCCTACAGTCAGAACAAACGGGACGCGCCGACACAGCGCACCGCACGTAACACACGCTGAGGAGGTTTACTATGAACAAGTTGGTACACGGTCTGCTAGCAGGGTTGGTCGCACTGGTCATTTTGCTGGGCAGCACGGGCGCAGCCCACGCACAAGAACCGACCGTCGCAGACACGGGCAGCATTACGGCAACCGGGATGGGCACGGTAGTGATTGACGGCAGCGGCACGGTGGAGATTGCCGAGGGCGCGGGGGTCATCTGGATACACAACGCCGACAGCATCGAGCGCACGGGCGAAGGGCGCGTAACCACCTACCCCGACGGCAGCATCCGCCTCACGCTCTTAAGTGGCGACGTAACGGTGACGGGGAGCGATATGCGGGTACGGGTTGCGGGCGGTGCCATCAACGTGACGGCAACCGGGAGCGGACGGGCTGTCCTGACGGGCGAAGGCTCGTACACCACCAGCAATGGCGGCAGCGGCGACTGGCTGGGCACGGTGGTTGACTTCTAGCCGCCTCACCCCAGAGCACAGGTACAGACACCTACAGCGAGCCGGGGCGAGCGTGCCCCGGCTCCGGTGTGCGTGCGCGGCGTGTGTTGCGTGCGCGGCGTGCGCTACTAATCGAGCGGTTCGAGCAGGCTAATACTCACGTAGCCCTCTATGCCGGTGGGTTGCAGCCAGTAGCTCGAATGGCTGACCATCGCGCCCGGCACTACCGTGCCCGTCAGTTCTTGCCCCGCCGACAGCGTGCTGAGTAATAGCTCTTCGATGGCAGGCACCGCATAGAGCGGCGTATCATCCACGATCACCCGGTAGCGCGTGGCTTCGGGCGCGAAGGTCTGCGCCTCGACAGGCGGCAGGGCTACGTCGTCGTGCGCTGTGCCGCCACCCAGCACGGGCGCACCTAGCGGGCGCAGCAGCGACATGTGCCCGAATCCCATATGGTCGGCGCGGTGTGCCCAGCGGTTTTCGCCCGCAATGTCCTGCCCACTAACAATCGTGGTTGCCTGAAAAATCGCACCCGGCTGCATCACATCTACTATCGTGTACCCCAGACCGGGACCCTGCCGGATGTTGATCTCATCGAATACCACCTGAAACAGTTGTGGCACGCGCTCGCGGCGTGTGCCTTCGCTAACATCCTGCGGCGGGTTGCCCGCGCGGTACAGGTGCAGGCGGTTCATCAGGTTGGTACCGGGGCACGCGGTAGCCGACCATTCCATATGCCCGACGACGTTCTCGCGCCCGCCCATGCCGTACTCGTCCAGCAGCGCATCGAATAGGCGCACCGTAGCGAGCCACTGCGCGTCGGTGGCATCCTGATTGCCGCCCAATGGCAAATGCACCGACACGCTCCAACGGTTGCCACGGGCATGCCCACAGTGCCACAAGATTGCCCCAATGTCGCGGCATTGGCAGATAGTGCCATCGCTCAGCACCGCAAAGTGATACTGCAAGCCATCGGCACCACTCCGTACACCTGCCCAACCTGCCCGCATCTGCCAGTTGGCATCGCCGCCCAGTTGCTGCAACTCGCCTGCACGTGTGCGGTTGGCAACGGGCGGTCCGTTGTAATGCAACGTGACACTGGTTGGGTTTGCCCCCCGCGTCCCAATAGACCAACCTTTGCGTGGGAGCCGCCCGCGAATATCCACCAGCGGAACACTCTCAAGACCCATTGTTCGCCTCCTTTATGTTTGCCGAACACACCAGCACATAAACACGTACTATTCGCACAGACGCAGGAATACCCGTACTCGTTCCCACCGCGTGCAACAACTAAGCCCCCATTCCTATACAGGAACGGGGGCAATGCAGCTTTGTGTGTGCGCCGATCTTAGGCGTGCAGTTTGATCAGTTCGGCGGCTTTCAGTTCGGCGGCATGCATAGCAGCCGATGTGACGG
>CAZNQP010000143.1:0-2958 GCA_964575355.1 uncultured Chloroflexaceae bacterium
TTGACGATCATCTTTGCCAACTTCCCGCACGCCATCGGCAACCAGCAGGTCGCCATCGCCGCAGACGACCTCGCGGTCCACCTTGCCCCAGCCAGTCCGGCAGCCCGTGTGTGGGGCTATGGGGATGCCATGACCACCGACTCACCCCCAACGATACCCACGGGGTTGGTCTACAGCGCAGGCGGGCAGCAGTATCGTGTAGACCTTGTGGATGCCCGTAGCTCCTTGCTGGGGGCAGCCCCCCCGCCAAACAGCATCACCGCCCCCGACGATACCTTCATCTGGATGGAACTGAGTGACGCGACTAGCGACAACATCTGGCAAGGCTTTCGTATCTTGCAAGCACACCGCGACGGGAGCGCACAGCAAGTCTTGCTCACCAGCCGCGCGTTCTACGCACGCTTCGCCCCCTTCTCGTATGTGCTCTCCCCCACGCTCAGCCTAGCCGCCGACGGGGGGAGCGTGTTCTTCGCGGCGTGCCAACCGTCGCAGGAAACCCACCGGTGTACGTTCTTCCAGCTTGACCTCACGACACGTGCCGTGCAGCCACTCGACGACTTCTTTGGACCGGGCTGGATGCACCCCGATGGGCAACGTGCAGTTGCAGCCTCGACGCAGGCGTGTACAGGCAGTCTGCAAACCAAGGGGACACTGACGCAGCTTTCCGGCACACCGACCAGCGTAGCGTGGCTTGCAGATGAGCGGTTTGTGTTTGCCCGCCACATCTGTAAAGGATTCTGGAACCCAGAGCCGGTGGCAGAACGTTACGACATTGTGCTTGCCACCGACACTGGTAGCGACGAGCGCGTGCTTGTGGAGTCTACCCAAGCCGTGGCACTTGCCATCGCCCCCGACGCGCCCATGCTCGCATTCCTCACCCCACCAAGCGATGGTAGCGAGCTGTGGCTGGTCAACCTCGACGGCACCGATCTGCGCAAGCTCACCGACCTGCCTAACGATGCCACCGACCTGCACTGGTATGCCGAAACAGACCCCGCCGCTACCTCTCCCGCCCTTCCCCCAATAGTCGCGCCCACCACGGGGGACATTGCGTACATCGAGGCAGGCAACATCTATCTGCTCGACATTGCGACCGGAGTCGTCACGCCACTCGTGGAGGATGGGACAGTGGGTACCCCTACGCGTACCGGGCAACTGGCGTGGTCGCCCGATGGACAGCAGTTAGCGTATAGCTCGAACCGCGCTGGCGACTACGACATCTTTGTGTACTCGATGGCAAGCGGCACAAGCACCCCCGTCACAACCGACCGTGCCGACGAGTACCTGCCCACCTTTGCCCCCGACGGCACGCTGTTTTACACCCAGTTTGTGTCACGCGATGGTATGCCTTCCTCTAGCCAACAGCTGGTCATGCGCTACGATGCGCCCGACCAGCATACTGCCATGCACCCCATTAGGTGCGAAAGCGAGCGGCTCAGCGCACGCTCAGCAACCCAACTTGCCGTGACATTCGGGTGCAGCCTGACCCTCAACGATGGCTTTCTCCTTGACCTAACAACCGGCACCGAAGACGCGAGCGGCATTTACGAGCGCGAGTGTCTGGGCGTGAAGGTCTACAGCAGTGGCGACAGCCAATGGTCGCCCGACGGCACCACCCTCGCCGTCCTTGCCGCCGATTGCCCCGCTGGTGACAGTAGCAGCAACTGGCACAATGCGCTGATGCTCGTCAACCCGACCGACCTGACTGCCCCCCCCGAACGCATCAACGATAATGGGGATTGGCTGGTATCGGTCACATGGTCGTCCGACGGTCAGTGGCTGGTGTATGAAGGGCGCGATGCCAGTGGCACCCCAAGCGGGCTGTGGCTGGTTGGGGCTGACGGTGATGCCCCGCAGCAGATTGCCCCCAGCGGGACGCTACCGGCGTGGCGACCCGGCGCACGCAGCCGCGCCTATCACCCCACGCAACACCGCTTGCGTGCCGACGGGTACCTCCCCATCGCGCCCGATCTGCGGCTCCACGCCGTGACGAGCGAAACAGCCAGCCCCGAAACGCGCTGTACCATCACGCAGACGCTCCCCCAGCTGAGCGGTGACAGTGCCACGGCGACCCGCTTCAACGCCGCCATTGATGAGTTGGTCAGCAGTGGCGACATCGCCGAACGCTACCAGCAGTGCCACGACCGCAGCCTCCCAGAGGGGGTCAACAACTATGTTGCGCTCCAACACGAAGTTGCCTATGCCGACGCGCGTATCGTGAGCCTGTTGTTCACGCTCGCATACAACATCGGCGGGGGCGCGGTGCCGCAGGTGCTGCTCCGTACTGTCACCTATGATGTAACCACTGGGCAACCCATCGCCCTCGCCGACGTGTTTGCCCCCGAAACCGATAGTGTATCCGTGCTTGCCACCGCTACGCTCGCGCAATTGGAGCGCCGCAACTCGGCGTACCGCGCGGCGGCTATCGCGCAGGCACAACCCGATGCCAGCAACTATGCCCACTGGAACATCACGCCCGATGGCGTGCGCGTGACCTTTCTCATACAGGAGGGTGGTCTCCCAGATACCGTCGAGCAGGTGGTGGTGCCCAAGGCGGAGCTTGCGCCCCACACCCCCGCCACCGCCACGAACCCGGCGGCGATTGCGTGGCAGTTGGTACCGCCACCTGCCCCCGCCGCACCCGGAGCCAACCCAACGCGAGCAGCAACCACGCCCACCGGCGAGCCGGCGACCGCCCCGCCCACCATCATCGCGCAGATCGAACAGCTAGACCCCATGCGCCGCACCATATTCTTTAGCCTCATCGTGTTGGCAGGGCTTGACCTCGTGCTGCTGACGGGGCTGGTGGGCTTGCTGGTACACGACCTCCGGCGAGCAGGCACCTGACCACCCCACCACCACCCGCCCCGCCCCGCTCTTGAATGCGCCTGCCACCTGCCCACCCCGCGCCCGCTTGCAGGTGGCGCACGCCAATGGTATAATCGCTACTACAAGCAT
>CAZNQP010000144.1:0-2893 GCA_964575355.1 uncultured Chloroflexaceae bacterium
GGTGTGGCGGGGCAGGGGCATGTGTCGCCACAGCCAGCCCCGTCGCGGTGCCAGTGTGAACACAAGCAGGAAGAAACCGACTGACACCAGCACAATCGCTGCACCGGATGCAATACTGGTATAGTAGGATGCGTACAGCCCTACCACCCCGGCGAGTGCCCCGACCCCTGCCGCAATGCCCATCACGTAGGGCAACCGGCGCGTGAGCAGCAGGGCGGTGTTGGCAGGGGTCACGAGCATGGCAAGTACCAGCGCGATGCCCACCGTTTGCAGCGACACAACCACGACGACAGCGATCAGCACGAGCAGCAGGTAGTTAAGGGCGGTGACAGGCAGGCGCAGGGTGATTGCGTGGGTCTCGTCGAAGGCTATCGCAACTAGGTGGCGGTAGAAGAACCATACGATCAGGAGCACCAACCCGCTCGTAATGCCCATGCGCCACAGGTCGGCATCGGCGACCCCCAGCACGTTACCAAACAGAAAGTGCGACAGGTCAACCGCGAAACTTCGCATGGCGGAGATCAGGGCAATGCCGAGCGCGAACATGCCAGCAAAGACAATGCCTATCGCGCTGTCTTCTTTTACTCGCCCGCCACGGGTAATGGTACCTATGCCCAGTGCTGAGAGGATGGCAGTTACCAGTGCCCACCAGAATAGGGTGTCGCGGTTGCCATTGTTGCCGCCGCTGAACATGTAGCCGAGGGCAACCCCCGGCAAAATACTGTGTGCCAGCGCGTCGCCGAAGAATGCCATGCCGCGTAGTACAACGAAGGTGCCCACCACTGAGCAGATCACACCGACCAGCGTGGCGGCGAGCAACCCGCGCTGCATAAACGCAAACTGGAGCGGTTCGGTGATGAGGTTGAATAATTCCACGGGAGTAGCTCCTTGTCCTTGCGGCTAGTGGCGGTCGTGTACGAGGAGTGTGCCTTGCTCGGTCTCGATGCGGTGCATGTGGCTCCCATACGCGGCGGTCAGGTTGGCAGCCGTCATCACGTCGGTGGCGTTGCCGTGCCCGATCAGGCGGCGGTTGAGCAACAGTATCTGTTCGTAGTGCGTCGCGTCGCTTGCCTGTTGCAGGTCGTGGGTGGCAGTTAGTACGGTTACGCCCTGCTGGTGAATGTCGTCTATGATATGCAACACGTCGTTCTGGGCGTGTACGTCTAGCCCATTCACAGGTTCATCGAGGAGCAGTACACACGCCTGCTGCGCCAGTGCCCGCGCAATGAAGACGCGCTGCTGTTGCCCGCCCGACAGTTCCCCGATCTGGCGGTGGGCAAGGTCTGCCATCGCTACCAACTCGAGGCTGTGTTGTACCAGTTCGCGGTCGTGGTGCTTGACGCGCCCGAACCAGCCGATGTGTCCGGTGCGTCCGAGCAGCACGACATCCCACACCCGAATGGGGAATGACCAATCTACTTTGGCGCGTTGCGGCACATAAGCTACATCGCTGCACATCGTGTGCTGGTGCCCATTGACGGTAATAGTGCCGTGTGTGGGTGTGATTAAACCTGCGATGGTCTTGAGCAGGGTGCTTTTCCCTGCGCCGTTGGGTCCGACAATGGCAACCCGCTCGCCAGATGCCACGGTGAAGCCTATGTCGTCGAGGGCGGGGGTGTCGTTATCATAGCGTACACTCAGACCGCGCACTACGAGTGTAGGCGCGTTCGGTGGCGTGGCGTGGGGCGGGGCGGGTTGGGGTGCAGTGATTGTCATGGTTCGTGTGGTTCCTCTAATGTAGGCACAGGCAATACAACGCAGGTATAGGCAGAACAACGGCATCTCTACTCGTTGTTCTGCCTACTATGCACGTTGCGGTACCTGTGTCAGCGTGTTATCCGCTCAGCCCTTCCACGATCTGTGCCGTGTTGTAGCGCATCATGTCAAGGTAGGTTGCGGCGGGTCCGTCGGCTTCGCTCAACGAGCCAGTGTAGACGGTTAATATGTTGACCCCCATATCGGCGGCGACTTGCTCGGCAAGGCTTGGGTTGGCAGTTGTGCCGACGAAGATCGCGGGTACGTTGTATTCGCTGATCGTCTCCTGCAATTCTGCTAGCTCCTGCGCCGATGTCTCGGCGGTGGTGCTGTAAGCAGGGATTACTGCGCCGACCTGCTCTAGCCCATACGCATGCGTGAAGTAACCGAATGCGCGATGGTCTGTCACCATGTAACGGTTTGCCGCCGGGACGGCTTCAATCTGTGTTGCAATGTCGCGGTCAAGTTGTTGCAGTTCGCCCGTGTAGCGTTCGGCGTTGGTGGCGTAGGTTTCGGCATTGTCCGGGTCGAGGGTGGACAGCACAGCGGCTACGTTTTCCGTCCACACCATCACGTTGATAGGACTCATCCATGTGTGCGGGTCGGCACCGCTGTGGGCGTGGTCGTCGTCGCCGTGGGCTAGGGCAGGGCTAGCAATGAGGTCGAGCGGGTGAAAGCTCTGGGCATCTTCGTCACTGTGCTCTTCGTCACTGTGCTCTTCGTCGCTGTGCTCTTCGTCGTGGCTGTGACCGCCTGCAAACTCGATAGTCTCTACGCCGTGCGACACTGGGATGATGTGCTCCGCCGCAATACCTGAGTTCTCGATGATGGGCATCAGCCCTTCTTCTAAGTCCATGCCATTGACGAAAACAACGTCGGCCCCTGCCACCACGGCGGCTTCCTGCGGGGTTGGCTCAAAGGCGTGTGTGTCCGCGCCGGGGGGCATCAGCACGGTCAGGTTGATGTCTTCGCCACCAACTTGCCGTACTACGTCACCAATGATGGTGGTGCTCGCCACCACATTGAGCGGCTCATCACCTTCAACCGGGGACAGGGCGGCGGTTAGGTCGTCGCTGTGGTCGTCGCCGTCGCTATGGGCGTGGTCGTCGCCGTCGCTGTGGGCGTGGTCGTCGCCGTC
>CAZNQP010000145.1:0-2846 GCA_964575355.1 uncultured Chloroflexaceae bacterium
ATCCTGCCCGAAGACCGGGTAGCCGACTATCCCCGTGCCACCTTTGGGCTACTCTTGTTTGGGGGCGTTGCCATTATCCTCAGCCCCCTCATACTGTACGTATTGGCTGCCCCACTATGGGGGTGGCTTCTCACACCTGTTAATACTGCCTTCGTGCTCGCCGCGCTACTCCTCCTCTTCAGCCTGCTCTTCAAACGGTAACGCCAGACACTCCAGCGTCAGCTGTCCCCCATCCACGACCCCAGACGGCACGTCACGGAACCGCGCGATGCCGTCTGGGTCAGTCGTCGTGGTGCGGTAGGGTGCGCCCGCATGCACCACGACGACCTGCCACTGTTCGCGCTGCAGTTGATTGATCGCCACTATCAGTGTGACTGTTGGTTGCTCCAAGTTGCGCTGGAGCGCGACAGTGACGGTGAACAACTCATCAAGCTCGGGTACGGTGGCATCGAAGAGGCTATCCGGTGCCTGCAACACGGGCACCGTCGGCGCAGGCGGGACGGCAAGGCGCAAGCGAAACCCACGTCGTCGCCCCGGCAGCAGTTCAAGCCGGGTATCTTGCGGTGCCTGTGCAGGGAGCGGAGGAGTACGGGCAGTTATGATGCGTTCGATCCGGTCTGCGTGGTCAGTGCGGGTGGTGGTAAGCGCCTGCTGCCAGTATGCCCAGTCGGTGGCTGGGACGTGGGCGCGGCGCAGGTCGGCGTGCAGTGTGGCAGGGGTGAGGGGCGCGGGCGGTTGCCTCACAAGTGTCAGTGCCGCGACGTGGGCAAGCCGGACATGCCACAGGCGGTCGGCGGGGTGGGTCAACCACGCACCGCCGGGAACGCGTAACCAACGGCGCGGCAGGGTGTACTGCCAGAGGTCGGGTTGGGCAATGATATGGCGGGCGAGTTCGTCATCCAGACCACCCGCCTCATCCAGTCCACCTGCCACGCCGTGCGCGGGAGGCTGCGCGGCAGCACTCAGCACCCGCATCAGAACGGCAAGATGCTGAATGCGCGACCATTGCGCGTCTTCAATGCTGGTCTCTGTGAGCACCGTATAGAGGGCATCGCGCAAGGCAGTGTCGTGTTCGAGGAGCACCGCGAGGGCGGCAACGACGGTGGTGCGCGTGACGCGATCGCCAAGGTCTTGCCCCGTGAGGGGCGGCAGGAGCGGGTCGTTGAAACGGCGCAACGGCTCCCGGACGAGTGCCGTGAGCCGCGCGATCGCCCCGGAGCGCGGGAGACGGGCGACTTCTAGGAAGTGGAGCACGCGCCAGCGTTCGATGACCAGTGCCGCGAGGGCATCAGGTTCGGGCGCAAGGGAGTGCAGGGGCAGAGCCGCAAGCACCGACGACTGGGTGTCGTGGGCGATCAGCAACCGGTCGGCGGCGGCACGGGGGAGGGCAAGCACGAGGTAGACACTGCCACTGAGGACAGTGACGACCTCGATCTGCTCGACAGGAATGCCCACCGCCGTCGCAATGGTCGTCAGGATGGGCTGGAGATCGGTGGTGCGCTTGCTGCCCCGCAGGGCAACCGTGATACGCGCAATGTCAGCGTGATCATTCACAGCGGTGGCGGTTTCATCCCCTTCACGGTGGCACGCGCCCCAGACACGCGCACTGACTTGGGCGGCATCCGGTAGTGCCGCGTAGCGCAAAAAGAGCTGTAACTCCCGCGCGGCGTGCAATCCCGCGCGGTGGCACAGTTCGAGGGCAAGCTGTTCAACCTCAGCGGCGTTTGCCGGCACATTGCCTTTGCGCCAGTACTCAATCGCGCTCCCCCCCGTGTCACGCCCAATCGCATACCCAACTTCATCCTGTATCCGCCCAATATCACGGCACGCGTCGCTCTCAATGGCAATGCGGTAGATCGCTTTGCTCAAGAGAGCAGCGAACGCCTGTGGGTCTTTCTGCATCGCAAATGGTACCTCTCGGCTGCTCCGGCTCTTCGGCGTGCTCGCGCCCAGTTTCCGGAGTTATCTCCCACTAATGTGCTTGACAACAAGCACAGAGCCACACGTAGCGTAGAGCAATCTTCCGTCAATGCTCACATCGTTGCAGACCACAGCTTCTTCTTCGTGACCCGTGGTGACAGTGCTTGCGACGACAAGGCGTGAGCAGTGGCACGGGAGCTTCTCGGTCGTGGTGTCCCTGCTCAGATGCAAGGAAGGATACCACGAGCGCAATGAACACACAAGAGCCGGACACGGTGGTTTCTGCGGCAGATACCGGCGGGGCACAATCGAGTGTAACTGACGATGGTGGGCGAGGGACTGGGCGGGGCTAGGCATACCGGGGACGCCTGCGCCATCGCGGCAGGCGGGTTGTGTGTGTGCTGGGGCGAGTTGGCGGCAGATGCGAGCCAATGTGAGCCGATTGGTGCGGCGCGGCATGGAATCCGGTCGGTTGCCCCGTTTAGAACTATGAGGCGATAGAAGGCAAAGTTGTCGGCACTGCTGCGCATGGTGCCGCAGCAGTGCCGGGTAGACACTGTATGTGAATAGTGAATGAGGAGGCGACGATGATAACCGTCCATGTTGTAGACAAGCGTACAGGCAAGTCGGTACAAAACGCACGCGTGCTGGTATCATACTCCGGCTTGTTCGGGGGGGTTTCACGAGAAAGGACACACTGACGACAAGGGTGAGTTCCACGCCGATATCAAACCCACACGGGGCAGTATCACGGTCAACGGACGGGCAGCCTTCGAGGGGGATTTGTCGGGACGCGTCGTCGTGTATGTGTAAGGGTGAGCACGCGCACCAGTGGCGCAGACAGTGGGCGGTACGGCACAACCATCATCGTGTAGTGGACAGCACAGAGTACGTCCTGTGGGGGCAATGAGGTCTTCATATACGTG
>CAZNQP010000146.1:0-2679 GCA_964575355.1 uncultured Chloroflexaceae bacterium
GAAACACGCAGGGCTAAGCGATATTGCCGCTGCGGCGCGTGCCCGCACTACCGCCTTTATTACCGCTGAGCAGAGCTATCTCGATAGCCTGCGCCATGATGATGTGGGAGGTATTAAACAGTTCTATCAACAGCTTCAACAACAGAACGAATCCCTCCCTCCAACAAGTTTTCTCCTGCAACTTGGGTGGGGCGGGGGCTGGCACAGTAAAACACTTGACGACCACCTGACGCGGCAGCATGCTGATTTCGCTGAGATTGCAAACAAATACCGATTAAAACGGGGGCACACATTGCACGGCGATGAAAACGACCGCTTCCCGACCACCCGCCACCTGTACGCCCCTGATGGGCAACCTGCTCGACCGTTCGGCTGGGTGCGCGTAGACATGCAACCAAAGGAGACCCCCAGTGAGTAATGTCATCTTATTTGCCAATGTCGGCAACCGCGACGTGCAACACTGTGACCTAAGCAAGCTCCCGCAAGATGGGGTAGACCGGCAAGCATTGATCCCGCGAGTAGCTGGGGCGTTTCTCCGTGAACACCTTGATGACCATCTTGCTGCTATTCAGCTCCCAATGATGGACAAAGCGTTGCAACACATCGCTCCCGATGACTCAACCGCCAAGAATACCCTGTACGTCAAGCTGTTTGCCACTGACCAAGCTCACGCTACCGAACGCTTCCGTCAAAGCGATACCGTCGAGTTTGCCGCTATCATACAGCAGATACTCGCGCGTCGCTATGGCTGGACACCAAAGGAAGCCAAGATGCATGTGCAGGTTATCACCATCCCCGATGCCCCAGCCGACTACGACCAGATGCTCGATTTTTACCGTGAGGCATTACCCAAGCAGCAAAAATATATCACGCCTGATGATGCAGTGTGGTTGCTCATTGCGGGCGGCACCCCCGCCATGACGACCATGCTCATGTTTGTCGGAGCCGAACTGTTTGGGCTGCAAGCCGAACTTCTCTACATTGCCCCAGACAAAGCAATGGCACTCCCACTCGATACTATTCGCCAGATTGCCCTGCAAACCTTACGCACCAATGTCACCGAACTTGTCACTGCGCACGCCTACCCCATGGCAACCTTATTGCTCGAACGCGACAAGCGCGTACAACTGCCAGATGCCCAGCACACCATGCTGTTGGCGTTGCTGAAGCACGCGACGGCACGGAGCAACCTTGACCTTGCAGCAGCGCGGGACGAACTCACGCGTGTGCATGCGCGTGCTCGCGGGCTACGCAACAACATTAGCCTCCTGCTTAACAGTATTGCCCGTAGCGATGACGCAACCTACCTTGCCGAAACCGTACATGTCGCCCGCCTCGCTGCCAGCACCGAGACATGGCTCGATTTTGTCAACCGCCTATATCGCTTTGCCGAGGGCTGTATGCACGTTGCCGCCGAGCAGGTCGGTGCACAGTGGGAGGACAAGAAGCGCGATCAGTTTGACGCATACTGGTGGCAGCAGCACGCCCCATCCCTCCCATCTGCTGTAGACACCACAGGTAGGCAGGTTGACCGCACCCGCCTGCGGGCGGTCATCGCCACGCTCGGCAAAGACCACTATCAGCACCTGCTGACCGCACTGGCAACCGTGGAAAAGCCATTACCCCTACGCAACCGTGCCGTGCATGATTTCCACCCACTGACCCGCGCAGCGGTTGAGCAGCACGCGACGATAGCAGATGTCTTGACCGCCATGGCAACTGCCTACACAGCGTTGTTCGCACGCGAGCTATCGCCCTATCCCTATGCCGTGGTGAATGAACTGTGCCGACGCACGCTTGCGGGGGAACTATGACGAGCCTGCTCGTGTGCAATATTGGGAGCCGCGACCTGCACGCCCCACACCTGCCTGATCAGCCACACCTGACCGAGCGCGAACGGGCGCACCTACTGCTGAACGACTTGCCCACCCACCTGCCCCACCTGCGCTTGCCGATTATCGGCAAGGCATTGCGGTATGTGCAGACCAACGCCACGTTGCCCGTGCAGGTAGTACTCATTGCGTCGAACCAGCGCGATGCACGCCCCACTGACCCTGCACTGCTCACTGAATGGCAGAAGGACACCTGCGTGACTGCCGAGGTGGTGCGGGAGATACTGACCCACGGCACCGCCGACGGTGCGCCGCTGGCACCCGCACAGGTGCGTATCTGGGTGATCGGCGCAGACACGCCCGACGAGCGCGACCCCTCCGATTATGACGGGGTGCGCCGCTATCTCGAACGGCACCTCCCCACGCTCCGCGCCGCCTACCCACATGCCACTGCCTATCTGGAGGTCACGGGCGGCACCCCTGCCATGACCACCAGCCTGCTGGTGGCTGGCACCGAAGTCTTTGGCGACCGTGCCGAGGTGCTGTACGTACATCCCCGCTATGACCAGCCGTTTAGCCTGAATACGGGGAAACGCCTCCAAGCGGCTCCGCTCCGGGCGGTACTCCGCTCGAATGTGGCAACCTATGCGTATGATGTGGCATACCGTACCTTCCACGAGCATCGTGCCACCATCAGTGACCGGCTGCCAGACGGGGCTGCCGACCTGCTCGCTGCCGTGCTGGACTATGCACGGTACCGCGCTGCCCTCGATTTTCCGGCGGCGACCCGTGCCCTCGCCGGTGCCGACCGCCTCGGCGACGGTCGCTGGCGCAACCGGGTGGTGCC
>CAZNQP010000147.1:0-2651 GCA_964575355.1 uncultured Chloroflexaceae bacterium
CTGCAACCTATTGCGTCCGCCCCGCCCCCGTATGTGTCGAACAATACGCTGTTTCAAGACTATTACCTTGCCACCTACGCCGCCCGCGCGCTGCCGCTTGTGCCCGACGACAACAACGCCCCCCCGCCCAGCAGCGACATCGCTGCCGCCCAGCAACGTTCCGATGCCGCCCTTGCGCAGGTACAGGAGCTGTGGGCACAACAGGCGGGCAGCCTGAGCGCGAACGAGTCCCACGTTGAGGACTTTGTGCGGGCGGTCTGCGCGGTACTCGGCTTTGCCACCTCGACGCAGGGCGTGCTGCGCCGCAAGGGCAACACCACCGTCCGCCCCGATGTGGTGTGTTTCGCGTCCCCCGCTGACCGCGATGCCTACCTCGCCCACAAAGACGATCGCAAGCTTGACAACGCCACGCGCTATGCCGATACTCTCACCCTCATTGAGGTGAAGCAGGTGGAGCAACTGGACAAGCGGCGCGGCGGCGAACTGCCCGCTGAGCAACTCTTTGAGTATCTGGAGCAAACCCACAAGCAGTGGGGCATCCTCACCGACGGCGTGACATGGCGGCTCTACCACCACACGCCCCCCGCCGACCTCACGCGCTACTGCGAAATTGACCTGCGTGCCATCCTCACGCTCGCCGACCCCGCCGCCATGCGTGCCGCCTTCGCGTGGTTCTATGCCCTGTTCGCCGCCCCCACCTTCACCAACAATGCCCGCCACCTTGAGCGGTTGCTGCTCGGCAGTGGCAACTATGCTGTTGGTGTGCAAGAACAACTCCGCAAGCAAGCCTTTAAGGTGGTGGGTGCGCTTGCACAGGGCATCTATGCCAATGCCGCCGACCAAGCAACCACCGACCTGCAGAAGATATACGAGCGGGCGATTGTTATTCTCTACCGCCTGCTGTTCGTGAAGTATGCCGAAGACCGCTTCCTGCTGCCCGTCGGTACTGAACCCTACGACAGCTACAGCTACCGTCGCATCGAAAACGATGTGTTTGACCCAACACGCCATACTGCGAGCAGCACCCAGACACGGCTGTGGAGTAACTTCGAGGCATTGTGCGGCATGCTCGACAAGGGTAATACCGCGTCCCATGTGTTTCCCTACAACGGGTCGCTCTTCAAGGAAGACAACAAGGAAGACAACCAATCCCTCACTACGGTGAGCGTCCCCGACCGCTTCTTCGCGGCTGCCGTCACGGCACTTGCCGTCATCGAGCAGGACGGCGAGCAGGTGCGCGTAGATTACCGCGACCTTGCCGTGCAGCACCTCGGCAATATCTACGAGGGCTTGCTCGATTACCAACTCGTGCGCGACGGCAACGGCGGGGTCAAGCTGCAAACCAGCGACGACACCGACGTGGATGCACGCCACGAGTCCGGCAGCTACTACACCCCCGATTACATCGTGCGCTATATTGTGCAGCAGGTACTCCTGCCGCTGTGTTATGCCGACGTGGACGACCCCACCACCATCCGCCCCCCCGAACAGATCACGCACCTGCGTGTGCTCGACCCGGCGTGCGGCAGTGGGCACTTTCTCGTTGAGGTGGTCGAGCAACTGGCAGGTGCCTATATCACCAGCATCAAACAGCATATGAGCAGTACCCCCCCTGCACCGCGCCCCGGTGAAACGCATGCAATCCGCACCAAGCGTCTCGAGCAGTGGGAGTTGCTGTATGGCGGCGAAGGCTCCGACGAAAGCCCGTATGAGCAGCAGCAGCGCGAAGCCAACCTGCGCCAGCATGCCTATCGGTTTGTCATCGAGCAGTGCATCTATGGCGTAGACCTCAACCCGCTTGCCGTCGAACTCACGCGCCTGTCGCTGTGGCTACGCACGCTCTCGCATGACAAGCCGCTCTCGTTCCTCGACCACCACATTCGCCATGGCAATTCGCTGGTGGGTGCCCGCTTTGACAACCTGCGCCCACGCCAGCCCAGAGCCACCCGCCGCAGCAAAGCTCCCCAACCCAACGACCCAATGATGACACCGAATATGTTTAGCGATAGCGAGTTCACTTCGACGCTTGATGCAGCCGTAGATACGCTTGTCAAGCTCATGACTGACCCTTCGGACAATGACACGCAGGTGAAGCAGAAGATAGCCGACTTCGATAAGCTCCAGACGAAACTGGACAAACGGTGGGGGCGGCTCGCCGATGTCACGACTGCGACCTACTTCGACCTGCTCCTCGATAATAAGACCTACAACTATGTCGCCAATGCTTTAAAGCGTGCCCCCAACGACCCCAACGACCAGATTACCCAACCCCACCTCGCCACAACCGCCACCCTCGCCAAGCAGCATCATTTCTTTCATTGGGAGTTGGCATTCCCCGAAGTGTTCTTCGACCACAACGGGCAGCACCGTGGCGCGGCGGCGGGCTTCGATGCGGTGGTGGGCAACCCGCCCTATGTGCGGCAAGAGCTACTCAAGCCCTATAAAACGTACTGGAAGGAAACCTTTGCCAGCTACGTCGGCACCGCCGACCTGTACGTCTATTTCTACGAGCAGGGCATCAACCTGCTGCGCGACGGCGGGCGGCTTGGCTACATCACCAGCAACAAATACTTTCGCGCAAGTTATGGCAAAGCCCTGCGCGACTGGCTCACCACCCACACCACGCTCGAACAGATTGTAGACTTTGGCGA
>CAZNQP010000148.1:0-2637 GCA_964575355.1 uncultured Chloroflexaceae bacterium
AGAACCGCCCGCAGGTGGGGCGTATTCGGGCGTTAGGCGTGGGCACCCGTGCCGTCTTTTACATCGTCAGCCGTGCGCCTTATACCCCACCGCGCTATGTACGGCTGGGCAAATGGATGAGCAAGGCACGTATCACGAGCACGTCTATCACCCCAACCGCAACCACCGACGGCGGCGATACGAGCCTACTACTCGTACCCGCCGACTTACCCGCCGAGATGACCATTCTGGCAACTGACCAACTTGCCGTAAAGCCTACCCCCCTGCTTCGCAATGCCCGCTTGCAGGGGGCCTGTTACCAACTACCTGCGCTCCCCGAACAGCCTATCGCACCGCTGCTTCCGGTGGGAATGCGCTTCAATGTGGAGAATATTGCATGACTACCAGCATTACCCTGACGCTTGCCGCCCATCACGAATACCTTGCTGACCCCACGAGTTACCCCCCCCAATATCAGCAAGCCCACGCTCCGCCGTTGCTCGCCCATCAGGTGGCAACCTATCACGCGCTCACAGACACCCCGTTGGTTATGAACACGTTCCCGACGGGCACCGGCAAAACGCAGGCATCGCTGCTGCGGCTGTTGCACCCCACTATGCAGGGGCACAACACCCTCCTCATTGCGCCCACCAATGCCCTCATCGCCCAGCACGCCCGCGATGCCGACGCGTTTGTCAAAGCTCACGGGCTACCCTTCACCGTAGTGCCAATCACGGGCGACCTCACGCGGCAACTGCTCGACGATGTTGTGCAGCGACGGGGTAGTGCGTTGGTGCAATTGATTGATAGCCCCCAAACCTTTGCACAGCAACTCGGTCTCGACCCCGCTACTGCTCGTCAGGGTATCGTACTCGTTACCAACCCCGACATCTTCCATCTCGCACTCTTCATGCAATATGGTCGGCACGACCGCAAGAACCTATTTGCCACCTTTCTCACTCGGTTTGCGTACACCATCATTGACGAGTTTCACTACTACGATACCAAGCAGTTCCTGACGTTTTTGTTCTACATGGCATTGCTCAAAGAATTGGGCTGGCTCGCAGCGGGGCGGCGGTTGTGCCTGCTATCCGCCACACCCCGCCCGCAGGTCAGTACGTTGCTCACGCGCCTGTTTGGGGCGGGTGGCTGGAGCGCGGTCGCTCCCGAAACGCTATCGCCACCGCCTAGCGCGACCACCGTGCCGTCCCTGGCACCCTTGCGGCTGACGCTAGTGTGCAGTGGTGAGCAGCACCTTGACGGGTGGGTTGCCGCCCAACAGACCCAAGTCGCTGACTGGCTTGCCAACGACCTCGACACAGTGATAATCAGCAGCAGTCTGGCGCGTATTAATACCGTGTATCAAACGCTCCACCGCCATGACCCGGTCCGTATCACGGGTCCCGAAGACCAAACCGAACGCCAGCGGGTGGCACACCTGACCCTCGCAACGCCCACCGTGGATATTGGCTACAACTTCGGGCGACCGGGCAAGCGACGCCAGAGCGTAGACCGGCTAGTGTGCGATGCCCGTTTCAGCGACGACCTCGTGCAGCGCATCGGGCGGGCGGGGCGCGTGCTGGGGCGCACCGAAACGACCACGCCGGCGGCGGCAGTGGTGCTCGTACCTGACGCAGTGCTACCGATGCTCGCTGACCAGCAGGATGCAACGCTAACCCGTGCCGCGTGGCACGCCGCCCTCGACACGGTGACAGACCAACTGCCACCGAAGCACACGCTCGATGGCTACCTGCAACACTTCGCGTTAGAAGAAGTGTTGCACCCCATTCTGGCACAGTGGAACGAAGCCGAACACGACGACCGTGAGGCAGCCATTGCCGCCATCTTTACACCAGTGCGCGACCTCCTCGCGCCGCACTCGCGCCAGACGGTGGCACAATTGACCGCTAAAGTGCGTTCCTACCAGCGGCGCAAGCAGTGGCTCCGCGCCCCTACCGCCGAGCAGTGGAGCATGACCTACGACCACCGGTTGGCAGCAGACCTTGCGGCGATGGCAAACCAGCGCACCTACACACCGGGGCAGGCACCCCAATCTACGGCGGCACACTTCCTGCCGCACATGGAGGACCTGTTGACCCAGAAGTACGCGGCGACCCACGCCGATCTTGTGCGCTACGTGCGTGGCTGCGTCACCCTCACCGATACCCTGCTCGCCTTCCGCGACGGCTGGCAGGGCATCGCGACGGCAGTATACGACCCGCAGCATCTGTTCTCGCGCCAGACGGTCAACCAGTATGACCTGCTGCACCTGCTCGAAAACTACCGCGTCACCGTCTTTGCGGATGCCGCCGCATTCGTACAGGCGGCACGCACAGAACAGCCCTACGGGAGCGTGCTAGGGTTGCAGCTTGATGCACTGCTCGCGCCTGACGCACGGCGGCGGGTGGCGTTGCGCTGGCACGCCCCCGACTACCTGCCACGGACAGCCAGCACTGCCATGGTTGATCTCAAGGTGTTCGAGGCGCAGTATTGCGGGGCAGTGGTGCCCCTGACGGGTATTACCCTGACGCTGCACGACCGTGGGGTGGGGAACGCCACCCACCCCTTGCCGCCGCACGTCGCGCAGGTGATGCAGGAGCAACCCATCGCCGCGCTGCTGGTGCCGCCCCGCACTGACCCAGAGCGTGCGCTCCTTGC
>CAZNQP010000149.1:0-2457 GCA_964575355.1 uncultured Chloroflexaceae bacterium
CCATCCCCCCCGATCCTTTCGCGCCTATGGTATGATAACTGCGGCTGTGTGGGCACCACACGCCAGCACACCGGGGCACGCCCAACTAGCACACCGGGACGTACCGACGAAGGAGAGACAGCATGCCGTTATTCACCGATCACAGCGGGCTGATTGTAGGGGTCGCCAACGACCACTCGATTGCATGGGGCATCGCGCAGGCGTTGCACCGCGAAGGTGCCGATCTCGGCTTTACCTACGTCGGCGATGCCATCGAACGCCGGGTACGCCCACTCGCCGAGGGGCTTGGCTCGCGCCTAATTGCACCCTGCGATGTACAGAGCGACGAACAGATCGCCGCCCTGATGCAGCAGACCGCCGCAACCTATGGCAAACTCGATGTGCTTGTCCATTCGGTAGCGTTCGCCAATGGCAACGAACTGAAAGGCTCCTTTCTCAACACCACCCGCGACGGCTTCCACCTCGCACTTGACGTGAGTGCCTACTCGCTCCTTGCCCTCGTGAAAGCCGCCAACCAGTACAACCTGCTCGTACCCGGCACGGCTATTCTCACACTGACCTACATCGGTGCCGAGCGCGTCATCCCCAACTACAACGTCATGGGCGTTGCCAAAGCCGCCCTTGAAGCAACCGTACGCTACCTCGCCGCCGACCTCGGACCGCGCGGCATCCGCGTCAATGCCATCAGTGCCGGTCCCGTTCGCACGTTGGCAGCCAGCGGCATTGGCGGCTTCCGCACCATGCACCGCCAGTTCGCGGGCGTTGCTCCCCTCCGCCGCAACATCACCATTGACGACGTGGGCAACACGGCACTGTGGCTGTGTAGTGACTTGGGCAGTGCCGTGACGGGCGAAATCATCTATGTGGATGCCGGTGCGCATGTGCTTGGCATCGCCACACCCGACGACACCACCAGCTAGGAAGGGCAACACCACGGTATGGGTCGCCACCAGACCACCCGCCTGATTCTGATCCGCCACGCCCAGTCTGAGGGCAACGCCGCCAATATTGTGCAGGGTTGGACGGACTCGCCCCTCTCGGAGCTAGGGCAGCAGCAAGCGCAACGGCTCGGTGCGTGGCTTGCCCGCAACCAGATCACCGCCGATTTCCTCTTCTCCAGCCCCCTGCTGCGTGCCTACCACACTGCCCGCGCCGTCGGTGCCGCGCTCAACCTACCCATCGAGCAACGCGACGGCTTGAAAGAGGTCTATCTGGGACAGATGGAAGACGTACCCGACCCGCAGTTCGTAGATGCCCTGCTCAATGTCCCCAACTTCGAGACCGTCTATGCAACGGAAAGCACGCCCGCGTTTAGCGAACGTGCCATCGGTACCCTGCATGGGCTACTTGCCCGCTACCACGGGCATACCTTGATCGTCGTGACCCACCTCGGTGTCATCTGCACCGCACTCGCCTACTGGCTCGAACGCGACGTGAGCAGAGCGTGGGACGTGTACGGCAACATCGGCAATACTGGCGTGACTGACCTGCGCTTCCACGTAGACGATGCCGTGGAGGTCTTGCGCCGCGGCGACTTGGCACACCTCGCCGACGATTTTACCGCTTAGGGGTAGTTCGGGCTGGTCAGGGCTGGTCGCCCATCGCACGCGGACGGCTCGCGTCCGTCACCCATTCGCTCCACGAACCTACGTACAAGCGCGGCATAGGCAACCCAGCATGCACCATAGCGAGCATGCCTTGTGCCGCACTCACGCCCGACCCACAGTAGTACACCGCCTGTGCAGGCGCACGGTCGCCCAGCAGGTGCGTGAAACTCGCCCGCAACTGCTCTGGGGGTAGCATGTGCCCGTCGTCGCGCGTATTCGCCCCAAACGGGCGCGACACCGCACCGGGGATATGCCCGCTCAACGGGTCTATGGTTTCGTGCTCGCCAGCGTAGCGTTCGGCAGGGCGAGCATCAATCAGCAGCACCGCCGGGTCATCCAACAGGCGCGTTACCTCGTCCGTCGTGACGATCAGGTCGGGGCACGGCTGCGGCGTGAAGGTACGTGGGGTACGGTGCTCACTGCCGCTCCGCGTCGGGTTGCCGCTCGCCTCCCACGCTTGCCAGCCCCCATCAAGCAACGCGACCTGCGCGTGCCCCAGCCAGTGCAGCATCAGCCACAGGCGTGCCGCCGCCAGTGCGCCGCCCATCGCATCATAGACCACGACATGGGTGCTACTATCAATGCCCTGCTGCCCTAGCCACGCCGCAAACTGCGCGACCGACGGCAACGGATGCCGCCCAGTCTGCCCCAGCACTGGTGCGCTCGACAGGTCGCGGTCCATGTCGGCAAACACCGCGCCCGGTATGTGGGCTGTCTGATACGCCTGCTCACCACCTGCCGGGTCAGTTAACACAGCACGGCAATCCACAATTGCCACAGCAGGGTTGTCCAACTGCGACGCTAGCTCATCCACACTGAACAACGTCGTTGCCACGCTACCGTCCATTGC
>CAZNQP010000150.1:0-2439 GCA_964575355.1 uncultured Chloroflexaceae bacterium
GGTGTTGTACATGCTGGTTGCGTCGTCGTCGCCCGCTAGTGGGTGCAGCCCGTCGGCGGTGGCGTGCCAGTCGGTGCCGTCGAGCGTGACGACCCCCGCCTCGGCGTACCACACCAGCAGTTGCGGCGCGTCTGCCCCCAACTCTGGGGCAAAGCTGTCGGTGCTGGGCGTGGAGCCACGCAGCCGGGGCACAACGGAGCGGGCAGGCAACACGTAGCCGGTGGCTGCGGTGCTGTCGGGGTGCAGGTATGCCAGTGCCATCAGGCGCAGCAGGGCGGTTTCGTTGCCCTGTACGTAGGGATGCGCCCGGTAGTGCCCCGTGTCGTCGCGGGTCAGCAGGCGAAGCTGTTGCAGCCGCGTGGCGAAGGCATCGGCGTGGGCACTTACTGCGCTACTCGCTAGCTTGGTACGCGCACGGTCGCGCAGGGTGGCGGCGGTGTGCGGTGTGTCATGGAGGGCACGCACAAACTGGAGATAGCTATCAAGGTCGGGGAGGGTATCGGGCACCTCCTCGGTAGCATCGTCCTCGGCGGCGGGCGTAGCCAGCACCCACATGTTGCCGCCCAAATTGGTGAAACGCGGGTCGCGCAGTAGCGCAGTGGCAAGCGAGAGCTGCGGGGTCTGCCCGTCCGACTCAATCCAACCGCGTTCGCGCCCCTGCTCAAAAATATCGGAAAGTTTCAACGGTCCGCCCCCTACCCGCACGAGTACCTTATAGGCGGCTTCTGCCATCGTCATCGTTATCGGCGCGTCGTCCGGCATGTCGTCACCCTCCGATGTATACGCGGCATTCAGAATACGCTGCCCGTCGGCAGAACTAATGCTGCGAATGCTTCTTCGATTGAATAGTCCACCTTGTTTCCGCTCGATCCATGGTATCTGACCAGTTAGGCTGTAGATGGGCAATGGGCGGGGAAACTCGTGCTGCTCCAGTTCAAGCGTCCAGAAAGTCTCATTGTGCTCGTCACGCCGCTCGAAATCAAGGACGCGTGCCCATGCAGTGAAAGCATAGTGTGGATCGGGGCGATAGATGATGATCTGTACCGCCGCCCCCCCGTCGCGGGCAGCTTCAAGGGCATCGGCGAGTTTGCGGTGATCACCGCTCGCCCTTGTACTGAAGCTGTAGGTATGCCCATAGTGCTGCTCGGCGTATTCTGCCTTCTGGGCAACCGCAAAGGTGGGGGCATCCGGGTCAAGTTGGGGCACCTCCGGCATGTCGTCGTCGTTCGTCTCCTCCTCCGCGTTCGTGCCCTCCGTCTCCGTGCTTGCGTCCGTGCTTGCGTCCGTGCTTGCGTCCGCGCTTGCGTCCGCGCTTGCGTCCGCGCTTGCGTCCGCGCTTGCGTCCGCGTGCGTCTCCGGCGTGTCGCCCTGCCCACGCGCCACCGCACGCGCCAACCGCTCAATCATTGATGGGGGGGTTTGGTCATCACTCACAGCATTGCTCCCTCTGGCATTAATGGTGGTTCTTATGCTACTCTCCCGCCTCCGCCGCGTCCCACGCCGCCAGCACCAGCCGTGCCGTGCGATATTCGCCGTACTGCTTGCGCTCGCGCTCCTTCAGCACGCGGAACGTCTCGCTGGGGAAGTCGTCGCCGTACACGTCCGCCGGGTCGAGGATGTAGCGCACCTCGTCGCGCGTCAGCCCGTATAGCCGCGCAATGCGTGCATCGAGTTCGGCACGCAACACCGCCCGCTCGTCCGCGTCCCAGCCAAACGGCGGCGGCACCGCCCCCGCGCCCAGCCCCATGTCGCGCAGCAGGTCGCCCGCGAAGGGTGCCATGTCGTGCGCGGTGTACACCAGCCGCAACACCCGTGGCGCAATATACGCAATGTCGCTCGCCGTGAACGCCGCCGGTGGCAGCACGGGGAATTGTCGCATGGTGAAATACTTAAGGTGTGCCCCCCCCGCCTTCTGACGGGCTATATAATCCAGTGTCAGGCTGTTCATGGTTGCCAGCAGGCAGGCAATCAGTGCAACGCTCTCGACACCGGGAAACATGAGCAATATTGTGTCGCCAGTGCCCACTCGTGGCAGCAGGCTGAAGATGGCGGTGCGTTCGTCCGTTGAGCGGGCAATATCGCGCCAGCCGAGTAGCCACTGCCGTTGCCACCGCTCCGCGAGCTTTTTGTCCACCGCCGCCTGTGGCACCCAATAGCGCGGCGTGACGGTGCAGGCGGGGTCGGCAAGCTCGGCGGCGGACAGGTCGCGGGTGCTGCCGTCGGCGGCGTAGGTCGCCCAGCGGTGGGTATACTGGTGCAGCATCTTAGCTTCGTAGAGCGGTAGCAAGCCGTCGCCGGGGGCGGTGTGGAATAGCCCGCTATCGTTCGCCATGTCGAGCATACGGAGAAACGATACCCCCCACGGGTTGGTGTCGGTCCGTTCGTTCACCAGCACAGGCACGCGGCGGTAGATTTTCTTGGTCAGTTCGGCATCGGCTT
>CAZNQP010000151.1:0-2283 GCA_964575355.1 uncultured Chloroflexaceae bacterium
GACAGCCTTGGTTGTTGCACGCCACGGTTGCCAACACGAGACCCCCGGCAATCAGAATGGAACACATGCTCGCTGCGCGGCGCGCTACGGGGACTTCCTGTACCGCAGGAACGTCATCAACGACGGGTTCCGCGTGCTGGTGTCCCCGCGTGTGCAGTGAACATAAGTTCTGTTTTCTGCGGGGCGACAGCCCCGCGTGCTGCATCCTGTTTGCTGCGTGCTGTTTGCTGGGGGGTGCGGGGGCACCGCCCCCGCGTGAAACGAGCGCGTTAGCGCGAATCGATTTTTGCGGAAATCGAGCCGTGTGCGACAACCATGCCCCTGCACGCCTGTGCCGCTCATAGCCCCTGCACGCGGCGGGCGTAGAGCACCGTAATGATGTGCAAGTAGACCATCTGGTCGTAGGCGGCAACGCTCTCTACCACCGTCTGGCTCGTCACCGTGATCGCGTCGGGCTGAAGCCGTTGCTGCACGAGCCACATGTTTGCCTCGCGCTCTGCCACCTTGATCGCATCGTGGATGCTGCGCTCGTAGCCGACGAAGGTTTTCATCTGGGCAACGCTCTGTTCCATGGGTCAATCCTCTCTTTGCTGGTCATGCGGGTGCTCACTCTGCGGGTGCTCGTGCGTCTGATTGGCGGCGGTGTCGCGTGGGTGCGGGTCGGGGATGGGCGGCTTCTCTGCCGTGATAGCGCGGCGTTGCTGCTCCTCCCAGTCGTGTTCGTTGGCGATGCGCTCAGCTTCTTCTTTTTCGCGGCTGGCGCGGGGCTGCAACAGCAGCACCGACCCGACGAACAGTAGCCCAAGCAGCAGGATACGCAACTCCCACGCTACCACGCCGCCGGGGTTGAACGCCAACACCAGTGCCACCCCAATAATCGCCAGTTGTGCGAGTGTTCGATTCATGGCTACTCCTCTTCATGGCTACTGCTCTTCATGGCTGCTGCTCTTCATGGCTGCTGCTCGCCGTTGGGGCGGGCACCTGCGATGCCAGCCGGTGTGCCTGCCGCGTCGTTTCGGGCAGGCGATAGCGTGGCGTACACGCCAGCACCAACTCGATAGCAGTCGTTAGGCTGACGCGGTGCCCCACCGACACATACAGGGGGCGTGTGCCTGCGCGACTGCACACCGCCGCCCCGATCACGTCGCCCTGCTCGTATATGGGTTGCCACGCGCCGCGGGTGGGGGGCACGGTGACGTGATCGCCAATGAAGAGCGTTTTTGCCACCCCAATGCTGGGTAGCCCACTGTGCAACCCCAGATGGCACGCCAGCCCACAACGGCGCGGGTGCAACACGCCGTTGCCGTCGCACAGCAATATCGTGGGCGGCGCGGGTAGCTGTGCCAGTGCCGCTAGTATCGCGGGCACCTCGCGGAACGACAGCAAGCCGGGGATGTAGGGAAAGCGGGTCGGCTCGTGGGCGACGGCGTGGTGCAGCACGATCAGGTCGGGGTAGCGCAGCACCACCACGGCGGCGCGGGTGATGCTGCCGCCCTGCCCGAAGCCCACGTCAACCCCGGCAACCGTTGTGATCGGCGCGAAGTCATCGTGGGCAATGACGGCAGCACTGAGTTGCTCCTGAATGGCGCGGGCTTCGGCTGGGGTTACGTCCCAGCTATGGTTGATGCTACTGTTCATGGCAATGTCTCGGTGGCACGGCTACGCCAGCACCGCCTGCTGGTTATCTTCCCATAGGCTGGCGGCAATCGTGTCGGATGCTCGCCGCTGCCACTTGTAAAAGGTTGCGTCTTCAATATCCACCAGCCACGCGAGCACCGTCTCTAACTCGTCGGGCTGGGTGGTACCGTTGCGGCGGCGCACGGCTGACAGGCGGTTGAGTTCGGAGAGAGCCGCCTTGCGCGACATGTCCCGCACATACGGATAGTATAAGACATTATAAAACCGCCATGCATCGCTGGTAGGTGTGCCTGCGCTGTCGTTGGGGCGCAGTGCGTCAATATATTCGAGCAGCAACTCGCGCAGTGCCGCCGCCCGGTTGAGGCGGTTGTCGTTCGCCTGATCCTGCTGCACCCGTTGCGTGACCAGTGGCAGGCTGAGCAATGGACTCTGGGCGAGGCGGGGCGGGCTTTTCAGGTGCGTGATCGCACGGCGCACGTCGTTCTTGAAGGCTTTCGTGATGGCGGGCGGCAGGGCGGCGGTGGTGTCTGCTCCCGGCGGCGGGGGTGGGGTGGGGTGCCCATCGCTGGGCGGCACAGTGCTGCCGTTGCCACTGGCGGCGGGCACCGCAGCAACGGCAGCCAGCGCAGCAACAGGGGGAGCGGA
>CAZNQP010000152.1:0-2281 GCA_964575355.1 uncultured Chloroflexaceae bacterium
CGCGCCGCCAGGGTATCTGCGGGTAGCCCTGTTTCAGCCCCTCGGAGATACGCTTAGTAGCTTCCCCGATAATCTCAAAGTTCCGCACCACTGCATCTTGCTGCATCGGTGAGCCAAAAAACGCCGCCCGTCCGGCTTGCGTGTACATCTCAATACGGGCGATGCGCTCACTGATATGGGTCAGATAGAGCCGGTCGTCTTTCACGCTCACAGCGGCACCGCCTCAGCCAGCACCCGTTCACGGATATACCAGTGCAAGCTGTCTTCGCTCACCACATCCACCTTGCGCCCCAGCAACTCCGCAAGGTCAAGTGCCAGACCGACCCCGCCCCAAGCGGATAGGCGCTCATAGTCCCACAGCACCAGCAGGTCAATATCACTCGTGTCTGTGACCTCGCCACGTACCACCGAGCCGAAGACTCGCACCCGCACTGCGCCGTGCTGCTCAGCTAGCCGGAGTATCTCGTCACGGTGCGCCGCCAGCAGGGCAGCGAGGGGCGAGGGTGCAAGTTGCGTAATACTCATTGCGTTGCTCCTTCCAGCGGATACCCCAACGCCCGATTCGTGCGTGCTGGGCTCATATCAGCACCAACTCGGCAAACAGCGACTCGGCGATATGGGGCTTCACATCAGCCCGATGCACCAAATCGACCGGCACACCCAGCAACGCCGCGAGCTGTTCTTGCAGCTCAACGTAGGTAAACAGACCGGGCAGCGTCTCAAACTCGACCAGCACATCCAAGTCGCTGGACGGGGTTTGCTCGTTGCGGACGTAGGAGCCAAAGACGCCCAGTGCCCGGATGTGATAGCGCTGGGCGAGGGTAGGCAGATGTGCCCGTAGGGTGGCAATATGGCGCGCCACGGGCCAGGTGTCCCGTATCTGCGCAGTACTCATGGTGTCTCCTCTGCCAGCGGATACCCCAACGCCCGCAGGTTGGCGCGGATTGCCGCGTCGAGGTGCGCGCCCTCAGCCATCTGCTGCCCCAGTTCGGCGGTCAGGCGTGCCATCTTCGCCGCGAATGGCTCGTCGTCCTCTTCCACCGCGGCAGCACCCACATACCGCCCCGGTGTCAGTACGTAGCCGTGGCTGCGGATGTCAGCGAGGGTTGCCGCCTTGCAGAAGCCGGGCACGTCGGCATAGGGTGCCGCGCCCGCGTCGCCGCGCCATGCGTGGTAGGTGCCGACAATCTGCGCGATCTCGTCGTTGCTCAGGTCACGATGCACGCGGTCAATCAGGGTGCCGAGCTTGCGGGCATCAATGAAGAGCACCTCACCGCGGCGGTCGCGGAAGCGATGATCGCGCTTGTTGCGAGCAAGGAACCACAGACAGACCGGTATCTGCGTCGAGTAGAACAGGCTCCCCGGCAGCGCAACCATACAGTCTACGAGGTCTGCCTCGATGAGTGCGCGGCGGATGTCGCCCTCGCCCGACGTGCTGCTCGACATGCTGCCATTTGCCAGCACAAAGCCCGCTAAGCCGTTGGGGGCAAGGTGTGCGATGAAATGCTGCACCCACGCAAAGTTGGCATTGCCGGCGGGCGGTACGCCGTATTGCCAGCGGGCATCATCGCGCAGGCGGTCGCCGCCCCAGTCGCTATCGTTGAAGGGCGGGTTCGCCAGCACATAGTCGGCGCGGAGGTCTTTGTGCAGGTTGCGGTGGAAACTGTCGGCAGGTCCGCTGCCGAGGTTCGCATCAATGCGCCGGATTGCGAGGTTCATCTGCGCCAGCCGCCACGTGGTCGGGTTCGACTCTTGCCCATACACGCTAATGTCACCGATGCGCCCGCCGTGGGCGGCGACAAACTTTTCGCTCTGCACAAACATGCCACCAGAGCCGCAGCAGGGGTCGAAGACGCGACCCTTGTAGGGTGCGAGCATCTCGACCAGCACGCGCACCACGCACTGCGGCGTGTAGAACTGCCCGCCCTTCTTGCCCTCGGCACTGGCGAACTGCGAGAGAAAATATTCGTACACGCGCCCCAGAATGTCCTTGGAGCGACTAGCGGCATTGCCGATGCCGATCTTGCCAATCAGGTCTATCAATTCACCGAGCCGTTGCTTATCGAGGGCGGGGCGGGCGTAGTCACGCGGGAGCACCCCCTTGAGCGAGGGGTTGTCACGCTCAATTGCCACCATCGCGTCATCCACCAACTTCCCGATGTCGGGCTGCTTGGCGTTATCCTGCAAGCGTGCCCAGCGTGCTTCCGGCGGCACCCAGAAGACATTCTCAGCGCGGTACTCGTCGGGGTCTTCGGGGTCTGCGCCGTCGTCTACCTCGGCG
>CAZNQP010000153.1:0-2268 GCA_964575355.1 uncultured Chloroflexaceae bacterium
CCCAGCACCCGTTGCGTAAGGAGCGTATAACCGAGCGACAGCAGCACATTCACCGGGTCGGGCGGTGGTCGCCGCGCCCGCAGCCGAAAATCCCACTGCGGGTCAAGCAACGTGCGATAGGCACCAAAATACGCCGCCGTCGCCCGCCCCTCGACCCCCAGCAACGACGACAGACTAGTGGTGCGGGGCACCCGTTGCAGCGCAGCGTGCAGCGTCGTCACGGCGGCAGGCACACTGGGCGACACCGTCGTGCGCTGGCGGATCGCGCGTTGCAGCACCACCCGGCAGTTCGTCACCTTGCCGTGTACCACCGCCTGTGCCGTGGGCAACGTCCACGCCGGGTCATCGGCTTGGGCATACTGCGCCCGCCGCCGCTGCACGTGCGGCGTGACGCGCCCGCTCAGCCGCCCGACAAACTGCCCGCGCGTCGTCAAAAACGTCACCGGGATATGCGCCAGAAGCAACTGCTGGATCGCAGGGGTCGTCAGCCCGCAATGCCCAAACACCACCACGCCCTCCAGCTTCAGCAACGGCACCCGAAGCAGCACCGCGTCGCCCTGCTGCACCGCCAACCGCTCACCCACGCAGTGCAGCGACGTGCCCTGCTCAATAAGATACAGCGTTGCCATGCCTGCCACCCATCACGCCGACGGACGCAACCGTGCCCGCCCATAGCCACGGGTGGTCGCCGCACCAATGCCGCTGTAAAACGCATACTGGGCAAGCATCTCCAGACACGTCAGCCAGTGGCGGTCGCGGCGGAGCACACTATAGCTGCACCACCCCAAAGCCCCCACCTGAAACGCCCCGTGTTTGGCTGGCTCGCGCACCGAGCGCAACTCGTAGCGACTGACCGCGACCACCTCGGCGGCAAACCGACGCACCTCATCGGGGAGCGCGACGGGCGCGAAAGCATTCCAACGGTCAAGCAAACTCCCAAACACCAGTTCCGGCAGCGGGAAGGGCTGATTCTTGCCGCTCTGCCGGAACGTCAGGGGCGCGGCAAACTCGAACGTCCAGCGCGTCGGCAACGGGTCGGCGTGCATCGCCGCCCGCGCTATCGCGTCATAGGTCGTGCTGCCCGCCCACCCATCGGCGGCGGGGTCGGCAGTCACCGCCGCAATGTGCCACGCGGTGCCATCAAGGTCGAGCGGGGCAGCGGGCGGGGCATGCACCCACGTCTGGGCAAACTGTTCGAGCGGCGCGGTGAGCGTCGTCACGCGCAGCCCGTAGGTCTGCGTGGGCGAGACGGCAACGTGGGTACCAGTGCGGGGCATCCCCAGCACATTCGAGACGGTGAGCGGCTTGGGACCGTCGTCATTGTGGATACGGGTGGCAAGGTCGGCATCGGCGGCACCAATGAGGTGCAGCACGGCAGCATGGGTGGCACGGCTGAGGTTGGCGGGCACGGTGGCGGCAGCGGCGGGGCGCAGGGTACACATCAGGGCAGTAGGCATCGGGCTACCTTTCTCATTCTAACGGGCTAACGGGATAGGCAACGGGGTACAACAGTGGCGGCTATTGTAGCACAGACACCACGCGCCGGGGCATTCTGGGCGGGCGTGGGCGGGCGTGGGCGGGTGGGGGGCGTGGGGGGCGTTAGCTGGACAGGCGTGCGGGTGTCACGCGCTCTTGCAATAGGTCTGCGACCAGTTCGTTGATCACGCCATACGGAGAAGCCCCTAGGCTTTGCCCGACGGCTACGGCATACATCGCTGCCATATGGGGCAATATCCCATCGGCATCGGCTGCGCTGGTGGTGCCGGGTCGGAAACGGGTTGCAAGGTCTTCGCGCTGCACGCCATTCAGCGAGTGGGTTGTTTCGTTGCGCAGATACACCAGCTGCTCAAGCTGCTGCGACAGCGCAAGAACCGATGGCTCTGCTTCATTGCGCAACTGTGCCAGATGTTTAACCAGATCAAAGAGCGTCTTGCGTCCGGATGGTCGATTCCTGCCGTCGTCTCGGTCTTTGGGCAGTGGTGCTGCGAGTGAGCGGAGCCATGCACGGTTGATAAACGCCCCGCTTTCATCGGCTCGCCGCGCATAGTTGACAAACTGCACCCCCTGTTGCAAGCACAGCAGGCGCAGCACATTTTCATCGAAACGCACAAGCTGGGTCAAAAAATCGGCATATGCCGCCACCTCATAGCGCGTTGCCGCCACATAATAGACCTCTGCGATAGTCGCAGCGCGGTCAGGGTGTGCCACCTGTTGGGCAAGCGACATAACCCTGCTCCGCCAGCGACCATCACCGAAGCGGTCGGCACC
>CAZNQP010000154.1:0-2247 GCA_964575355.1 uncultured Chloroflexaceae bacterium
GGTGGGCGTGTAGCTTTGCGCTTTGGTGATGTGCTCTTGGTACTCTTCGAGAATTGCAAGTGCTTGGGCGATGCGGGTCTGGGCTTCGTCGGTCGGCGGGGGGACAGGAGCGGGGGGCACGGGTGGTGGATACGGCGCGGTGGCAGGTGTCGTAGGGGGCGACTGCCGTTCTCTGACCACTGCTTCGACTTCGACCGCCTTTGCCGTGGGCGTGCCATCGCTGCGCTGCAACACCTCAGCCCAGGCTTCGCCCTGCTCCGCTGGCGGGAGTTTGCCCAATTCGCGGGCTTGCCGTTCGTTGGAAGGGGGATTGTGTGTCCCATGGGACACATTTTCAATGACCGCGGCAGCGTCAATCAGCCGGTACGCCTGTCGTCGCTCGATGCCCCAGCGATCTTGGCAGTAGGCTTCAAACGTTGGATAATCAACGCGATACAGCTTCAAATTACGCACGCGGAGCAGTGCCGTGCCCATCTCGATGAACGCCCGCTTGCCCCGGTCAATAATTGCCTCGCATCGCTGCAACTCATCGGCTTCGTCATCGCTCAGTTCGGTTTCGCTACCGGGGGTGATCTCGTCCTGCTGTTGACTGATGATCCCCCCCAATCCCTGCCCCCGGCGGATCGTTGGGTCAGGCAGGCTGATACCGTCAATATCTGCTACCAAGTCATGCTTCTTCGCCACGGTCTCCCTCCTCAGCCAGTGCGAGATACGCCTGCGCGCCGGCGCAGGCTCGGTCATATTCCAGAATTGATTGCCCGGTGGCGGTTGCTTTCACAAGCTGCGTGTTGTGTGGGATCGTCGCCGCATAGACGCGCGCGCCAAATGTCTTGCGGGCTTTTGCTTCGATCACCCCCGACACGCTGGTGCGGCGGTCAACCATCGTACACAGCACGCCACTAATGTCAAGTGCCGGGTTGAGGTCTTCCTGCACCCGCATAATCTGCAATTGTCCCATCGCTTTCAGCGAAAGCACCTGTACTGGCAACGGGATCACCACCTCGGTTGCGGCGGCTAGCGCGTTGAGGGTGAACAAGCCGAGGCTCGGCGGCGGGTCAATCAGGATGTAGTCGTAGTCGCTACGCAATGGGCGTACCGCCTTGTGGAGCAGCTTCTCGCGCCCGATCTGCCCTGCCAGCTCCAGTTCGGCAGCAGCCAAACCCAGAGTCGACGGGATTAACGACAGATTGTCGCGTACCTGCTGCAACGCAAAGCCCGCGCCCTGCTTTGGATTGAGCAACACCTCATAGATGGTATACGCTTGCGCGTCAGGGTCGAGTCCTAGGCATGTGGTCAAGTTCGCCTGCGGATCACTAGCCACCAGCAGCACGCGCCGCCCGCGCTCGGCAAGTGCCGCGCCGAGGTTGAGCGTGGTGGTTGTCTTCCCCACGCCGCCCTTCTGGTTGGCGAGGGCAATAATGCGAGTCATGCGCTGTCCTTTCACACTCGTCTCGTTGCTACGTCCAAGGCTCCTAGCCGCCGACGGCTGACTGGCTATCAGTAGCTTGTGCGTTCTGCGATGTGCAGCTATTGTACCCGACTATGCACCCAGCGGCAATGCCCGCACCCCCGCCCGGATGACAGGTGTCTATGGCTCCGCGCCCCAGCACGCCACCCACCGCCAGTACGTCCCCCGCGCCGCCCCCGCGCACCCGGTACGGCGGCTGTCCCGCATCCGCACGCGGTACCCGTCGGTACGGCGGTTCGCGCCCGTCGCGCTAGGCTGCCCCACCCGGCACCGTACCCGTACCGGGGCACGCGCTCAGTCGGTGAGCACGCGGCACCCCACCCGCACCGGCGTGCCCGTCAGGTCGCCCAGCACCTGCCCCACCAGCGGCATGTGCCCCTCCACGGCGGCACGGTGCGCCCGGTCGTGGCACCCCACGATAGCCCGCCCCGCGATGAGCGTATGCAGCCACGCCGCCCGGAGCGGTGCGGGTGGTGCGCCGTAGCTGGCAAGGGCTTCGCCGATGTCATCGTCGGGGCATTCCTTGCCGACCCGAACGGCTACAACAGCGGCGCGGCGTATGTGGTGCAGGGTCGCCCGCAACAAGCCCCGCCCACGCCAGCCGATGAAGCGGTGTACCTGCCTGTGGTGATGACGAACGAGCGCAACGACCACCGACAGCCGGATACACGGCGGGCGGGCGCGGTGCCTGCCCCTCTCGCTCTATATGCTATATATAGGGATAGGCGCGGCGTGACGGGCACCGCCCCCGGCAATCTGGTACAATGTGGGCGGGGCAC
>CAZNQP010000155.1:0-2117 GCA_964575355.1 uncultured Chloroflexaceae bacterium
CCCAGCGTCCCGCCCGCCGCACTGGAGCCGACGCAACTTGCCGGGGCACAGCCCCCTAACGTCCCGCCCACCCAGCGCACCCCGCCGCCGCACAAGCCGAGCAAGAACGACCAGACCGTGACCTACGAGGAAGACCAGCAGCGCAACCGGCGAGAGCAGCAATGAGGAACTATCAGGTGCATGATACAATCGGTCCATACCGTGTGCGCCGTATGCTGCCACGGGGCGGTATGGCGCAAGCCATGATTGTCGCCCCACTCCCCGGCTACACCGGACCGCCCGAAGTTGTCGTGAAGGTGGCAGACAGTGACCACAACGACCAGATCAAGTTCGAGATTGACCAGATGGTACACCTCCAGCACCCGCATATTGTGCAACTGCTGCCGATAGCCCGTGCGAAGGAACAGAGCGACAGCCGCGCCCGTCCTGTCTATATAATGCGAACCGAAGCCTACAACCCACTGTCGCCCTATTTCATTGTGATGGAATATCTGCGCGGTGGGTCGCTCGAAAACCTATTACGCCAGTCGCAACGGCTTGCGCCGTCGGTTGCCGTGCTCATCATACGCCAAATCGGGCACGCCCTCGCCTACCTGCATACGGCAGGGGTGGTACACCACGACATCAAGCCGGGCAACATGCTGCTGCGGCAACCGATCACGCGCTGGCAGGCGCGTGTCCCCGACGTGGTACTTGCCGACTTCGGCGTTGCCGAGCCAGTCGGTGGGCGACGCTTTGCCGACGCACAGGGTACTACGGGCTACACCGCCCCAGAGCACGCCTTCGGCGACCCCGCCCACCCACGGCACGATGTCTTCGCGCTGGGTGCGGTGCTCTACCGCCTGCTGATCGGGCGGCTCCCGTTCGTCGAAACGGTCATCCCCGGCACGCCGCTCCCGCAAGCCATCTACCCGCGCGTGCTGCTGCCATCCATCAGTCCCCAACTCGAAGCAGTGGTGCTCAACAGTATTGCCACCGATTACACCGAACGCTACCGGAGTGTCGCCACGCTCCTCAATGACCTTGAGCAAACACCCGAAGCGCATCAACCTGCCCACCTGCGTCGTGCGCTACTGCCGTCTATCGGCACAGCACCCGTTCTTATGACCACGACCACGTTTGGTCTGATGACCTACCGCGTGGTCGCAGCATTAGGGGAAACGCCATGAATGCTGGCAATAACCAACCACCCGGCACACCGCCCACGCCACCCGAAACGACCCGCACCGCGACCCTGCGCGGCACCCCCCACTTTGGCGGCTACACCGATCGCGCCGGGCGGGTTGCCAACGAAGATAGCTGTACGACCGAACTCATGTATGTGCCGGGCAAGGAAGCCGCCGGGTCGTTCTTTGCCGTCGCCGATGGCATGGGCGGCGGCTCGTTTGGCAGCACCGCCAGTCAGGTTGCCATTGGGGTGCTGCCCGAACAATACTTCGAAGCCCCGCACACTAGCCCGCTTGCCAACCTGCAACACGCGGTGCTGCAAGCGAACCGGGTGGTCTATGCCACCCGCGAAACCCTCAACGCCACCGGGCAGATGGGCAGCACCGTCGTCGCCGCCGTCGTCATCGAACGCCGCCTGTTTCTCGTCAGCGTGGGCGACAGCCGCGCCTACCTGCTGCGTGCCGGGCACCTGACTCCCCTCACCCGCGACGACAACTGGGGCAACCAGCAGATTGAACTGGGGATGCTCTCGGAAGAACTGGCGAACGCACACCCCGATGCCCGCCTGCTGACGCAGGTGTTGGGGCACCGCGCCGAACTCCCCTTCGCCGCCGACGGACAGCCCGACAACCGCTTTAGTTATGTCTATGACCTGCGCCCCGGCGATGTCGTGTTGCTGTGCAGCGACGGGCTAGAGCCACTCCTCGAAGGCGACGCACAGGCAGTGCAGCAGGTAATGAGCAATGCCGATGCCCCCCGCGCCGCCCGCAAACTGGTCGAGATGGCGATTGCCCACAACACCAACGACAACGCGACGGCGGTGGTGTACCAGCAGGTCGCCGACACGGTGCCGATTGCGCCGACTGCCGCCGCCCCGCCTGCACCACCGCCCGCCCATGTGCCGCCCACCGAAAAGAACCCGCCGCCCCCACCCCCCACTGCAACCCCGG
>CAZNQP010000156.1:0-2002 GCA_964575355.1 uncultured Chloroflexaceae bacterium
ACCTGATTGGGCGGCGTACGGTGATGGACCAAGCGGGGGACGAAACCCCCGACGGCATGGATATGGTGCCCGGCAGTGAGATTGGGGTGCATAGCGACGACGAGACCCGCCATAAAAGCCGCCTGCACGGACTTGCCCGCATGGCAGAGGCACTGTACGGCGAGCATGATGCGAAGTTGCAGCATGCCGCCACCATCCTTGCCACGTTGCTCGATGCGGGGTATCACCCGATTGTCTTTTGCCGCTTCGTGACCACCGCCGAGTACGTCGCGACCGAACTGGCGAAGATGCTGCCGCAGGACGTGACGATCGTTGCCGTGACGGGCATGCTCCCGCATGATGAACGCGAGGTGCGGGTGGAGGAGCTGAGCACCGCGCCGCGCCGCATACTGGTGGCGACCGACTGCTTGAGCGAGGGGATTAACTTGCAGGCGCACTTCAGTGCCGTGCTACACTACGACCTGTCGTGGAACCCCACCCGCCACGAGCAGCGCGAAGGGCGCATTGACCGCTACGGGCAACCCGCCCCCACCGTGCGGACGATTACGTACTATGGCGTGGACAACCAGATTGACGGCTTGGTGCTTGAGGTGCTGCTGAAGAAGCACCAGAAGATACGCGACGATTTAGGAGTGTCGGTACCAGTGCCCGCCTCGTCAGATGAGGTGTTTGAGGCGATGATCGAGGGGGTGCTGCTGCGCAGCAGCACCCGTGCGGGCGGCAACCAGATGCTACTACCGGGGTTAGAGGACGTGGTTGCGCCGCGCAAGGAGCAGTTCTTCGCGCTGTGGGAAGCCAACGCCGACCGTGAGAAGCGTTCGCGCACGATGTTCGCGCAGGAGACGATCAAGGTGCATGATGTGCAGCGCGAACTCGTCACCGCTCGCGCCGCCATCGGTTCTGGTGTGGAGGTGGCGACCTTCGTGGAGCGGGCGGTGACGTTCCACGGGGGTACGGTGAACACCCGCAACCGGACGGTGCAGCTTGCCCTGCACGAGACCCCCACTGCCCTGCGCGATGCGGTGGCGGGCACCCTCTCGGACAAGCCGTCGCTGACGGTGAGTTATACGCTGCCCGTCCCCCCCGATGCGGTCTACCTCAGTCGCACCCACCCGTTTGTCGAGGGGCTGGCAAGTTATGTCCTCAACACTGCCCTCGACCCGCTCCTTGACAGTGCCGCCCGCCGCTGCGGCGTGATCAAGTCGCGGCAGGTGGCAACGCGCACGACCCTGCTGCTGGTGCGTTGCCGCTACCATATTGTGATGCAGCGCGACGACAGTGAGCGCGTGCTGCTGGCGGAAGACTGTCTGCTCCTCGCCTTCACGGGGGCGGCAGACGCGGCGCAGTGGCTCACCGACCACGAGGCGTGCGAGGAACTGTTGCTCGCCGAACCCACCGCCAACGTTGCCCCCGACCTCGCCCGCGACTTTCTGCACGCGGTGGTTGCCCACTACGCGCACCTGCGCCCCCACCTTGAGGACGTGGTGCAGCAGCACGGCAACGACCTGCTCGCCGCGCACCGCCGCGTCCGTACCGCCGCCAACCTCAAGGGCGTGCGCTACCGCATCGAGCCGCAACTGCCGCCCGATGTGCTGGGGTTGTTCGTTTATTTGCCGCACCGTGACCTGTAAGCCGGAGCCTACCTATGCGAAGCCGTACTGCCACCTTTACCACCGTCCGCAGCGAAGGCGCGATCTTGCCTGCCGACCTGCTCCACCGCATTGTGCGAAACGACCGCGACCTGGACGGCTTGACTGCCGATGCCTACCACCAGTCCAGTATGAGTTTCAGCGAGGCGACCAACCAAGCGTGGAATGAGATGCTCGCGGCGTGGGCGGGCTTTCAGGCGGCACTGGCGAAGTTGCCCCCCGACGACCCCGCCACCAGCATTACCCGTGAGCGGTTGCTGTTGCCGTTGTTTCGCGTGTTGGACTATGGACGCTTGAATGCCCGCCCCGCGATGCTCATCGGCGACCGGAGCTACCCTAGCTCGCATCACTGG
>CAZNQP010000157.1:0-1908 GCA_964575355.1 uncultured Chloroflexaceae bacterium
GAGGGGCTGGACGAGGAGGGTATCGGTGCCTTCAATATGGACGATCAGGCGGGGCGACACGCGGCGGTAGACCGCACGCTTGCCCTTAGTCTGCGCTTGCTGACTGACGATGAACAGGCACGCTACGCCGAACTCGCAATCTTTCCCGAAGACGTGGACATCTCCCTCGCAACGGTGACGCGCTACTGGCAAGCAACTGGGCGACTATCGTCGTTCAAGGCGCGGGCACTATGTACTAAACTGCAACGGCTGTCACTGCTGCTGCGCTATGACCTGACGAGCGCAACCATCCGCCTGCACGATGTCATCCGCAGCTACTTGCAGCACACCCACGCGCCGCACCTGCCCGGCTGGCACGCCGCCCTGCTCGACGCGCACCGCCCCGCCGACGGCTGGCATGCCCTGCCCGCCGCCGAGCCGTACCTGTGGCAGCACCTCGCCACCCACCTGCCTGCCGCCGCCCGCGGCGACGAACTGGCAACCCTGCTCACCGACTTTGCGTGGCTCCAAGCGAAGCTCGCGGCAACCGACACCGTCGCGCTGCTGACCGACTACGACGTGCTCGACCCGCTGCCCGCACCGCATGGGTTGGTGCGCGATACTTTACGCCTGTCGTCCCACGTGCTGGCAACCGACCCGATCCAGCTTGCCGCACAACTGCACGGTCGGCTATTGGCGTTCGATGACCCAGTGCTTGTGGCAATCCGTGCACAGGCGGCTGAGGCGCAGGCTACACCGTGGCTACGCCCCCTGCACGCGTGCCTGACCGCGCCGGGCGGACCACTGGTGCGCACCTTCACCGGGCACGACCGTTGGGTCAGCAGCGTGGCGGTGCTGCCCGACGGCGCGCACGCCCTCTCCGCTTCGTATGACGGCACGCTGAAGCTGTGGCAACTTGCCACGGGCGACTGCCTGCGCACCTTCACCGGGCACAGCAGTAAGGTCACCAGCGTGGCGGTGCTGCACGACGGGGTGCACGCCCTCTCCGCCTCGTATGACGACACGCTGAAGCTGTGGGATATCGCCACAGGCGACTGCCTGCGCACCTTCACCAGCGACTACGCCTTCGTGGGCTGTGCCGTTGCGCTTGACGGGCGCACCGTTGTGGCGGGAGATAGAGCAGGCACAATGTACTTCCTGCGGCTAGAGGGGTGGTAAAGTAGCCAGTCCACCGTCGCCCCGGCACTGGGCAGGGGGTGCACGCGGTTCCCCCCACAGACAGCAGGAGGTCACAGTATGCAGTCGTTTCCCACAGGACACGCCGTCGTCATCGGCATTGGCAGCTACCTGCACGCGCCGCACCGCACCGTGCCCGCCACCGCCGCCGATGCGCAAGCCGTCGCCGCCCTGCTGCACGACCCACAGGTGTGCGGCTACCCCGCCGCGCAGGTCAGTGTGCATACCGCCGCCACCGCCACCCGCGCCGCACTCCTCGCCGCCCTCGACCGGCTCGCCCACACCCCCGCCGCCGCCACCGTGCTGCTGTTCTACAGCGGGCACGGCGACTACGACGCGCACGGCGACTACACCCTCACCACCCACGATACCCGCTGGCAGGACGGGCGGGTCGTCCCCGGCACGGGCATCAGCCACACCGAGTTGCTCACGCGCCTGCGTGCCATCCCCGCCGAACGGCTCCTGCTGGTGTGCAACGCCTGCCACGCTGGGGTGCTGTCGCCCGCGCTGGGTGCCGCACCGCCCCCCACCGGGCACCCACTGCCGCAGCAGACCGCCGCCGCGCTGTTGGCGACAGGCAGCGGGCGCATCGTCATCACTGCCTGCCGCGAGCAGCAAGTGGCGTTCGTGGGGACGGGCACACACACGCTGTTCACCGAAGCCTTGCTCGCAGGGTTGCGCGGCGAGGGCGAGGTCTGCAACCGCAATGGCTTCATCAGCGTGTTTGACCTC
>CAZNQP010000158.1:0-1889 GCA_964575355.1 uncultured Chloroflexaceae bacterium
GGGTTCATGGGGATGTGCAGGGCGAAACGGGTGGTGTACTGGGTGCGTTCGCGGGGCGTGAGGTTGTGGGTCAGGCGGGCGAGGAGGGTCTGGAGGTGTTCGTACTGGGGGTGCTGCGGGTCGAAGCTGTCGCGGATGCTGGCGAGGAGCCGTAGCTCATCGTCGCTGTAGGCAGGTGTGCCACCGTGCAGGGTGTAGACGGGCGGGCGGGTCGCCGTCTGGGCAATGCGGATGCCCAGTTGGTCAAGGTAGGTGATGTCGCGGGCGACCATGCGTGCCATATGCGGCGAGAGGGGATAGGTCTCGCTGGCGGCGAGGCGGTGCAAGAGGGTGGGTTGGTCGCAGGCACCCGCCCGCAATACGTGGATCAATGCCTTGAGGCGGCGCAGCAGTTTCGTATCGGGTTGGTCTGGCATTGGCTTCTCCTGCTTGCGCCGCCGCGCGGGGGGCGGTGGTGCCCGTCTGCCACACGGCGACCGGGGTATGACCGATATGGAAGTTATTCTACCGTATACCCGTGCTGGCGCAAGCTCGTTGCGCCCGTGCTGCCGTGTGGGGGAGTCGCTGCACCGCGCCCCGTGGCGGCGGTCGTGCTGCCCGCCCGCTGGTGTGGGCACCCGATCTCACCCGTGGGCAGGTATTACCGGATGCAGGTAGCACCGGCGGCAGGGTAGGGCACAGCGCGCAGCACGTTGTGCAGACCGAGCCGAACGTTGTGCAGACCGAGCCGACGCGTGAGGTGAGCGTGTTGGGCGGGTGGCAGGGGGAGCTGTGGGTTAAGGGACAGGGTACCAGATGCCATAGTGCCCGATCTCGTAGGTGGTTTGCTGCCTTGGTTGGGTACCGGGCGCATAGCATATGCCATTGTACGCCACATGGCTACCAGTAGACTCAGCTGCCCACTCGCGCCCCACAAGCGGCTCTATTTCGCCATGCGCGTTACTGCCTTCGGCAATGGTGTGTGCCAGCAAGCAACTGCCTTGCGGCACTGTCACGCGCGGGCGGGGGTGGTTCAGTTGCGGTGTGTAGGTATTACAGAACAGCTCCCACGATGTACCCGGTGGCATCGGCGACACATCTACGAGTGTGAGTCGTCCCCACCCATAGCCACGTTCGCCGCCTACCTGTAGCCGCTCTAGGGCGTGATGTAGCGCAGGCAAGGTAGCTTGGCTCGTTGCATTGAGGAACAGATAGCCAACGAGGTAGACCGGCGCACCGGTATCGCAGGTGTGTGGGGCAATGTATTCGACTTCGTGCAGGAGTCCCTCATCGGCGGCAGAGCTAGCCGGGTCGAGGGCTGTGCCGCTGTAGCTACTCAAGATGCTCTGGGGGGTTGTATCCTCCCACGGGAACAGCACTTGATAGCAGCCATTGGATTGCACGGCGGGGTAGAGGTAGCACAGGGCGATGTGATCGTGTACACACTTTCCCGTGTCTTGATAGTTGCTTGCCGTGGGCTTTTCATGCCGGTCGCGGGTCAGCCGCGCTGTGAGTGCGCCCCACAGGGCACGTCCGGTGATGTAGGGGCGGGTGCGCTGGACGTTACCGAGCTTGCTCCAGCCGATGTGGGTCGGTGCCAGCACGCGCAGGATGAGTTGATACCGCTGCCACATAACGCTACGTCTCCTGCGGTGGGTCTTCAGGCGCAGGGCTGTGTGCGCTATCGCTGCGTGCCTTTGCACTGTAGCGGGCATAGATGAGCATCTGCTCTAGCACATCCTTTGCCAAGAGCAGTTGCTCAAGGTCTTGGGTGACGTGTTCGGCGACCTTCTGAAGCGTATCCTGAGCATTGTTCTCGTAGGTAACGGTCAACCCAAGCTTATTGAGCAGGGTTGCCATCTGTGTCACAACTTCACGCATGGGATCCGGCATGGGATCCGACTCATCAC
>CAZNQP010000159.1:0-1817 GCA_964575355.1 uncultured Chloroflexaceae bacterium
CTACCCGTTATCCCCACTTGTGGGCAAGTCGCCACGGCGTGCCTGTGCCTGTTGCTTGAGCCACCCGCCATTGCGCCGCCCGCCGCACCCCGGCATGGTATACTACCCGCAGGTCAATTCACCACCGATGAGGCTACTGTGCTCGAAACTGTACTTGCCGCTGTGACCGAAGCCGTGCTTGGCTACGCCCTCGCCGAGAGCGGGCTGACAGACCGCGTGCGCCGCACCCTGAACGGCGACCCGCAACGGCAGGCATTCAAGGCGGCATTTGCCTCCGCCTACATCACCTTCAGCCAGCAGAACCCCAAGTGGTCGGTGTCCCTCTTCGATGAGCATTTCCTGACCACTGCCGCCGCCCCCGTGCTCGCCCGTTGCCTCACCCGCGACGGTGCGCCCCCCGCCCACGACCTCGCCGCCGCCTACAGCCAGCACAGCCGCTTGCGCCCCGACGTGCAGCAACACTACGCCGCCGAACTCGAAGCCGTCGCGGGCGACCTGCTACGCCTGCTCAGCGACGCACTGCGTGCCCGCCCCGAGTTGCAGTCGCTCTACGACAGCCAAGCGCACGACCGCATCGCCGTCAACACCACCGAAATCGCCGCCCTGCTGCGGCAGCTGATCGCAGTGCAGCAGCAGGCACAACAGCAACCTCACATCCAGATCGTGGACAACAGTGTGCGCGTGGGCAACGTGAACGGCACAGACATTGCAATAGGCGCAGGTGCAACCGTGCAGGGCACGGACAGCACCCCGGCACCGCCCACGCCCACCCGCTACGCCCCCAACCCCTTCGGCGATAGCGGGCGCATCACCGACCCCACACGCTTCCACGGGCGCGACCTGCTGCTCCATCAGATGTTCGAGAAGCTCGCACGCGGTGGCAGCATCTCGCTGGTGGGCGACAGTCAGGTGGGCAAGTCCTCGCTACTGGCGATGGTCGAGCACCGCAAGCCGCGCTACCACGCAACCTTCCCTACGCTGGCGGGCTACACCGTGCATCACATCAACATGCAGCCCATTCTGGATGATGACGACTTCTTCGCGTGCCTGTGCGAAGAACTGCGCGTGCCCGACGACCTGCGCGGCGGGCGGCTCGAACGGCGGCTCCGCCAGCAGGGTGTGCGGGCGATCATCTGCCTCGATGAGATCGAGAAGCTACAACGTGCGAACTTTAGCGAGGACAGCCGCGAGTTCTTACGCGGGCTGGCAGACGGCGCGGATACCCCGCTCACGCTGGTGATTGCCAGCCGCCAGCCGCTCGATGTGCTGTTCCCCGACAGCCCCGGCAACACCTCGCCGCTGTACAACCTGTGCCAGCCCGCCCTGCCGGTGGGCGCGTTCACGCCGGACGAAGCCCGGAGCCTGCTCGCCACGCGCCTGCACGGTACCAGTATTACCTTCAGCCTCACAGAGGTAGACACGCTGTTGCACCAGAGCGACTGCCACCCCGCCCGCCTGCAACACGCCGCCGCCGACCTCTACCGCCACAAGACTGGGAGTTAGCCGATGCATCCCTTCCCGCCCTACTATGGCGAACTGCCGCCCGTGCTCAGCCCGATCAACCCGCGCCACTACCTGCTGCTAACCTACTGGCTGTTCTTCCGTCGCTTCGGCTTGCTGCGCTATATCTACGATGCCAACCCACAAGCCTACCGCGAAGCAAAACGTGGGGTTACCCCACTCTGGCTAATGCTCCGCACCCCTCCCTACCGCAACCTGTGGCTGATGATGCCCGTGCTCGCCATCATAGGGAGCGTGCTGCTCACGGGTATCCTCGCTTTGCTCGGTGTACCGATAGATTGGGGGGGCGTGGCGGG